>NZ_JARXYJ010000001.1:2512000-3140000 GCF_029894425.1 Streptomyces sp. SAI-127
TCGGCGGACCTGAAGCTGCCGGAGCCGCCCGCGCACGAGGCCGCGGAGGCGCAGTGGACGGTGCGGGCGCTGCTGGCGTCCGACACGGCCTGGGCGCCGAAGGACCACGTCGTCGCGTGGGGCCAGTTCCCGGCTTCGTCAGGGGTACGGCCCTCCGTCGCGCCCACCGACCGGCCGGTGCGCGGCGAGAAGCTGATCACCCTGGGTCCGGCGTCCTTCGACGGCCGTACCGGTGCGCTCAAGACGATCGGCGGGGTCGCTGTCGAGAGCCCGCGGCTGGACGTGTGGCGGGCGACGACCGACAACGACGAGGGCACGGAGTGGGCCTCCGGCATCCGCTACAGCACGCTGTGGCGGACCCTGGGCCTGCACAGGATGCGGCACCGGCTGGACTCGGTGGACCTGGGCGAGGACGCGCTGACGGTCCGGACCCGGGTCGCGCCCGCCGCTCGCGAGGTGGGGCTCGCCGTCGTGTACCGCTGGACCTCGGACGGCTCGCGGCTTCGCCTGACGGTGTCCGTCGGCCCCGAGGGCGAGTGGACCCAGCCGCTGCCCCGGCTCGGCATCCGGCTCGGACTCCCCGAGGCCGACCAGGTGAAGTGGTACGGCGGCGGCCCCGGCGAGGCCTACCCGGACACCCGGAAGGCGTCCATGGTCGGGCGCTGGCAGGCGAGCGTGGACGAGCTGCAGACGCCGTATCTGCGCCCGCAGGAGAACGGCGCCCGCGCCGACGTCCGCTGGGTGGAGCTCGGCGGTCTGCGGATCGAGGGCGACCCGGAGTTCTCCTTCACCGCCCGGCGCTGGACGACCGAGCAGCTGGACGCGGCCACTCACCTCACCGACCTCACCCCCGGTGACACGGTCTGGGTCAACCTCGACCACGGCCACCACGGCATCGGCTCACAGTCCTGCGGACCGGGCCCGCTGCCGCAGTACCACCTGCGGGCCGAGCCGGCGGAGTTCTCGTTCGTCTTCTCGGTGCTCCCCCGGTGACCTCCTGGTGATCGATTAGTCCAATTCACCAGTGGGTTAGTCCATTGCCAATGTGATCGGGATTCTGCGACGGTCATGGTGTACCCGCGGCCGGTCGGCCCTCCAAGCCGACCGGCCGTAACTCTTGTTCGCAACAAGGGAGTTCACAGCGTGCCCGGAAGCATCGAGGTTCGCGGCCTGTCCCGCACCTTCCACACCACCGTCCGTCGCCCCGGCCTCGCCGGCACCCTTCGCTCCCTGGTCAACCCGGAGCGGGTCGCCAAGCACGCCGTCTCGGACATCACCTTCGACGTGGCACCCGGCGAACTCCTCGCCCTGCTCGGCCCGAACGGCGCCGGCAAGTCCACCACCATCAAAGTGCTCACCGGCATCCTCACACCCACCTCCGGCGAGGCCCGGGTGGCGGGCGTGGTGCCGTACCAGGATCGCGAACGCAACGCCCGCAACATCGGCGCGGTGTTCGGGCAGCGCACCCAGCTGTGGTGGGACCTGCCGGTGCGCGAGTCGTTCTCGATCCTCAGGGACATCTACGAGGTGCCGAAGGCCGAACACGCCGCGCGCCTCAAGGAGTTCGACGACATCCTGGAACTCTCCACGTTCTGGGACACCCGGGTGCGCCATCTCTCCCTCGGCCAACGGGTGCGCTGTGACCTGGCCGCCGCGCTGCTGCACGACCCGCCGGTCGTCTTCCTCGACGAGCCGACCATCGGCATGGACGTGGTGGTCAAGGAGCAGGTGCGGGAGTTCCTGCGCCACCAGGTGGAGGAGCGCGGCCGGACGGTCCTGCTGACCACCCACGACATGACCGAGGTCGAGCGGCTCGCCGAACGGGTCGTCCTGATCAACCACGGCAGGCTCGTCCTCGACGGCAGCCTCGACGAGATCCGCCGCAGGTTCGGCTCCACCTGGCAGGTCCGCGCGACCCTCGCCGACGCGCACACCGACGTCGTCCCACTGCCGGGGATCGCGGTGCTGCGCAAGGAGGGCCCCCAGGTCGTGTTCGGCCCCGAGAGCCCCGACGGACCGGACTCCCCCACCGTGCACCAGGCCCTGAAGGCGGTCATCGAGCGGTACGAGGTGACGGGCGTCGCCATCGACGAGGCCGACCTCGAAGACGTGATGCGGGCGGCCTACGTCCACGCCGAGGCGGTCTGACATGGCCGTCCTGCACGCCTGGCGCGCCGCCCGGGTCACCCCGCTAGGCGAGCTGCACGCGCCGCCCCGGATGACGGCCGTCCTGGTCCGCCTGGCCGTCCAGGTGGTCCTGGTGGCCTCCCTGTGGCACGGCCTGTACGCACACACCGGCACCACCGCGGGCCTCACCGAGGGCCAGGCCGTCACGTACGCCGTGCTGGCCGTACTCGCCTCCCGCCTGCGGGAGTTGGACCAGTACGCGGGCCGGGACACCGTGCTGCAGCACATGCACTTCGGCACGATCGTCTACTGGTACCTGCGCCCGCTGCCGCCCCAGCGCTACCACGCCCTGCGCGCCCTCGGCGAGCAGGTGTACGGCTTCGCATGGGCGCTCGGCGGCTACCTGGTCTGTCTCGCGGCCGGCGTGGTGGATCCGCCCAGGTCGGCCGCGGTGGCGGGGGTGTTCGCGCTGAGTCTGCTGCTCGGCCAGTGCGTCCTGTACTTCGTGCTGCTCACCCTGGACCAGCTGTGCTTCTGGACGGTCCGCAACAACGCGGCGATGCTGATCCTGATCTTCGCGCAGAACCTGCTGTCCGGTGTGTACGCGCCGCTGTGGTTCTTCCCGGACTGGTTCATCACGCTGAGCACATTCCTGCCGTTCCAGGCCACGTTGAGCGTGCCGCTGTCCCTCTACATCGGGCGCATCCCGCTCTCCGACGCCTTCGAACAGCTGGCGATCCAGGCGTTCTGGGTCGTGGCGCTCTTCCTGTTCACCCGTTTCCTGTGGCGGCGGGCCGCCCGCCGCGTCATCTCCCAAGGAGGCTGAGGCCAGTGAACGGCATGCGGATCGCGTGGCGTGTCACGCGCCTCAACTTCCGTGCCCAGCTGGAGTACCGCACCGAGTTCCTGCTGATGATCGCGATCGGCGCGATCTGGCAGGTGTCGGTGATCGTGTTCGCCACGGTGCTGCTGACCCGGTTCACCGGGATGGGCGGCTGGGACAGCTCGGAGGTCCTGCTGATCCCGGCGACGAGGATGCTCGCGCACGGACTGTTCGTCCTCTTGCTGGGCCGGGTGCACGGCGCGGGCCGGCAGATCCAGGAGGGCAGGATCGACATCTACCTGACTCGCCCGATGCCGGTGTACCGCCAACTCCAGCTGGCCTTCTTCCCCACCAACGCGATCGGCGACCTGACGGTCGCGGTGGGCCTCATGGTCGGCGCGCTGAGCCGCAGCCAGCTGGACTGGACACCGGGCCGCATCTCCTACCTGATCGCCGCGATCATCGGCGGCATGTTCCTGGAAGCGGCCCTCTTCACGGCGATCACCTGCGCGGCGCTGCGCTTCCCGGCCGCCGACTACTGGAGCCGCTGGCTGGAGGAACTCCTCGGCACCTTCGGCAGCTACCCCCTCAACGTCCTCCCGAAGGCGGTCGGCGGCCTCCTCACCTACGGCCTCCCCCTCGCCTTCGTCGCCTACTTCCCGGCCGCGGTCCTGACCGGCCACGGCCACGACACCGGCGTCCCGTACTGGCTGGCGGCGGTGTCGCCACTGCTGGGGGTGGTGGCGTACCTGGGGGCGCGGGTGCTGTGGCGGTGGAGTCTTCGGCATTATGCGGGGGTGAACGGGTGAGGTCGGGCCCTGCCCGGAGGACGCGGTCTCAGGCCCGCCGGACCGGGGTGAACAGAGCCGTGATCGCGATCAGTACGCAGAGCGCACCGGCGGCCACGCCGACCGGGGCCGTGCCCTGGTGCTCCGCCGCCCAGGTCAGGACGGCCGCGCCGATCGGGGCCGCCGAGTAGTGCAGGGTCCAGAAGGCGGCGGTGACCCGGCCCAGGAGCGGTTCCGGGGTGACCTCCTGGCGCAGTGACATGGAGCAGGTGCCGGCCACGGCGACACAGGCCAGGAAGGCGGCACTCAGGGCCGCGACGACGGGCACGTCCCGCGCCCAGCCCATGCCGGCGAAGGCGAGCCCGCACACCGCGACCGCGGCCGTCCAGGTCACGCCGAAGCCGAGCCGGCGGCGGGCCCGGGCCACCAGCAGGGCGCCGGTGATCGTTCCGAGCGCGCCGACGGCCATGACGGTGCCGACCCTGTCGTCGTCGTGGCCCAGGTCGTGCTTGAGGTGGTAGATGATCAGGTCGTTCAGGCCGAAGGTGAGGAAGCTGAAGACGAACAGCAGCGCGGTGAGCGCACGCAGGACGGGATGGCCGCGCAGGAAGGTCACGCCGGTGCGCAAGTCCCGCCACAGGCCGGTGCGTTCGCCGTCGGCTCCGGCGGGCCGCGCCCGGAACCGGACGAAGGCCGTGCACAGCGCCGACACCCCGAAGCTCGCGGCGTTCACCCCGACGGCGGCGGCCGGTCCGGTCCAGGCGGCCACCATGCCCGCGCACAGCGGGCCCAGTACGCCGGCCGCCGCCGCGGTCGCGTTCAACCGCCCGTTGGCCTCGGTCAGTTGCCCGGTCCCGACGAGACTGCGTACGACGGTGACGTAGCCGACGGCGAACAGCGTGCCGACGGCCTCGCACAGCGGCAGGACCGCGTACAGCAGCCAGACCTGCGGCCCGAACAGCCACACCAGCGGGATCACGCCGTACAGCACCAGGCGCACGAGGTCGCAGCCGATGAGCAGCCGACGCCGGTCGACCCGGTCGACCACGACCCCGGCGAACACCGCCGCCACGACCGCGGCCGCCCCGCCCACCGCCGTCAGCAGCCCCATCCGGGCCAGGGAGCCGGTCGCCTCGAGTACCAGCAGGGGCAGGGCGATCAGGGCGAAGGAGTCACCGAGGACGGAGAGGGTCTGGGCGGCCCAGAAGACGGCGAAGTGGCGTTGTCGCCAGAGCGGACGCGAACGGGCGTGTGCGGAAAGGGCTTTGCGGGCTTCCCCGTCCCGCCGAGCCTTGTGTGTCATGCCCCTCCCCCGGATGTCCGCCGGTCACCCTACGGTCCGAGGCGAGGACATACATCCGAGTTTTACGCGGTGACCAAGTCACCCCAGCGTTCGGCGAGTTCGGGGAGCGGCCAACTCTTCAGCCAGACAGTGCTGTTCGGCGCCCGGCAGCCGCAGACGGCCCGCCAACCTGCGGCCCAAGGCCTGGCTCGGCGCTTCGACGCAACGGTGGGTCAGAAGGCAGACGGGCAACAGCGCCGCGAAGAAGGCCACTTCGAGCACGAGGCTGTCCTGCCGGCGCCGGCCGACCGTGCCGTCGATCACCGCCAGCAGGACCGGGTGCACCAGATAGACCGAGTAGCTGATCGTTCCCAGTCCGGTCAGCATCGGCGGTACGCGGCGACCGCGCGACGCCAGTCCGACGGCGAAGGTGAGCACAGCCAGCAGGAACGCGACGATCCAGCCGCGCCGTGCGAAGTGGTCGTCGGCGGCGGACCAGTACGCACTCCCCACGGCACAGACGACCACCAGGACAGCGGCACCGGCCGTACGTTGCCACGTGCTCTGACCGTTCTCGGCACGGTGAACGGCGGTGCCGAGGAACATCACGGCGAGGATCACCAGGCCCTCCCACAGCGGCACCGTGCCATTCAAGGGGACCAGGACGAGCGCCAGCACGCCGCCCAACACACCCCCGAATCCCCGGAGCCCGGGTGAACCGGCGCTCGCACAGCAGATGGCGAGCCCCATGGCGATCGAAGCGCACACGATCAGCGGGCCGGTGCCGACCAGGCCGGACAGGGCGGAGGCAGGCAGTGCGGCGCCCGCCGCCACGCTCACGGCGGAGAGCACTGCCAAGGTGACGGCGATCGAGGCGGACCGCCGGTGCAGGCGAACCGTGAACAGGGCCACGACCAGCAGGTAGAAGGACATCTCGTAGGAGAGCGTCCACAGGACCAGCAGGAGATTGGGCGTTCCCAGTAACTCCTGCAGCATCGTGGCGTGGGCGACCACCACGGTGACAGCGCTCTGCCCGCCGAAGTCGTGAAGCTCCGCGACACCCAAGAGGTGAGCGGCGAGGAGCAGCATGACGACCACCGCCCACAGCGGGTACACACGGAAGATCCGCCCGATCCAGAACGTCCGCACGCAGCCCCGGCGTTCCAGCGACGCGGGGATGATGTAGCCGCTCACCAGGAAGAACACCATGATGCCGTAACGGCTGGTGTTGAACTGCGGCATCAACTCCCGCCGGAAGTCCGCCATGAAGGTGTACGAGGAGTGGTCGAACACCACGACGAGTGCGGCGATACCGCGCAACGCGTCCAGCCAGCCCAGCTTCGCCGGAGGGGGGACGAGGGGTGGGGATTTCATGCGTGAGCGGAGTCCTCTTCGATCAGGCAGGCCCCGGTCGGGGTGCGCTGATCACCGAGTTCACCGGTCGGCGCATTGTTCGGCAGTACCGTTCTGACGGCCGAACATTGAACGGGGTGAAGGTGTGGCGGGGCGTCGTGAGGTGCCGCTGGATCCGGCGGCGGGTCCGGTGCAGCGGTTCGCGTTCGAGTTACGCAAGCTGAGGCTGGAGGCGGACGGGATCACCTACCGGTCGCTGGCGCAGCGGGCGGGCTATTCGGTGACCACGCTGTCGCAGGCCGCGGCGGGCGAGCAGTTGCCGACGCTCCCGGTGGTGCTGGCCTATGCGGGAGCGTGCGGTGCGGACCTGGCGGAATGGGAGGCCCGTTGGAAGGCGGCGGTGGAGGAGTCCGCCGATGACGGCTCTCGGGACGACGACGGGGCACTCGCGCCGTATCGAGGTCTCGCACGGTTCGAGACCGGGGACAGCGACCTGTTCTTCGGCCGGGAACAGCTCACCGCGGACCTGGTCGACCTGCTGGGCCGCCGACGGTTCGCCGCGGTCTTCGGCCCCTCCGGCAGCGGCAAGTCCTCCCTGTTGCGGGCCGGCCTGATACCCGTCCTCCGGCGCGCTCAGGCGTCGGGCCCGCGCCCGGCCGCGATCCGGATCCTGACACCGGGCGAACGCCCCGCCCGCAGCCACGCGCCGCTCCTCACGCCCGCGATTCCCCGAGACGGCAACTCCGAGGCGGACACGGTCGTGATCGTCGACCAGTTCGAGGAGGTCTTCACCCTCTGCCACGACGCGGCCGAGCGTGCTCGCTTCATCGATCTGTTGCTCACGGCCCGCCGGCCCGAAAGCCGTCTGCGGGTGCTGCTGGCGGTGCGCGGCGACTTCTACGGCCGCTGCGCCGAGCACCGTGAGCTGGCCGACGCACTGCGCGACGCCAATCTCCTGACCGGAGCGATGAGCCGGACGGAACTGCGCGACGCCGTGGTCAAGCCGGCCACGGCCGCCGGACTGACCGTGGAACGCGCCCTCACCACCCGGCTGGTCGAAGAGGTCGCCGACGCGCCGGGCGGGCTGCCGCTGCTGTCTCACGCGCTGCTGGAGACCTGGCGTCGCCGCCGCGGCAAGACACTGACCATGGCGGGGTACGAAGCGGCGGGATGCCTGGACGGCGCGATCGCCAAGACCGCCGAGGACGTCTACGGCCGGTTCACCGAGGACCAGGCGGCCGCCGCCCGACGGGTGTTGCTGCGCATGGTCGCCCCCGGGGACGGCACGCCCGACACCCGCCGTCCCGTCGAGCGCGCGGAACTCGGCGACACCGGCCGGGTGGTGGAGGCGCTCACCGGGGCACGGCTGCTCACCCTGGACGGCGACACGGTCGAGATCGCCCACGAGGCACTGCTCACGGCCTGGCCCCGGCTGCGCGGCTGGATCGAGGAGGACCGCGAACGCCTGCGTGTGCACCGGAACCTGACCGAAGCGGCCCACGCCTGGGAGGAACTCGGCCGGGAGGAGGGCGCGTTGTACCGGGGAAGCCGGCTCGCCGCCGCCCAGGAACACTTCGGAGGCGCACCGCGCGAGGACCTGAACCACCTGGAACACGCCTACCTCGACGCCGGCCGCGATCTCGAGCACAAGGGCCGTCGCCGGTCCCGGCTGGTGCTCACCGCGGTCACCGCCGCCCTGTGCCTCGCCCTCGTCGCCGCCGGCCTCGCCGTGGGGCAGTGGCAGAGCGCGGTCGCCGCCCAGCACCTGGCCAAGTCCCGGCAACTGGCCGCCCAGTCCGGTGCGTTGCTGGACTCCGACCCCGACCTCGCGGCACTGCTCGCCGTCCACGCCTACCGGACCAGCCCGACCCGCGAGGCCACCGCCGCCCTGTATGCCGCCGCGGCGCTACCGCTGCGCGAGCGCCTGATCGACGGCACCGAGCCCGTGGACGCCACGGCTGTCAGCCCGGACGGACGCACCGTCGCCACCGTCAGCAGAGACGGCAAGGTGCGGATCTGGGAGCTGCCCGGAGGCCGGCTTCGGCACACGTTCCCCGGCCACGACACCGGCAATGTCGCGGCGTTCAGCCCCGACGGACGCACCCTCGCCGTAGCCACCGGTGGCATCATCCGCAGGTGGGATCCGGTCACTGGCAAGCAACTCGGGACCCTCACCCTCCCCGGCGGTTCGGTACGCGGGATCGCCTTCAGCCCTGACGGTCGTACCGTGGCCGCCGCCTCCGCGACGACCGTACGGGTGTGGGACATGACCACCGGCCGCAAGCGGCGCGGCTTCACCGGACACCCCGACCCGGAGGCGGTCGCCTTCGGCCCTGACGGACGGACCGTCGCCGCGGTGGGTCTCAGCGGACTCGTGCGGGTGTGGGACGTGGCCACCGGCCGTACCCGGACCGTCGGCGGCGGCCGAATCGACGGCAGGGTGGTGGCTTTCAGCCCTGACGGACGGACCTACGCGGTGATCCGCACCGGCGGTTCGGTGGAACTGCGGGAGGTGGCCACCGGGATCGTCCGCCACACCTTCAAGGACGCTGCCGTCGGGATGGACGGGCTGGCCTTCGCCCCCAACGGGCGGACGATCGCCATCCCGAGCCCCGGCGACACGGTACGACTGTGGGACACCGCCTCCGGCGCGGCGCGGGCCATCGTGACCGCCGGGCACCACGGACGAGGAACCATGAAGGTGGCCCTCGGTGCGGACGGCCGAACCCTGGTCACCAGCAGCAACGGGGACCCTGACGTGCGTGTCCACCGCCTGCCCGCCGATCTCCCGCAGACCACTCTGCCCGGCTCCGCCGACACCTCCATCGACGACCTGGTCTTCAGCCCGGACGGACAGGCGGTGGCCACGGTCCGCCAAGGGCCGTTCGGCCGGGGGGAGGTACAGCTCTGGGATGCCGGGACCGGCGATCGCGAAGCCTCCCTGGCGCTCGACACGGACCCGGCTCCCACAGGCAAGCAGCCGCCCGTCCCGGTTCTTCACCTCGCGGCCGTGGGGTTCGACCCGACCGGCCGTGTCCTGGCTGCCAGGTCCGTCAAGAGGGGGGTGATCGAGGTCAGGGACGTCGCCGGGGGCCGACTTCGCCTGAGCCGTGTCCTGGGCGCCGTCGACACGGCGGTCTTCAGTCCCGACGGGACACGGCTCGCCGTCGTCGACTGGCAGGGGGCCGTACACCTCTGGAACCTCACCACCGGCACACTGCACACCGCGGCTCAGCCCGGCCACGGCGGCCCCGTCAGGGGGGTGGCGTTCACCCCGGACGGACGCTCACTCGCCGTCGTGGACATCGAGGCCGGCGGTGATCAGATCAGGCTGCTCGACGCCGCGACGGGACGCACCCGGCGCACCATCAAGCCGAGTCCCCAGATCCTGTCGTCCATCGCGTTCAGCCCGGACGGGCACACCCTGGCCACCGTGAGCGGCAGTCGCGGATCGGTGACGATGTGGGACGCGCGCACCGGCCGGCTCCAGGACAGCTTCCGTGTCGGCGCTGCAGTGGCCTCGCTGACCTTCAGCCCGGATGCGCGCACCCTGGCCGCGAGCGGCGCGAGAGGCGTCCAGTTGTGGGACCTCGCCACCGGCCAGACCAGACTCACCCTGCCGACGCGCTCACCCGAAGCGGTGGTGTTCAGCCCCGACGGACGCACCCTGGCCATCGGCACGGACGGCTCCGTCGGCCTGTGGAGCGTCGACCTGCCCGACCCGGACCGCGCGATCCACGACATCTGCGCGGCCGTCGACACCGACCTCACCCCTCCGGAACGGTCCCGCTACCTGCACGACCAGTCCGCGGGAACCGGCTGTCGGCGGGCCTCGCCCTAGGAGGAGTCAGTCGGCGCACGACCTCACTCGGAGCTCCGCCCAGACGGTCTTGTACGCCCCGCCCGGCCGGAGTTCGACGCCCCACTTCTCCGCCAGCGCCTCGACCAGCAGCAGCCCCCGCCCTCCCTCGTCCGCTTCCCGCCCCGGCACCGGCAGCCGGTCCACCCTCGCGTCACTCACCTCCACCCGCAGCGACTCCTCGCGCAGCAGCAGTCGTACGCGGAACCCGCGCCCGCTCACCCGACCGTGCCGTACGGCGTTCGCGGCCAACTCGGCGACGACGAGCGTGACGTCCTCGTTCGGTTCGCCGCCGTGCGCGTAACCCCAGATGTCCATCCGGTTGGCGACGAGCCGCCGGGCCCGCCGGGCACCGGGCGGGGTGCAGGCGAAGAGCTGGGTGAACGTGCCGACGACGACGGGAGGTTGGAGATCGGTCTCTGCGTGCATGCCCCAACCGTCCCGGGAGGGACGGGAGTCGGCCAGGCACGAAACTCGTACGCTGCGGGTTGTACGAGTCACGGAGTGGACAGTGACGGTGACCGTCCGTGACCATGGGTGGTCTGGCGGGGTAGGCACCAGAACACCCGGGAGTTACCCGTATGACCGACAGCACCATCGAGACCATCGGCATCCAGAACACCGCGAACGAACCCGAACCGTCCGACAGCCTGAAGGCGTTCGGTGAGGCGCACAAGGCCTTCCGCAGGAGGGCCGGACACACACAGGAGGAGTACGCCCCACTGGTCGGCTATCAGCCGTCCACGGTCGCGTCGATCGAACAGGGCCGCCGATTCCCCCAACGCCGGTTCGTCGACCGGGCGGAGGAGATCCTGGACGCGTTCGGGGTGCTCAAGGGGGTGTACAAGCACGCGACGCGGGAGAAGGGGCTGGCTTCGTGGTTCCGCCAGTGGGCCGAGCTGGAGGAGGTGGCGATCAGTCTGTACACGTTCGAGAACCGGTTGGTTCCGGGGTTGTTGCAGACGGAGGGGTACGCACGGACGTTGTTCCGCGAGCGGGTGCCGGTGCTCACCGACTCGGAGATCGAGGCCCAGGTCACGGCTCGGCTGGCGCGCCAGTCGCTGCTCGGGGAGCGGCCCAACACGTCGTTCAGTTTCATCGTCGAGGAGCATGTCCTACGGCGGCCGACGGGTGGGGAAGAGGCCATGCGCGAGCAGATCGAGCACCTGCTGGAGGCCACGGAACCACGCAACGTCGAGTTTCAGGTGATGCCGCTGTCACGTGGCTACCACCCTGGCCTGAACGGGCCCATGCAGCTGCTGGAGACTCCGGAGAACGAGTGGTTCGCCTACCTCGAAGGCCAGGAGAGCAGCCAGTTCATCGTCAAGCCGCAAACGATCAGCATGCTCCACATGCGCTATGCGAAACTTCGCTCACAGGCTCTGACTCCTGAGGACTCCCGGAGCCTGTTGGAGCGGATGCGAGGAGCATGATGAGCACGACTGAACTGGCCTGGTTCAAGAGCAGCTACAGCGGCGACAGCTCCGGCGACTGCGTCGAAGTGGCCACCGCCCCCACCACCGTCCACGTCCGCGACTCCAAGAACACCACCGGTCCCCAACTCACCCTCTCCCCCACCACCTGGTCGGAGTTCGTGGCCTTCGCCTCGCGGAGCTGACGCAATCTCGGCGCGTGCCGGGTCCCGACGTGGCGTGCGCGTTCTACGGCGACGTGTTCTTCAAGGAGGGCGCGCGCTCGGCGGACGCGCCGCCGTGGGACGAGTACGACGTCGACGAGGACCTCGAGACGGAGTCGCTGGAGCCTTGGTGGCCGTCCCTCGAAGGGGGTCGATCCGGGCGGTGTCCGGCATCGGCGTCGACGGCGCGCCGCGCGCTCTCAGTGCTGGCCACAAGGGCGCGCTGCACCTCTGGGGCCTCCGGACCGGCGCCGCGTGAGCACCCTCGCGGACAGAGCGAACACTTTCTCCTCCGGGGGGCCCACGTCCTGCCGGGGCGTCGGGATCAGTGATCGGCGCAGCACGGCGTCGGGTCCGGTACCTCGAAGGGGACGAGGGAGCCGTGCGCGGCGGGCATCGCGGTCAGTACGAGGGCGCCGTCCTGCCATTGGGGCCGTACATGACTTCTCGTCACGATCGGTGTGCCGGGACCGGGTTGGGCGGCTCCACCGAGGACCGTCACACGGTCGATCGCCGAGCGGCCGAGCAGTTCCTCGATCGTCAGTGTGCCGGTGAGGGACTCGACACCGGGGTAGATCACCGCACGGCCGATCGCGTCCGGGGCGCCGTCGGACACCTCGTGCCCTCGTGCCGTCAGCCCCTCCAGGGCGGTGCGCAGGAGAGGCGACGACGGCAGGGCGAGGGAGACAGCCACCCGCGGACGGTCCCCGCGCACGAGGTGCGTGCAGCCGAACGCGCCCTCGGGAAGGGCGAGTTCGGCAGCCAGCGCGTGGAGCAGGTGATCGGCCGCGCGCAGGTCGCGGATACCCGCGTCCACGGTGAGGACGTACGGGGTCACGAGGGCAGGACCCACACCGGGTTGGAGTAGAACCACAGGTCGCGCCACGGGTCGGCATCGCCGACGACGTCGATGGCCGGGCCCGCCGGGTCGACCGCCGCGCCCATCGGACCGACGCCGGACCGGTTCCCGTCGGTGCCGCGCAGGCGGAGGTACAACGGGCGGTCCACACGGCCGAGTTCATACGTCAGGCGGACCGTGCCGCTCGTCTTGTCGATCTCGTACGACTTCACGACCTTCGCCGTCGGAGCGGTGAACGTGTCCTGGTCGGAGACCGGGCCGGTCACATCGCCCCGGATGACATCCACGCGGGCCAACCTGGGTGTGAACCCCGCCCAGTTGGGGCCCCCTGCGAGGGCCACGTCGACACTGAGCGTGACGGCCGCTCCCTTCCTGACGTGCAGCGCGCCGCCGAGCGTGGCCCAGCGGCTGCCACCCGAGACGCGTACGTCGAGGCCGCTGATCAGCTGACCGTG
Source organism: Streptomyces sp. SAI-127 (assembly GCF_029894425.1). NCBI lineage: Bacteria > Bacillati > Actinomycetota > Actinomycetes > Kitasatosporales > Streptomycetaceae > Streptomyces > Streptomyces sp. SAI-127. The sequence continues at coordinate 2,525,183 of NZ_JARXYJ010000001.1, forward strand.
GTCGACCCAGACGCGGCCGGCGCGAATGCCGTCCATGACGGCGGCGTACGAGAAGCCGTCCGCGCCGACGTGTGTGCGGCTGTACTGGCCGGGCCAGTAGTCGCCCTGGGTGATGTCGATCCGCCCGCCGTAGACCGGGTCCTGGTAACGGCCGTCGGTGTTGAAGTCGCCGCCGGGGCCGCGCACCGCGGTGTCCGCGTACACCTGGTGGGAGTCGGAGTTGGCGGTGATCCACCAGGGCTTGCCCTCGGCGAGGAGGCTGTCCCACAGGCCGCCGACGGTCGCGGTCATCCAGTCGAAACCGCCCCAGGTGCGGTAGCTCTCCAGTGGGTAGCCCGCGAAGGAGTTGGCGCCGGGGTTGTTGTCGTAGATGCCGCGGGCGCGGGCCATGCCGAGCGGGGCGGGCAGGCCGGCGGCCTGGTGGCCGGGAGCACCCTCGAAGCCGACGGCGATCTGGGGCCCGGGGACAGTGGCGTCGCGCCAGGCACGGATCTCGTGCGGGGAGTCGACACCGCGCCGCGCCGGGTGGTTGGCGAGCATCAGCGCGTCCCTGACCTTGCGTCGGCGGACCTGCTCGCCGAGGAAGGCGAGCCCGGCGACGGCGAGGGCCTCGTTGGCGGGCGTCGAGTCGGAGGCGCCCTTCACGCTGCCGTCGTAGTCGGTCTCGAACTGCTTGAGGACGGACACCTCGTTCCTGCCGGGGTGCACGAAGACGGTGCCGTGCTCGGCACCCGGGATGTTCCACTCCAGGCCCTGGAAGACGAGGGTGTCCTCGTACGCGTCCCGGGCCGCCCTGATGTCCGGGTTCACCTTGTCCACACCGATCTTGGCGTGCGTCGCGCTCCCGTGGTCGGTGATGACCAGCCAGTCCATGCCGTGCCGGGCGCCCTGGCGGACCTGGTCGACGACGCGGTACTTTCCGTCGCTGCTGTACTGCGTGTGGATGTGATGGTCACCGGCCAGCCAGAGGAAGCCGCCCGTGCGACGGCCGTTGGTGGCCGCGTAGGCGGGCGTGGCTGCGTAGGCGGGCATGGCCGCGGTCGCGCCGAGGACGCTCCCGGCGGTCAGCCCCGCACCGAGGAGTCCGGCGCGGCGCAACAGCGAGCGGCGCGACTGCTGTTCCGGGTTGAGGGCCTCGTCGGGAACGGAGGGGTCGAAGGCGGCGGGCAGGGGTGCGGTGGGCGCGTGCCCGTGGTCGTGGCCGTGCTCGTGGTCGTGTCTGTGGTGGTGATGCCCGTGCCCCATGAACGCCTCCTGGATGCCACTGCCTGCTGCGGCACCTCTGCGCCGCCTGTGGAGGATCGAGGCGAAACATGAACTCGGAACGACCTGAAGGTGATCAGAGCCCGACCCGGGCACGGCGGCTCACATCGCGAGGGATGACGAGCGCGGCCCGCGGCGTCACCGGGCCGTGCCGTCGGGCGGTCACGGATCCCTCAACCCGGCCGTCACACCGCTCGTGATCAATGCGCCGCTGCCGTGCAGTGGTTCTGGGACCAGGACACGACCGACGAGAAGCAGCGCGCCGAGTTCACCGCGAGCCCCTGCGCGACGAAGGTGAGGCGTACGCGAACAAGCTGCGCGAGACCCACGCCGCCGAGGCCGCCATCGCCCAGGCGGTCAGCACGCTCCGCGCGGCTTTCACGGCTTCCTGATCGCCCGACCGCCGCATGCCCAGGCCCCGGACTCCAAAAGTCCGGGGCCTTTTCCTATGATGTCCAGTATCTTGCCTAGGAGCCCTAGGTTTACGGAGCACGCACAGTTTCACGGAGCACGCATGGTCCCCCGCGCAGGTCTCACCGCCGACCGCCTCACCGAGGCCGCCGCCGACCTCGCCGACGAGATCGGCTTCGAGAACATCACCCTGGCCGCCCTCGCCAAGCGCTTCGGCGTGAAGGACGCGAGCCTCTACTCGCATGTCAGGAACCTCCAGGACCTGCGCACCCGGATCGCCCTGCTCGCAGGCGGCGAGATGATCGACCGGATCGCCGTCGCGGTGGCGGGGCGGGCCGGGAAGGACGCGCTGGCCGCCTTCGCCGGCGCCTACCGGGCGTACGCCCTGGAGCGGCCGGGGCGGTACGCGGCCACGCAGATCCGGATCGACCAGTCGCTGATCGCCGGCACGCCCGCGCTCCACCGCACCGTCGGGATCACCTACGGCATGCTCCGGGCCTACGGCCTCGCCGAACCCGATCTCACCGACGCGGTACGCCTGTTGCGCGCCACCTTCCACGGTTACTGCGCCCTGGAGTCGGCGGGCGGCTTCGGCGCCCCCCGCGACGTACAGAAGTCCTGGGACAGGGCGGTCGACGCCCTGCACGTGGCACTCGAGAACTGGCCCCAAGAGGAGAACACCGATGACTGACCTGCACTACGACATCACCGGCCACGGCCCCTTACTGCTGCTGCTCCCCGGCGGCGCCGGACACCCGATGGGCCTCGGCCCGATGACGGAGTCGCTCGCCGGGCACTTCACCGTCGTCACCTACGACCCCCTCGGCCTCGCCCACGGCCGCCTCGGCGAACCCGTCGAGGACCAGCGGGTCCAGGACTGGAGTGACGGTGCGCGGCGGGTGCTCGACGCGACGCTCCCGGAGGGTGAGTCGGCGTACGTCCTCGGCACCAGCGCCGGGGCCATCGCCGCGCTCGATCTGCTCGCCCGGCACGCGGTGCGGGTGCGGCACGTCGTCGCGCACGAGCCGCCGTGTGTGGGCGTGCTGCCGGACGGGGCGCGGCAGCAGGCCGCGTTCCGGGAGGTCTCCGAGGTCTACCGGGCCAAGGGACTCGCGGCGGCGGGCGCCCTGATGACCGCCGTACTGGAGGAGCGGGCGGCGGGGGAGCTTCCGGAGGGCCAACCCCTGAGTCGTGAGGAGGAGTTGGGGACTCCGATGGCCCTCTCCCTCCGGCATGTCATTCGGCCCTTCACGGCGTACGTCCCCGAAGCGGGCCCCGCGCAGGCCCGCCTCACCGTCGCCGCGGGGAGCGACTCCCGCGGTCAACTCCTCCACCGGACCGCCGAGTTCCTCGCGAAGGCGCAACAGGCCGACTTCGTCGAGTTTCCCGGTGGTCATCTCGGGATCCTCCAGCACCCGGTGGAGTTCGCCGACCGGCTCACGCGGACGCTGCTCGGGGCCGGCGTGCGGTCATGACAGGTCGCCGAGGGCGTCGGCGTAGTACGTGGATCCCCTGAGGTGCAGGGCGAGTTCGCGAAAGGTCCAGCCCTCGCCGGGCGAGTGGTCGAGCTGGTGCTCGGTGAGGGCGTCGAGGCGGTTGGCCCAGATGCGCGCGAGCCGGGTGAGACGGCTGCGGGCCTCGTCCAGGTCCTCCTGGGTGAAGGGCGCGAGGTCGGCCGCGGTGGTCGTCGTGGACGCGTGCCAGTGGTCGGGCTGCGGGGTCTCGCCCGCGAGCCGCGCCTCCAACTCGGCGAGGTGGTCGATCAGATGGTCGGCGACCCGGCGGACCGCCTTGTGCGGCGTGTGGACACGATCGTCGACATGGACGGGCTCGCCGTCCCAGGCGGTCCAGGTCTCGGCCAGGACCAGCACGTGGTGGACCATGCCGGTCACGGCGTGGGCCGGCGTCTGCTGCGGGTGTTCAGTCATGCGGGCACGCTAGGTGGGTGTCGTTTCGGTGGCGGCCGAAGTGTGGTGACCGAAGTGTGGCTGCCGAAGCGCGGTGGCCCCGAGGGGCCGGGCGGGCCAACCTCAGTTCTCGCGTTCCGCCGCACTCCGCTCCACGCAGAACTCGTTGCCCTCCGGGTCGGCCAGGACCACCCAGCCCATGCCGTCGCCCGTGCGCTGGTCGTCGAGGAGGGTGGCGCCCAGGGTCAGCAGGCGGGTGACCTCCTCGTCGCGGGTGCGGTCCTGGGGCTGGAGGTCGAAGTGCAGACGGTTCTTGCCGCTCTTGCCCTCCGGGACGGTGACGAAGAGCAGGCCCGCGCCCTCGATCTGTGCCTCCTCGTCGCCCGGTCGGTCCTCCTCGTGCAGCGGTTGGTCGAGGACCTGGGACCAGAAGTCGGCGAGCGCGTAGGCGTCGGCACAGTCGATCGTCACGTGGCGGATGGCGGAGGTCATGGGGCGATTCTCAGGGACCCGGACCGAACGCGACAAGGCCGACTGTCCCCGTCCAGGGACAGCGTGAGGAACTCCGGCTGCCCGGGTCGGGACTCCACGACTCCGGCGAGATCCCAGCCTTCGGTGAGCCGGACCCGCACCCAACTCCGGTCCTGGCTACCGGAGAAGTCGATGAGGAACGCCCCGTCGCCTCCGAGCATTCCGGCGTCGGACGCCAACCGGTGCCACCCAGCGTTGAGTTCGGCGATCGGATCCGGCCGGTCGTCCGCGACCGCCACGGTCGGCTCGGTCTGCCACCCGATGACATGCCGCCTCATGACCGCGGGCGGCGGCACCTCCTCGACCCGCTGCTCCCCCACGGCCTCCAGCCCGGCCCGGCAGTTCGACCAGTTCGTCTCCGCCACCCATGATCCTCATACTGCCCGAGGCGGCTCAGTACCCGGCGGTGATTTCCACTCCGGAGCCGTTCAGCCGAACCCGCGCCTCGGGGCCCTCCCTCCACACCACCGTCAACTCCCCATCCCCTGCGGCCCGTACGGTCACCGTCTCCCCCAACGGCACGGCATCCGCGTCACCGGTGAGCCGGGCCAGTGCGACGAACAACGTGTCCCCCTCCCCCGTCACCCCGCTCAGCTCGTCGTCGAGGCCCACGGCGGGGAGCATTTCGGCACGCACACCCTCCCGCGGGGCCCACCCGGTCACCCGCACCGGCGTCCCGGGCTCGGCCCCGGCCACGAGGAAGGCGCGCACCTCCACGGCTCCCTGCGCGAGCACGACGCTGGAAACGCGCGCACCCCCGGCCGCCGTGTGCCTTGAGGCCGCCCACCCCTCCCCCACCCCCAACGGCACGATCTCCGTACGGCTCGGATCGCCGTCCACGATCACGCTGTTGTCGTACGACGTCGAGGGCTCCGTCACCGTGGAGTAGGCGAGGCGGGTGTAGTACGGGTCGTAGCGGACGTCCTCGCTGCCGTGGTTGTGGAGGCGGACGAGGCCGTCGGAACTCGTGGACTGGAGGAGCCAGTTGGGGGCGGTGATCGAGGTGACCGCGTCGGAGCGTTCGGCGGGGCCCGGCTCCTCCACCGCCGTCCACACCTCGTGGTCGGGCGGGAGGAGCAGGCCGAGGAAGCCCTTGCTCGCCCAGTACGGGGACGCCGGGCCCGAATAGCCCTGCAGGACGGCGTGGTCGGGGCCGTGCCAGCCGAGGGTGAGGAGGCCGTGGGAGTCCACCGCGCCGCGGTCCAGGAAGTACTTGAGGGCTCCGGAGGCCAGCCGCCGGGTCTCACCCGGGGCCAGCGGGGTGTGACCCGTCAGCGCGCCCAGCCACAGCGGGGCCGTCGTCGCGAAGCGGTACGTCAGGGAGCGGCCCTGGTGCATCGGCGCACCGTCGGCGCCGAACAGGCGGGCGTAGTCCTCGAGATGGCGGGAGAGCCGGCCGGCGTACAGGTCCATCAAAGCGTCGTCCTGGGCCAGCCAGGCGTGCAGCACCGGGTAGAGGTGCATGGCCCAGCCGTTGTAGTAGTCGAACTTGCGGCCGTCGCCGTCGGTGTACCAGCCCTCGCCGACGTACCACTGCTCGATGCGCTCCATCCCGCGGTCTATCGCCTTGCGGGAGGCGTCCGGCTCATACCCGGCCGACGCCAGGAAGCCGGCGACCGTGACCGGGAAGAGCTCCCAGTTGCAGGGCCAGGCCTCCGCGGTCAGCGCGTCGCCGAGCCAGGCCGCGGCGCGTTGCCGTACGGCGTCGTCCAGCCGGTCCCAGAGCAGCGGCTTCGTGATCCGCAGGGCGAACGCGATCGACGCCGCCTCCACCAACGGCTGGCTGCGGTCCTCGATACGGGGCCAGACTCCCGAGACTCCGGCGGCGAGCCCGTCCGCGTACCGCTCCAGTGCGGTCCCGTCCTGACGGAGGGCCGCCAGCAGGAGGGTACGGGCGTAGCCCTCCAGCCCGTCGGAGAGCCGGCCGGACCAGCTCTGCCGGTCGCCGGGGAGGTGGTAGAGGGCGCGGTCCTCGGTGGCGTACGGCTCCACCGCGGCGAGCAGGGCACCGGCCGCCGCCTCCCAGTGGGCGCGCGTGTAGCCGGTGTACGGACTGAGGGTGCGGTCCTCGGGGGGCAACTGCATCGGTTCTCTTTCTTCGACTCGCAGGCTCGCATCACAGACCTGGGGCGCCCCGGTTCCGGTCGGGACGCCCCAGGCGTCTATCCCACCCGCACCAGCCCTGCGGGCACCAGCCCCTGTGCGACCAGTTCGTCGCGGACCAGGCCCGCGTACACGGTGGCGCCGTGTACGGAGGTGTGGGTGTTGTCCCTTTTCTCGTTGTAGAGGTAGATCGCCTTCGAGCCCTCCACTCCCAAGGACTCCACCAGCGTCTTCGTCTTCGCCGTCAGGTCGATCAGCGGGACGTCCTCTGCTGCGGCCACCGAGCGGATCACCGCGGGATGGTCCACCCCGAGGCCGTTGACCAGCAGGGCCGTCCCGTTGTTCAGCGTGCCGTCCGAGTTGAACCAGCGTCGCACGATGGGCGTCACGAGGACAGGGTTCCCGCCTTTCTCCCTCACACCCGCGACCAGTCTCTCCAAGTTCGCCCGGTACGTCGCCTCGTCGGTCGTCTTGTCGTTGTGGGCGAGCTGGACGAGGACGAGGTCGCCGGGACGGATCAGCGGCTGGACCGTGGCCCACAGGCGCGGCTCGGACAGATACGTCACCGTGCTCTCGCCGGAGTCGGCGTAGTTGGCCACGGACACGCCCTTGCGCAGGTACTGGGGCAGTTGCTGTCCCCAGCCGGAGTACGGGTCGCCGGGCTGGTCGCAGACCGTGGAGTCGCCGACCAGGAGGATCTGGCGCGCGTGCCGGGCGGGGGTGACCCTGATACCGGCGAGCGCGGGGGCCGAACCGCCCAGCGCGAGGTCCAGGCCGGGCGTGCCGTCGGGGCCGGTGGGCTCGCCCTCCGGGGTGCGGACGTTCACGGTGAAGCTGCGGGAGGCCCGTTCACCGGCCGCTACCGCCGTCTCCGGCAGCAGTGAACGCCGGGTCTCGCCGCTGATCGCGGTGTGCGACTCCGCGTCACCGCCGAGCAGCACCTTCACGTCGTACGTGCCCGGCGGGACGTCGAAGTGGCAGCCCGCCGCAGTGCAGTTCTCGAGGCCCGGCGGACGTCCGGTGTGCGCCTGCGCGGGTACGGCCGTCAGGCCCAGGGCCAGCGCCACCGCTGCCGGCACGGCGAGGTTGAAACGTCTCATTCGTGGTTCCTCCGTCAGAGGGACAACACCTGGCGCCGGACCGTACCGCCATCTGCAAGCGCTTTCTAGACCTTGGACGGTTTTCACAAGATTGCCAACTTCCAGCGAGCGAAAGCCCTTTCGCGAAATCGATTCAACTGTCACTCTCCAAAGCACCCGCACCACCCCCACACCTCTCGGAGGAGGCACCCCCACATGTCCGAATCCACCGTGAACAGACCGGTCGGACGCCGTACCTTCGTCCTCGGCACCGCGGCCGCCGCAGGGACGGCAGCGCTCGCCGGACCGCTCGCCGAGACCGCGTCCGCCGCGACCTTCGGATGGAGCGACGACGGCTCCAACTACGTCGTCGACACCGGCGCCAGCCTCGTCTTCAAGGTCAGCAAGACCAACGGCGATCTGACCTCGCTGGTCTACAAGGGCACGCAGTACCAGGGCTACGGCGGCAAGAACTCGCACATCGAGTCCGGGCTCGGCACGTCCACCGTGAGCATCAAGCAGTCCGGTACGACGATCCTGATCTCGGTCGCGTACGGCACGCTGAAGCACTACTACGCGGCCCGCAGCGGCGAGAACAACGTCTATCTGTGGACCAACAAGGCCGACACCTCGGTCAGCGCGACCCGCTACATCCTGCGCGTCAACGCGGGCAAGTTCCTCAACGACGAGTCCGACTCCTACACCTACGCGCCCACCACCATCGAGGCCCAGGACGTCTTCGCGAAGTCCGACGGCCAGACCCGCTCGAAGCACTACACGAAGTCCCGGGTCATCGACTACAACTACGTCGGCTGGACCACCGGCAGCGTCGGCCTGTACATCGTGCGCTCCAACCACGAGAAGGCCTCCGGCGGCCCGTTCTACCGCTCCCTCCTGCGCCACCAGAGTGCGGACGGCGGCGGCCTGTACGAGATCCTGTACTACGGCGAGAACCAGACGGAGGCGCAGCGCTTCGGCCTCCAGGGCCCCTACGTCATCGCCTTCACCGACGGCGGCGCCCCCTCCTCCGCGCTGTACCCGGGGACCCTCACCACCTCGTGGGCGGATGCGCTGGGCATCTCCGGCTACGTCCCCGCGAGCGGCCGGGGCAAGGTCGCGGGCGTCGGCATCACCGGGCGGAACACGGCGTACGCCTACACGGTCGGGCTCGCCAACTCCGCCGCCCAGTACTGGGGTTCGGCGCGGTCGTCCGACGGCTACTTCTCCATCGCGGGTGTCCTTCCGGGGACGTACACCCTGACCGTCTTCAAGGGCGAACTGGCCGTCTACACCGGCTCGGTGAGCGTCAGCGCCGGCGGGACCACCACTCTCAACTCCATCGCGATCCCGTCCTCGAACGACCCGAGCAACGCGGGCGCGATCTGGCGCATCAACGACTGGAACGGCACGCCCAGCGGCTTCAAGAACGCCGACCTGATGACGTACGCCCACCCGTCCGACGTCCGCGCCGCCTCCTGGACGGGCAACGTCGTCATCGGCAGCGGCACCGAGACCTCGGCCTTCCCCTGCTACCTGTGGAAGGACGTCAACAGCGGCATCATCGTCTACTTCAAGCTGACGGCCGCCCAGGCCGCCGCCGCGCACACCCTGCGCATCGGTGTGACGACGGCCTACGCCAACGGCCGCCCGCAGGTCGTCGTCAACGACACCTGGACCTCCGCCGTCCCCTCGCCGCCCACCCAGCCGAGCACCCGGTCGCTGACCGTGGGCTCGTACCGGGGCAACAACAACACGTTCACCTACAGCGTGCCGGCGTCCGCCTGGCTGACGGACACCAGCGCCTACAACACGCTGAAGATCTACGTGGCGAGCGGTTCGGGGTCGACGTCCTTCCTCAGTGCGGGCACATCGATCGACGCGATCGATCTGCTGGCCTGACGTCAGGTCCCGCGCGTCCACTGCTGGTTGGTCGCTCCGTTGCACGTGTACGTGATGATCGCGGCGGAGTTGGCGGTGGACGCGCCGTTCACGTCCAGGCACTCGCCGGAGGCCCGGGCCTTGATGTTCACGTACGAGCCCGAAGTGACCACCGACCACTGCTGGCTGGTCGCGCTGCCGCAGTTCTCCTGGGTGACGTTGGTGGCGTTCTCCTGGAGGCACAGGGAGCTGCCGCGGCCGACCAGCTGGTAGTAGCCGGTGCCGAGGTCCTTGAACCACCACTTCTGGTTGCCGCCGCCGTTGCAGGTGTACTGGCTGATCGCGATGCCCTGCCACAGCGACTGGTTGGCGACGTCCGCGCACTTGCCGCTGTTGCGGGAGACCAGCGTGTTGTACGTGGCGCTGGTGCCGCCGATCGTCCCGGCCGCCGCGTCGATCGTGATCTGGGGGTACCAGGACATGGACATCGTGGTGGAGCTGGGGAAGGTCAACGGCAGCCACACGTACCGGGAGTCGTTGACGGTCCCGCCGAAGGAGTTGCCCCAGCGGTCCCCCATGTAGAGGTACGAGGTGCCCGAAGTGCCCTGGACCGGCAGGACGTAGGCGGTCTGCGAGTTGTAGGTCGTGGAGTCACCGACGTTCGCCATCGAGGTCCATGGTCCGGCCAGGGAGGTGGCGGTGGCGTACTGCTGCTGGTTGGCGCTCCAGCCGGTGGCGCCCGACGTCAGCATGAAGTAGACGCCGCCCCGCTTGAAGAGGGCCGGTGCCTCGCGGTGGCCGCCCGGCCACGGGTTGGCGACCAGGCTCGCGATGCCGGTGTAGTCGGCGGTGAGCTTGTAGATGTGCAGGTCGTAGTTCTCGTTGGCGGCCGAGACCATGTACCCGGTGCCGTCGGTGTCGACGAACGTCGTGATGTCCCGGGACATGTACTGGCCGAGCGGCTGGAAGCTGCCCTGGTACGTGTAGGTGCCGTCGACGGTGGACGAGACGGCGACGGCGGCGCGGGCCTGGCTGTAGTCGGTGCCGTTCTCCTTGTGCATCCACATCACGAACTTGCCGGTGGACGCGTTGTAGATGACCTTGGGCCGCTCGATGTAGGCGGTGCCGAGCTCCGAGGCGCTGGACTGGGTCAGGACGTGGTTCCTGAACTCCCAGTTCTTCAGGTCGGTGGAGCGATAGGCGTCCACGTACCGGAAGGTGTTGTCGGAGTTGCGGTCCTCGCCGAACCAGTAGTAGTAGGAGCCGACCTTGATGACCCCGCCGCCGTGGGCGTGCAGGGCGTTGCCCGACGTGTCCGTGAACTGGACGCCGTTGGGGATCGTCAGCGGGGCGGCCTGGGCCGGTCCGGCGGTCACCAGGGCGCCGGCCAGGGCCAGACACAGGGCGAGCAGTACCGCGTAAGCACGTCTCATGACGCGACCTCCGTGTCCGTGGCGGTGTCCGCCACCGGTATGCCGAAGTTCGGGGTGCCGTCCGCGTTCCAGCCGAGCTTCTGGACACGGGTGTGGCGGTTGGGGTCGTTCAGCGGGTCGCCGACGATCTCCTTGTACTGGCGGGCGTGATAGACGAGGACGTCACTGCGACCGTCCTCGGCGACGGTGAAGCAGTTGTGGCCGGGGCCGTACTGCCTGGTGGTGTCGCTGCTGGTGAAGACGGGGGTCGGTGACTTGGACCAGCTCGCCGGGTTCATGAGGTCGGCGTCCGCGTCGACCGTGAGCAGTCCCATGCAGTAGTGCCAGTCGGTGGCGCTCGCCGAGTACGACATGAAGAGCCGGCCGTTGCGGGCGATGACCGAGGGGCCCTCGTTGACCTTGTAGCCGATGCACTCCCAGTCGTACTCCGGGGTGGAGAGCCTGATCTGAGGACCCGTCAGGGTCCAGGGGTTCGCCATCTTCGACAGGAAGATGCCCGTGTTGTTGTCCAGGCCGGGCTCGTGCTGGGCCCAGGCGAGGTAGCGGCTGCCGCGGTGGGTGAAGGTGGTGGCGTCCAGGGAGAAGGTCTCCCAGGCGGTCCTGATCTGGCCCCGCTCCACCCAAGTCCCCTTGAAGGGGTTGGGGTTGGCGTTCTCCAGGACCCAGATACGGATGTCCCACACGCTCTCGGCGGGCGCGGAGGCGAAGTAGATGTACCACTTGCCGCCGACGCGGTGGAGCTCCGGCGCCCAGATGTGGGCGCCCATGACACCGGTCGGGTGCTTGGTCCAGATGACGGACTCGTCGGCGGTCGCGAGGCCGTTCAGGGTGCGGGAGCGGCGCAGGATGATGCGGTCGTACTCGGGGGCGGTGGCCGTGAAGTAGTAGAAGCCGTCGGAGTGACGGTGGATGTACGGGTCCGCGCGGTTGCGGACGAGCGGGTTCACGAAGGGGGCGGCCTTCTTCGGGCGCGGGGCGGCTTCGGCGACTGCGGGGGTCGCGGCCAGGGCGCCCGCGGCCAGGGCACCTTGCAGCAGCAGTCGTCGGTGGGGGACGTCGGGGGCGCGGCTCATACGGACTGCCTCTCGGAGGGGGGTGTCCTGAGAGAGATGTTCGATATTGAGAACATCTGTTGTTATTGCGAACAGCCGAAAGGTAAGGCTGGGGAACCAGGAGGTCAACGGGTTGGACGAGACCGAAAGAAGGCGCTTTCTGTTTTCGTTTTTCTGTTATCGGCCCGCGCCTCGCCCGTCTCCGGTCATGTGCGCAGCCATTTCCACAAGACAGCAGCCGCGGCCGGAGCCCTGGCGGCCGCCGCCCTCCTGGTCACCGCTCCCCCGGCGTCGGCCGCCGGTTCCCGTGATGTCACGGCCGACGTCCTCGCGGACCGGGACGTCACCCTGACCGGCGATACCGTCGTCACGGTGCCCGCGGGGACGACGACGTACGACGGGGTGTTCCGCGGCGAGGGCACGCTCACCGTGCGCGGCAGCGGGACGCTGATCCTGACCAGGGACAGCGACTTCACGCTGCCCAGGTCCCGGCAGCGGCAGGCCGTGCGGACACTCGGCGGCAACCACCCGTACGTCACCACGACCCGCCCGGACCCGCCCGCGATCACGGTCGCGCGCGGAGCGACCCTCCAGTACGGCAACGGAGGGACGACGGGCCTGATCGGCCACTTCCCGTACGGCACCCCGGCGTTCCGGCTGAACCAGGACAACATCCGGGTCGACGGCACCCTGCGGCTGTCCCTGAAGAGCGCCTACAACCTGGGCACCGTCAGCGGCTCCGGCCTGATCACCCAGCCACGCTTCCTCTGGGGCACCTGGGACCTGACGTCAGGCCCGTTCTCCGGGGTCATCGACAACGGCACGCAGGCCAACGCCGGGCGGCCCGAGTACGCGACCTCGCTGCCGGGCGTACGCAAGGTGCTCAACCAGGGCACCTGGACCGTGGACACCCCGCTGGGCCAGACGGTCACCCAGCGGATGGACTTCTACCAGCGCGAGTACGGCAGCGACATCAACGTCCAGTCCCGGCCGGGCGGCAAGGTGGTCCTCACCGGCCAGTACAGCTGGTCGAACCAGGGCGGCGACACCAACCCCTCGCTCAGCGATCCCGCCCTGAACTGGACGCCGGCCACCAAGAACGTCAACAAGCGCGGCACCAACATCAAGGGCGCCAACGTCCAGTGGGGAGACGGGACGACCAGCAGGATCTTCATGCCGGGCACGGCGAAGACGGTGTACATCAACCTGCTGGCGGCGCGCTCCCGTTCACTGCTGACCTTCGACTACAACGGGCCGGTGACCCTGGGCGCCCCCATCGGCGGTGGGCGCTTCCACGACACCCTGTCCGCGCCCGGCGCGGGTGACATCGTCATCAGGGGGACGAAGGGCAACGACGTCACCTTCGCGGCCGTCCAGTACTACGACGGCTCCACGACCGTCGAGAAGGGCGCCGTGCTCCGCCTCGGCAGCGGCAGGCCGGGGGGCGACGGCGGGCTCTACACCGGAGGCAGTCTCTACAAGGTCGTCAACAACGGCTCGCTGATCCTCGACAACACGGCCAAGCCCCTGACCCTGCCCCGGATCAGCGGCAGCGGCTCCCTCACCCAGGCGGGCAGGGCGACGACGACACTGACCGGAACCGCGGTGACGTACACGGGGACGACGACGGTCCGCAAGGGCACGCTCGCCCTGCGGGGCGGAGCGACTCTCGCCCGCAGCAAGGGCATCCGGCTCACCTCGACGGCCGCACGGCTGGACGCGGGTACGGCCGGCCTCCGCGTGGTCTCCTCGCTCTCCGGCAAGGGCGCGGTGAAGGGCGCGGTCACCAACGAGGGTGTGGTCACGGGCCCACTCACCGTTTCCGGCGGCTACAGTCAGACCGCGAAGGGTGAACTGGTCCTGGGGGACAGTCCGTTGAAGGTGACGGGCCCGGTCCGGCTGGCCGGTGAGCTCGACTTCTCGGCAGTCGGCACCGGCCCCGCCCGCCGGATCGCCGTGCTGGACCACAAGGGCACGTCGAAGACCACGGGCGCCTTCAAGGGCCTGAAGGAGGGCACGCGGCTCAAGCTCGCCGACACGACGTACCGGATCACCTATCGGGGCGGCGACGGCAACGACGTCGCACTGACCGCGGTCACGGCGAGCGCCTCACCGGGCGTCCGTGCCGATACCGCGTCGAAGGCTCCGGCAGCGTCACCTCGCACGACGGGAGCGGAGACGGAGGGGCTGGGCTGGTGGCCGTACATCCTGGCGCTGGGACTGCTCGGCGGGCTGGTGGTCCCGCCGACCGTGCGCAGGCGAGTCAAGCGACGTGAGGGCGGACGGCACGCGGCGCACTGAGCGACGCCGGGGCTCCGCGGCGCCCTTCAGCAGGCCCACATGCCGGTCCCGCTGTTCGCGTACCGGACGGCTGCGGCCCTCCCCCGTCCCTTCGGCTAGCGTCGAGGCATGACCAGCGACACCCCGGAAGTCCCCGACGCCCTCTCCCGCCCCCTCGCCGACACCCTCGCGGCGGGCCCTGTCGTCCTCGACGGCGGGATGTCCAACCAACTGGAGTCCGCCGGGCACGATCTGAGCGACGAGCTGTGGTCGGCACGGCTGCTCGCGGAGCGGCCCGAGGCGATCACCGAGGCGCATCTCGCCTACTACGAGGCGGGCGCGGACGTGGCGATCACGTCCAGCTACCAGGCCACCTTCGAGGGGTTCGCCAAGCGCGGGATCGAGCGCGAGCGGGCGGCGGAACTGCTTGCCCTCAGCGTCGAGCTGGCGCGCGAGGCGACGCGGCAGGCATGGGCGAAGGGGGTCCGGCGGCCGCTGTACGTGGCCGCCTCGGTCGGGCCGTACGGCGCGATGCTCGCGGACGGTTCGGAGTACCGGGGCCGCTACGGCCTGAGCGTGGCCGAGCTGGAGGCCTTCCACCGGCCCCGGCTCGAGGTGCTCGCGGCGGCCGGGCCCGACGTCCTGGCCCTGGAGACGGTCCCCGACAGCGACGAGGCGCAGGCGCTGCTGCGCGCGGTCCGTGGTCTCGGTGTCCCGGCCTGGCTCTCCTACTCCGTCGCCGGCGACCGCACCCGGGCCGGCCAGCCCCTGGAGGAGGCGTTCGCCCTGGCCGCCGACGTGGACGAGGTCATCGCGGTCGGCGTCAACTGCTGCGTCCCGGAGGACGTGGACCACGCCATCGAGACGGCCGCGCGGGTCACCGGCAAGCCGGTCGTGGTCTACCCCAACAGCGGCGAGTCCTGGAACGCGGAGGCGCGCCGCTGGGAGGGACGGTCCTCGTTCACGCCGGAGGAAGTCACGGGGTGGCGGGAGTCGGGGGCGCGGATGATCGGAGGGTGCTGCCGGGTGGGGCCGGGGGCGATCTCGGGGATCTCGGGGGCGCTGCGTTAGCGGGAGCGGTGCGCCTTCTCGCCTTCGGGGTTCTGTCGTCTTGCGGCTGCTGCGTTCGTTGTGGTTGCTCGCGCAGTTCCCCGCGCCCCTTGAGGGCGCTGCGCGCCCGCCCCTTAACCCCGCTCCCCTCCCCCTGCTAGCCTCCGCTCGGGAACCGGTTTCCGTCGGTGTTGCCGCTGTTCCCAGGGGGAGAGGCAGGGATGACCAGGAAGAGTGAGGACGCGAGCCGGAGCACGATCCGGGATGTCGCCGCGCGGGCCGGGGTGTCCGCGTCGACCGTGTCGCGGGTGCTCGGCGGGGTGTATCCGGTGAGCGCGGCGACACGCACGCGCGTGATGCGGGCCGTGCACGAGATGGACTACGTCGCCGACGCGCGCGCGAAGGCGATCGCGGGCGTCGGCACCCCCACGCTCGCGTTCGTGCTCGAGGACATCACCGGCCCCTCGTTCGCCCTGATGGCCCACGGCGTGGAACGCGAGGCGAACCGGCTCGGCCATCTGTGCCTGGTGTGCAGCACGGAGGGCGACGTCGAGCACGAACTGGAGTTCGTGGAGATGATGCGGGCCCAGCGCGCCGCCGCCGTGATCCTGGTGGGCGGCGCCGCCGACACCGCCGAGTACCGCGAGCGCACCCGCCGGATGGCCGACTCGCTCTCCTCCGCCGGCTCCCGACTGGTGTTGTGCGGACGGCCGCCGCTCGGCCCCGGGGCCCCGGTCACGGTCATCGAGTACGACAACGAGGGCGGCGCCTACGCACTCGTCGCACATGTCCTGTCCCAGGGCCACCGGCGGGTCCTGTTCCTCGGCGGCAAGGCGGACCACACCACCGCGCAGGGCCGTGAGCGCGGCTATCTCGCCGCCCACCGCGGGCGCGGCCTGGAGCCCGATCCCGCGCTGGTCCTGAACGGCGACTTCACCCGCGACTCCGGTCACCGTCTGATGCGCCGGGCGCTGAAGGAGGGACTGGAGTTCACGGCCGTGGTCGCCGCGACGGACATGGTCGCGGCGGGCGCCCTGACGGCCCTCCACGAGGCCGGCCTCGACGTCCCCGGTGACGTCTCCCTGGCCGGCTACGACGACATCCCCTTCGCCCGCGACCTGCACCCGGCGCTCACCACCGTCCACGTCCCCTACGAGGAACTGGGCCGCCTCGCCGTACGCACCGCGCTCGGCCGTACGGCGGAGGACCCCGCCGAGCACCTCCTGCTGGGCACCCACGTGGTGGTCCGGGACTCGGTCACGGCGACCGGCACCTGAGACACGTCCCCGTCGGCGGCCGCGCTCAGTGCCGCCGCGCCAGTCCGGTGCGCCGCAGCCGCCGTACGACCGACCGGAGCTCCGCGGTCCGCGCCGGCCAGCCCTCCGCCGGTTCCTTCACGGGGGCCGTCTCCGGGGTGGTCGTGTCCGCCGTCCACACCGCGAAATCGTCGTCCCGAGGGCCGGACTCCACGTACGGATCGCCCTTGCCGAAGATCTGGACGGGGTGGCCGGCGTCCCAGGGCCGCCAGCCGGGGTCGCCGTCGGTGGCGAAGCGCACCCACGCCCCGTGCATGGCGTCGGCGAGCTCGGTCGGGGCGCCCTCGCCGGCGAGCTTGGCGGACTCGGGAGCGGCGCCGGTGTCGAAGACGAAGCCCAGTTCGAGGGCGTGGCAGGCACCGAGGTCCGGGCGGTTGGAGGGCCAGGCGAACTCGTAGACGTACGACGAACCCGGGCGGGCCTCGGCGAGGCGGTGCAGGGGGATGCGCAGCAGGTGGTCGGTGACCATCTGGCCGACGATGTCGGCGGTACCGGCGTCGGGATGCAGCGCGCGGTAGCCGCGGACCACCTCGGAACCGCAGTGGCAGCGGGCCATGGCACCCGCGAGGGCGACAGGGCCGAGCCGGTCGACACGCTCCAGGAGGCCGCCGGGGACGAGCCACAGGCGGTACTCGTCGCTGGTCCAGCCCAGCATCAGCTCGACCCCGCGCGCCGCCGAGCCCTCGACCAGCGCCTCCAGCGGATCACGCGGCACGAGGTCGTCGTCGACCACGATCCCGAAGGCGGGGCCGCCCAGGACCGGGCTGCTCAGGCGGCCCACCTCGGCCTGGGTGCGCAGCAGCAGCTCGCGGTCGACCTCGGCGAAGGCCGCGGCGGTGGCGGGGATCTTCAGCCGGGTGGCCATCCGGCGCACCATCCGCCGTACCTTGTCGCGATCGCTCGCCTCGGGCGGTCCGCTCTGCAGCACCGCGCGCCGGAACAGACCCTGGGCCTGCGGGGCGGCCAGCAGGGCGCCGATGCTGATCGCACCGGCCGACTGCCCCGCCACGGTGATACGGCCGGGGTCGCCGCCGAAGGCCCCGATCGACTCGTGCACCCAGCGCAGGGCGGCGAGCTGGTCGCGCAGGCCGGGGTTGGCGGGGGCGTCCGGGAAGAGGCCGTAGCCCTCCACGCCGAGCCGGTAGTTGACCGAGACGAACACGACGCCGTCCCGGGCGAAGGCGTGCCCGTCGTACACGGGCACCGCGGAGGATCCCCTGGTCAGGGCTCCGCCGTGCAGCCACACCAGCACCGGGAGCCGGGCCCCCTGGCCCGGCTCCGGCGTCCACACGTTGAGGTTGAGGCAGTCGTCACCGGGCACGAAAGGGTCGGACAGGTACTGCGCGAAGGCGTCGGAGTACGGCGGTTTCGGCGCCGTCGGCCCGAAGTCTGCCGCCTCGCGGACACCGTCCCAGGGCTCGGGCGGCACGGGCGGCCGGAAGCGGCGGGGGCCGAAGGGCGGGGCCGCGTAGGGGATGCCCCGAAAGACCGCGACCCCGTGGTCGTACCGCCCCCGTACGGCTCCGTACGGCGTGCTGACCACGGGGTCTGTCTGGACTGCTGTCATATGTCCACCAGCCTCCTCACCGCGCTTCTGCACCGTGAACAACAGAGCACCACATTTCGGCTCGATATTCCGGTGCAGAGCGCGGTTCGGCGGCTACTTGGCGTACATGAGGGTGCCGAAGCCCAGCTGGTCGAAGCCGCCGCTGGTGGTGCCGTAGTCGCCGCCTCCGCCCTCGGGGGCGACGAGGTCGTAGTACATCTGCGAGATGTACTTGTCGTCCAGGCCCAGGCGCCGGTTGTAGTGGAAGTGGAGCATCGCCCAGACGGGGCGGATCTGGCCCCGGGAGGCGGAGGAGATCACGGTCTGGGACGAGGCGGCGCAGCTCTGCCCGGTGCCCCAGTTGTAGGTGGTGAACGGGACGTCCTGGCCGAGGTTGTACTTCGCGACGTACTGGGCGCCCTTCATGAAGCGGCGGCTGTCGTACGAGTAGAGGTCGTCGCCCTGGTTCCAGGCCATCTCGCAGAGGGCACCCATCTGGCCCATGCCCATGACGGTGTGCCCCTGATCGCGTCCGGACTCCTGCCACTGACCCAGCGCGTAGCCGGCGGAGTCGGTGTACAGGTACGGCACCGCGTGGGCGATCGAGCCGTTGCCGGCGCCGGACTTGAAGTAGGTGACGGCCTGGTCGTACTTGGCGCTGTCCTCGTTGAGGATGCCGATGGCCAGGACGGAGGCCATGTTGCACAGGTCCCAGTTGGCCCAGTAGTTGGTGATGCAGGCGTCGTTGTGGTTGGTCAGGAAGCTGTTGTTGAGCGGGTAGAAGACCTTGGCGAGCATGTCCTGGGCGGCGGCGAGGTCGAAGCCGCTGTAGCCGCGCATGAGTTCGCAGGCGTTGGCGAACTGCCAGCCGTAGATGCCGGCCGCGAGGAACCGGTCCGCGTTGCCGGTGACCGAAGTGAGCGTCCTGGACCAGGCGTTGAGGATGTTCGCGGCGCAGACGGCGTTGGCCTCGGTGCCGCCGACCTGCCAGCGCAGCGCGTTCTGGTAGGCGGCCGCGATGTCGTTGAAGAGCAGGGAGTAGTTCTCGCCGGTGCCGCCGCGGATGATGGTCGCGGTGGCCCGGTTGGTCCAGGTGGACTGGGAGTGGGAGTTGGCGACCAGTTTGTTCCAGCCGGACAGCCAGGGGTCGGTGCCCGCGGCGACCCTGACCTTGGCCCGGTTGATGTCGCCGGCGTTGTGCAGCATGCCGGGGTGGGTCCAGGTCGAGGGTGCCGCGTCGGCCGTGGTGGCCATGCTCGTGGCGAGGGCGCCGCCGCCCAGTGCGAGGGCGGCGCCGAGACCGCCCGCGGTCCTCAAGAGACCGCGGCGGCTCAACTCGGTGTGCGGGAGGTGCCGGTGGGGGGAAGTGCGGCTCATGCGGTGCATCTCCGTTCCGTGGGGGGAATCAGATGGGAGTGATGCTCACCTCGTCGAACTCGGAGGTGACGAGGGCCAGCGGACTGCGGGAGCAGGCCACCGGGCCGACGTGGAAGGGGGCGTCTCCGAAGCCGGGGATCTCGCCGGAGGCGAGGTCGGTCCAGGTGACGCCGTCGTCGCCGGAGACGGATGCGGTGAAGAGGGTCCCGGTGCGCTTCAGCCGCAGCAGTGAGGGGAGTTGGACGGCGCCGCCGCCGGAGAAGGCGGAGGCGCCGGCGACGGTTTTGCGGAGCATCAGCTGGGCGGTGGTACCGCCGGTGACGATCACTCCGGCCGCCTGGTCGAACGGTGACAGCGACTTCGCCATCAACAGCCCGACGCGATCGGCGGTGACTCCGGTGCGGGAGAGCAGCCGGGCGGTGACCTCGCAGTCACCGGTGACGGGCCGCCGTACGAACTGACCTGTCATCCCCTGGTTGTTGACGGTCAGGTCCACGCCCGCGCCCCGCACCACGAAGGTCCCGTCCTCGTGGGCGGTGCTGCCGGGGGTGAGGATCGCGGCCACGCCCAGCGTCCCGAAGGCGCGGTCGTCGAGGACCACGTCCCCGAGGTCGCCGTACGTCCAGGGGGCGGGCGGGGGTGTGCCGACGGTGAGGGTGAGGGTTCCGGTGCCGTCGCCCGCCGCGTTCCCGGCGGTGGTGGTGACGGTGAACTGGCCCGTCTCGCGCGGGGTTCCGTGGATCAGGCCGGTGCGCCTGTCGACGCGGAGGCCGTCGGGGAGACCGGTGGCGGTGAACCGTACGGGCTCGTGGGAGGCCCGCAGCACGTGCCGGAAAGGGACCCCCTTGTTCGTGAACGCCTTGGTCGCGGAGGTGAGTTCAGGCAGGGAGGGGGTCGGCATCACCGCGGAGGAGGGTTCCGAGAGCGGGCC
The DNA here is from genome assembly GCF_029894425.1 of Streptomyces sp. SAI-127. Taxonomy (NCBI): domain Bacteria; kingdom Bacillati; phylum Actinomycetota; class Actinomycetes; order Kitasatosporales; family Streptomycetaceae; genus Streptomyces; species Streptomyces sp. SAI-127. The sequence goes on from NZ_JARXYJ010000001.1 coordinate 2,545,340, forward strand.
GCGCCCGGCTGTGTTCGTTTTCGCGACGGCGTAGTGGTACGCCGTTCCCGGCGTGCCGGTGGCGTCCGCGTACCGGATGCGGGTGCCGGAGCCGACCGGGCCGACGCCGGTCGCGAGGGTGACGTACGGGCCGTCGGAGTCCGTGGCGCGCAGGACCTTGTAGCGGGCGGAGAGGTCCGGGTCCGTCCAGGCCAGCTCGACGGCGTCGGCTCCGGTCGTCGCCCTCAGGTCCCCTGCCCTGCGGGCGGGCTCGGGAACGGACCAGACCTCGCCGGCCGAGGCGGAGACCACGGTGACGTTGTCGAAGGCGCCGGTGCCGGTCTCGGCGTAGTCCGCGTCGACTCCGAGGCAGGACGTGAGGAGCAGGCCCGCGTACGCGGTGCGGCCCAACTCCACCTCGGTGGCGCCGACTTCGGCCCAGCGGATGCCGTCCGGGGAGATCGCCCCGGTGCAGCGGCGGCCCTTGCGGGTCACCCGCACCCAGTAGGGCGTGCGCAGCCGGTAACCGTCGCCCGCGCCCTCGACGTACGGGGCCTCCAGCGGGGTCGCCGACTCGGGCAGGGCACCGAGACCGGAGATCGGGAAAGAGGCGCTCGTGGTGATCGCCGTCTGCTGCGAGGGCGGGACCGGTGTGCTGCCGGTCGCGGAGACATCCGCTCCCCGGGCGGGCCGTACGGTCCACACCCCGCTCCAGGTGTGCAGCGGCAGCCCCTGGATCACCATGGCAGCGTGGGCCGCGTCCGCGTCGAGGGAGTCCCGGAGGCTGACGCCGATCTTGGAGTACTGCGAGCTCAGCGGCCACACGATCCGCGCGGTGACCGAGCCGTCGCCGCGCAGCGGCAGATGGACGAGCCGGTGGGTGTCGGCGGTACCGCTCGCCTCGAGCACGAACCGCTCACCGTCGAAGACGGCCGAACCGGGAATCGCGACCTCACCGATGTCCTGGGTCGACCAGGGCTCGGGGAGACCGGCGGTGACGGAGGCGGGGGCCGAATCACCGCTCTGCCCCTGGGAGTTGGCGGCGGCGACCGTGTAGTGGTACGTCCGTCCCGCGCGCACCCGGTCGTCGGTGTACGTCGGCTTGTCGATGCCGGTGGCGAGCTTCTCGTACGGCCCTTCGGGGCGCGTGGCGCGAAGGACGGTGTAACCGGTCGCCCAGGTGGACGGCAGCCAGTTCACGGTGACGTGGGTGCGGTCGCCCGCCGCCGTGACCCCCGCGGGCGCGGCCGGCACGGTCTGCGCGGGTGCCGTGGTTCCCGCGTAGGCGAAGGTCCCCCAGCTCGGCAGGTCGTCGTTGCTGCCCTCGACGACCCGGGTGCCGCCGGTGCCGCGGAAGACGGCCGCCTTGGTGTTCGGGGTGTCGAGGCCGCGGACACCGGCGTAGTGGGCGTAGGCCATCTCGTAGACCGGGGGCAGGGTGCCGCGGCCGATCGCGGAGACGGTCGTCTTGATGTACTTGCCGGTGCGGTCGAGGTCGGGGGTGAAGGGGACGTCGCCGCCCAGGTTGTAGCGGGCCGCGTACTCGAAGTTGGCGAGGATCCGGTGGTCGTCGTAGCCCCACAGGTCGACGCCCTGGTTCCAGGCGACCTGGGCGATGTCCCCGGTCAGGCCGACCGCGAGCTGTTCGTGGCCCTGGTCGCGGCCGGCCTCCTGGCCCTGGCCCGCGTCGGTGACGACGCGGTGGGCGATGGAGCCGTTGCCGGCGCCGGCCGCGGCGAAGCGCAGGGCGTCCTCGAAGAGAGTGGGCTCCTCGCAGAACACGCCGATGGCCAGGATGGTCTGCAGGGCCGTCAGGTCCCAGTTGCCGTTGGCGTAGAGCATGTAGCCGGAGACGGCCGGATACCAGACGTCCAGGAAGGACCGCTCGCAGCGGGCGATGTCCGTCTCCGCCCAGCCGTCGTAGCCGGTGTGGCGCAGGAGTTCGGCCGCGTTGACGAACTTGAAGGCCTGGAGTCCGGCACCGAGCGGGCCGTCGGCGCCCGTGATCATCGTGAGGGAGGCCGACCAGGCGTTGAGGAGGTCGCGGGCCTTGTCGGCGTTGGCGCGGTTGCCCGTGACCGCCCACATGAGGGCGTTCTGGTAGGCGGCGGCCGAGTCGGCGACGGCCTGGTTCTGGAAGTTGGTGGGGCCGCGGCCCCAGGAGGTGATCTGGCCGGTGTTCTGGATCGGGTACGTCGACTTGGAGCGCGCGTGGGCGGCGAACGCCAGGTAGCCGTCGTAGACCGGGGACTGCTTGGCGGCGACCGCGGCTTTCATACGGGCGAGGTCGTCGGCGCTGTGCAGCAGGCCCGGGTGTGTGAAGGCGCGGCTGCCGGCTTTCTGGTCCGCGGCCCGGGCGGTGCCGGGCGCGAGCAGTCCGCTCGCGCCCGCCACCAGCAGCAGGGCGGCCGTGCCGCCGAGGAAGCCCCGGCGGCTCGGAGCGATGGTTCTCTGGGGCACGGTGCTCATGACGCGGCGGCCGCCTCGGCCTCGGCGGTGGTGATGAACCTGAGGTTCGTGACGTGCTCGTTGGAGAACCACTGGATCGTGTCCGTGGTGTAGTACCAGCTCGGCTTCTTCATCGAGTCGGCGACGACAAGGCCGTTGATCACCAGGTTCTCGAAGGTGACGTCCTTGATGGCGTGGTGGGCGTCGTAGCCGAGGAAGAGCGACGGCTTGGCGTTCGTGCCCGTGTAGCTGAGGTTCTTGACGTAGACGTTCTCGATGCCGCGGCCGACCGAGGTGTTGTACTTCGTGTTGTACATGACCTTCATGTAGATGACCTGGCCCCAGCGGAAGTCCTCGATCCGCACGTCCTCGATGCGGACGTTCTTGATCAGGTTGGAGTCGCCGGGGTTGAGGGCGATGCAGCCCTGGTAGTTCATCTGCGGTTCGCGGTGGTCGAGGATGTCGAGGTTCTTGAAGCGCAGGTTCTTCAGCGTCTCGGGGTTGTCGGTGTTGCCGTGGGTGCCGACGTTGATGGGGTGGGCGACGTCCGCCCAGAGCGTGGAGTTGCGGACGGTGACGTCGGTGGTGTCGCCGTAGTAGTCCCAGCGGTGGGTGTAGATGGCGATGCAGTCGTCGGAGTTGCGCATGAAGACGCCGTCGATGACGACGTTGCTGGAGCAGAAGACGTCGATGCCGTCGCCCCAGCCCTTGGAGCTGAAGGAGCCGAGACCCTTGATGGTGACGCCGGTGGCCTCGCCCAGCTGGACGGCGTAGCCGTTCGGGTTGAGCACGGTGACGGCGCCGATGGAGATGTTCCGCGAACTCTCCACCAGGGCCCCGCCGCCCGCGGTCCCGGCGAGCACGCCCCGGCCGGCGATCCCGGCGTGCTCCACGTTCCGGAAGATCACGGTCGCCTTGAGGACGGCGCCGCCGTCGAGGTACACGGTCTTGCCGGAGGGGACGAGCAGGGTGCCGTCGGCGGTGGTGTGGACGCCGGGGCCGTAGTAGAGGACGTCCGGGTCGTCCTGCGCGGGCTTGTTCTTCTCGATCGCGCGGGCGAACAGGTGGAGACAGTCGAAGATGTCGTCGTTGATCTGGACGACGAGGTTGCGCGGCTGGTCGAGCGTGAAGCGCAGGGTGTCACCGAGCACCTCGGGCTTGATGCCGTAGGAGTCCGGCCGCACCCGGACCTTGGCGGTGCCGCCCTTGAGGTAGGTGACCTCGACCTCGACGGAGCCCTGGAAGTCGAAGTACGCCAGCGAGGAGTTGTAGGTCTTGCTGGACCCGGTGGTGGGGTTGATCTCGCCCAGCTGGGGCCGCCAGATGTCGAGGGTCTGCCACTCGCCGTCGGGGGCGGTACGGACCCGCACCTTGAAGCTGGTGTTGGTCGGCATGGCGGACGGGCGGGGGTAGGTGACCAACTCCGGCGTGACGGCGGCGGTGTCGTCGGCCCGGGCCGCAGTGGCCGTCAGGTGGGTGAGGCCGGCGGCGAGCACGGTGGCGCCGGCCGCCTGGAGAGCCGTACGGCGGGACAACGGCGTGTTCATTCGGAACTCCTTGCGAACAGGGGTACGGGGACGACTACTTGAGGCCGGTCGTCGACATGCCGGCGACGAAACCGCGCTGGGCGACGAGGAAGATCAGCAGGATCGGCACGACGTACATCACCGAGGCCGCGGCCTGGAGGTTGGTGACAGGGGTGCCGGCCGAGGTGACGTAGGTGGACATGACGGCGACCGCGAGGGTGGTGCGGTCCGTGGACAGCAGGAGCTGCGGGGCGATGTAGTCGCCCCAGGTCCAGGTGAAGGCGATCACGAAGCTCGCGGAGAGGACCGGCCAGGACTGCGGGAGGAAGATCCGCCAGAAGATGGCCGAGTAGCCGCAGCCGTCGACGATCGCGGCCTCCTCCAGTTCCCGGGGCAGCCCCGCGAAGAACTGCCGGAAGAGGAAGACCAGATAGGGGGCGGAGGACAGACCCCACAGCACCCACGGCCAGTATGTGTCGACCATGCCGAGCTTGGCGAAGATCAGGTAGGTCGGCAGCAGGGTGATCATCTGGGGCAGCATCATCGAGCCGAGCAGGATGCCGAACAGGGTCTTTTTGCCGGGGGCTTCGAGGCGGGCGAAGCCGAAGCCGACCCAGGCGGAGCTGAGCGTCACGAGGGTGGCGTAGATGAGCGCGATGATCAGGGAGTTGCGGGCGTATCCCAGGAAGTCGATGAGGTTGAAGGCGTCGGCGATGTTGTGCCACTGCACATGGTCGGGCAGCCAGTGCACCGGCGAGGCCGCCAGCTCGGCCGGGGTCTTGAGGCCGGAGATGACCAGCCAGCCGAAGGGGCCGAGGAACAGACCGGTGATCGCGACGAGGACCGTGTACAGGACGAGGCGGTTGACGCGCAGGCGCGGGCCGCGCTTCGGGGTGAGGCTGGTGGCGGTCACTTCTTCGCCTCCGGGTCGACGTTGTAGAACACCACGCCGGACGTGGCCTTGAAGATCAGTCCGGTCGCGACGAGGATCAGGACGAAGAGCACCCACAGCAGCGCGGAGGCGTAACCGTAGCGGCCGAACGCGAAGTACTCCGCGAACACGTGCATCATGTAGAGGTAGTTGGACTGCGGGAGCGCGGTGATGCCGGCCGGGGTCGGGTCGGGGGCCAGCAGCAGCGGCATGATGGTCTGCACCGAGGCGATGACCCCGGTCACGGTCTGGAAGAGCAGCACCGGCGACAGCAGCGGCACCGTGATGCTGCAAAAGCTCCGCCAGGCGCTCGCGCCGTCGATACGGGCCGCTTCGAGGAGCTCTCGGGGGATGTCCTGGAGCCCGGCCAGCGAGATGATCATGATGTTTCCGGCGGTCCAGAGCACCGTCATGATCAGTACGTAGCGGGCGTAGGGGTCGGCGAGCCAGCCGAGGGCGTCGATGCCGAAGAGGTTCAGCACACCGTTGGCGGCACCGGAGTTCTGGTCGAAGAGCTGCTTGAACGCGATGCCCGCGCCCACCGGAGGCACCACCGCCGGCAGATAGAGCAAGGTGCGGAACAGCCCACGTGCCTTGAGCGGCCGGTTCACCAGTACGGCGAGCCCGAGTCCGGCGACGATCGACAGGGGCACCGAGGTGATCGCGAACAGGCCCGTGCGGCCCAGCGACTGCCAGGTCTGCGAGTCGGAGAACAGCTCGCGGTAGTTGCCGAATCCGACGTAGTGCCAGTGGGGCGAGATGCCGTCGAAGGTGGTGAAGCTCAGCCACAGCGCGTACGCCATCGGCGCGATGGTCAGCAGCGCGAAGCCGATGATCCACGGCGAGGCGAACATGTAGAACGCCCGGTGCCTGCGGGTGGCGATGGAGGTGTGCGACCGGGAGTTGGCCGGCCCCGCCGCCGGGGCGGAACCGCGCCGGTCCGTGACCGAGGGGATCTGATCGACCGTCATCCCACCTGCTCCTTACCGCGCTTGAGCTGAGCGTTCATGGCCGAGTTCAGGCGCCCCGCGAGGGTGTCGACGGAGATGGCGCCGTTCATGGCGGCCGGGGCGATCTGGTTGAAGAGGGCGAGGAGCGAGTCCGCGGTGGCGTACGGCGTGAAGGCGATCACCGAGTAGTGCTTCAGCTCGGCCTCCTGCACCGTCAACACCCGTTTCTGGTAGTCCTCCTGAGTGGGCATCAGTGGGCGCAGCGACTTCAGGGTCGGGATGCCCCAGCCGCCGGAGGCGCGCGCCTTGGCCGGTGCCTCACCGAAGAACCACTCGAAGACCCGCCAGGCGGCGTCCTTGTGGTGCGACGTGCTCGGGATCCAGAAGCCGGTGCCGGCCTGGCAGGGACTGACCCGTCGGCCGCCCTCGAAGTACGGCGCGGGAGCGAGCCGGGAGAGCGGCGCGAGCTTCTTGTCCGCGTTGATCAGGCCGCCGAGCCAGTAGCCCGAGTTCGACATGGCGAGCCGGTTCGCCTGGAAGGTGGGTCCGTCCCAGGCGTTGGGGTCGGGCTGGATGATGCTGGGTCCGACCTTGGTCCGGCAGTAGTCGATGTACCAGCCGAGCGCCTTGCGGGCCTCGGGGGTGGTGAAGTCGACCCGGGAGTAGTCGTCGGTGAAGAGGTTTCCGCCGGCGGCCACGGTGAGGGTCGCCAGGAGGTTGGGCGTGAGCACGCCGTTGTAGCTGCCGCCGAACACGGTGGTCTGGCCGTTCTTGCGGCGGGTGAGCCGTTTCGCTTTGTCCAGCCACTCCTCGTAGGTGACCGGGTCCAGCTCGGGCGGGTAGTCGACGTCCGCCTGGTCGAACAGGGCGGTGTTGTACCAGAACATCGAGTCCTGGGAGAAGTCCTTCGCCATGCCGTAGCGCGGGCCTTTGCCCTGGGTACGGCCGTCGTAGCGCCACAGGTCGTTGACCGGGTCCAGGTCGGCCGGCCTGAGGACGCTGCTCTTCGCGAAGTACGGGTCCAGGTCCTCCATCACGCCCCGGGCCGCGTAGTACGGGGCGTCCACGGCGCCGACACCGCGCACCAGGTCGGGCGGGTTGCCGTTGGTCATCATCGCGATCAGCTTGCTGGTGCTGTACAGCACCGTGTTGATCTTGACGCCGATGTCCGTCTGGGCCTGCTTGATCAGCTCCGGGGAGATGTCGTCGGCCTTGGCCATGACCGTGACGGTCTCGCCGGAGCCGCCGACCGCGCTCGACACCCGCATCGCACAGCCGCTCAGCGCTGCCGCCCCCACCACGGCACCGCCCGCGGAAAGGGAGAGAAAACGGCGGCGGCTCACCGCGGCACCGGCATGTGGGCGCACGGCGCACCACCTCCTGATCTGTCCGTTCATGGGACGCGGCGGCTGGTAGACAACCGGTTGCCGCGTTGGGGCAGAGCTTCGGCCCTGGCTGGAAACGGCGTCAAGAGGCTTGACGAACTTTCGAAAAGACTGTGTAACCTCGCCGACACGGTCTCGCGGGAGAAACCGGTTGTCATCCAGCTCTCTTCAGCGATTGACCACCCTTGGAGGCCGGACCTACGGTAGATCTGCCGTAGAAGACGTTTTCAGAAACTGTTTCCACTCAGTGCGTCAGGAGTGACATGCCCAGCCCTCAGCCACCCAGGGCCGTGTTCGCGATGGATCCCGTGCACCTCCCCCTGCTCTTCCCCCCACCCCTGATGACCCGGCTGAGCGAGGCCGCCGGCCTCGACCCCGCGCTCGTCGTCCAGGACTTCACCGACCCCGCCGCGGCGGACGCCCTGGCCCGGGCCGACGTGCTGATCACCGGCTGGGGCTGCCCCCGTCTCGACACCGGCGTCCTCACCGCCGCGCCCCGGCTGCGGACCGTCCTGCACGCTGCGGGCTCCGTCCGCTCCCTCGTCGGCGACGCCGTGTGGGAACGCGGAATCACCGTCTCCAGCGCGGTCACCGGCAACGCGCTGCCGGTCGCGGAGTACACGCTCGCGATGATCATGCTGTGCGGGAAGGACGCGTTCGAACACCGGGAGCGGTTCCGGGCCACCCATGCGTATCCGCCGCCCGCCGAGACCGCGGGCATGGGAAACGTGGGGCGGCGGGTGGGGGTCATCGGGGCGTCCCGGGTGGGGCGGCGGTTGCTGGAGCTGCTACGGCCGTTCGACTTCACGGTCCTGTTGCACGACCCGTACGTGAGTCCCGCGGAGGCCGCCGCGCTGGGGGCCGAACTCCTGTCGCTGGACGACCTGTTGCGGCACAGCGACATCGTTTCCCTGCATGCGCCCGACATTCCGGACACCTATCGGATGCTCGACAGAGCCCGGCTCGGGTTGATCCGGGACGGAGGTGTGCTCATCAACACCTCCCGGGGAGCACTGGTCGATCCCGACGCGCTCACCGACGAGTTGGTCTCCGGGCGGCTGCGCGCGGTGCTCGACGTCACGGAGCCCGAGCCGCTGCCCGCGGAGTCGCCGCTGTACCGGCTGCCCAACGTGTTTCTCACACCGCACATCGCCGGGTCGCTCGGGAACGAGCTGGAGCGGCTGGGGCGGATCGTGGTGGAGGAGCTGGAACGGGTGGGGGCCGGGGTGGGGTTGGAGCATGAGGTGCGGTATGCGGATATGGCTCGGGTGGCTTGAGGTGGGCCCGGGTCGCTGCAGTCACGCCGGCCGGATTACCTGCTCCCGGGTCACTTCAGTCACCCCGGCTGTCTCACCTGCTCCCGGGTCACTGCACTTGCCCGCACCACCTTGGTTCGGTCGCCTACGGGGGCGCCTCAGTCGGTGTCGAGAGGCCGATCGTGCTCGGCGCTGCGCGCCTCCGCGCTCCCCCACTCTCGACTTCGCTCGAGCGGGAGGTGCCCCCATGGCCTCTCGACACCGACGCGCCCCCTCCGGCTCCCTCACGGCCGGTGTCCGGGGTGCAGGCCACGTTGGTGGGCACTTGCCGCCCGCCGGTGGCTTGCGCCGTCGGGATCGTGCTGGAGTAACAATGGGATACGGTTTCCGGACCCTGGGTCCGGGCCACTACCGTTAAGGGAGCCGCAAGGGTGAGTCAGCGCAAGGCGTCCGGGGACGTCGGACGGGCCACCATCCGGGACGTGGCCGAGCGGGCCGGGGTGTCCGTGGCCAGTGTGTCGCGGGTGCTGTCCGGGAACTATCCGGTCTCCGAGGACCTGCGCCGCAAGGTGATGAAGGTCGTGCGCGACCTGGACTACGTCACCAACGCGCACGCCCGGTCGCTCGCCGGGGGCGGCACACCGACCGTCGCGATCCTCATCAACAACATCACCGGTGCCGCGTTCGCCCATGTGGCCAAGGGAGTTGAAGGCGCCGCCACACTGCGCGGCTGGCTCTCCCTCGTGGGGACCACCGGGGACGATCCCGAGCGCGAGCTCGCCCTCGTCAACCTCATGCGCCAGCAGGGGGTCGCGGCCGTGGTGCTGCTCGGCGGCGCCTACGACTACGACGAGTACCAGCTGCGCATGGCCCGATTCGCCCGTTCCCTGGACGCCGCCGGGTCGCATCTCGTGCTCGTGGGACGGCCCCCGCTGGAAGGTGCCGTGCCGGCCACGACCGTCGACTACGACAACGAGGGCGGCGCCTACGCCATGGCCAGCCATCTGCTGTCGGCCGGGCACCGCAAGGTGCTCGTACTGCCGGGCCATGCCGAACTCACCACCGCCCAGGGGCGGTTGAAGGGGGCCCGGCGCGCCTTCGAGGCGTACGGCGTGCCGTTCGCGGCCACCATGGTGCGGCACGGCCCCTACGACTACGAGCACGGGTACGCGGCCGTCGAGGAATGTCTGCGCGACGGACTCGACTTCACCGCCGTCCTCGCCGGGACCGATGTCGTCGCCGCCGGTGCCATGCAGGCCTTGCGCGCGGCCGGGCTGCGGGTGCCCGAGGACGTGTCGATCGTCGGGTACGACGACATCCCGCTCGCCTCGCAGCTCACCCCGCAGCTCACCACCGTCCACGTGCCCTACGAGGAGATGGGACGGGTCGCCCTGCGGGCCGTCGCCGACCGGCGTGAGGGGGGCGGGGCGCGACGCAAGGGGGCCGACGGGGACCATCTGGTGCTGGGCACCCATGTCGTCGTTCGGCACTCCGTACGACCGCCCGCACAACCCGTCTAGCAACGGAAGAAAGAGATCGTTTCGTAAACGGTTTCCATAGATCATCAGGGCCTGGTCGGGCCGTCCCGGCGGACCGCCGGGGCTTGCGTTCGTTGCGTCCACAGGCCTCTGAACTGGTAGTACGTCAGGCCTCTGCGGTCGCGGGACGCGCGCACGGGCCTAACCCCACGGACAAACCGGCGTAACAAATTGCCGTCTACCTCTTGCTAACCGCAGGACCGTCGGCCTACCGTCCCAGCAACCGGTTACTACAGCTTCTGCTGGGCCGACCCCCCGCAACCGCGAGCCGAGGAAACTTCCGGCCGCCGTTTCCGGCCGACACCGAGCCGCCGATCCCCCTCTCTCCTCTCCGAGACGCCCTACTTCCCGAAGGAACACGGTCAGATGAACTTCAGCAGCCCCCGGAGAAGGTTCGCCCGCGTCGCCGTTGCGGGACTCGCGTTGTCAGGTCTGCTCACCGCGTGCGGCGGGTCGGACGGTTCCGGCGACTCGCAGTCGTCGGGGCCTGTCACCCTCCCCTTCTGGGGCTGGGCCAACGGCCAGGACGCCGTCGTCAAGGCGTTCAACGCCTCGCACAAGAACATCCAGCTGAAGTACACGAAGGTCACCGACCAGCTGACCATGCAGAAGCAGCTGACCAACGCGGTCAAGGCGGGCAACGCGCCCTGTCTGGTCCAGAACACCGCCGAATACGTCACCAGTTGGGTCGCGCAGGGCGCGCTCGCCGACATCTCCCAGTACGTCGAGGGCGAGAAGAGCAAGTTCAACACCGGGTCGTGGGCGAGTGCGCAGGTGCAGGGGAAGTCGTACGGCGTGCCGACCAGTTCGTCGCCGAACTTCACCATCTACCGCACCGACATCTTCAAGAAGTACGGCATCAAGGCCCCGACGACCTGGGACGAGTTCATCGCCGCGGGCAAGGAGCTGAAGAAGCACGGCATCAAGATCACCAACTACGCCGGTGAGGACCCGAGCACGCTCGAGGTGCTGGCCATGCAGGCCGGGGCGCACTGGTACTCCATCGACGGCAACTCCTGGAAGGTGGACTTCCAGGACGCGGGCACGCTGAAGGCCGCCAAGGTGATCCAGGAGATCATCGACAACGACCTCAACAGCAAGTTGTCGTTCGCCGACTATGCCGCCGTGCAGCGCAACTACGACAACGGCGGGACCGCCACCCGGCAGATCTCGACGTGGCAGATGGCCGGCATGGTGCAGAACTTCACCAAGTCCTTCGGGGACTGGGGGCTGTCGCCCTGGCCGACGTTCACCGGGGAGGCCGCCAAGACCCCGGCGGGCACCAACCTGACCGGCAGTGTGACGCTGGTGACCAAGGGGTGCAAGAACCAGGAGCAGGCCGCCGAGGCCGCGCTGTGGATGTCCACCAACACCGGCGCGGTCAAGACGATGGCCAACCCGGAGACCGGCAACGGCGTGATGCCGGCGCTGGCCGACAGTGACTCGTACGTGCCCGAGGCAGTCTCGGAGAAGCTGCTCGGCTCCAACTACCAGGCGGGGCAGCAGGTCGTGAAGGACAGCCTGAAGACCGTCACCACCGACTGGACCTTCGGGCCGAACTGGACCGCGATGTTCACCGAGATGCAGGCCGGCTGGGCCAAGGTGGTCAGCAAGGAGCAGACGGTGACCCAGCTCCTCGCCCACATGCAGGAGTGGACGGTCGACGACCTGAAGTCCCGCGGCATCAGCGTCAAGGGCTAGAGGCTGAGGGCTGCTACTGATGATTCGCTCCCTGCGCTGGAAGGGTGCCGCCTTCACGGTGCCCTTCCAGCTCGGCTTCGTCTTCCTGTACCTGCTGCCGATCGGGTACGCCGTCTACCAGTCGCTGTACCGGTCGCAGTCCTCCGGGCTGGGGCTCGGTGGCACGACCGACGAGTTCTCCGGTCTGGACAACTACCAACAGGGGCTGACCGACTCGGCGTTCATGGGCTCCGTGCTGCGGGTGGTGCTGTTCGCCTGCGTGCAGATCCCGATCATGCTGCTGGTCAGTCTCGTCCTCGCCCTGTTCCTGGACGCGCTCAGCTCCCGGATGGCCGGCCGGTTCCGGATTCTGCTGCTGGTGCCGTACATGATCCCGGGTGTGGTCGCCGCGATCGTGTGGCTGAACCTCTACAGCCCGGACGTCGGCCCGCTCACCCCGCTCGGCGAGATCTTCGGGTTCTCCTGGAACTTCTTCGCGCCCTCGATGGTGTGGCCGTCCATCGGCAACCTGCTGACCTGGCACGGCATCGGCTACAACATGGTCATCATCTACTCGGCGCTCCAGGGCGTGCCCCGCGACCTGTTCGAGGCGGCGCGGCTCGACGGGGCCTCCGAGCTGCGGATCGCCCGCAGCATCAAGATCCCGTTCGTGCGGGGGGCGTTGGTGCTGACGGGGATGCTCTCCATCATCCAGATGCTCCAGATCTTCAACGAGCCCGCGCTCTTCCGGAACGTCACCCCGCAGACGGTCAGCGACTCCTTCACCCCGATCATGATCATCTACAACCAGGCGTTCAACGCCGGCAACTACCACTACGCGGCGGCCCTTTCGGTGCTGCTCGCCCTGATCCTCGGCGTCGCCTCCTTCCTGTTCTACCGGTTCACCTCGAAGGAGACCGACTGATGACCCTCATCGAGGAACCCACGAAGACCCGGCCCGTCCGCCGTCTCACCGAGCCCGATCCGGCGGCCCGTTCGCGCGGCGGGCAGCGGTTCCTGCTCGTCGGGCTGTCCCTCGCGAGCGTCTACAGCCTCTTCCCTGTGTGGTGGCTGATCGTCGCCTCCACCAAGGACCGCACCGGGCTCTACCAGTCCAACGGACTGTGGTTCTCCGGCTGGCATCTGTGGGACAACCTGCATCAGCTGTTCACCTACGAGCACGGCATCTTCCTGCGCTGGACGGCGAATTCCTTCCTCTACGCCGGTGTCGGCTCGCTGGGTGGCACGTTGCTGGCGCTGGCAACCGGTTACGGCCTCGCGCGCTTCGACTTCCCGGGCCGCAACCTCGTCTTCGCGTGCGTGGTCGGTTCCTTCCTGATCCCGATCGCGCTGCTCACACTGCCGCTGTACCTGCTGTTCTCGGAGATCGGCCTGGTGGACACGCCCTGGGCGATGCTGATCCCCTGTCTGATCAACCCGTTCAGCGTGTACCTCGCCAAGGTGTACACGGAGGCCACGATCCCCTTCGAGCTCCTGGAGGCGGCTCGTATCGACGGCGCCGGAGAGCTCAGGATCTTCTTCAGCATCGTGCTGCGGATGATGACCACGGGTGGCGCGACGGTGTTCCTGCTGGCCTTCGTGAACACCTGGAACGCCTTCTTCCTGCCGCTGACCGTGCTGCGCGGCGAGAACAACTGGACGCTCAACATCGGTCTCTACAACTGGTCCGGCAAACGTCTGGAGTCCGGCGTCGACCTCACCAGTCTGGTCCTCACCGGCGCCCTGCTGTCCATCGTCCCGATGGCGATCATGATGGTCGCGATGCGCCGCTACTGGCGTTCCGGAGTCACCCTCGGAGCCCTCAAGTGACCCTGCTGCACAACCCGGTGATCCGCGGCTTCGCCCCCGACCCGTCGATGGTCCGCGTCGGCGACTGGTACTACGTGGCGACGAGTTCCTTCGAGTGGTTCCCGACGATCCCGCTGCACCGCTCGCGCGACCTCGCGCACTGGGAGTACGCGGGCCATGTCGAGGGCGCCGTCCCGGGCGACTCCCTCGCGGGCGTCCCGGATTCGGGCGGCATCTGGGCACCCTCCCTGAGCTGGGACGGCGAGCGGTTCTGGGTGGTCTATTCGATCGTCCGCTCGGTCGGAACGCCGTACTTCGACACGGACACGTATGTCTCTACGGCGGCTTTCTCCACGGCGACGGAGGCGGTCGGCGCGTGGACGGCACCGCGGCGGATCGCGAGCCATGGATTCGACCCCGCGCTCTTCCACGACGACGAGGGCCGGCTGTGGCTGCTCAATCTCCAGAACGACCACCGCCCCGGCGGCCGGCGCTTCGCGGGGATCGTGCTGACCGAGCTGGACCGGCAGACGCTGGCGCCCGTCGGTGACACGCACCTGCTGCTCCAGCACGAACGGCTCGTCGAGGGGCCGAAGTTGGTCCGCAAGGACGGCTGGTATTACCTCGTCCTCGCCGAGGGCGGCACGGGTTTCGAGCACGGGGTACTGGTGGCCCGCAGCCGGGAGATCACCGGCCCGTACGAGCTGGACGACCGGCCGCTGCTGACGTCCCGGGACGACCCTTCGCTGCCCTTGCAGAAGGCCGGACACGGCGAACTGGTCCACCTTCCCGACGGAAGCTGGGTACTGAGTCACCTCACGGCCCGCCCCCTGAACACGCCGAACGGCCCACGCTGCCCACTCGGCCGCGAGACGGCCATCCAGGCGCTGACCTGGGACACAGAGGGCTGGCCGAGGCTGCGGCACGGGGGTCCGCATCCTTCGATCGAGGTCGACGTATCGACCCACCCACGGGTGGAGGGCGAGGCCGCTGCCCCGGCGCCCCCAGGGCCAGAGAACGAGACCGCCGCCCCGGCCCATCCGGGCCCAGAGGTCCGGATCAGCACACGGACGTCCCTGGGGCCGCCGGCTCAGACCGGCGCACCGGCAATCCGGACCGCCGTACCGACGCACCCGCGGCCCCCGGCCCAGATCGCCACACCAGCCCAACCACGTCCGGCAATCGACGCCGCCCCACCAACACACCCACGACCGCAGCCCCACCCCGGCACACCAATACACCCCGGACCCCAGACTCAGCCCGGCACCCCGCCGCAACCGCACCCGGCAGTCCAGACCGCCGTACCAACCCACCCGCGGTCGTCCAGGCAACCCGCGCTCTCGGGTGGTCCGTTGGGCTGGCCCTGGAGCACTCTGCGGGCCGCGCCCGATCCCTCCTGGGTGGACGCCGCCGCCCGGCCTGGCTGGATCCGGCTGCGTGGGCGGCACGGGCCCGAGTCGTGGTGGGCGCACAGCCTGCTGGCCCAGCGGATCACCGAGCACCGGGCGGAGGCCGAGGTCACCGTGGAGGCCCGGCCGACCACGTTCACCCAGGCCGCCGGTCTGGTGCTCTGGTACAACACCGAGTCCTATCTGGCCCTCGACCTGACCTGGGCGGAGCCCGAGGGCGAGGAGCAGCGCGGCCAGCAGTGGCAAGGCGGCGGCGGACGGACCGTGCTCAGCCTGGTGGAGCGGGACGAGGGCGGCACCCGGCAGGTGGCCGTGGTCGACGTCCACACGGAAAGCGCCTTCACGCTCGGCGTGACCGTGGAGGATGGGGTGGCTCGTTTCTGGTCCCTGGGCGCCGACGGCGTACGGACACCCGTCGGCCCGGAACTGGACTTCACCCGCCTCTCCGACGACCACGGATCCAAGCTCCGGTTCACGGGCGCGATGGCCGGAATCCACGCTGTGGACCTGGTCAGCGCGGCCTTCACGGCCGACTTCACCGGGTTCCGCCTGAGCTGCGGGTAGCGTTCGAAGTTTCGAAAGCCAGGGGGACTTGAAGACCCGCGAAGCCCGACCTCTTCCCGACTTCACCGGGCGAACCTAGGGTAGGAAGCGCTTACTGTTTCCGCGCTGGTCGAAAACTTTCATGGCCCTCGGGCGGGCCGGAGAGGTGGTTCCCGATGGTCCGCACGGGGAGTGCGAGCGTGGCGGCCGGTCCCACGCTGGCGGTCGTGGCCCGGGAGGCGGGCGTGTCGGTACCGACCGCCTCCAAGGTGGTCAACGGGCGGGAGGACGTGGCCCCCGAGACCCGCCGCCGGGTCACCGAGGCGCTGGACCGGCTCGGCTACGTCCGCAGACCGAGGTTCGACGCGGCGAAGGCGTCGGGACTGGTCGACCTGGTCGTGCACTCGCTGGAGACCTCCTGGTCGGGTGCGGTGCTGCACGGGGTGGAGGCGGCCGCCCACGACGCGGGTCTCGAGGTGGTCGTCTCGGCCGGGCCGAACCGCACCCGGGCCGGGCGCCCGGAGCGCGGCTGGCTGGACAAACTCACCGCGCGCGGTTCCTCCGGGGTGCTGTTCAACCTGGCCGAGCTGACGTCGTCGCAGTACGGCTGGCTGGACCAGCACCGCATCCCGTACGTCCTGATCGACCCGGTCCTGGAGCCGCCGCCGGGCGTCGTCTCGGTGGGCGCGGCCAACTGGCAGGGCGGGGTCACTGCGACCGAGCACCTGCTGGCGCTGGGGCACGAACGCATCGGGGTCGTCGCCGGCCACCAGCGCAAGGTGTGCAGCAGCGCGCGCGTGGCGGGCTACCGTTCCGCGCTCGCTGCGGCGGGGATACGGCAGCGGCCCGAGTACGTCCGCCACGCAGGCTTCGACGAGAGCGCGGCCCACCGCCGCACGCTGGAACTCCTGGACCTGCCCGAACCGCCCACCGCGGTCTTCGCCTGCTCCGACCGCATGGCCCTCGGCGTGTACGAGGCCCTGGCCGAACGGGGCCTGCGCGTGCCGGACGACATCAGCGTCGTGGGCTTCGACGACCTGCCGGAGGCCCGCTGGACCACCCCGGCCCTCACCACGGTCCGCCAACCGCTGTCAGAGATGGCGGCAACCGCTCTGCGCCTGCTGGTCCGCATGATGGAGGGCGACCGCCCGGAGAGCACCCGGACCGAGTTGTCGACGCGGTTGGTGGAGCGGGCGAGCACGGCCCCGCCGGCCGGCTGAATCGCGTCGCTGCGCCCAGTGCCCCGGCGTACGCCTCCCCCGGTCGGCCCGTGCCTCCTCGTGTCGGCTGCGTGTGCCACTGACCACCGGTTTCGTTCACCTTCGGTCATCTGTGGGCGGCGGGAACTGGCCGGGGCGGGCGGGCGTCGAACGATGCGGCGGGGAGGGAGCCGCCGCCCCGACGAGGGCGGCGGCGAGCAGTGGGGGGACGACCATGACGCGCTGGCGGCCGCTGCCGGAGTCACTTCCGAGGGAGGCGCGGCATCTCGTCGAGCAGCTGCGCCACCTCAAGGACCGTACGGATCTGAGCCTCGCCGAGCTGGCGCGGCGCACCGCGTACAGCAAGTCGTCCTGGCAGCGGTATCTCAGCGGGGCCAAGCAGCCGCCGCGCGGGGCGGTGGAGGCGCTGTGCCGGGTGGCGGGCGCGGATCAGGCGCGGCTGCTGGCGCTGTGGGACCTGGCCGCCCCGGTCTGGCCGTACGGCACGGTGGTGGCCGTCGTGGCGACCGAGGGGGCGGTGCCGACGGGGCCCGGCCTCGAGTACCGGCGATGGCGTACGGCGGCGCTGGCCGCGTTCGCCGTCATCGTGATGCTGGTGGCGGGGGTGCTGTGGGCGTGGCCGTCGAGGGGCGGGTGACCGTACGGCCGCCCGCTCCCCCGTCGGCGGCGGTCAGCCCACCTGCTCGTAGTACGCGATCCGCCAGGGGCCGGTGCCCTTGAGCTTCACGCGGTACTTGCCGCTGACCCGCTTGAAGTCGACGTCCCGCTTGTCGCCGTCGTAGCGGACGCCGCCGCCCGAGACCGGGCCGTGGAGCCACTGCTGGGCGAACTCCCAGGTCTGGTCGGTGACCACGCCGTCGTTGTCGGTGAGGCCGTAGCGCTCCTGCCACCACTGCGTGGCCGACTCGGTCTCCGGGCCGAACGAGCCGTCGATCTGGCTCTTGGAGTAGTTGTGCCAGTCCCCGTCCTCGTCCTGCCACTTGGCGCCGTCCGCGTACAGGACGGACTGCCACAGGGCCGTGGCGTTGCTGTCGGCGTGGTCGTCGACGCCCAGGTTCTCCTCGTCCTGCCAGTCGTCGCTGACCACACCGTTGCCGTCGATGCCGTGGTACGAGGCCGCACTGGCCGTCGGCGCCACGGCGAGGCCGAGGGTTCCGGCGCCCAGCAACGCTGCCATCACCATCGCGACGGCCCGCTTGCGCATGCTCATGGAAGTCTCCCTTTCCGAACCGCCGTGGTTCCCCCCGTGGTTCCCCCTGGGGCGGCTCGTTTCGCTTGGCACGGCACAGACTCACAGGCCTGAGGTGCGCACGGCGAGACCTGCCGCAGTCCCCGGACCGCCGGGGGACGGTCCGTCCCGCGTACGGCGGCGTGGTCCGGGAGCGCGGGTCGTACGGGGACCTGCTGGGACGGACGGGACGCGCCACGGGGCCGGCTCAGGCCTCGCTCTGCTCCCGCACTAGAGGACTGAGGGGTGTATCGCCGTACAGGTGTTCCATCGGACCGGTCGCTTTGCGTAGCCTCGGCGCGGTGAACGTGATTCCCGCACGGCTGGACCATCTCGTCCTCGCGACCCCGGACCTGGACGCGGCGGTCGCGACCGCCCGGGCCCGCGGCTACGACCCCGGTGAGATCCGCCCGATGAGCCGCCGCACCCCCGACGGGACCCTGCTGACATGGCGCCTCACGGACGGCGACACCCAGCACCGTTCCTAGGGGCTGAGCGGAAGTGAGCCCTGTTGCCAGGTCTCATGCTCAGCCGAACGCTCCGAACGGTGTTGGGCGTTCTGGTTGCCCGCGTTCGCCCCGCATTCGGCGCCGACGGATCGTGTCCGTGGTCCGGTGATGCGGGGGCGGGTTCCCTCACGCCCGGGGACACCCGGTCGGGCCTGGACGGTCCGATGCCCCTGCTCATCACTCCGGTGAGCAGGGGGCGGTGCCGTCCGTCGCCGGATCGGGTGTCCCTGGGCGCGCCTTCCGATCGCCACGGCAGCAGCATCGTGGCGAGTGGTCTTGCGGTTCTTCGTGGTGAGGGGCTTCTGCCAGTGCTGGGCGCCCCACTTCGAGGTGTAGGCCGGGTCGACGGCAATGACCGCGATACCCGTGGCGTCGGCCATCGACGCCAGCCGGGCGCGGAGCTTGCCGGTGGGCAAGCCGGAGATCAGCTGCCGGAACCGCCTCTTGCGGCCGTGCTTCTCCCGGGTCATCTCGGCGGCGAAGTCCAGGTCCTCAACGGCAATCGCCTTCACATCACAGGTGCGGGCCCAGTGCAGGAGGCGGGTCAGGGCGTGGCGGACCTGGGCGTCACGATGGGGCGCGGTGCCGGTCAGATCATAGAAAAAGCGGTGCGGGGCGCCGGTCGGGTTGCCGTGGACGTCGAGGCGCCGTGCGGCGAGGTGATCGGCGTTCATGTCGACGCCGATCACGCCGTGGGCGAGGGCGGCCTCGATCGTGAGGGCGGGGGTGGGCGGGAGCTGCCAGGCGGCGGTCAGGTACCAGCGGTCCCGGCCGGCGTCGATGGGGGTCCCCCCGCTCGAGCGAAGTCGAGAGTGGGGGAGGATGCGGTAGGCGATGGCCCGATTGGCCGTGACGCGGTCGGCCCACTCGGTTCCTCGGTGCGTGAACGTGACCCGGCAGGCCAGGACATAGCGGCCGTGCGGGGCGTTCGCCAGATACGTGAGCGGCGCGGGGAGTTTGATACTCACCTCACCGTCCGGGCTGACGCGGATCGTCTCGTTGCCGTACCGCTTGCCGGACTCACCGTCCGCCTGGCAGAACCAGCGTTCCGCCTCCCAGCCCCGGCGCCACGCGCCCTCGGTGATCCCGGCCGCCTCCAGGTAGTGGCGGGTGCGGGCCAGACGCTTGCCGCCGCGCACGACGTGCACGATGCCGGCGTCGCGGTCGGCCCGCGCGGCAGCCAGCCGGTCCTGCAGCACCCGCAGCCGCCGGGACTTCGCATGCCACTCCCGCTGGGACCAATACCCACCGGGCGCCTTCTTCGTGCCCTTCTGCCCGACCGGCTGCGACAGCCGGTCCTCGATGGTGCGGATGCCCGCTTCCAGGTTCTGGATGTACGCCGACTGGCAGCGGCGGGCCAGCGCCCACTCGTCGTGCGTGGCCTTGGTGATACTGCCCGCCCACCGCGACGAAGCAAGCGGCGTCAGCTCCCGCTTGCGCACCGCCCATGCCTGACCGGAGTGCGCTAGGCCGTCCCGGCAGCGCGCCTTGAGATCCTTCGAAGCCAGCGACCCCAGGTGCCCGCCGACCAGGCGCAGCACCTTCTCATCGTCCGGCGTCAGGTGCTTGAGACGGGTCCGGACGGCCACACCACCGGGACCCGACGCGACAAACGGCGCGGCGAGACTCCTCAGCTCACCCACCCTGTCACCCCCGCCCGGCCCCACCCGAAGATCCCGTCGCCATGGGAAACGAGCGGCACCCATGAAGGTCACGCATTCGATGAGGGAACGTCAGTTCCCCGCTGAAACCGACACCACGACACCCAGGCACACAACACCGACCACCAGCACGCACTCCCGCTCACCAGAACGCTCTTGAACACACCAGCGGCAGCAGCTCCAAACCCCTCCGGCCTGGTCCCCTTCCTCATCGACTGGGGCACCTCCCCCCACCCGACGGCCTCGGGCCTTCCCGCCACTCCCCTGCTCTCCCTGACCGCGACCGCCCCGGTCCCGGACGAGATCCGGCCCCTCCTCGCCGCCCTCGACGCCGACCTCCCCCTCACCGAGGGCCCGGTGGGTCTCTCCTTCACGCTGGACACTCCACGGGGGCCGGTGGTCTTCGGCTGACGTGTCCGATTCCTTCAAGACCGGGCGTCCGGGCGCTGCCTACGGTGGCGGCATGACTCCACGATTCGATGCCATCG
Source organism: Streptomyces sp. SAI-127 (assembly GCF_029894425.1). Lineage (NCBI taxonomy): Bacteria > Bacillati > Actinomycetota > Actinomycetes > Kitasatosporales > Streptomycetaceae > Streptomyces > Streptomyces sp. SAI-127. The sequence goes on from NZ_JARXYJ010000001.1 coordinate 2,565,900, forward strand.
GTCTGGTGGCCTCCGACATGGCCGCCTCCGTCGCCTTCTACCGTCGGCTCGGGTTTCCGTTCCCCGAAGGGTCGCAGACGCAGCCGCACGCGGAGGCCGAACTTCCGGGCGGTGTGCGGCTGATGCTCGACACCGAGGAGACGGTCCGCTCCTTCCACCCGGCGTGGCGGGCACCGGCCGGCGGCAGCCGCACCGCGCTGGCGCTGCGGTGCGACAGCCCGGCCGAGGTCGACGCCGTGTACGAGGAGCTGGTGGGCGAGGGGTTCCACGGTGAGCTCAAGCCGTGGAACGCCGAGTGGGGGCAGCGGTACGCCTCGCTGCACGACCCCGACGGCAACGGCGTCGACCTGTACGCCCCGCTAGCCGACGGCGAGTAGCCGCCCGAGCGGCACGCCCGCCAACTCCTTCACGTCCCGCGCGAGATGCGCCTGGTCCGCGAACCCGCTCCGCACCGCCGTCTCCGCGAACGGCACCCCGGCCCCGGCCAGCACGAGAGCCCGCCGCAGCCGCAGAATCCGGGCCAGCGTCTTCGGCCCGTACCCGAAGGCCGCAAGCGACCTCCGGTGCAACTGCCGTGCTCCCAGGGCGAGTTCGTCCGCCGTCGCGGCGACCGGGCGGCCCGCGTCGAGCGCGGTCACGAGGGCGTGCAGAACGGGGTCAGGAGGGGTGGCACGCTCCAGGGCGATCTCTTCGAGCGCCGTGGCGGCGTCGGGGGCCTTCTCGATACGGCTCCGCAGCCGCCGTACCTCTGGAGCCGGCCAGAGATCGGCCAACTCGACGCGGCGGTCGCGCAGTTCATGGGCGGGCACACCCAGGAAGGCGGGCGCGGTCCCCGGGTAGAAGCGCACGCCCGCCCAGTCGCTCGGGGCGCCGCCGGTGACGTACGCACGTGTGTCGGGCCCGGCGACGAGCAGCCGTCCTTCGTTCCAGAGCAGATCCATGCACCCGTCGGGCAGCACACGTCCGGCCCCGTCACCGGTCCAGATGACGGCACCGGCAAGCCGGGACGCCCGTTCCGTGTACACACCCCCAGGCTACGATCAGCCCCCACCGGCCCGCACCCGAAACTCCTGCGGACTGACCCCGTACCCCCTCTTGAACGCGCTGGACAGCGCAAAGGCGCTTCCGTACCCGACCTGTCGGGCGATCGCCTCGAGCGTCGAGGAACTCCCCCGCAGCAGATCCGCCGCCAACGCCAGCCGCCATCCGGTCAGATACGTCATCACCGGCTCGCCCACCAGCTCGGTGAAGCGCCGAGCGAGCGCGGCCCGCGAGACTCCGGCCTTGGCCGCCAGGGACGCCACCGTCCAGGGATGCGCGGGATCGTCCTGCACCAGCCGCAGCACCCGCCCCACGACAGGATCGGCCAGCGCCGCGTACCAGGCGGGTGCCTCCGCCTCGGGCCGGGAGAACCAGGCCCGGAGCGCCGCGATGACCAGCAGGTCCAGCATCCGGTCCAGGACGACCTCCTGCCCCGGCTCGTCGCGCACGATCTCCTCCATGAGGAGCGGGGTCAGCGGGCACTCCCACACGTCGGTGGTGAGCGACAGCAGCGGCGGCAGCGCGTCCAGGAGACGGTTGCTGATCTCGCCCTCCATCAGATACGTCCCGATGAGGACCACCGTCCCGCCGTCGGGCCGGTCGCCCCAGGTGCGCACCCCGAGGTCCATGGAGCCGTTCAGGGCCCGCCCGTCGGGGTAGCTGCACTCCGCGCCGGGCAGGATCAGCACCTGCGGAGCCGTACCGGGGTCGTCGGCGCAGGTGTAGGGGTCGGGGCCGCGGGCGATGGCGAGGTCGCCGGGGCCGAGCCGGATCCGCTCGCCCGAGTCGGGCACGATCCAGGCGTCGCCACGGACCACCAGCATGACCGTCAACGGCGCCCGGTCCTCCACCCGCACCGCCCACGGCGGGTCGAAACACGCACGGATCATGAAGGCGCCACGCGCCCGCGGTCCTTCCAGCAGGCCTGCCAGAGCGTCCATACGGCCAGCGTAGACGCGCGCGCATGGGAATGAGCCGTTCAGCGATGGTCCCTTGTGGCGGGCGGCAGTTGACTCGACGGCATGACACAGAACGCGCGGAACATGACGGTGGTGGTGACCGGTGCCTCGGGTCGTACGGGCAGCCGGGTGGCGCAGTCCGCGGAGGCGGCGGGGCTGACGGTCCGGGCGGCCTCGCGGGCGCAGGGGTTCGACTGGCAGGACCGGTCGACGTGGGCGCAGGTGTTGCGGGGCGCGGACGCGGCGTACCTGGTGTACCCCTCGGACATCGGCGCTCCGGGGGCCGCCGAGGCGATCGGGGCGGTCGCGCGCGAGGCGGTGGGGGTCGGCGTACGGCGGCTGGTGCTGCTGTCGTCGCGGGGGCAGGACCGGGCGCGGGACGCGGAGGAGGCGCTGCACGCCTCGGGGGCCGACTGGACGGTCGTACGGGCCGCGTGGTTCGCGCAGAACTTCAGCGAGGGGCCGTTGGTGGAGGAGTTGCGGCTGAGCGGGGAGTTGGTGTTTCCGGCCGGTGAGGTGCGGGAGCCGTTCGTGGATGTGCGGGACATCGGGGACGTGGTGGCGGCCGTGCTGGTGTCGCCGGACCGGTATGCCGGAGAGACGCTCACCGTGTCGGGACCTCGGTTGCTGACCTTCGGCGAGGCGGTCGCGGAGATCGCGAAGGCGACGGGGCGGGAGCTGACGTACCGGGCCGTGTCGCCTCAGCGGTACGGGGAGAACCTGCTCGGGTTCGGGGTGCCGGCGCCGGAGGTGGAGGCGCTGGTGGAGGCGTTCACGCAGCTGCTGGACGGGCGCAACGCGTATCTGTCGGACGGCGTGCGGCAGGTTCTCGGCCGTGAGCCGCGGGACTTCGCCGACTTCGCGAGGGAGGCGGCGGCTGCGGGGACCTGGAAGGTCTGACGCCGGTCGGTGGACCCGCCCCCCTCAGGAATCGTCCGGTTTCTGCGGGGGGTGCGTCGTCTTCGCGTGTGTCCGCAGCCGCGACGTCACATCCTCCGGCGGCAGGAAGCGCGACCACCGCTCCGGGAACTCCGAGGGCATGTCGGGGTCCTCGGGGTCGATGTCGGTGTCGTGGAGTGCGGCCGCCCGGGCGACGTACTCGGCGACCTGCGCCTCCCGCACCCGCTCGTTCGCCGCGCGCGCCGCCGCCGTCGCCGCCGCCGGCCAGACGCGGTCGATCGCGGCGTTGACCGCGGCGCCCACCAGGACCGCGAAGGCCGACACCCCGATCCACAGGAGCACCGCCACGGCCGCGGCCAGCGAGCCGTAGATCGTCGCACCCTCGATCGTGCTCTGGAGGTAGATCCGGAGCAGGAAGCTCCCCAGCACCCACATGGCGAGCGCCACCAGCGCGCCGGGGACGTCCTCGATCCACGGTGAGCGCACCGGTACCGACAGGTGGTACAGCGTGGTCAGGAAGGCGATGGACAGGATGATCACCACGGGCCAGTACAGGACCTGCACCACCGTCGCCGACCAGGGCACGATCCGCACCACCGCGTCCGGCCCCGCCACCATCAGCGGCAGTGCCACCGAGCCGATCAGCAGGGCCGCGATGAACAGGGCGAACGCCACGAGCCGGGTCTTGACGATGCCGCGGACCCCGTCGAGGCCGTACATGACGGTGATGGTGTCGATGAAGACGTTCACGGCGCGGGACCCGGACCACAGGGCGAACAGGAAGCCGACGGAGATGACGTCGGGCCTGCCGCCCTTCATCACGTCGTCGAGGATCGGCTGCGCGATCTGCCGTACGCCCTTGTCGGACAGGACCGTGCGCGCCGCGTCCAGGATGTTGGCCTCCAGGCTGCTGATGCTGTCGGTGCCGGTCCAGTCGTCGACGTAGCCGAGCAGTCCGATGAGGCTGAGCAGCAGCGGGGGCACGGACAGCAGCGAGAAGAACGCGGCCTCGGCGGCGAGCCCCAGGATGCGGTACTCGATGCACGAGTTGACGGTGTCCTTGAGCAGCAGCCAGGCGGTCCTGCGCTTCGAGACGTTCCGGTAGAGGGCACGGGCCCGGTGGAGCCGGCCGGAGGGGGGCCGCTGAGGGGATTCGCTTGCTGCCTGCACGACCTAAAGGTATCCGCCATGGCGGCGTGCACTCATCCCCCGGTCCGGGTCCGGGGCACGCGCGTGCGGGGAACGCCCGCTCGTGTTCGGTTCCTTCATACCTCGGAAAACGCCGGGCAACCCCGCGGAAATCACCAAGGAAATCGAACCTCTTTTCTGTCATGAACCCGGTGGCCGGATTTCGCGGCCTTGAAAAGCGGAATGCCGGACGACATATGCACTGCCCATCGGGTGAGTTCCCCGGTGACGCCTCCGAACGGCATGAGCAGGGCATACCGTCGGCGAACGGTCGACCAGCAAGAAACCGCCATTGCCCGAAACGCGCTTGACCCGTTCATGAGCCCGTCGAAACAATTCGGATTGCATTCTCAGGGCCCTGACCAAGGCTCGAGCCGACCGCCCCGTCCCCGCCGCGTGGTCACTTCAGGCACATACCGAACCGCTCCTTCTCTTATTTCATTCCGTGCCTCACGGCACTTCTCTTTCTTCCGGCACACCGGAACCACGGGGGTTCTTCTTCCTGATTTTCCGCCGCGTGGTGAGCAGCGGTCGATATTCCGCCGTATCCCTCTCTGGAGAATTTCCATGACTGTTCCGTATGCGCCGAAGCATGCCGTGCCGCGAATCGTGGGGGTCGATGTGGCACGGGGTCTCGCCCTGCTCGGTATGTTCTCCGTTCACGTGTTCGGTGCGTTCGACGAGGCCGGCTCGGTCACACCCGCCTGGATGTTCGCGGGCGGCCGTTCCTCGGCGACCTTCGCCGTGACGGCCGGGATCGGCCTGGCCTTCACGACCGGCGGGCGACGGCCGGTGACCGGGCGGCCCGCGGCCGCCGCGGTGGCGGCCCGTGCCGGCGTCATCGCGCTGATCGGGCTGCTGCTCGGCTACGCCTCACGCGCGGCGGACCTGGACGTGGACGTCATTCTGGCGTTCTACGCCCTGTTGTTCCTGATCGCGATCCCGCTGCTGGGCCTTGCTCCGCGCACCCTGGCCTTCCTGTCCCTGGCCCTGGCCCTGGGCGCCCCGCTCGCCGTGCACGCGCTGCGGGGCGTACTGCCGGAGCCCGCCTTCGACGGCGACCCGACCCTCCAGGACGTGGTCACCGACCCGCTCGGCCTGGTGTCGGACCTGCTGGTCCATGGCGACTACCCGGTGCTCGCCTGGACCGCCTATCTGTGCGCCGGCCTCGCCCTCGGCCGGATGAACCTGACGTCACGAAGGGCCGCACCCCGGCTTTTCGGCGGCGGTCTCGCGCTGGTGGCCGGGGTCTGGCTGGTGTCGTCCCTGGTCCTGTTCCGGTACGACGGGCTCCGGTACCTGTGGCGCGCGGAGTTCCCCGGTGCCTCCCGCGCCGAGGCCCTGTGGGACAGCCCCGACGGCGAGACCTGGTGGGCGCTGCTCTCCCGGGCGCCGCACGCGACCACGCCCTTCGACATGCTCCTCACCCTGGGCTCGGCGACGGCGATCCTCGGCGGCGCCCTGCTGCTGACCAGGAGCGCCCTCCTCGCACGGGCGCTCACGCCGCTCGCGGCGGCGGGCAGCATGCCGCTGACCCTCTACGTCGCCCATGTGCTCCTTCTCGCCACCGGCGCACTCTCCGGCTCCCCCGGGCTCCTCTACGCCGTCATGGCGACCGGAGCGCTCCTCTTCGCCCTCTCGTGGCGGCACGTCGGGCGTGGCCCGCTGGAAACGGTCGTCGCAGGCGCGGCCCGGCGGTGTCGCGAGGCCGTAACACCGGCGCGGTCGCAGGAACCGGTGGAGACCCCGGCCCGACTTAGCAAGCACACCGAATAGACCAAAAGACCAAAAGTAATGATCTAGGAGCTCAAGTGGTGGTAAATCCCGGCGAGATCACGACAGTCGCCCCGGTGGACGGCACCGCCCAGGTCTTCGCCGAGGTGCTGGCCGGGGTCGTGAAGACGGATCAAGTACCTCTCGACAGCCACTTCTTCGACGACCTGGGTGCCAACTCCCTGGTCATGGCGCAGTTCTGCGCCCGGGTCAGGAAGCGGGACGATCTGCCGCCGGTGTCGATGAGGGACATCTACGGCCACCCGACGATCCGCGGTCTGGCCACGGCTCTCGCCGAGATCCCGGCCGCCGGACCGGCTCCCGCACGGCCGACCGAACCGCCTCCGCCGCCGGGCAGCACCGCCCGCTATGTCCTGTGCGGGTTCGTGCAGTTCCTCGTCTTCGTCCTGTACTGCCTCGCCGCGGGGATCGCCACCGCCGAGGGGTACCGCTGGATATCCGGCGGCGACGGCGTGCTCTCCGTCTACCTGCGCTCCCTGGTCTTCGGCGGCACGCTGTTCCTGGCCGTCTGCACCCTGCCCGTGGTGGCGAAGTGGGTGCTGGTGGGCCGGTGGAAGGAGACGGAGTTCCCGGTGTGGGGCCTGGCCTACGTCCGCTTCTGGACCGTCAAGGCACTGCTGCACGCCAATCCGATGATCCTTTTCACCGGCAACCCGCTGTACGTCCTGTACCTGCGGGCCCTCGGCGCCCGTATCGGCCCGGGCGTCACGATCCTGTCCCACTCGGTGCCGGTCTGCACCGACCTGCTGACCGTCGGCGCCGGGACGGTGATCCGCAAGGACGCCCTGTTCCTCGGCTACCGGGCGCACGCGGGCCGGATCCGCACCGGACCGGTCACCCTGGGCCGGGACGTCTTCGTCGGCGAGAAGACGGTCCTCGACATCGGCACGTCCATCGGCGACGGCGGCCAGCTGGGCCACTCCTCCGCGCTGTACGACGGCGCCGCCATACCCGCCGGGCAGCGCTGGCACGGCTCCCCGGCCCGTCCCACCGACGTCGACCACATCCGTGTCCCGGCCACCCGCTGCGGCACCGCGCGCCGGGCCGGCTATGCCCTCACGGCCCTGCTCCAGACACTGCTCGTGTACGTCCCGCTCGGCATCGGCGGCGTCTTCCTGGTGATGGACCTCGTGCCGGCACTGGACCCGCTGCTCGAACCGAACGCGCAGGAACGGGCGTCGGCGGCCTTCTACGCCGAGGCGCTGGCCCTGTCCGTCGCCCTCTTCACCGGTTCCGTGGTCCTCGGCCTCCTCACCGTGACGGTGCTGCCGCGGCTGCTGAACCTGACCCTGAAGGCGGACCGGGTCTATCCGCTGTACGGCTTCCACTACTCGGTGCAGCGCGCGATCGCCCGCATGACCAACATCAAGTTCTTCAAGTGGCTGTGCGGCGACAGCTCGTACATCGTCCACTACCTGCGGTCCATCGGCTACGACCTCTCGCACGTCGAGCAGACCGGCTCGAACTTCGGCACCGAGGTGTCGCACGAGACGCCGTACCTGGCCACCGTCGGCAGCGGCACGATGGTCGCCGACGGGCTCTCGATCCTCAACGCCGAGTACTCCAGTACGTCGTTCCGGGTCTCGCGGGTGGCGATCGGGCCGCGCAACTTCCTCGGCAACCACATCGCCTACCCGATCGGCGGACGTACCGGCGACAACTGCCTGCTCGCGACGAAGGTGCTGGTCCCGCTCGACGGTGAACTGCGCGAGGGCGTGGGCCTGCTGGGCTCGCCGCCGTTCGAGATCCCGCGCACGGTGGAGCGCGACACCCGCTTCGACCACCTGCGCGAGGGCGACGAACTGCGCCGCCGGCTGTCCGGCAAGAACCGCTTCAACGCCCGCTCGATGGCGCTGTTCCTGTTCCTGCGCTGGCTGCACTGGTTCATGCTGACGCTGCTCGGTTTCGCGGTCGTCGATCTCTACGGCGGCCAGGGCGCCCTCGGCGGCCTGCTCATCGGCGGCTACCTGATGGCAAGCCTCGCACTGACCTGCGCCTACTACATCCTGGTGGAGCGCGTGATCACCCGGTTCCGGCCGCTGGAGCCGCAGTTGTGCTCCATCTACGAGCCGTACTTCTGGTGGCACGAGCGGCTGTGGAAGGTGCCGGACGGCCAGCTCAAGGTCTTCAACGGCACCCCGTTCAAGAACGTCATCTGGCGGCTGATGGGCGTACGGCTCGGTCGCCGGGTCTTCGACGACGGCGTCGCCATCACCGAGCGGTCGCTCACGTCGATCGGCAGCGACTGCACGCTCGGCGCCCACTCCAAGGTGCAGGCCCACTCCCAGGAGGACGGCACCTTCAAGTCCGACCACATCACGATCGGCGACGGCTGCACCGTCGGTGCGGGCGCGCTGGTCCACTACGGCGTCTCGATGGGCGACGGTGCCGTACTCGGTCCCGACTCCTTCCTGATGAAGGGCGAGGAGATGCCGTCGGGGGCGCACTGGGGCGGGAATCCGGCGGTGGCACTGCGCCGCGCCTGAACCGCCCGCACGAAGAAATCAGGGGGGAAGAAAGTCATGGAAACAGTTCCGCACCGCACGCCCGGTCCGATACCGGACGTCACCGAGTACGCGGTCCCGCTGCCCGACGGCACACCGACCGATCCGGCCGCGCTGCTGACGGCCCACGCCAAGGTCCTCGCCGCCCTCTCGGGCGGGACGGAGGGCACTCCCGGCGACGAGCTGCGGGTCACCGTCACCGACGGGACGCTGCGGCTGAGCCACCGCACCGGCGCCTTCGACACCGAAACCGCCGCCCGCATCGCCGGCTACCACCTCACCGCGCTCGCCGACCCGGACCGCAGGAGCCTGCTGTCCGAGGAGGAACTCCGCTTCCAGCTGGAGGAGTTGGCGGGACCGGTCCGTGCACTTCCGGACCGGCGGGTGCACGAGCTCTTCGAGGAGCGGGTCGGCAAGCACCCGGACGCCGTGGCCGCCGTACAGGGCGAGCGGCAGTGGACGTACGCCGAGCTCAACTCCCGAGCCAACCGGGTCGGCCGGGCGCTGCTGGCGCGCGGCCTGGAGGCCGAGGGGGTCGTCGCCGTCGTCATGGAGCGCGATCTGGACTGGATGGCGGCCGTCCTCGGCGTGCTCAAGGCCGGCGGGGTGTATCTGCCCGTCGAGCCGCACTTCCCGGCCGAACGGGTGTCCAGGACGCTGTCCCGGGCGGGCTGCGAGCTCGTCGTCACCGAGCGGGGCAGCACCGGCTCGCTCTCCGGGACGACGGCCACGACCCTGTTCGTGGACGCCGCGTACGCCGAGAGCCACGCGGACGACGATCTCGGGATCCCGGTCGCGGCGGACCAACTGGCCTACATCTACTTCACGTCCGGCTCCACCGGCGAGCCGAAGGGCGCGATGTGCGAGCACGCCGGCTTCGTCAACCACGTGCTCGCCAAGGTCGAGGACCTGGGGATCGGCGAGGACGACGTGGTCGCGCAGACCGCGCCGCAGTGCTTCGACATCTCCCTGTGGCAGCTGCTCGCCGGGCCGGTCGTCGGCGGGCGGACGCTGGTCGTCGACCAGGAGACCGTCCTGGACGTGCCGCGGTTCGTGGACACGGTGGTCCGGGAGCGGGTCAACGTGCTCCAGGTCGTGCCGTCGTACCTGGAGGCCGTGCTCGCGGAGTTGGGGCAGCGGCCGCGCGAACTGGCCGACCTGCGCTGTGTGTCGGTGACCGGCGAGGCGGTGAAGCGGGAGCTGGTGCAGCGCTGGTTCGCCACCGCGCCCGGCATCCGCCTCGCCAACGCCTACGGGCTGACCGAGACCTCCGACGACACCAACCACGAGGTCATGGACCGGGTGCCGGACGGCGACCGGGTCCCGCTCGGGCGGCCGGTGCGCAATGTGCGGGTGTACGTCGTCGACGAGGACCTGGTGCCCGTGCCGCTCGGCGCTCCGGGCGAGATCGTCTTCTCCGGGGTGTGCGTGGGGCGCGGGTACGTCAACGACCCCGAGCGCACCGCGGCCGCCTTCATGGAGGACCCGTACCGGCCCGGCGAGCGGCTCTACCGCAGTGGTGACGTGGGGCGCTGGCGGTCCGACGGCCGACTGGAGTTCCTCGGCCGCCGGGACACCCAGATCAAGATCCGCGGGTTCCGCGTGGAGATCGGCGAGATCGAGAACGCGCTGCTGCGGGTGGCCGGGGTGCGTGACGGGGCCGTCGTGGTCGTACGGGGGACGCAGCTCGCCGCGTTCTGCGCCGGGCCCGAGCCGGTGGGCGCGGACGCGGTGCGGGAACGGCTGGCCGCGTCGCTGCCGGACTACATGGTGCCCGCCGTCGTGCACTGGCGGGAGCACCTGCCGCTGACGGCCAACGGCAAGACCGACCGCCGGACGCTGACCGCGCTCGCCGAGGACCTCGACGCCGCTGTGGCCGTCGAGCCGGTCACGGCCGGCGAGCGGCGGCTCGCGGATGCCTGGGCCGAGGTGCTCGGGGTCCCCGCCGACCGGATCGGCCGCCTCGACCACTTCTTCGACCGCGGCGGCACCTCGCTGTCCGCCGTGCGTCTCGCGATCGCCCTGGACCGGGCGATCACCCTCAAGGACGTCGTCCGCCACCCGGTCCTCGCGGACCTGGCGGGCCTGCTCGACCGGCAGCACTGAAAGGAACCCCGAGATGTCATCCATGAATCTCCTTCCGAACCTGGACCTGGCACCGGACAGTCCGCCGATCCTGCACGCCAAGTCCGGTGAAGATCCGGCCGGTTGGGCGGCCGAGCACCACGACACGCTGCGTGCCCTCGTCCTCGAGCACGGTGGTGTCCTGGTGCGCGGTCTGGGCCTTTCGGACCCCGCGACCACCGAGGCCGTCTTCCGGCGGCTGACCAGCGGCCTGATGCCCGACCACGAGCCCTTCGCACCGCGGCGCAGCTACGGGGGCGGCGTGTACTCGACGACCAAGTGGCCGCCGAACCAGCAGATGTGCATGCACCACGAGGTCAGCTACGGCCTGGAGTTCCCGGGTCTGCTCCTGTTCGCCTGTCTGGAGGCGCCCGGGACCGGGGGCGCGACCGCGCTCGCCGACGCGTCCGCGGTGCTGCGGGACCTGCCCCGCGAGCTGGTCTCCCGCTTCGAGCGCGAGGGCTGGCTGCTGACCCGCTCGTACCACGAGGAGATCGGCGCCTCGGTCGAGGAGGCGTTCGGCACGGACGACCGCGCCGCCGTCGAGCGCTACTGCCGCCGGCACGCCATCGAGTTCGCCTGGCAGAGCGACGGCTCCCTGCACACCCGGCAGCGGCGCGGCGCGGTGCTCCGGCACCCGGACTCCGGCCTGCCCTGCTGGTTCAACCAGATCGCGTTCCTCAACGAGTGGACCATGGAGCCGGAAGTGCACGAATACCTGGTGGACATGTACGGCGCCGACGGGCTGCCTTTCAACACCCGCTTCGGCGACGGCGATCCGATCGACGTGGACGTCGTGCGGACGATCAACGAGGTGTACGACGCCCACACCGTGCGCGAGCCGTGGCAGGACGGGGATCTGCTGCTCGTCGACAACATCCGTACGGCACACAGCCGCGAGCCCTTCGAGGGACCGCGCGAGGTGCTGGCCGCGCTCGGCAACCCGGTGTCGCGCACCGACGGCGAGGTGAGCGGCGTATGAGCACCGTCGGCGCACCGACCTTCGCGCTCGTCACCGGCGCACAGGTCCAGCAGGCCCTGCACGGGCGGGAACCGGAGATCGCGGATCTCGTCGAGGCCGTGTACCGGCTGCACGGCGCGGGCGACTCGGTGAACCCTCCGTCGTACTTCCTGCGGTTCCCGGACCGCCCGTCGTCACGGATCATCGCGTTGCCCGCCTCACTGGGCGGACCGCTGAGGGTGGACGGCCTGAAGTGGGTCTCCAGTTTCCCGGAGAACATCAAGTCCGGGCTGCCGCGCGCGTCGGCCGTGCTGATCCTCAACGACCCGGTCACCGGCTACCCGTTCGCCTGCCTGGAGAGTTCCGTCATCAGCGCGACGCGTACGGCGTCGTCGGCGGCGCTGGCGGCCGGGAAGCTCAGCGCGGGCCGGAGCCGTCCCACCCGGGTGGGCTTCATCGGCACCGGGCTGATCGCCCGCTACATCCACACCCATCTCGCCGCCACCGGCTGGGAGTTCGAGGAGACGGGGGTGCACGACCTGTCGGCCGAGAGCGCCGCCGGGTTCCGCGGCTATCTGGAGCGGTCCGGCGCTCCGGGGAAGGCCGTCGTGCACGACACGGCCGAATCCCTCATCCGCTCCAGCGACCTGGTCGTGTTCGCCACCGTCGCCGGCACACCGCACGTCCACGACCCGTCGTGGTTCGGCCATCACCCCCTGGTCCTGCATGTCTCGCTGCGCGATCTCGACCCGGAGATCCTGCTCGCGTCCGCCAACTTCGTCGACGACGTCGAGCACTGCCTCAAGGCCGAGACCTCCCCGCATCTGGCCGAACAGCTCACGGGGAGCAGGGACTTCATCGACGGCACGCTCGACGACGTGCTGACCGGACGGGTGACCGTCCCGACGGACCGGACGGTGGTGTTCTCCCCCTTCGGCCTGGGGGTGCTCGACCTCGCCGTCGGCCGGTTCGTCCACGACGAACTGGCCCGGCGCGGCGAACTGCACGTCGTCGACGGGTTCTTCAACGAGTTGCGCCGGTACGGCTGAACCACCGGTGGCGCATGAGGAGGGGGGCGTCATGCCCGTCATATCCGATCCTTCGGAGTACAACGAGTCCGACCTCTACGTCGACCTGCGGGCGGCGCTGGAGCTTCCGCTGTTCCTGAAGTGCGAGGGTTTCAACTTCGCCGGGTCCATCAAGCTGAAGGCGGCCCGCGAGATGGTGAACGCCGCCGAGCGCGACGGCACCCTGCGGCCCGGTTCGATCCTGGTCGAGTCGTCGTCGGGGAACCTGGGGGTGGCCCTGAGCGTGATCGCGGCGAGCCGGGGCTACCGGTTCCTGTGCGTGACCGACTCACGGTGCAACCTGGCGACGATCCGGCTGATGGAGGCACTCGGCAGCCGGGTGCACGTGGTCAGGGAGCCGGACCTGCACGACGGTTATCTGGGCGCCCGGCTCGCCTACGTGCGGGCGCTGTGCGCCTCGGACGAGCGGTACGTGTGGCTCAACCAGTACAGCAACGAGGGGAACTGGCGGGCGCACTACCGCACCACCGCACCGGACATCGCGCGCCGCTTCCCCGACCTGGACGTCCTGTTCGTGGGGGCCGGCACCACGGGGACCCTGATGGGCTGTGCCCGCTGGTTCTGGCAGTGGCGGCGGCCGGTGCGGATCGTCGCCGTCGACAGTGTCGGCTCGATCACCTTCGGCGGGCCGCCCGGCGTGCGGATGATCCCGGGGCTCGGCACCAGTGTGCCGCCGCAGCTGCTCGACAAGTCGTACATCGACGACGTGGTGCTCGTCGAGGAACCGGACACCCTCCAGGTCTGCCGCCGGCTGGCCGCCCGGGGTTTCCTGTTCGGCGGCTCCACCGGCACGGTCGTCAGCGGCGCGGACCAGTGGCTGTCCGCGCACGGCCGCCGCGGGCTCACCGCGGTCGCCATCGCACCGGACCTCGGCGAACGCTACCTCGACACGGTGTACCGACCCGGCTGGCCGCACGGCATGCCCGAGGCGGACCCGGTCCACCACCCGGCGGAGGCGATGGCCCACCTCGCCTGAGCGCCCCCGGCACCCGGCCCGCGCACCAACGCCGACCGGGTGCCGTGCCCGGCCCGTGCCGTATCGGCAAGGTGCCAGTACGCCCGCCCACGGCAACGAGAGGCCCTCCCCGCAAGGCGCCCGCAGCACCCCGGCTGCGTGCCCGTGAGGCGGTCGGCACCCCGCGCCGACCGCTGCCATATCGACGAGGTACCGCTACACGCGCCTGCGGCGACCAGAGGCGATCCCGCATGGCCCCCGAACACCCGGCCCCGCAACCGCAAGGCGCACGCCAACCCCGCGGCGACCGCTGCCGTACCGGCGAGGTACCGCTACACGCGCCTGCGGCGACCAGAGGCGATCCCGCATGGCCCCCGAACACCCGGCACCGCAACCGCAAGGCGCACGCCAACCCCGCGGCGACCGCTGCCGTACCGGCGAGGTACCGCTACACGCGCCTGCGGCAGCCAGAGGCGATCCCCGCACGCGCCGCGGCCCCCTCAACCGCGAGACGCCCAGCACCCCCCGCAGCGACCCGCTGCCGTGGCGGCGAGGTCCCGCCCCACCCGCCCGCGGCGACCAGCGGCCCACCCCGCACGGACCCGCAGCGCCCCGGCGGGCCCGGCCCCGCGATGCGCCCGGCACCCCCGCGGGGACCCCGTGCCGTGTCCGTGAGGTGACCGGTGGGGTACCCCGGGGTACGTTCGCAGAATGGCAGGCAGTACGCACACCGTGACCAACCAGCCCCCACCGCTGATCGGCTACGACGCCTACAGCGCCGACCGCGCCCTGCGCGCGGCCGTGGAACGGCATCTCGACCCGGACCTGCTCGACGAGGTCCACGGTGAGCTGGCGGCGCTCGGCCGGGCCTGCGGCTCGGCGCAGGTGCAGGAGTGGGGCCTGCAGGCCAACGAGAACCCACCCCGGCTGCGCACCCACGACCGTCACGGCCACCGTATCGACGAGGTGGAGTTCCATCCGGCCTGGCACCGGGTGCTCGGCAAGGGCGTCTCGGCGGGTCTGACCGCCGCCTGGGCCCGCCCCGGGGGCCATGTGCGGCGAGCGGCGGCCTTCCTCCTGTGGACGCAGGTAGACGCGGGCAACTGCTGTCCGCTGTCGATGACCCACGCGGCGGTCCCCGCCCTGCGCACCGACCCGGACCTGGCCGCCGAGTGGGAGCCCCGCCTCACGTCCATGGTCTACGACCGCGAGCTGCGGCCCGCCCACCTCAAGGCGGGGGCGCTCTTCGGTATGGGCATGACGGAGAAGCAGGGCGGCAGCGACGTCCGGGCGAACGCCACGTCCGCACGGCCCCTGCCCGACGGCGAGACCTACGAGCTGACCGGCCACAAGTGGTTCTGTTCCGCGCCCATGTCGGACGGCTTCCTCGTCCTCGCCCAGGCCCCGGGCGGGCTCACCTGCTTCCTCGTCCCGCGCGTCCTGGAGGACGGCACCCGCAACACTTTTCTCCTCCAGCGCCTCAAGGACAAGCTCGGCAACCGTTCCAACGCCTCCGGCGAGGTCGAGTTCGACCGGACCTGGGCCCGCCGGGTGGGCGACGAGGGGCGCGGGGTCCGCACCATCATCGAGATGGTCGCGGCGACCCGGCTCGACTGTGTGCTGGGCTCGGCGGGCCTGATGCGCCAGGCCGTCGCCCAGGCGATCCACCACTGCACCCACCGCGAGGCCTTCGGCGGCAAGCTCGTCGACAAGCCGCTGATGCGCAACGTCCTGGCCGACCTGGCCCTGGAGTCCGAGGCGGCGACCACCCTCGCCCTGCGTCTGGCGGCCGCCTACGACAAGGGCGACGAACAGGAACGGGCCTTCCTGAGGATCGCGGTACCGGCGGCCAAGTACTGGATCACCAAGCGCTGCACCCCGCTGACGGTGGAGGCCGCCGAATGCCTGGGCGGCAACGGCTACGTGGAGGAGTCGGGCATGCCCCGCCTGGTCCGCGAGTCACCGCTGAACTCCATCTGGGAGGGTGCGGGCAACATCCAGGCCCTGGACGTCCTGAGGGTCCTCAGGCGAGAACCCCAGGCCCTGAACGCCTACCTCCTGGAGATCGGCCGGACCCGGGGCGCCGACCACCGCCTGGACGCGGCGACGAAGCACCTCTTCACCGAACTGGCCGATCTGGAGGGCATCGAGGGCCGCGCCCGCCACCTGACGGAACGACTCGCGCTCGTCCTGCAGGGCTCCCTGCTCGTCCGCCACGCCCCAGCGGAGGTCGCCGACGCGTTCTGCGCTTCCCGCCTGGGCGGCGACGCGGGATCGGCCTTCGGCACATTGCCCTCGACCCTGGACCTGGCGTCGGTGGTGGACCGAGCCCGTCCGGTGCACTGACCTGTTCACCGGTTGAACGGGGGTGGTGCTGCGCCGACACGGCACCACCCCCGTTGCGGCCCTCGGAGGCCGGAGAACGCCGCTGCGAGACGGCGTTCGCCCAAGTTTCAAACAAGCCGGAGCCCACCACCAGGGTTGCAGGGGGTTGCAACTTCCTGGCGTCTGTGGGCGGACTGTGTTCCTGCCCGAGACACGACCGGCACTATGAGACGGACAGTCAATGAACCCGGGACCGGGAGGACCAGTGCCGCTCTCGCCGACGCATGTGACCCACCTAGCCACCGTGGACACGGCACGTGCGGCGCGGGTACTGAACGACATCCGGTCGGCCACCCTGTCCGGCCGGCCCGCGCCCGTCGCTCCGCGCCCCGTGATCGAGGAGTCCTGGACCCGTATGCTGCGCGGCGGCGTCGACCCGGACCACGACTTCCGGTCAGGGCTGCTGGCGCCCGAGGAGGTGCAGCGGCGCCGGGAGAGCACCCCGCTCCGGCACGTCCTGCCGGTCCTGCGGGAGGGGCTGCTGTCGGTCGCGGACGTCGCCCACCACATCATGGTGGTCGCCGACGAGGACGGCCGGGTGCTGTGGCGGGAGGGCAGCTCCCCCGTGCTGCGCAAGGCCGACGGCACCGGCTTCGAACTCGGCGCGGACTGGCGGGAGGACGTCGTCGGCACGAACGGCATCGGCACCCCGGTGGTGGTGCGCCGTCCCGTCCAGGTCTTCGCCTCCGAGCACTTCGTCCGCTCTCAGACCTCCTGGACCTGCACCGGTGCCCCGATCAAGGACCCCCGGGACGGCCGGCTGATCGGCGTGGTCGACGTGAGCGGGCCGCTGGACACCATGCACCCGGCGACGCTCGCCTGGGTCGACTCGGTGGCCAAGCTCGCCGAGTCCCGGCTGCGCGAGCTGCATCTGACCACTCTGGAGCGGCTGCGGGCCGTCGCGGCGCCGGTGCTCGCCCGGCTCAGCGGCCGGGCCCTGGTGGTGGACCGGGACGGCTGGACGGCGGCCGTGACCGGAATGCCGTATCCGCATCGGATCGCGCTGCCCAAGTCCCTCTCGCCGGGCCGCCGGTGGCTGCCGGCGCTCGGTCTGTGCGCGCTGGAGCCGCTGGCGGGCGGCTGGTTGATCCGCGCCGCCGACGAACCGGAGCCGCAGGGCGTCACCCGGATCGTGCTGGACCTCGCGCAGCCGCGCCGCTGGTCGGTGACGGTGTCGGGCGGCGCGGGCACCTGGAGCCACGAACTGAGTCCCCGGCATGCCGAGTTGCTCTACCTGCTGGCCCTGCACCGCTCGGGCCGCAGTGCGGCGGGCCTGGCCGAGGACATGTTCGGCGACCCGGGCCGTACGGTGACCGTGCGCGCGGAGATGTCCCGGGTAAGGCGCTATCTCGGGGCGTTTCTGGAACACCGGCCGTATCGTTTCTGCGAGGACGCCGAGGTCGAGGTGCTGCTGCCGGGCCGTCCGGGCGACCTGCTGCCGCACTCGACCGCCCCGGCGGTACTCGGGGCCCGCGCCGCCACCCAGACCGAGTGAAAACCCTCGATCTGGGCGCATCTTCCGCATAATTGCAGCGTCTTCGCCCCCAGCGGCGCCTCACTGCCGTAGCATCCCTCTACGGGCCACCCCACCTGCTCCTCGGTCAACGTACAGATCAACAGGCGCAGTTGGCCCGCCTCGGGAGGACGGTATGAAGCAACGTGGCAGACACCGCAGGCGCAAGCGGGGCCAAGCACTGCGCGCCTTCCTGGCCGGTACCGCCCTCGCACTGACCGCCGCCGCCACCATGATCAGTGCCTCCCAGGCCACGGTCGCCGCCAACCCCGGGACGCTGAAGCCGCTCACCTCGGCCGCCGAGACCGACCCGCTGGGCCTGAAGGAGTCCCGGGTACCGCAGAGCGACCTCGACCGTCTCTCCTCCGCGATGGGACGTCCGGCCGGCGTCTCCGCCGTCCTCGACTCCGCCGACCGGAGCCTGGGCGACGCGATCGACTGCACGGCCGGCGAGCGCAGGGCGCTGCCCGTGGCCCCGGAGGCCACCGCCGCGTACTGCTGGGACAC
This sequence comes from Streptomyces sp. SAI-127, assembly GCF_029894425.1. Classification (NCBI taxonomy): domain Bacteria; kingdom Bacillati; phylum Actinomycetota; class Actinomycetes; order Kitasatosporales; family Streptomycetaceae; genus Streptomyces; species Streptomyces sp. SAI-127. Next base: position 2,583,819 of record NZ_JARXYJ010000001.1, read on the forward strand.
CGCCGACACCCGCTCCTGGCGGGCCGGGGCGGTCACCACCTCCGGAGACGCCGACGACGACGGCCGGTGGGGCGCCCACCGCGTGATCCTCTCCTCGTGGAGCCGCACCGGCACCGCGGCGCACGACGGGGGCCTGGCCCGGGTCGCGTTCGTCGACGCGGACGACCTGGACCGGCTCACCTACTCCTGGGTCCTCCTCGCCGTCCCGGTCGACGGCGGGCGCGACTACCGCGGACTCGTCTCCCAGGTCTCCGGCATGGTCTGGTACCAGAACAAGCTGCTGGTCACCGCGAGCGGCGACGGCGGCGAGGCGCTGTACGTCTACGACATGAACCGCGTCCAACGGGCCACCGTCGACAGCGACGCGGTCGGCAAGGTACGCGGCGGCTGGTCGGCGCACGGCGCCCAGTGGGTCCTGCCCGCGGTCGCCTCCTACCGCCCGACCGCCGGCACGGGCGCCGCCCGCCCCGACTACCTCTCCCTGGACCGCAGCACCGCCCCGGACAGCCTGGTCGCGAGCGAGTGGGTCTCCGGGGACGGTGACGCCGGGACCCGGGTGTGGCGCTACGACTTCAGCACCTCCCCCGCCCGCTCCGGCCTCCTGGCCACGGCCCCCGGCGGCTACGCGCGCGTGGCCGAGGCGTACGTCACGAAGGCCTCCGGCTCCGGCCCCGTCCTGTCGTACGACTCCCAGTGGTACCTGGGCCGCGCGGCCCACACCGAGGGCGACCACGGCACCCTGTGGCGCCAGAACGCGAAGGACCCCGCGAAGGCCGCCCGCTGCGGCTCGGACGAGACCCGCAGCTGCTGGAGCGGGGAGTCGGAGTCCCTGTCGTACTGGGAACAGACGGGCGACGTGTGGTCCCAGTCGGGCAGGGTCCTGTTCGCGCTGCCGCTGGCCTCGATCGACAGATCTCTGGGATAGATGATTCCCTGACCGGCATGCCGAACATCGCCGTGACCACCTGGTCCCTGGAACAGACCGCTCCGACCGACCTCCTCCCGGCCGAGCCCCCGGAGGGCGACGTCCGGATCCGCCGCGCGGAAGTCCCCTCCCCCGAGTTCAGCCGCTACCTCTACGCCTCCGTGGGCGGCGACATCCGGTGGATCGACCGGCTCTCGTGGACGTACGCCCAGTGGCGGGAGCACCTGGAGCGTCCCGGCGTGGAGACCTGGGTCGCCTACGACCACGGCACCCCCGCCGGCTACGTCGAACTCGCCCCGCAGGACGACGGCGTCGTGGAGATCGCGTACTTCGGCCTGATCCCGGCGTTCCGCGGCAAGCGGATCGGCGGCCACCTCCTCTCCTACGGCGCCGCTCGCGCCTGGGACCTCGCGGACCGCTGGCCGGGGCTGACCGACACCAAGCGGGTCTGGCTGCACACCTGCTCCAAGGACGGCGAGCACGCGATGGGCAACTACCAGCGCCGTGGCTTCAAGCTCTTCGACACCAAGGTCGAGGAGGAGGCCGAGGCCCCCACACCCGGCCCCTGGCCCGGGGCATACCCGGCCTGACCTGCGGGAACAAGAGACCCCGCGATCTTTGTGACCAACGACACCCTGGTCTCGCCTGTCGAGACAAGGGTGTCCACATGGTGGATAAAGCTGGACTGTGTCCAGATCGCCATGACACGCTTCCGTCATGTCTGGAACTGGAATTGCCTTGGTGAGTCGGCGGCACGTCGACCTCGGCCGCATGTCCAGCGCCATCTGTCCGGTGCGCTGACGAGCCGCAGCGTCACCCGACACATCCTCTCGTTCTCCTCCCCGCGCAATGCCGCGCAGGTACACCCATGCGCCCGTACGCGCAGGTAAGAGCCGCTTTCCGCCTGTCCCGAAGGACGTAGAACCATGGCCGCCACCCCGCAGAACCCTGCCGCCGCAGCGCCCCGCCGCAAGGTGAGCCGTCACCGCGGTGAGGGTCAGTGGGCCGCGGGGCACCACACCCCGCTGAACGGCAACGAGCAGTTCAAGAAGGACGACGACGGTCTCAATGTGCGGACACGCATTGAGACGATCTACTCGAAGCGCGGCTTCGACTCGATCGACCCCAACGACCTGCGCGGCCGGATGCGCTGGTGGGGCCTCTACACCCAGCGCAAGCCCGGGATCGACGGCGGCAAGACCGCGATCCTGGAGCCGGAGGAGCTGGACGACAAGTACTTCATGCTGCGGGTGCGGATCGACGGCGGACGCCTGACCACCCAGCAGCTGCGGGTGATCGGCGAGATCTCCGAGGAGTTCGCGCGCGGCAGCGCGGACGTCACCGACCGGCAGAACATCCAGCTGCACTGGATCCGCATCGAGGACGTCCCGGAGATCTGGAACCGCCTGGAGGCGGTCGGGCTGTCCACGACCGAGGCCTGCGGTGACACCCCGCGTGTGATCATCGGCTCGCCGGTCGCCGGGATCGCCGAGGACGAGATCATCGACGGCTCCTGGGCGATCGACGAGATCCACGAGCGGTACATCGGCAGCAAGGAGTTCTCCAACCTGCCCCGCAAGTTCAAGACGGCGATCTCCGGCTCCCCGCTCCTCGACGTGGTCCACGAGATCAACGACATCGCCTTCGTCGGCGTCGAGCACCCCGAGCACGGCCCCGGTTTCGACCTGTGGGTCGGCGGCGGTCTGTCCACCAACCCGAAGCTCGGCGTCCGGCTCGGCGCCTGGGTTCCGCTGGACGAGGTGCCCGAGGTGTGGGCCGGTGTGGTCGGCATCTTCCGCGACTGGGGCTACCGCCGCCTGCGCACCCGGGCCCGTCTGAAGTTCCTCGTCGCCGACTGGGGGCCGGAGAAGTTCCGCCAGGTCCTGGAGGACGACTACCTCGAGCGCAAGCTGGTCGACGGCCCCGCGCCGGCCGAGCCCTCGGGCCGCTGGCGCGACCACGTCGGCGTGCACCGCCAGAAGGACGGCCTGTTCTACGTCGGTTTCGCCCCGCGCGTCGGCCGTGTCGACGGCACCACGCTGACGAAGATCGCCGAGGCCGCGGAGGCGCACGGCTCGGGCCGGGTCCGGACCACCGTCGAGCAGAAGATGATCATCCTCGATGTCGAGGAGGCGCAGGTCCAGCCGCTCGTCGAGGCCCTGGAGGCGCTCGACCTCACCGCCAAGCCGTCCCCGTTCCGGCGCGGCACCATGGCCTGCACCGGCATCGAGTACTGCAAGCTCGCCATCGTCGAGACCAAGCAGCGCGGTTCCTCGCTGATCGACGAACTGGAGCGCCGGATCCCGGACTTCGACGAGCCGCTCACCATCAACCTCAACGGCTGCCCGAACGCCTGCGCCCGTATCCAGGTGGCGGACATCGGTCTCAAGGGCCAGCTGGTCCTCAACGACCGGGGCGAGCAGGTCGAGGGCTACCAGGTGCACCTGGGCGGCGCGCTCGGCCTGGAGGCCGCGTTCGGCCGCAAGGTGCGCGGTCTGAAGGTCACCTCCGAGGAGCTGCCCGACTACGTCGAGCGCGTCCTCAAGCGCTTCCAGGCCGAGCGCGAGGACGGCGAGCGCTTCGCCGCCTGGGCCTCGCGTGCCAGCGAGGAGGCCCTCTCATGAGCGAGCGGGCCGCCCCCTTCTACTGCCCCTACTGCGGCGACGAGGACCTCCGTCCGAGCGAGCAGTCTCACGGCGCGTGGGAATGCGCGGCGTGCAACCGCGCATTCCAGTTGAAGTTCCTCGGGCTGCTCGCCCGGGGCCTTCGGCACACCGACGCAGGGGGAGATCAGATATGACGGCGATTCAGGAAGAGCGCACGACCGAGGATCTCAAGGCGCTCGCCGAGCAGGCGGGCCGCGACCTGGAGGACGCCTCGGCACTGGAGATCCTCCAGTGGGCGGTCGACACCTTCGGCAAGCGCTTCTGCGTGACCTCCTCGATGGAGGACGCGGTGGTGGCGCATCTGGCGTCCCGGGTCCTCAAGGGCGTGGACGTCGTCTTCCTCGACACCGGCTACCACTTCGAGGAGACCATCGGCACCCGGGACGCGGTCGAGGCCGTGATGGACGTCAACGTCATCACGCTGTCACCGACGCGGACGGTCGCCGAGCAGGACGCCGAGTTCGGCCCGAAGCTGCACGACCGCGACCCCGACCTGTGCTGCAGGATGCGCAAGGTCGAGCCGCTGGAGCGGGGCCTGACGGACTACCTGGCCTGGGCGACCGGTCTGCGCCGCGACGAGTCGCCGACCCGGGCGAACACCCCGGTGGTCGGCTGGGACGAGAAGCGGCAGAAGGTCAAGGTCTCCCCGATCGCCCGCTGGACCCAGGACGACGTGGACGCGTATGTCGCCGAACACGGCGTCCTCACCAACCCGCTGCTGATGGACGGCTACGCCTCCGTCGGTTGCGCCCCCTGCACCCGCCGTGTCCTGGAGGGCGAGGACGCGCGCGCCGGCCGCTGGGCGGGCAGCGCCAAGACCGAGTGCGGGCTGCACGGATGACGACATCGACCAAGGAGTTGCACGTGACGACCGGAGCCACCGTCTGGCTCACGGGTCTGCCGAGTGCCGGCAAGACCACCATCGCGTACGAGCTGGCCGGCCGGCTGCGCGAGGAGGGCCACCTCGTCGAGGTGCTCGACGGCGACGAGATCCGCGAGTTCATCTCGGCGGGCCTCGGCTTCAGCCGCGAGGACCGGCACACCAACGTGCAGCGCATCGGCTTCCTCGCCGAACTGCTCGCCCGCAACGGTGTGAAGGCGCTGGTCCCGGTCATCGCGCCGTACGCCGACAGCCGTGACGCGGTGCGCAAGCGCCACCAGGAGAGCGGCGCGGCCTACCTCGAGATCCACGTGGCGACTCCGGTCGAGGTGTGCTCCGTACGCGATGTGAAGGGCCTGTACGCCAAGCAGGCCGCGGGTGAGCTGTCCGGGCTGACCGGGGTCGACGACCCCTACGAGGAGCCCGAGTCGCCCGATCTGCGCATCGAGTCGCAGAACCAGACCGTCCACGAGTCCGCGGCGGCGGTTCACGCGCTGCTCACCGAGAGGGGACTGGCATGACGACGACCGTTGCGAAGGTGGAGGAGGGCACGGAGGCTCCGTACGCCCTGTCCCACCTGGACGCGCTGGAGTCCGAGGCGGTGCACATCTTCCGTGAGGTGGCGGGTGAGTTCGAGCGGCCGGTGATCCTGTTCTCCGGCGGCAAGGACTCCATCGTCATGCTGCATCTGGCGCTGAAGGCGTTCGCCCCCGCGGCGGTCCCCTTCTCGCTGCTGCACGTGGACACCGGACACAACTTCCCCGAGGTCCTGGAGTACCGCGACCGTACGGTCGACCGGCACGGTCTGCGGCTGCATGTCGCCTCCGTGCAGGACTACATCGACCGGGGTGTCCTCAAGGAGCGCCCGGACGGCACGCGCAACCCGCTGCAGACCCTCCCGCTCACCGAGAAGATCCAGGCGGAGAAGTTCGACGCCGTCTTCGGCGGTGGCCGTCGGGACGAGGAGAAGGCCCGGGCCAAGGAGCGGGTGTTCTCGCTGCGGGACGAGTTCTCCCAGTGGGACCCGCGCCGTCAGCGTCCCGAACTGTGGAACCTGTACAACGGCCGCCACGCCCCCGGCGAACACGTCCGCGTCTTTCCGTTGTCCAACTGGACCGAGCTGGACGTCTGGCAGTACATCGCCCGCGAGGGCATCGAGCTCCCGGAGATCTACTTCGCCCACGAGCGTGAGGTGTTCTCGCGCAGCGGCATGTGGCTGACGGCGGGCGAGTGGGGCGGCCCCAAGGACGGCGAGACCGTCGAGAAGCGTCTCGTGCGCTACCGGACCGTCGGTGACATGTCCTGCACGGGTGCCGTCGACTCCGACGCCGTGACGCTGGAGCAGGTCATCACGGAGATCGCCGCCTCCCGGCTCACCGAGCGCGGCGCCACCCGCGCCGACGACAAGATGTCCGAGGCCGCGATGGAAGACCGTAAGCGCGAGGGGTACTTCTAAGCATGAGCACCACCACGGAACTCACCGAGACGACCCTGCTGCGGTTCGCGACCGCCGGTTCGGTCGACGACGGCAAGTCGACCCTCGTCGGCCGGCTGCTGCACGACTCCAAGTCGATCCTCACGGACCAGCTGGAGGCCGTGGAGCGCGCGTCGGCTAGCCGGGGCGCCGAGGGCCCGGACCTCGCGCTGCTGACGGACGGCCTGCGTGCCGAGCGGGAGCAGGGCATCACCATCGACGTCGCGTACCGCTACTTCGCGACGCCGAAGCGCCGGTTCATCCTCGCCGACACGCCCGGCCACGTGCAGTACACCCGCAACATGGTGACGGGTGCCTCCACGGCCGAGCTGACGGTGATCCTCATCGACGCCCGCAACGGCGTCGTCGAGCAGACCCGCCGGCACGCCGCCCTCGCGGCGCTGCTGCGGGTGCCGCACGTGGTGCTGGCCGTCAACAAGATGGACCTCGTCGACTACGCCGAGCCCGTTTTCGCCGCGATCGCCGAGGAGTTCACGGCGTACGCGCTCGAACTGGGCGTCCCGGAGGTCACCGCGATCCCGATCTCGGCGCTCGCCGGTGACAACGTGGTGGAGCCGTCCGCGAACATGGACTGGTACGGCGGCCCGACCGTCCTGGAGCACCTGGAGACGGTCCCGGTCACCCACGACCTGAGCCACTGCCACGCGCGCCTTCCCGTGCAGTACGTGATCCGGCCGCAGACCGCCGAGCACCCCGACTACCGGGGCTACGCCGGTCAGATCGCCGCCGGTTCCTTCCGCGTCGGCGAGCAGATCACCGTGCTGCCGTCGGGCCGGTCCACGAAGATCGCCGGCATCGACCTGCTCGGTGAGCCGGTCGACATCGCCTGGACGACCCAGTCGGTGACGATCCTCCTGGAGGACGACATCGACATCTCGCGCGGTGACCTGCTGGTGCCCAGCAAGGACGCCCCGCCGACCACCCAGGACATCGAGGCGACCGTGTGCCACGTCGCCGACGCCCCGCTGACCGTCGGCCACCGGGTACTGCTCAAGCACGGCACCCGCACGGTCAAGGCGATCGTCAAGGACATCCCGTCCCGGCTCACGCTGGACGACCTGTCCCTGCACCCGCACCCGGGACAGCTCATCGCCAACGACATCGGCCGCGTGAAGATCCGTACCGCCGAGCCGCTGCCCGTCGACTCCTACTCCGACTCGCGGCGCACCGGGTCGTTCATCCTCATCGACCCGAACGACGGCACCACGCTCACCGCCGGCATGGTCGGCGAGTCATTCGCGTCCCCGGAGCCCGTCAAGGACGAGTCCGACGACGACGGGTGGGACTTCTGACATGAACTCCACCGACTACTACTCCACGTTCGCGAAGGAGGGCGGCCGCGTAGGCAGCGGTGCGCTCGGCAGCGGGCAGGGCGGAGTGGCGCGATGTGTGCGCTGACGTACGCGCACCGCTTGCGCGCCCCGTCCCCCCACAGCCGTAGACGCAGACCTGCCGACCTCCCGGCCACGACCTGAAAGACCGTGACCGCCGGGCCTCCGAGAGGAACACCTCCCGTGCCTGCTACATCCGCTCTCCGCCGCGGTCTCGCGGTCATCGCCGCGCTTCCACTGCTCACCCTCGCCGCCTGCGGTTACGGCTCCGACGCGAAGGACGACGGGACCGCCAAGGTCGCCGCCGGGGCCAAGAAGATCGACGGGCTCGACTCCGTCAAGATCGGCTACTTCGGCAACCTGACCCACGGCACCGCGCTCGTCGGGGTGGACAAGGGCTTCTTCCAGAAGGAGCTCGGGGCCACCAAGGCCTCGTACGCGACCTTCAACGCCGGCCCTTCCGAGATCGAGGCGCTCAACTCCAAGTCGATCGACATCGGCTGGATCGGTCCCTCCCCGTCGATCAACGGCTACGTCAAGTCGGGCGGCAAGAGCCTGAAGATCATCGGCGGTTCGGCCTCCGGCGGTGTGAAGCTGGTCGTCAACCCGGACAAGATCAAGTCCCTCAAGGACGTCAAGGGCAAGAAGATCGCCACCCCGCAGCTCGGCAACACGCAGGACGTGGCGTTCCTCAACTGGATCGCCGACCAGGGCTGGAAGGTCGACGCGCAGAGCGGCAAGGGTGACGTCACCGTCGTCCGCACGGACAACAAGATCACGCCGGACGCCTACAAGGCCGGTTCCATCGACGGCGCCTGGGTGCCGGAGCCGACCGCGTCGAAGCTGGTCGCCGAGGGCGGCAAGGTGCTGCTCGACGAGGCGTCGCTGTGGCCGGACAAGAAGTTCGTGATCACGAACATCATCGTGCGGCAGGACTTCCTCAAGGAGCACCCGAAGGCGGTCGAGGCCGTCCTGAAGGCGTCGGTGGAAGCCAACAAGTGGATCAACGCCAATCCGGACGCGGCGAAGGCGGCGGCGAACAAGCAGCTTGAGGCGGACTCCGGCAAGGCGCTCAAGCCCGAGGTCCTGGACCCGGCCTGGAAGTCGATCCAGTTCACCAACGACCCGCTGGCCGCCACGCTCAACACGGAGGCCGAGCACGCGGTCAAGGCCGGTCTGCTGAAGAAGCCCGACCTGAACGGGATCTACGACCTCACGATCCTCAACAAGGTCCTCAAGGCCGACGGCGAGGCCCCGGTCGACGCCGCCGGTCTCGGCACCAGCTGACCCCGGTCCCCGAAGAGTTCCCAGGAGGTGACGACCATGGCCACGACCACGACGCTCGCCAAGGCCGACGAGACCGTCGAGCACGCCGCACGCCTTGAGCACGTCTCGAAGTCCTTCGCGGGACCGGGTGGACAGCAGCTCGTCCTGGACGACATCAGCATCGATGTCGCGCCGGGCGAGTTCGTCACCCTCCTGGGGGCCTCGGGCTGCGGCAAGTCCACGCTGCTGAACCTGGTGGCGGGACTGGACCAGCCCAGCACGGGCGCCATCACGACCGACGGCCGCCCCGCCCTGATGTTCCAGGAGCACGCCCTCTTCCCGTGGCTGACCGCGGGCAAGAACATCGAACTCGCCCTGAAGCTCAGGGGAGTTCCCAAGCCCGAGCGGCGCGACAAGGCCGAGGAGCTGCTCGAACTGGTCCGGCTGAAGGGCGCGTACGGCAAGCGCGTCCACGAGCTGTCGGGCGGTATGCGCCAGCGCGTGGCACTGGCCCGCGCGCTGGGGCAGGAGAGCAACCTGATGCTGATGGACGAGCCGTTCGCGGCCCTCGACGCCATCACGCGGGACGTGCTGCACGACGAGATCACCCGGATCTGGACGGAGACCGGCATCTCCGTCCTGTTCGTCACGCACAACGTGCGCGAGGCGGTACGGCTCGCGCAGCGCGTGATCCTGCTGTCCTCCCGTCCCGGCCGGATCGCGCGCGAGTGGACGGTCGACATCCCGCAGCCGCGCCGCATCGAGGACGCGCCCGTGGCCGAACTGGCCCGTGAGATCACCGAAGAACTGCGTGGGGAGATCCGCCGTCATGGCCAGCACTGACACGACACCGGCCCAGGACGCCGGGAGCGTAGAGGCGGGCCTCGACGCGCTGGAGACCCGGGCCACCGGCCGGCCGACCCTCCGGCAGACCCTCGTCAACAAGATCCTTCCGCCGGTCATCGCGCTCGCGGTGGTCCTCGCGGTCTGGACGCTCCTCTACCCGATCGTCGACGACCCGTCCAAGCTGCCGTCGCCGGCGGCCGTGGGCTCCACGTTCAAGGAGGCCTGGCTCCAGGGCGATCTGCTCGGTTACATCTGGACCAGCGTCTCGCGCGGTCTGCTGGGCTTCTTCTTCGCCCTGCTCATCGGCACCCCGCTGGGCCTGATCGTGGCCCGGGTGAAGTTCATCCGCGCGGCCATCGGCCCGATCCTGTCCGGCCTGCAGTCGCTGCCGTCGGTGGCGTGGGTGCCGCCGGCAGTGATCTGGCTGGGCCTGAACAACTCCATGATGTACGCCGTGATCCTGCTCGGCGCGGTCCCCTCCATCGCCAACGGTCTGGTGTCCGGCGTCGACCAGGTGCCGCCGCTGTTCCTGCGGGCCGGCCGCACGATGGGTGCGACGGGCATCAAGGGCATCTGGCACATCACGCTGCCTGCCGCGCTGCCCGGTTATGTGGCGGGCCTCAAGCAGGGCTGGGCGTTCTCCTGGCGCTCGCTGATGGCCGCGGAGATCATCGCCCAGTTCCCCGATCTGGGCGTGGGCCTCGGCCAGCTGCTGGAGAACGGCCGCACCAACAGCGACATGGCCATGGTGTTCGAGGCGATCCTGCTCATCCTGTTCGTCGGCATCGCGATCGACCTGCTGATCTTCAGCCCGCTGGAGCGGTGGGTGCTGCGCAGCCGAGGTCTGCTGGTGAAGAGCTGAGTCCCATGAAGCCCGTTCTCCTGGTCATCGCCCACGGCAGCCGCGACCCGCGGCATGCCGCGACGGTGCACGCTCTCGTACGCCGGGTGCGCTCGCTGCGCCCGGACGTACGGGTGGAGACGGGCTTCCTGGACTTCAACATCCCTTCCGTGCAGGGGGTGTTGGAGTCCCTGGCGGCGGAGGGCGTCCGTGACGTCGTAGCGCTGCCACTGCTGTTGACGCGGGCGTTCCATGCGAAGGCGGACATCCCCGCGGTGCTGCGGGACGCGCCGCCGCAGCTGCGGATCCGGCAGGCGGAGGTGCTCGGACCCTCGCCGCTGCTGCTGTCGGCGCTCGAACGGCGGCTGTACGAGGCGGGGTTGACGCCCGCCGACAAGTCCTCGACCGGGGTCGTGCTGGCCTCGGCGGGGTCCACCGACCCGGAGGCGATCGCAGTGATCGCTGACATCGCGCGGGAGTGGCGGCACACCGGTTGGTGCGCCGTGCGGCCTGCGTTCGCCTCCGCGGCCCTGCCCCGCACCGAGGACGCGGTGCGGGAACTGCGGGCTCTCGGCTGCGCGAAGGTGGCCGTGGCGCCGTACGTGCTCGCCCCGGGGTTCCTGCCCGACCGCATCGCGCGGGGCGCGGCCGAGGCGGACGTCCTGGCCCAGGTGCTGGGCCCCGCGCCGGAGGTGGCGCGGGTGCTGCTGCGGCGGTACGCCACCGCGTCGGCGCGGGTGCTGCTGCCGGTGAGCGCGTGAGACGGCACTACTTTCCCGAGCGCTGATTTTCTACGGCTGCAACGGCCTCGTCGGCCAGCCGTACCAGTTCTCCCACCGGCATCGACCCGGCCTCCCTGCGTTCGCGGGCGTAGCTGTTGGCGAGCCGCTGGAGGAGGTCGTTCAGCGGGGTCGGGACGCCGTGCAGGCGGCCGAGGAGGGCGATCTCGCCGTTGAGGTAGTCGGCCTCGATGGTGCCGGTGCCGCGGGTGAGGGACTGCCAGGAGGAGCCGCCGCCGCGCGGGGCGTCGTCGAGGGGCAGCAGGGTGATCTTGTCGCCGCGGGCCTCGCGCTGTTCCTCGGGACTCGTGTACGCGATTCCGGCGGCCTCAAGGACGGCCACGCCCTCGGCCTGTACCCGCTCGACGAGCGCCACGGCCTTTCCGTCCTCGACAGGACCGGCGACCGCCTCGACGGCGTTGGCGAGGTTGGCCAGCAGTTTGGCGTACTGCCAGCGGGCGAGGTCCGGCACGACGGGCGCCTCGAACCTCGACTTCTCCAGGTCGGCGGCGATCCGCCGGGCGGTCTCGTCCGTGCCGTGCGGGTACACGCCCAGGTGCAGGATGCCGGTGAGCGGGCTGCCCGCGGCGGAGACCAGCCCGGGTTCCACGAAGGCCGCCGGCAGCCAGACGCAGACGCCGTACACACGCCGGAATCGCCGTAGGGCCATGCGCTGCCCCTCCACGCCGTTCTGCGCGCACAGCAGCGGCAGCCGCTCGCCCGCCGTGCCGCCGCCCTCGACCGGGGCCGGCCCCCACGCGTCCAGGGCGCCTTCCGTGTCCTGGGTCTTCACGGCGAGGACGAGCACGTCGTCGGCGCGCAGTACGCCGAGTCCGGCCGGACCCTCCACGACCGGGAGCCGGTAGGTGAACTCGCCCTCCGGCACTCGCAGCCGCAGTCCGCCGTCCCTGAGCGCCGCGTACTGCGCTCCCCGCGCGACCAGAACGACCTCGTGCCCGGCCTCCGCGAGCCGCCCGCCGACGGCCCCGCCGACCGCCCCTGCCCCGATGATGATGTAGCGCATGGGAGGAGCCTCGCACAGGGGGATCGACCGCCGAGCGCCCGGTGGGTCATCCTGCGAACGGCGTCGCCTGGTGGAAGTACAGCAGCCACCCGCTCGGTGTGCGCCGCCACAGTGAACTACGGTGTGCCCGGACGCCGTTGTGCTCCGTGTCGAAGGTGAGATGAACGACGTCGGGCGCGAGTCGGACCCCCTTCATCCCGAACGCCGTGATCGGCCCGGCCTCCTGGTCCGAGGCTCCGGCCAGGGCGGCGATGATCGATGCGCGGTCCCAGTGCCGCCCGGACGCGCCGAACTCGTGGAACTCGGGGTGCAGCAGCGCGCCCACCAGCTCGGGCGAGGCCCGCACCTCGGGGTCCAGGAGCCGCAACTCGCCCCGTACAGCGGCCTCCACAGCGGGATCTCGGTCAGGCACCCGTCATCTCCACCAGCTTGACGACGGTGTTCCAGTTGCGGCTGGTGGCGATCACGCCCTTGTTCAGCCTCGGTTTGGACAGGTGCTCGGCGAGCTTGGAGCGGCCGAGGCCGTTCGGGGCGTAGAGGTACAGGGCGCGGTCGCCGAGGCGGAACTCCTCCGGGAGGTAGGCGGCCCGGTCGATCTCCGCGAAGCGGTCCGCGTCCACGGGCGCGGAGAAGTAGGTGACGTGGAGCTGCTTGGCCTCCAGCTCGGCGGCCGGGAAGGGGCAGGCCTCGGCGATGGCCTTCAGGTAGGCGTGGTCGCGGACGATCACGTCGACGGCGAAGCCGAACCGCTTCTCGATCGCGCCCGCGAGCTCGGCGGCCAGGGTCTCCTCGTCGCCGTGGTCGGCCGTGAACACGGCCTGCCCGCTCTGGAGGTAGCTGCGTACCCCGCCATGTCCGAGGTCTTCCATCAGGGTGCGCAGGTCGCCCATGGGGACCTTCCTGCTGCCGCCGACGTTGATTCCGCGCAGCAGCGCCGCATACGTGGTCGTCATGCGCACACCCTAGGACGGCCCGCGCGCGGACCCTGATCATCGCCCCGCACAAGGGTCGTTAGATGTAAGGGTCACGGTCCTCCCCAGTACGGAGAGGGCGCGGTCCCTTGGGAGGAGCCGGTGCCCGGCGCACCTCACCGGGCAGCACGACGAGATGGCCTTATCCGGCCCATACCTTCGAAAGGAAAGGTGGCGGCAGGGGGCTGCCACCGCTCTCAAGGGGGCAAGCCCGTCATGGGGAACGGAGACACAAGGGTGCGTGGCCTGGCCGCCCGGGCCGGCGGCTGGAGCGCACGGCACCGATGGGCTGCCGTCGGTATCTGGGTGCTGTTCGTCGTTCTGGCGATGGGGCTCGGCTCGGCGGCGGGCCGGGTCGACGTCAAGGACAGCGACCAGCTGAAGGGGGAGACCCACACCGCCGCGAAGATCATCGATGACGCCGGGATCGACGAGCCGGCCAGTGAGACGGTGCTGATCCAGTCCAAGGAGTCCGGCGGCAAGGCGACCGACGCCGACTTCAGGGCCGCCGTCGCCGCGGTGATGAAGGCGGTCGAGGGCACCGGCAAGGTCACGGACGTGACCTCGCCGTACGACACCGACACGATCTCGAAGGACGGCCGCAGCGCGCTCGTGCAGTTCGACATGCGCGGCGAGGCGGACACCGCCGGCGACCGGGTCGAGCCGGTGCTGAAGGCCGTCGAGGGGGTGCAGAAGGAGCACGAGTCGCTGCGGATCGAGGAGATCGGCGGCGCCAGCATGATGAAGACGTTCGACGACGCGTTCGGCGACGACTTCGAGAAGGCCGAGCTCTCCGCGGTGCCGGTGGCCCTCGGAATCCTGCTCATCGCGTTCGGTGCCCTGGTCGCGGCCTTGCTGCCGGTGCTTCTGGCCGTCAGCGCCATCATGGCGACCATGGGTCTGATGGGCGTCGTCAGCCATGTGATGCCGATGAGCGACACCGCCAACTCCGTGATGCTGCTGGTCGGTCTGGCCGTGGGCGTCGACTACTGCCTGTTCTACCTGCGCCGTGAGCGCGAGGAGCGACAGGCCGGACGGGACCCGCAGACCGCTCTGCGGATCGCCGCCGCCACCAGCGGCCGCGCGATCATCGTCTCGGGTGTCACGGTGTGCGTGGCGATGGCGGGCATGCTGTTCACCGGGCTCGCCGAGTTCGAGGCGATGGGCCTGGCCTCGCTGATGGTCGTGGCGGTCGCCATGGTCGGTTCCGTGACCGTGCTGCCCGCGCTGCTCTCGCTGCTGGGCGAGCGGGTCGAGAAGGGCAAGATCCCCTTCCTGCACCCGGAGAGCCGTCTGCGCCGCAAGCGGAGGGGCAACCAGGAGAGCCGCTTCTGGACGGCCGTACTGAAGGGCGTCCTCGCGAAGCCCGTCGTCTCGGTCGTGGTCGCGGCCGGCGCGCTGCTCGCCATCGCGGCACCCGCCCTCGGCATGAAGACCCAGAACCTCACCCTGGACCAGGAGTTCGGCGACTCGCTGCCGATCGTGCAGACGTACAACCGGGTCAACGACGCCTTCCCCGGCGGTTCCGATCCGGCCGAGGTGGTCGTCAAGGCGGCCGACATCAACGCACCCGAGGTCACCGGCGCGCTGGCCGACTTCAAGGAGCAGGCGATCTCCTCGGGCGCCTCGCGTGGCCCGGTCGAGATCAAGCTGCACGACGCGCAGAACCTCGCCTTCGTGTACGTCCCGCTGGTGGGCGGCTCCGACTTCGACAAGGCCGGCGAGAGCCTGGACAAGCTGCGCGACGAGGTACGTCCGGCCACGCTCGGCAAGGTCGACGGTGTCGAGGCACCGATCACCGGACAGGTGGCGGGCTCCAAGGACTTCAACGACCAGCTGACCGGAGCGGTCGTCCCGGTCTTCGCGTTCGTGGTGGTCTTCGCCTTCGTGCTGATGCTGCTGTCGTTCCGCTCGCTGACGGTCGCCATCACCTCGATCGTGCTCAACCTGCTGTCGGTGGGGGCCGCTTACGGCATCCTCGTCGCCGTCTTCCAGCACGGCTGGGGTGCCTCGCTGGTGGGCGCGGAGGGTGTCGGCGCCATCATCACCTGGCTGCCGCTGTTCCTCTTCGTGATCCTTTTCGGCCTGTCGATGGACTACCACGTGTTCGTGGTCTCACGGATCCGCGAGGCACGCCTGCGGGGCCGCACGACGAGGGACGCCATCCAGCACGGCGTGGTCACCACGGCCGGTGTCGTCACCAGCGCCGCCGTCATCATGGTCGCCGTGTTCGCGATCTTCGGGACGCTGTCCATGCAGTCCATGAAGCAGATGGGCGTGGGCCTCGCGGCCGCGGTGCTCATCGACGCGACGATCATCCGGGGCGTGCTGCTCCCGGCGGTGATGGCACTGCTCGGCGAGCGCAACTGGTACCTGCCGAAGTGGCTGAACCGGCTGCCCGACCTCACCCACGACGAGGCCGCGGACGCCGTGGTGGCGCCCGCGGCGCGGGACGACGAGGGTGAGCCGCTGAGGGTCTGAGCCTTCCTCGGCGAAGGCTGAACCCCCTTGTACTGAGGGCCCGTTGGTGACCGGGGTACCAACGGGCCCTCACTCATGCGGGCAGTGCAGCCTCAATGAGGTCGGCCGCCCTGCGGGTGCCGCCCTCCTGAGCCATCTCCGCCTGGATCTCCTTCAGCTTCCGGGCGACTTCGGGGTCGTCGACCAGCGCGAGGGCGGCCGCTTTCAGGGCCTCGGCGGTCGCCTCCCCGGTGTCGATCCGGCGGGCGACACCGAGGCCCTGGAGCATGTCCGCGTTGCCGAACTGGTCCACGGCCTGCGGTACGGCGATCATCGGCGTGGCGGTCGCCAGTCCCTCCTGGCTGCCGCCCGCGCCGGCGTGCGTGACGAACAGGTCTGCCTGCTTGAGGATCGCCAACTGCGGCACCCAGGACCGTACGTCGACGTTGTCCGGCACAGTGCCGAGTTCGGCCGGGTCCACGTGCCTGCCGATCTGGAGCACGAGGTGCCAGCCGGGGAGGTCACCGAAGGCCCTGACGCATTCCTGGTAGAAGTCCGGCCGCCGGGTGAACGAGGAGCCGAGCGAGACCAGCACCACCTTCTCCGCCCCGGCCGGCCGCTGCCACTCCCCCTCGGCGCCGCGGTCGCCCTGACATGCGCCGACGAAGGTGTACACGCTCTCGTCGACCCGGTCGGCGTTCGGCTGCAGGGCCTTCGGGATCAGTACGAGAGAGCGGTCGGGACGGCCGACGAAGGTGTCCGGGTGCAGGGCGATCCCGTTCTCCTCCAGCCAGCTCCGGAACCGGGCGTAGTAGGCCTGCCCGCGCTCGGTCCTCTTCGGCTCGGCCCACATCGGCTCGGCGACCTCCTCCTCGTAACCCCGCCAGGCGACGAGGTTCGGCGAGAGTGAGATCGCCGGCACGCCCCAGCGGTGGGCGAGGATGCGGGCCGAATAGGCGGTGATGTCGTGCAGGACGAGATCCGGTCGGTCGCCGTCGTACGCCTCGACGAGCTGCGGCAGGGCCTGGATCGCGTCGGCGAGGAAGAGCTCCACGTGGTCGAGCAGCTCGGTGCCCCAGGCCGCCGGGTCGTCGTCGGGGCCCGGCAGGGTCGAGTTCCAGGGCTTCACCTCGGCACCGGTCCCGGCGACCTTCTCGGCGAACAGGGGCGGGACGGCGTACGTGACCCGATGCCCGCGCGCCACGAGCTCGCGGATCACCTCGAGGCTGGGGTTCACGTGGCCATGGGCGGCGAAGGAGAACATGGCGATGTGCGAGCGAGTGGTCATGACGGACAGGCTAGGCGAGACGATACGTCTCGTGCAACCGGTGTCACTCATGGCCCCAGCACCGCCTGCAGTCGCAGCCACTGCTCGGGCGACACCGCTCCTACGAGTACGGCCCGGTCGAGACGGGCGGCGCGGAGTGCCGCGTCGACCCGGCGCCGGGGGTGGGCCCGGCACAGCGACGCACGCAACGAACCACCGACGCCCGAGAACCCGAGTTCCACCAGCTGTCGCCAGCTGTACTGAGCGCTGGGTGCGAGCAGCGGCGTCCGGCGGCGCTCGATCCGCAGGATCCCCGCGTCCACGCGCGGCACGGGCCGGAAGCTGTACCGGCCGACCCGGCCCACCAGACGCCATTCGTACCGGGGCCAGCTCAGAACCGTCAGCAAGGTCCAACGGCCGAAGTCCCCGGTGCGTTTACGGGCGTACTCGAGCTGGGTGAGGAGTGTCGCGTCGGTGAGGTCGGGCGCCCTCAGACACCAGTCGACGATGTCCGCGGTCCGCGAGAAGGGCACGTTGCCCGCGACGGCGAACGGAGTGCGGGGCGGTCGGGCGACGAGGAAGTCCCCCTCGACGACCTGCACGTGCGGGGTGTCCGAGAAGCGCTCCCGGAGTACGGGAACGAGCCGTGAGTCGATCTCGTACGCGAGCAGACGGCGGCAGCGCGGAGCGAGCAACTCGGTCAACGCGCCCCTTCCCGCGCCGACCTCGAGCAGCAGCGGGGTCGGTCGCGGTACGGCGAGTCCGGCGAGGCGCGCGGCGGCACCGCGGTCGGTGAGGAAATTCTGCGAGAGCGCGCGGGAAGCGCGGGTAGGGCGGCCCATGGCCAGTGGTCCTTGTCTTCCGTGACGGGAAACGGGCAGACGAAGGCCCCGACCGGAAGACTGGGGAAAAGCGAGGCGCGGACGCGCAGGCGTCAGAGGGTGTCGCACCCCGGGCCGGTCAGGGCTCCGGGGCCGCGGCGCATCCGGATGGAGTGCGTGCAGCCCCGGCCGAGACCGGAGATGTAGATCGCGTTGAAGGCTCCCACGGAGGGCACGCTAGGCGCGGGACCTCGGCGCCGGCAACCGAATTACCTCAGCGCTGGTAGCGCGCCAGCACCAGGTTTCCGTCATCCTCCAGACGTTCGCGCAGCTCACCGAGGCCGATGGCCCCGCTGTAGTACTCCTGGAAGGCGGGGGTGGCGACCTTGTCCTTCCACTCCGGGTAGCCCCGGACGGACTGCGCGGGTGCCGGGCTCAGCCGGGAGGCGAGAGCGGTACCGGTGGCCCAGCCGTCCTCGGAGGTGCGCAGGGCCGGATCCTTCAGGGCCTCGGTTCCGGTGGGCAGCATCCAGTCCCCCAGCGCCAGCCGGACCATGTTCTCGGGCCGGAGCAGGAAGTCGATGAACTCGGCGGCCTCCTTCTTGTGGGAGCTGTCCTCGGCGACGGACAGGGTCTGCGGGCTGACGCCCTGGGTGAGCCCGTCGGCGCCGGCCGGGGCGGGCAGCACCTGCCACTGAAAGCCCTTCGGCGCCTGCTGCGCGATCTGCTGACGGTAGGAGAACCCGAGCGGGACCATCGCGTACTTGCCGCCGAAGAAGCCGGGCAGGGTGTCGGATCCGCCGCTGCCGAGTGTGGTGGGCGAGGCGCTGTGGTCGGTGTTCGCCTGGTCGTGGATCGTGCGGGGCACGGTCTCGTCGGCCTTCTCGAAGCGGATGGTGACCTTTCCGTCGGCGCCCCGGTGGAAGAGCTGTCCGCCCGCCGACAGCGACAGGTTGAGGGTCGCGGAGACGGGTTCCTTGAGCGGCCAGGCCACGCCGTACCTGCCGTCGCCGCTGAGCCGCTCGGTGATCCGCCGGAACTCCGCCCAGCTCCAGGGTCGTTCGGGGGTGGGGATCCGGACGCCGGACTCCTTCAGCCACTCGGCGTTGGCGATGAGGACACGGGGCTCCTGGAGGAAGGGGACGCCGTAGACGCCGTCGCCGAAGGTGGCGGTCTCCCAACTCCGTTGCGGGATGTCCGACTTCAGCCGCTTCGGCAGCAGATCCGTGAGGTCCGCCAGGTAGCCGCCGTAGGCGAAGTCCGCGAGGTCGTCGGAGGCGTCATGGATGATGTCCGGCGCCTCGCCGCCCTCGAAGGAGGTGAGCAGCTGGTCGTGGACGCTGTCCCAACTCCCCTGCACGTACTCCACCTTCACGCCGGGATGAGTCGTGTTCCACTCCTTCACGAGTTCCTTGTTGGCCTCGACGGACTCCTCCTGCCAGGCGAGGGACTGGAAGCGGAGGGTGATACGGCCCTCCCCTGGCGTGCTCGTGCCGGTACACCCGGCCAGGAGCAGAAGGAGGACTCCGACGAACCATCGCGCGCGCATCAGCTCTTCACCGCCCCGGCCAACATGCCTCCCGTGATACGGCGTTGGATGATCGCGAAGATGATCAGCGAGGGGAGGGTGGCGAGGAAGGCGGCCGCCGCCAGCGGGCCGAGGTCGGCGACGCCCTCCGCGCCGATGAAGTGGGTGAGGACGACCGGCAGGGTCTGCTTGTCGGAGGTCTTCAGCAGCACCAGCGCGAAGAAGAACTCGTTCCACGCGGTGATGAACGCGAACAGTGCCGTCGCCACCAGCCCCGGCGCGAGCAGCGGCGCCGTCACCGACACCAGGGTCCGCAGCCGCCCGGCCCCGTCGACGGCCGCCGCCTCCTCCAGTTCGGTCGGCACGGCACGGACGTATCCGACGAGCATCCACAGCGCGAACGGCAGCGCCCACACGACGTACACCAGCACCAGGCCCGTAAGGGAGTTGATCAGCCGGAGGTTCTTCAGCACGAGGAACAGCGGGATGATCACCAGCACGAGCGGGAAGGCCTGGCTGACCACCACCCAGCCCGTGGCGGCCTTCGCGAGCCGGGTGCGGTGGCGTGCCATGACGTATGCCAGCGGGGTCGCGATCAGTACGGCGATCACGGCGGCGGCGGCCGCGGCGAGCAGGGAGTTTCCGGCGGCGCGCAGCAGGGGCTGTTCGTCGAAGGCCTGGCGGAAGTTGTCGAGGGTGGGGTCCCGCGGGATCCAGGTGGGGTGCAGACTGCCCAGTTCTCGCGGGGACTTGAAGGCGGTGGAGATGAGCCAGAGGAAGGGGAAGGCGAGGAAGACGAGGTAGGCGAGGAGGGCGGCGTACTGGCCGACGCGGCCGGTGGTGCTGGTCCTCATGCCCGGTCACCTCCCGTTCGGTCCCTGAGCCGGCCCACCAGGAAGAGGGCGAGGAGGAGGGAGATCACCGCGACCATCACGAGGCCCATCGCGGCGGCGTAGCCGAACTGGCCGTAGCGGAAGGCCTCTTCGTAGGCGAAGAGCATGGGGAGCCGGGTGCGGCCGCCGGGTCCGCCGCTGGTCAGCACGTACACCAGGGCGAACGAGTTGAAGTTCCAGATGAAGTTGAGGGCGGTGATCGCGAGGGCGACCGGCCGCAGGGCGGGCCAGGTGACCGTGCGGAAGCGGCGCCAGGCGCCCGCGCCGTCCATCGCGGCCGCCTCGTGGAGTTCGCGCGGGGTGTTCTGGAGGCCGGCGAGCAGGGTGACCGTCGTCTGGGGCATCCCGGCCCAGACGCCGACGACGATCACGGCGGGCAGAGCGGTGGACAGACCGCTGAGCCAGTCACGGCCGTCGCCGAGGCCGAGGTTGCGGAGGGTCTCGTTGAGGACACCGGCGTCCGGGTTGTAGACCAGTCGCCACATGACACCGACGACCACCTCGGGCATGGCCCAGGGGATGATCGCGAGGGCACGGGCGAGCCAGCGCAGTCTGAGGTCCTGGTCGAGCAGAAGGGCGAGGCCGAGCGCCAGCAGGAACTGCGGCACGGTCACGCCGACCGCCCACACCAGACCGATCCGGAACGACTCCCAGAACAGGGTGTCGTGCAGCAGATCCTGGAAGTTGAGGCCGCCGATCCACTGGGTGGCCCGGGTCCGGCCCGACTGGGCGTCGGTGAACGCCAGCAGGATCCCGTACAGCAGGGGTCCCACGCTCAGCACCAGAATCGGGATCAGCGCGGGCAGCACCAGGAACCAGGCCCCGCGGTCCGGAGTCCGGCGGTCCCCCTCGGCGCGCGGTGCGCCCTGAGCCGACCGCTCCGTCGCGGTCACCAAGGTCACGTCATCGGCTCCTTCGCACGGTTCGTGACGTTCCGGCCCTCCTGGCCTGGGCCTCCGTCATGGTCGTGAAGGGGGTATGCGCCGTCAAGGCAGCGCGCACACGGGCCCACCTGTGGGAATGCGAGACTGGCCGGGCGATGGCGTGAACTCGACGCCGTTCGCGGTGGCAATACACAGGCATGCGCGACATGTCAGGACCGGGAGGCCGGACGATGGACGAGACACGGGCGCGGGACGTACTGGCCGCGGCGGGAATGCCGCCCGGGGCCCGGCTGCTCGCCCTGGGCGAGAACGCCGTGTTCGCCGCCGGTGACCTGGTCGTCAAGGTGGGCCGCGACGCCGAGCTCCTCGACCGGGCACGCCGTGAACTGGACATCGCCGTGTGGCTCGCGGAGGCGGGGGTGCCCGCGGTGCGGGCGGCCGAGCCGAAGGCGCGGTTGGTGGAGGGGCATCCGGTGACCTTGTGGCACCGGCTTCCCGACGCCGTACGGCCCGCCGAGCCACGGCATTTGGCCGAACTGCTACGGGTCGTGCACGCGCTGCCGAAGCCGTCCTTCGACTTGCCGCCGCGGGAGCTGCTGGATGGTGTGGAGCGGTGGCTGAGGCTTGCGGGGGACGCGATCGACCCCGCTGACGCGGCATACCTCCGGGAGCGGCGGGACGGTTTCGCGGCGGCCGCGGCCGCGGTGACGCCTCATCTGGAGCCGGGGCCGATTCACGGGGACGCGCTGCCCCGCAATGTGCACGTGGGGCCTGACGGGCCGGTTCTCGTCGATCTGGAGACCTTCTCCTCGGATCTGCGTGAGCATGATCTGGTGGTCATGGCGCTGTCCCGGGATCGGTACGGGCTGCCTGCCGAGGCCTATGACGTGTTCACCGCTGCGTACGGGTGGGATGTCCGTGAGTGGGAGGGGTGTTCGGTGCTGCGCGGGGCTCGGGAGACGGCCAGCTGTGCGTGGGTCGCGCAGCACGCGCCGTCGAACCCCAAGGCGCTGGCCGAGTTCGAGCGCAGGGTGGCTTCGCTGCGGGACGGTGACGAGACGGTGCGGTGGTATTCGTTCTGACCGCTGGGGTCAGTCGTCTCCCCCTTGAACCGTTCGTGCTGCGCTCCTCAGCTCCGTCAGAACCGTGCGGACCGCCCGCCTCGCTGTCCTCTCGGGGCGGTACAGCGCGTCGATGTACCGTCTCGCCCGGACGCCGCTCAGGGGTCTGAGCGCCAACGCCGGATGGCGGCGCGTCGTCCAGCGGGGCATCAGCGCCAGGCCGCCGCCCGCGGCCACCGCCTCCGCTGCCACCGCGAACTCGTTGATGCGGTGGGCCAGGTGGAGGCGGCGGCCCGCTGCCGCCGCGATCGCCTCGATGGTGGCCATGACCGGGAAACCGTCGTGGACGGTGATCCACGGCTCGTCGGCCACGTCGTCCGGGGTCACCCGGTCTCCGGCCGCCAGTGGGTGGTCGGCGGGCATGGCCACGTCCAGTGGTTCACGCAGGAGGGTGGTGGCCGACACCGTGGACGGCCAGGCGGGGGCATGGTCGAGACGGTGGGCCAGGACGATGTCGTACTCCCGGGTGAGGCGGGGGAAGTCCTCCTGCGGCACGTCCTTGTCGGCCAGCCTCGGCACGGGGGCGCCGGGGCCGGCGAGGGCGCGCAGCAGCAGGGGGAAGAAGGCCGCGGCGGCACTGTGGAAGGCGGCCACCGAGACCTCGCCCTCGGGCCGGTCCACGAACTCCTCGACCGTGTGCCGCGCGCGTGCCAGCGCCGTCTCCACCTCGATGGCCGCGCCCGCCAGGGCCTGCCCGGCGTCCGTGAGCACCAGCCGCCTGCCGTCGCGCTCGGTCAGCGGGACCCTGACCGAACGCTGCAGCAGCCGCAGTTGCTGTGAGATCGCCGACGGGGTCACCAGCATCGCCTCGGCGACCGCGGTCACGCTGCCCAGTTCGCCGAGTTCCCGCAGGATCCGCAGCTGTCGTTCGTCCATCACGACAGTGTAGGAGTACTAAAAGATCGTTTTAGAAAGTGGATCTGGGCTTCAGCGGGTTCCTGGTGGACCGTAGGGACATGTCCGACGCCCGCCGTACCGACGCGGTACTCCTGCTGGTCGCGATCGTCTGGGGTTCGAGTTATCTCTCCGCCCAGACAGCGACGTCCGCTCTCCCCGTCCTGCTGGTGCTCTTCGCCCGCTACGCCCTGTCCGCACTCGCCTGCCTGGGAGTCGTCGCCGCCCCCGGGCGGGGGCCGCGCCGGTGGACCCGCGAGGAACTCCGGGCGGGGGTGCCCCTGGGCCTCACCCAGGCTGCCGTCCTCATCGTCGAGACCTACGGCGTCGCCCACACCAGCGCCGCCAACGCCGGGCTCATCATCAGCCTGACCATCGTCCTCACCCCCCTTCTCGACCGCACCGGTCACCGGGGCGGTCTGCCGCCCGCCTTCTACGCCGCCGCCGGTGTGTGCGTCCTGGCCGTCGGGCTCCTCATGGCGGGCAACGGCTTCCACGCACCCCGCCTCGGGGACCTGCTGATGCTCGGCGCCGCGGTGGTACGGGCCGGCCATATGGCGCTGGTCGGCCGGCTCACCGCGGGCCGGGCGATACGGCCGCTGCACCTCACGACCGTGCAGACCCTCGTCGGCACGGCCCTGTTCCTGGCCCCGGCCGCACGCGAGCTTCCGACCCTGGCCCACGCCGGCACGGCCACCTGGGCGCAGCTGCTCTATCTCGCCCTGTTCTGCAGTGTGTTCGCCTTCCTCGCCCAGACCTGGGCGGTGCAGCGCACCTCGGCCAGCCGGGCCAGCCTGCTGCTCGGCACCGAACCGATCTGGGCCGCCGCGGTGGGAGTCGCCCTGGGTGGTGAGCCCTTCACCGTACTGACCGGGCTCGGCGCGGTCATGATGATCACCGGCACCTACTGGGGGCAGTCCGTGGAACGCGCCCACCGCGCAACGGCTCTGCCCCGCACCGCAGTTCACCCCAGCGAAGAGGACACCCGATGCCCGGCGACGACGCCTACGACACCTACGACCGTCTGATCTCCCTGCTCGACGCCTCCTCCGTCGACTACACACTGATCGACCACGCGCCCGAGGGCACCACCGACGCCGTGTGCGCGCTGCGCGGACACCCCGCCTCCGAGGCCGCGAAATGCATCGTCCTGCGGGTCAAGGTGGACCGCCGGACCACCCGGAATGTCCTGGCGGTCGTCCCCGGGGACCGGCGCGTGGACCTGGACGCGATCCGGGCGCTGTACGCCGCGCGCTATGTCGGGTTCAGCGATGCGGAGACCGCCGAGCGGCTGGCCCGCGCGATCCCCGGCACGGTGCTGCCGTTCAGCTTCGATCCCGCACTGGAGGTCGTCGCCGATCCGGACGTCGTGGCTCAACCCCGGCTGTACTTCAACGCCGCCCGGCTCGACCGGTCGCTGTGCCTGTCGGGGGCCGACTACGAGCGGCTGGCGAAGCCGCGGGTGGAGCCCATCGCGGGTCCCGTGCCGGAGTGACGCTCTCTCACACCGTCTCGTCGGCGGGCTCGCGCAGCGGCCAGGTGCCGTCGATCACCGCCGTCGCGTCGCCCTTGCGGCGCAGGAAGCTCTGGAAGTCCGCCGCCCATTCCGCGTACCACTCGATCTGGCGGCGGTGCAGCTCCGCCGGGCCGAGGGCGGCGACCTTGGTGTGGCGCGCGGCTATCGCACAGGCGAGCCGGGCCGCGGCGAGGGCGTCGGCGGAGGCGTCGTGGGCGGCGTCGAGTGCGACGCCGTACTCCGTGCAGACCGCTTCGAGGTTGCGCTTGCCGCGCCGGTAGCGGTCCACCGAGCGGTCGATGGTGTACGGGTCGATGACCGGGGCGGGGTCGAGGCCGCCCAGGCGCTCGCGCAGGGACGGCAGGCCGTACCGGCGCAGTTCGGCGGAGAGCAGGCTCAGGTCGAAGGCGGCGTTGTACGCGACGACCGGGACGCCCGTCTTCCAGTAGCTCGCGAGGACGTCCGCGATGGCGTCGGCGACCTGGTCGGCGGGGCGGCCCTCGGCGGCCGCCCGCTCGTTGCTGATGCCGTGCACCGCCACGGCGTCGGCCGGGATCTGTACGCCCGGATCCGCCAGCCACTCCCGGCGCCCCAGGGGCTGCCCGTCCCTGACCTCGATCACGGCTCCCGTGACGATGCGCGCCTCGCGCGGATCGGTGCCGGTGGTTTCCAGGTCGAAGCCGATCAGCAGCTCTCGGTGCCAGCCCATGGGCCGTCCCCCTTCTTGGTGGTGCTTTCCCCCAGTGGTCTCCACCTTCCCATGCGCCACTGACAATCAGAGGACCGCATTCCGCTTACCGATCCGGACACTTGGGGTGGCCGGGACACTCCAGAACAGCGGAACACTTCAGGACACCGGCCGCGAATCCGCCCAGTTCGTCTCGAACTCCTCGCGGTAGGTGGGGAAGAGGCCGCTGTCGTCCACATCGCCCGGCTTGACCACCCGTTGGCCGTTGCGCAGCACGAGGACCGGCGCCTCCATGCCTCTCGCCCGGCGCAGATAGGACTGCACGACCGCGATGCCGTCCGAGCCGTCGCCGTCCACGAGGTAGGCCGTGAAGCGCGGGGTGTCGTCGTAGACCTGGATCTCGAAGGCGCCCGGGTCGCGCAGCCTCGACCGCACCCGGCGCATGTGCAGGATGTTCATCTCGACCGCGCGGCTCAACTCACCGCGTTTTATGCCCAGTTCCCGCTCGCGCCGCTTGACGGCGCTGGAGGCGGGGTTCAGGAACAGCAGCCGCACCCGGCAGCCGGCCTCGGCCAGACGGACCAGACGGCGGCCGGAGAAGTTCTGCACGAGGAGGTTGAGGCCGATGCCGACGGCATCCAGGCGGCGGGCGCCGCCGAAGATGTCCTCGGCGGGGAACTGCCGCAGCAGCCGCACCCGGTCGGTGTGCACGGCGACCACGTCGGCGTACCGGTCGCCGACCAGGTCCTCGACCGCGTCGACGGGCAGTCGGCGGGCGGACGGCACGTCGCCGCCGGCGCCGAGTATCTCCAGCAGCTTGGCGGAGGCGCGCTCGGCCTGGCCGAGGACCGCCTCGGACAGGGCCCGGTTGCGGGAGACGACGTTGCGCGTCACCTCCAGCTCGTCCAGGGCCAGTTCGACATCGCGCCGGTCGTCGAAGTAGGGCTCGAAGCACGGCCAGTGCTGCACCATCAGCTCGCGCAGCTGCGGCAGGGTGAGGAAGCTGAGGACGTTGTCGTCGGCCGGGTCCAGCAAGTAGCCCTTGCGGCGGCTGACTTCACGGACGGCGACCGCGCGCTGCACCCACTCCTGTCCGGCGGGCCCGGCGGCGGCGACCACCCAGTCGTCGTGGCCGTGGACGGGTTCGTAGATGGGGCGCAGAACAGCGGCCACCACGGCCCGCAGCCGCTGTTCGACGAGGTTCAGCCAGATGTAGGCGCGGCCGGCCCGCTGTGCGCGTGTACGTACCTCGCGCCAGGCGTCGGCGTCCCAGTCCAGCTCCGGCCCGATGGTCGCTCCCGCGTCCATCGGCCGTGCCAGGGACACCGTGCCGGGCGGGGCGTCTGCGGAGTGCCCCTCGTGACCCTCGTCACCAGGGGGCAGCTCCAGCCCTCCCGAGCCCACCCGCGCACCGCCTTCCGCTCCCCCGAGCACTCCCGGGGGCATGGCCCCACCCAACGATCAAGGAAGGGTACTCCGGGAGCGGTCGGCGGTGCAGCCGGATGGACAGGGTCGTTCTCAACTACCGAATTCCCAGTGGCCGTTCTGCCCGGCGAGCTCGGCCGGAGTGAGCGGATTCATAGCCGTGACGTCCCTGGGGGCGATGGAGAAGCCCTGCCAGTGGACCGGCATGGGCTGCTGGTCCTCGTCCCGGGCGATGTGGTGGAAGCCCACGTTCATCCAGACCACCGGGTGGGTGAGGGTCTGGCCGTTGACCCACTTGTCGACGGACTTGCCCGCTCCGGTGCCGCAGTTGCCGGTGTTGTTGCTGGCGAACTGCTCGCACTGGTTGTACTCGGTCACGTAGACGTCGTGCTTGGTGAAGCTGCGGCCCGGGTACTTCGTGCTCGGGCCGGGGACGATCTCGTACGACCGCGGGTGCCAGTCCTTGTTCTTGCCGACCGCGCTGACCATGCGCCACCAGCGGTAGCTCTTGGCATCGCCCGCGAGTTCCTTGGTGACCGGGGTGCGGGTGGTCTTGACGGTCGCGGCCTGCTGGCCCTGGGCGGCCGCGGTGACCGTCGAGTCGTACTGCTCGACCCGGTTCTTGGAGGAGCCGTCGAGGGCGAAGTCGAGGCGCCAGAAGGCGTTGTGGCTGTGGCTGGTGGCCTGGGCGCGCGGGCCCTTGCCGATGGGCCAGCCGCGGCCGTCCCCGGCGTCGTAGTCCTCGAAGGAGAGGCTGCCGGTCGCGCCGAGGTTCATGGTGACGGTGCCGTCGTCCTGGAAGCGCCACTCGGTCATGTACTCGTACCAGCCGACCTGGTTGACCGAGTAGACGAGCAGGTCCTTGCCCTGGGCCTGGTAGACCTTGTTCGCGCTGTCGCCCTGCATGCGGTAGGCGTGGCCGCGGGAGCGGGTGGTGGTGCACAGGCCGTTGACGTTCGCGTGGTCCGGGTCCCAGGAGTCCGGGACCTTGACGCTCTTGATGGTGCCGCCGGGGCACTCGCCCGGGTCCAGGTTCATCAGGCCCTGCGCGAAGCCGAAGCCCGTCAGGTCGTCGTACTCGACGCTGCCGTCGTCGTAGGGGACGTGGATCTGGCCGAGCCTGGCACTGTTGAGGACCTTGATCGGCGAGGCCTCGCCCTTGGGCTGGTAGGAGATGTCCTCCAGGACGAGCCCGGCCTTGCTGTCGTAGCGCCAGCACATCCGCCAGGTCGTGCCGCTGGCGAGCTTCTGCTCGATCTTGTAGGCGGTGCTGCACTCCGCGGCGGCCGCCGCGGCGGCCTTCGGCTGGGCGGCGGCCGGTCCCGCACCGGTCGTGACACCGGCGGCCAGCGCGGCCACGGACACACCGAGGGCCGCGTGCCTGCGGGCACGGCTGATTCTGTTGACACGCATGAAGAAATGACTCCCCTGCGGAAGTAGCGGGTTGGAAAAGTGGACGGAGGGAGGCGGTCAGCTCTCGAGCTTGGCGACCTTGCGGGCGCTCAGGTCGATCACGAAGGCCCTGGCGTCGATCCAGGGGCCGTTCTTCACCTTCGGGAACAGCCGCACGCAGCGGTGCTCGCCGCACTTGTCGAGCGCGGCGGGCTGACCGCCGGGAACCGCCCGGTACACCGCGCCGGTGAGCAGCAGCTGGTTGGGGCCGGTGAGTTCCTTGTCGGTGGCGTCCTTGTAGTCGGCCTTCAGGTCCGCGCCCAGCGGGTCGGCGATCAGAAGGCTCGCGGCCTCGGCGTACTCGGCACTGCTCAGCGGCGGCTGGACGCCGTGCTGGGTGCCGGTCGCGACGACCTTGCCGGTGTCGAGGTCGACGGTCCTGGTGACGAGGGTGTCGTCCCGGTAGTCGTAGAGCGTCACGTCGGCGCGCCGGGGCGCGTCCGGGTCGTCCAGTTCGCCGGCCTTCGGGTCGGCGAGGTCGACGGTGAGCCGCTCCGGGCCGCGCTCGCCCTCGACGTCCTCACTGGCGTTGAGCAGCTGCTGGTTCACGGCGATCTGCTCGACCCGCTGGATCTCGTCGTCGGTGAGCGGGTCGCGGCCCTTGCCCTTCTCGCCCTCGGCGGCCGGGGCCTTTTCGACGACCCCGGGCGCCACGGCCCCGTCCGCACCCTGTCCCGCCTGCGCCGCGGACTGCCCCGCGGCCGCCTTCCCGTTTCCCGTGTCGTCCGCCCCCGCCGTGCCCGGCAGGGTGATCCCGATCATCACGGCGGTCCCTGCCACCGCGACGGCCGCACCTGCCACCACTTTCCCGAGGTGGCGGTGCACTATCTTGCGCACATCTTCCCCCTACTCCCCGGGCAACTCCGGGAGTACGTGTATGCCCCATTTGTTCGGCCCAGGACGATCCTGTGATCGCCCTGTGGCACTGGTCGATCGGTAAGAGGGACGTAAGTCATAGGTGGTTCCATCACTTTCGTGGACACTCGAGGCCAAGGCGCCCCACGCGGCGCGGGACACCTGAAAGAGTCGTTCCATGCAGGTCTGGCCTGGAGAGGCGTATCCACTCGGTGCCACGTACGACGGCGCCGGCACCAACTTCGCGGTCTTCACCGAAGCCGCGGACCGAGTAGAGCTGTGTCTGTTGCACGACGACGGCTCGGAAACGGCGGTGGAACTGCGCGAAAGCGACGCGTTCGTCCGGCATGCGTACCTGCCCGGCGTGATGCCCGGGCAGCGCTACGGCTTCCGCGCGCACGGGCCGTACGCACCCGAGCGCGGCCTGCGCTGCAACTCGTCGAAGCTGCTGCTCGACCCGTACGCGCGCGCGATCAGCGGTTCCATCCGCTGGGGCGAGGAGGTGTACGGCTATCACTTCGACTCGCCCGACAAGCGCAACGATCTCGACTCGGCGCCGCACACCATGACGTCGGTCGTGGTCAACCCGTACTTCGACTGGGGCGACGACCGGCGGCCCCGGATCGGGTACCACGAGACGGTGATCTACGAGGCGCACGTCAAGGGCCTCACCATGCGCCACCCGGGGCTGCCGGAGGAGCTGCGCGGCACCTACGCCGCCCTCGCGCACCCCGCGATCATCGAGCACCTGGTGGAGCTCGGCGTCACCACCCTGGAGCTGATGCCCGTCCACCAGTTCGTGAACGACCACCGCCTGGTCGACATGGGCCTGAACAATTACTGGGGCTACAACACCATCGGTTTCTTCGCCCCGCACAACGCGTACGCCTCCTGGGGCGACCGCGGCCAGCAGGTCCTGGAGTTCAAGTCTGCGGTCAGGGCGCTGCACGAAGCCGGCATCGAGGTCATTCTGGATGTCGTCTACAACCACACCGCCGAGGGCAACCATCTGGGCCCGACGCTGTCCTTCAAGGGCCTCGACAACCCGCAGTACTACCGCCTGACCGACGACCAGCGGTACTACATGGACACCACGGGCACCGGGAACTCGCTGCTCATGCGGTCCCCGCACGTACTCCAGCTGATCATGGACTCGCTGCGGTACTGGGTGACCGAGATGCATGTCGACGGCTTCCGCTTCGACCTCGCGGCGACCCTGGCCCGGCAGTTCCACGAGGTGGACCGGCTGTCGTCGTTCTTCGACCTGGTGCAGCAGGACCCGGTGGTCTCCCAGGTGAAGCTGATCGCCGAACCGTGGGACGTCGGCGAGGGCGGCTACCAGGTGGGGAACTTCCCGCCGCTGTGGACCGAGTGGAACGGCAAGTACCGCGACACCGTGCGTGACCTGTGGCGGGGCGAGCCGCGCGCGCTGGCGGAGTTCGCGTCCCGGCTGACCGGTTCCTCCGACCTCTACCAGGACGACGGAAGGCGTCCGCTGGCCTCCATCAACTTCGTGACCTGCCACGACGGGTTCACCCTGCACGACCTCGTCTCGTACAACGACAAGCACAACGAGGCCAACGGAGAGGGCAACCGCGACGGCGAGAGCCACAACCGGTCCTGGAACTGCGGGGCCGAGGGCGAGACGAACGATCCTGCGGTGCGGGAGCTGCGCGCCCGGCAGATGCGCAACTTCATCGCCACGCTGATGCTGTCCCAGGGCGTGCCGATGATCAGCCACGGCGACGAGGTCGCGCGCACGCAGCGCGGCAACAACAACGCCTACTGCCAGGACAGCGAGCTGGCCTGGGTGGGATGGCCCGAATCCGCCGGCGAAACGGGGCTCGGCGCCGAACTGCTGGCCTTCACGCGCGCGATGGTGTGGCTGCGCAAGGACCACCCGGTCTTCCGCCGTCGCCGCTTCTTCCACGGGCGGCCCGTGGAGGGCACCCACGACGAGCTGTCGGACATCGCCTGGTTCACACCCGAGGGCAAGGAGATGACCCAGCGGGACTGGGACCGCGCGCAGGCCTCGGCACTGACGGCCTTCCTCAACGGCAACGCGATCTCCGAGCCCGGCCCCCGTGGGGAGCGGATCACCGACGACTCGTTCCTGCTGATGTTCAACGCCTCGCCCAAGGCGCTGGACTTCGTGGTTCCCGTCAACCACGGCCGGCAGTGGCAGGTCGTGGTCGACACCGGCCGCCCGGACGGGGTGCCGCCGGGCACGGGGGTGAAGGTGCAGGCCGGGGACCGGCTGACCCTGGTGGACCGCAGCATGATGGTGCTGCAACGGCCCGTCTAGCAGGGTGTGTTCGCGTGCCGGTGAACGGGTACGCGCGTGTGGGGAGCGTTTGCGGCGCGTCCGGGGTACGAGGCCGGATGCGCCGTCGGCGTGGGGACAGGACCGTACCGTCGTGCCGGTGCGACGTCCGCGTCCCGCACACATGGAGCACGAGATGACACGAAAGGCGGCAGGGCGGGTACGTAGGTCTGCATGACATCTGAGCGACCCGACCCGTCGGTGCCGACGGCCACGTACCGGCTGCAGCTGCAGCCCGAGTTCCCGTTCGCGGCAGCGGCGGCGGCCGTGCCGTACGTGGCCTCGCTCGGCGTCTCGCACCTGCACCTGTCCCCCGTCCTGGAGTCCGTCCCCGGTTCGACGCACGGTTATGACGTCGTGGACCACGCGCGCGTGCGCGGGGAACTGGGCGGCGAGGACGGGCTGCGGACGCTGTCGCGCACCGCGCGGGAACACGGGCTCGGTCTGGTGATGGACATCGTGCCGAACCACATGGCGATGGCCCCGCGCCACAACCACGCCCTGTGGGAGGTGCTGCGGGAGGGCCCGAAGTCGTCGTACGCGCGATGGTTCGACATCGACTGGGAGGCACAGGGCGGTCAGCTGCTGCTGCCGGTGCTGGGACACCCGGTGGGCGCGGAGCTCGGCAACCTCACGGTGGACGGCGGGGTACTGCGCTACTACGACCACGTGTTCCCGCTCCGCGAGGGCACCGAGGAACTCCCGCTGCCCCAGCTCCTGGACGCGCAGTGGTACCGCCCGGTCTGGTGGCGGCTGGCCCGTACGGAGCTCAACTACCGGCGTTTCTTCAGCATCTCGGAGCTGATCGGCGTGCGGGTCGAGGATCCGGAGGTCTTCGAGGCCACCCACGCCAAGATCCTCCAGCTGCTGCACGAGGGAGTGGTCGACGGGCTGCGGGTCGACCACCCCGACGGCCTCGCCGACCCCGACACCTACCTGCAGCGGCTGCACGAGGCGACCGGCGGCCGCTGGACGGTCGTGGAGAAGATCCTGGCGGACGGGGAGCGGCTGCCAGCCTCCTGGCCGATGGCGGGGACCACGGGCTACGACGCCCTGCGGCACATCGACGGGCTGTTCACGGACCCGGCGGGGTTCGGGGAACTCCTCGGCCAGTACCGGCGGTTCGCGGCCCCGCAGACCGACCGCGGCGGCGACTGGGCCGCGACGGCACGGCGGGCGGCGTACAAGGTGATCACACACGAGCTGGCCGCCGAGACCGACCGGCTGACCCGGGTGGCGACACGCGTGTGTGCCGCGTCCCCGGAACCCGCGCTGCGCGACCGCGCGCCCTGGGCGCTGCGCACCGCGCTCCAGGAACTCCTGGTGCGGATGGAGGTCTACCGGCCCTACGGCTCCTCGGACGCCGCCGCCGTCGTCACCGAGGAGGCCGCGGCCGAGGCCCGGGCGGCCTTCGTGATCCCCGAGGAGGCGGGCGCCGTCGACGTCGTACGTGATCTGGTGCTGGGGCGGGCCGGTGACGGGCCGGACCATGTGGAGTTCCGGACCCGGTTCGCGCAGACGGCCTCCGCGCTGCGGGCCAAGTCCGTGGAGGACACGGCGTTCTACCGGTACGTGCCGCTGCTGTCGGCGACCGAGGTGGGCGGGAATCCCGGGAGCCCGGCGGTCTCGCCCGAGGAGTTCCACGCCTACTGCACGCGCGTGCAGCGCGACTGGCCACTGACGGGGACCGTGGTGTCGACGCACGACACCAAGCGCAGTGCCGACGTGCGTGCGGCCCTGGCCGTCCTCACCGAGTGCCCCGAGTGGTGGGCGGACACGCTGGCCGAGGTGACCCGCACCGGCGACGGCGTGCCGGACGCACAGCTGGCGTGGGCCGCCTGGCAGACGGTGTTCGGGCTCGGCCCCGCGGCCCCGGAGCGGGTCCGGGAGGCGCTGTTGAAGCATGTGCGCGAGGCGGGGCTGTACACGAGCTGGACGGAGCAGGAGCCGGCTTACGAGGAGGCGGTGGCGGCGTTCGTCGCGGCGGGGCCGTGCGGGCCGCAGGGCGACGTGGTGGCCGGGCTGCGGAGCCGTCTGGAGGCGCACATCCGGGCGAACGTGCTGGGCACGGCCCTGGTGCAGCTGACGATGCCCGGGGTACCCGACGTGTACCAGGGCACGGAGGGCACGTACCTGGCGCTGGTGGACCCGGACAACCGGCGGCCCGTGCGGTTCCCGCCGGAGGACTCCGGCGACAAGGGCGCGCTCACGGCTGCGGCGCTGCGGCTGCGCAGACGCCGGCCGGATGTCTTCGGTGACGAGGCGACGTACACGCCGCTGGTCGCGGAGGGGCCCTCGGCGGCGCACTGCACGGCGTTCGTGCGTTCCGGGGAGGTGGTCACCGCGGTGACCCGGCTGTCGCTGCGGCTGGCGGAGGCGGGCGGCTGGCGGGAGACGGTGCTGCCGCTGCCGCCGGGCGTGTGGAGCGATGTGCTGGTACCGGAGCGGGAGTTCTCCGGGCACGCGCGCGTGGCGGAGCTCTTGGGCGAATCGCCGGTGGCGCTGCTGGAGCGGGTCGCCACGGACTGACCAGGTCAGGGTGGGTGCGGCCGGTGCGGCCAGGCCTTCTGTCACTGCGGGCCGGGGGGCGCGGGCGACCCCGTCGGCACATACGGCTCTGCCGGTTGCCGGTAAATGCATCTGGGCGCCCCCTGGAGCCTCCCCCACCGCGTGCTTGACAGCTCAACCGGACCGTGGGGTACTGCGAACTGCGAGGCCGGTCGGACATATCGGGGGTGAGTCTCCTGCCGGAGCTGCGCTACCCCACGGTGACCGAACTGGTTTTTTCCGCGAGGGCGTTGGCCGCACAGCGCCCCGACGTCTGCCGACTGAGGCAGGTGGGTGTCTCGCGAGCGGGCAGGCCCCTCCATGTGCTGTCGATCGGCCATGCCCGGCGGGCCGTCCTGGTGGTCGCGGGCGCCCACTCCAACGAACCGACCGGCGGCCCCGCGGCCCTGGCCGTGGCCGCACGGGTACTGGCCGAGCGGGAGTTGAGGTCGGGAACGTCCTGGCACTTCCTGCTGTGCGCCGATCCGGACGGCGCGAGTCTCCATGTCACCCCGGCTCCGCGCAGCCTCTTCGAGTACCACCTCGGCTTCTTCCGGCCCGCCGGAGAGGAGCAGCCGGAGTGGGCGCCCGCGATGCTGCCGCCCGATCGGCTGCCGCCCGAGACCCGCGCCCTGACGGGGCTGATCGACGAACTGCGCCCCTACCTCCAGGTGACCCTGCACGGCACCGATCTGGGCGGCAGCTGGGTGCAGCTGACGAAGGACGTGCCGGGACTCTCCGAGCCGTTCTCGAAGTCCGCGGCGGAGTTGCACATCCCGGTGGAGACCGGTGCGTCGGACGCGGCGGGCTGGCCGGCGTCCGGGCCCGGGGTGCATGTGATGCCGGCGCCGGGCGCGGGGGCGGCGTACCCGAGCATGCCGGACGACGCGCGGCGCAGCACCTGGTACCACGCGCACCGGTACGGCGGTCTGACCGCGGTGGTCGAGGTGCCGATGTGGGCGAGCGACCTGGTGGACGATCCGGCGCCGCATCCGGCGCCGGCGGCGGCGATGGGACGGCTGGCGGGCCGGCTGCTGCGCCAGTCGCGGGCGGTGGACCGGGTGCTGGCGGATGCGCTGCCGCGCCTGGAGGGCGCCGACGGGCCGCTGCTGCGGGCCGCCACCTGGAGCCTGGAACTGGTTCCGGGACTGGCCGCGGACTGGATCCACACCCGGCCCGTCGATGACACGAGGGCGTACATCGGCAGTGTGGACGCGTTCTCCCGCCGGCTGCCGCTGCGGGCGGCGGCCATGCTGCTGCGGGTCCTTCGGGAGGCCGACGACCACACGGCACCGCGTCTCGAACAGCTCGTCAAGGCCTGGAGCGACGCCTTCGCGGACCGTTTCCGGGCCCGCTGGGTGCCGTTGGAGCACCAGGTGGAGCACCAGGCCCGCACGGTCGTGGCGGTGGCGCTGCACGCGCGCGTGCGGGCGGACTGAGCCGGCGTCGCTCCACGCGTGTGTGCGTCACCGCGCCACGCGTCACGTGTCAGCTCTCCAGTGCGAAGACCGCCCCGGTCCGCGCCGCCATCACACATCCGTTCGAGAAGGTCTGCCGGTACTCGACCGGTCGGCCGTTCCACTCCCCGCTGGCCTGGGCAGTGACCGGCGCGTAGAGCATCGTGCAGTAGACGCCCGCGGCCGCCGGAAGTGAGCCGATGTCGCCGTCGGCGGCGGCGAGTTGGGCGCAGGCCTCGGCCGCCCGGCCATGGCCCTGGGGCGGGTCGCACAGCAGGAGGGTGCCGCGGGTGTCGCCGGAGCGGCCGTCGCCCCTGGTCACCGTGAGGAAGAGGTGGTCTCCGGTGGAGGACCCGGCCGGCGCGGGCGCCGCGGCGGCGAGGAGCAGGACGGCCGCCACCGTCAGACCCGCGCATGCCGCTCGCCGTACCGCCGTCGCTGTGATCGTGTACGTCATTCCCGATGCATCGGCACGGCGGCCTCGGAACCCCAGCCCGGCTCACCCGAACGGGAGCGTGCGGGCGCGCGCCGCGCGGCGAGTTCGAAGGCGGCGAGCACCACCCGCGACTGGTACTCGATCTGGCGCGGGACCGGGATCCAGCGCGCCCCGCCGTCGCGGTAGTCGGCGCACCAGAGGTCGATGAGCCGGTCCAGCTCCGGCAGGGCGCCGGCCGGGTCGGCGCCCGCGCGGCTCACGAGCTGGTGCAGGAGCCCGGCCGTGCGCAGGGCCAGGCGCCGTCCGGCGATGCGCAGCGCGGCCAGGTGGCCGGTGCTCAGCGGGGGCAGCGGGCGGCCGCCGTCGGCGACGTCGGGGTCCCACGCGTCGGCGAGTCCGGGGCCGACCAGTAAATAGTCCTCGACCGGGGCGAGCAGGCGGGCCGCGTCCGGGGCGTCCGACACCTGCGGGCGGATCCGCGCCAGGACGTCCTCCAGGAGCAGCGCGTCGCGGCGCAGCGTGTGGCTGACGGTGCGCAGCACGGCGGCCTCGTCGGCGGGTGTGCTGCCGTCCTCGACGGCGGCCACGCCCCACATGGGCGCCTCGACGACCGCGGTCACGGTGCCGTGCCGGTGCGGGTGGTACCAGGTCGACTCGACGGCGGCCTCGGTGATGGCGGCGGCCAGGTCGCCGCGGCGGGGCGGCGGGATCCGGTAGACGGCGGGGCCGAGACACGGCCAGTACAGGGTGTCGTACGGGCCGAACTCGCGGGGGATGCGCAGCCGGGCCGCCGCGTGGGCGACGCGCCGGGCGAGGCCGGGCAGGTCGCGGGTGAGTTCGACGAAGCCGCCGCCGACGTCGACGCCGTGCAGGGAGCACTGGAGGAAGGGCCGCAGTTCGTCCTGGAGGGCGAGGAGGGTGCGGGTCTCCGGAAGCGCGGCGGCCTCCGCGCCGTCGGGCAGCCATTCCGGCTGTTCGCCGAAGCCGGGGCGGAAGAAGTTCCGGAAGTAGCGGTCGAGGGAGTACGGACCGCGCAGCCAGCCCTCGTTGCGGCGCAGGCCGTCGGGGTCGAGGCAGAGCAGGAGGTTCCAGGTGGCGTCGGCCTCGACGGTGAGCCGGGGGTCGGCCAGGGCCTGCTCGGCCAGCCTGAGGACGGTCCCGCCGCCCACGGGCTCGTTGGCGTGCGGCCCGGCGACGACGAGGGCCTGGCGGCTGCCGTGGCCGACGGAGAGCAGCCACAGGGGGTTGCCCGCGCGGGAGGTGCCGGCGCGGCGCAGTCGGGCGTCTGCGGGGTGGCGGGCGACGAGCGCTGCGGCCCGTGCACCGAGCTCGTCGACGGTCGGGTAGCGGAGGAGGGGCGGCAGGGCACACCTCCACAATGTGGTGCCGTCGGTTCACCTGGTGTGCATGGTGTACGCACAGTCAGTCACGAGTTCAGGGGTACGTCAACACCGCGCGACGGACGGGGTTTTGGGCCGCGACGGCACGTAAATCCCAGGCCAGAGGTGAGGTTGGGCTCAGTTGACCGCGAGCCGGAAGGCCATCCGGCCGAACCCCACCTGATCGCCCTCACGGACGACGGCGGCGCCGATGACCCGCCGGCCGTTGACCGTGGTGCCGTTGGTGGATCCGAGATCCCGCAGGACCCACATGCCTCCCTGACGGCTGAGTTCGGCATGGACCCGGGAGACCGTCTCGTGGGTCAGCCGCAGGCCGTTCGCCGGATCGCGGCCTATGCGCAGCGCGTGGCCGCTGCCGGGGTGCGGCAGCAGCAGCTTGGGCAGGCGCTCGGCCTGCCACGCCCTGCGCAGCCGTACGGTGAAGCCGGAGACGGCCTCGACAGTGCCGAACACCAGTCGGGAGACCCGGCTCTCCTGGGGCAGGTCCGCGGTGAGCGCGGCGAGTTCGTCGGACCGGCGCGCGATGAGGGCCAGCTCCATGCGGCGCACGAACGTGTCGTGCGACAGACGGCCCATGGCGACGCCGTCACGGAGCACCTTCAGCACCTGGTCGCGCTCCGCGTCGGACAGCCGCGCGGGGTACGTGTTGAACTCGAAGGACGACGTCACGTTGGTGATTGTCGGGCAGCGAACCCCGGGTGTCCAGAAAACGAGACAACGCCCGCCGCACGCGCGTAGCTGACGACACCTGCCGCAAAGCGGAGGATACAAAGGCGGATTGATCTCGTTTGACGCACCATGGACGGGCTACATCACGGTGAGCAGACGAAGGGGACCGTCCATGCAGTTCGAGGTGTGGGCACCGAAGGCCGACCGCATGACGCTCCATTGCGAGGGCGCCACGCGCGCACTGGAGCGCGATCCGGAGCGCCCGGGATGGTGGCGGGGCGAGGCGGAGGCCGGGGACGGCACCCGCTACGGCTTCGCGCTGGACGACGGCCCCGTCCTTCCCGATCCGCGCTCGCGCCGTCAGCCGGACGGCCCGGACGGGCTCAGCGCGGTCGTCGAGCACGAGCGGTACGCATGGCGTACGCGGTGGGCGGGCCGTCCGCTGCCGGGCGCGGTCCTCTACGAGCTGCACGTGGGCACCTACACACCCGAGGGCACCCTGGACGCGGCCGCCGCCCGCCTCGAACACCTCGTCGAACTCGGCATCACCCACGTCGAGTTGATGCCGCTGTGTCCCTTCCCGGGGCGCCACGGCTGGGGCTACGAGGGCGTCTCCCTGTGGGCCGTGCACGAGCCCTACGGCGGTCCCGAGGCCCTGAAGCGTTTCGTCGACCGGGCGCACGAGCTGGGCCTGGGCGTTGTCCTGGACGTGGTGCACAACCATCTGGGCCCCTCGGGCAACTATCTGCCCGTCTTCGGACCGTACTTCACGGACACGCACCACACGCCCTGGGGTTCCGCGATCAATCTGGACGCGCCCGGATCCGACGAGGTGCGCGCGTATCTGCTGGCCAGCGCGCTGTCCTGGCTGCGGGACTACCGGATCGACGGACTGCGCCTGGACGCCGTGCACGCGCTCGCCGACACGCGCGCGTGCCACTTCCTCGAGGAGCTGTCGACAGCTGTCGACAGCCTCGCCACCGAGCTGGGGCGGCCGCTGTTCCTGATCGCCGAGTCGGACCTCAATGACCCGCGGCTCATCACGGCCCGCGCGGAGGGCGGTCTCGGGCTGCACGCGCAGTGGAACGACGACTTCCACCACGCCCTGCACACCGCGCTGACCGGTGAGTCGCAGGGCTACTACGCCGACTTCGCCCGCGCGCCCCTGGCCGCGCTCGCCAAGACCCTCACCGGCGGCTACTTCCACGACGGCACCTACTCCAGCTTCCGTGGCCGCAGCCACGGGCGCCCACTGGACCGTACGCGCACGGCGGCGCACCGGCTGCTCGGCTACTCCCAGACCCACGACCAGGTCGGCAACCGCGCCGTGGGCGACCGGCTGGCGGCGTCGCTGTCCCCCGGCCTGGCGGCCTGTGCGGCGGCGCTCACCCTGACCGCGCCCTTCACGCCCATGCTGTTCATGGGTGAGGAGTGGGCGGCGGGCACGCCCTGGCAGTTCTTCACCGACCACACCGATCCCGAGCTTGCCGAGGCCGTACGGGCGGGGCAGGCGGCGGGAGTTCGCGGAGCACGGCTGGGCCGAGGAGGACGTGCCCGACCCGCAGGACCCGGCGACCCGGGACCGCTCCTGCCTCGACTGGTCGGAGCTCGAACGCGAGCCTCACGCGCGCGTACTCGCCTGGTACCGCCGGCTCCTCGCGCTGCGGCACGAACAGCCGGACCTCACCGACCCCGACCTCGCCGACACCAAGGTCGCCTACGACGCGGACCAGCGCTGGCTCGCCTTCCGCCGCGGGGACGTCCGGGTGGCCGTGAACCTCGCGAAGTCGCCGGCGGCGATCCCCCTCGGCCCCCGGGAGGCCGCCGTCCTCGCGGCCTGGGAGCCCGTGGAGGCACCGGGCGCGGACGGGGTGCTGCATGTGCCCGGGGAGTCGTGCGTGGTGCTGCTTCAGTCCTGACGTCACGAAGCCCCTTTCGCTGCCCCGGCTCAAGCCAGGGCGGACACGGGAGCCGGTTCCCGGTGACGGGCGCGTGTGCGGCCATGAGGACCAGGGCGGCCACCCACGCCTGTCCACCGGTGATGTCGTGATCGGTGGAGAAGCGGGCGACGGACGCCCCACCGGAGGGGTGGGAGGACCAGACCGCGAAGCCGAGACGGAAGCCCATGCTGACCGCCCACAGGGCCACCGCGCCCAAGGTCGCCTTGACCGTATGTGCCCGTCCGCGTACCGGACCCGGGTGATCGAGCCTCCTGCCAGCCCGAAGGCCACGCCGGTCCCGGCGAACACGCCGATCAGCACGAGGTCGTTGCCCGCGGTGGGGATGGAGGGTGGAAAAGACCAGGTGGAGACGCCTACAACTCCGCGTCGTCCGGCTCCTCGTCCCGCAGTTCCGTGACGCGTTCCAGCAGGATCGCCTCCCAGGCGCGCAGCAGCCGGGTGCGCAGGAGCGGCAGGAGGGCGGCATCGCGGCCCTCCAGTCCCGCGGCGAGGCGGATCACGGTGTCGCAGCGGGCGAGCCAGAGACCGCGCAGGCAGGGCCGGGCGCCGTACCCGGCGAGGGTGGCGGCGCGCACGGCGGCGGGCGAGCCGACGGCGAGGGCGAGGCCCGCGATGTCCTCGGCGGGGTCGCCGACCACGGTGGCGGTCCAGTCCAGGACGCCGCGCACCCGGCCGTCGGCGCTGATCACGAGGTGTTCGCCGGTCAGGGCGTGGTGCACGAGGACCGCGCTGCCGGGCTGCGCGGCGAGCTGGACCGCGGCCGGCGAGGTGAGCTGCTGGAGCCGGGCCGGATCGAACTCGTCGGCCGCGCGCAGGCGTTCGGCGGCCCGGCCGGCCTCCCGGCGCAGTCGCTCCAGGGAGCGCGGGGCGACGCGTGGGACGCCGAGCGCCTCTGCCTGCCGTACCGGCACCTCGCGCAGCCCGGTGAGCAGCCCGGCAAGGTCGGCCTCGCCGACGGCGGAGACGTCGTGGTCCTCGGCCGAACCGCCGGGCACCTTGGTGTCGAGGGTGTAGGCCAGCCCGGGCGCCCACTCGCCCTGGGCCACGCTGGTCGGCACCGCGACCGGGACGTGCGGGCGGACCAGGTCGCGCAGCCGCAGTTCGCGGCGCCTGCGGGTGGAGGCCGCGCGGTCGCCCGCGAGGCGCAGCACATGGCGGGTGCCGACCCACCAGGTGGAGTGCCCGCCGCCCTCGGCGACGGGCCGGACCTCGGGCCCGCCGGCCTCGCCCGCGCCGGGCGTGTTGTCCTTGAGCAGGGAACGGACCAGTCGGCGGACCGTGTCCGCGGTGGGTGTCGGTGCCTGGGTCATGGTCGCGCCGTAGTCGCTCGGGGGTGGAGGGGCTCCTGGGGTTCGGTCACTCCACTATGACCATCTCGCGGGTGGTGTCGTTGAGCCTGCGGCCGCCGTCCTCGGTGACCGTGACGATGTCCTCGATGCGTACCCCGAAGCGGCCCGGCAGATAGACGCCGGGCTCCACGGAGAAACACATGCCCGGGACGAGGGGCTGTTCCTCGCCCTCGATCATGTACGGCGGTTCGTGTGTGGTGACGCCGATGCCGTGGCCGGTGCGGTGGATGAAGTACTCGCCGTACCCGGCGTCGGCGATGACCGCGCGGGCGGCCCGGTCGACCTCCTGGCAGGGCACGCCGGGCCGTACCGCACGGAAGCCCGCCTCCTGCGCCGCGCGCACGAGATCGTGCACCCGGCGCTCCTCGTCGTTGGGTTCACCGACATGGACCGTACGGGAGGTGTCGGAGCCGTAGCCGTCCTTGAGGCCGCCGAAGTCGAGGACGACCATGTCGCCGCGTTCGATGACCCGGTCGCCCACCTCGTGGTGCGGGTTGGCGCCGTTCGGGCCCGAGGCGACGATGGTGAAGTCGACCTGGGAGTGGCCGAACCGGCGCAGCAGTGCGGCGAGGTCGGCGGCCACCTCGGACTCCCTGCGGCCGCCGAAGGGAACCTTCCTGATCTCCTCGAACGTTGCGTCGGCGGCCGCTCCCGCGGCCGCCAGCAGCTCCAGCTCCGCCGTGTCCTTGACGGCCCGCAACATGGGCAGGGCCGCGGTGAGGGAGGCATACGACGTGCCGGGCAGTGTCTTCTGCAGGCCCAGCAGGTGCATGGCCCAGGCGTTGTCGCTCACGCCGAACCGACCGCCGGCGTCCAGGAGGGCGGCGGTGGCGGCGTAGGGGTCCTTGCCGTCGGTCCAGTCCCGCAGGGTCAGGGCGCTCGCGCCGGCCGCCTTGGCCGCGTCCGGGGCCTCCAGGGTGGGCACGACGAGGACGGGGTCCTGTCCGGGGGCGAGGACCAGCAGGGTGAGCCGTTCGGTGACGGCGGTGGGTGCGTAGCCGGTGAGCCACACCAGGTCCGGGCCGGGGGCCACGAGGAGACCGGCGAGCCCGGCCTCGGCGGCCGACCGCGTCGCGCGCTCCATGCGCGCCCTGTAGTCGTCGGCGGCGAAGGGCGCTGCGGTGCCGGTCATCCGGGCCTCCCTGGGCGGGTGAGGGTCTTACGGCAGCATCCTGCCCGGACGGCGAGGGGCGCGCGAGCCGATCGACACGTCTTTCGGACGGACCGGACGGAGTGCCGGCCCCCGCGTCAGCTCTCCAGGGCCATGCGGACGCCGAGGAGCAGCAGTACGCCTCCGGAGACCTGCTCCAGACGCCGGCGCACGCCCG
Organism: Streptomyces sp. SAI-127; assembly: GCF_029894425.1. NCBI lineage: Bacteria > Bacillati > Actinomycetota > Actinomycetes > Kitasatosporales > Streptomycetaceae > Streptomyces > Streptomyces sp. SAI-127. The sequence continues at coordinate 2,626,117 of NZ_JARXYJ010000001.1, forward strand.
CGCGGGACAGCACGGCCCGCAACCGGCCGACGAACCACACGTAGAGGCCGTAGTAGCCGACCTCGTAGACCGCCCAGAGCGCGGCCAGCCCGACCTCCCCCACTGCCTTAAGGGCGTGGGAGGTACCCCCAGAGCAGGTGCGGGGCGCCCTCGGGGACGAACTGCGGCAGGAAGGACAGGGCGAAGACGGCCGCCTTGGGGTTGGCGAGGTTGAGCAGCAGTCCCGCACGGTAGGCGGCCCAGCCGGTCCTGCCAGTGCTCTCCCAGCCGCCGTCCGCCGCGGCCGCCTTGGTGCGGCGCGCCTGCCGCAGCGCCTGGATGCCGAAGGCGACGAGCACGACGGCGCCGCCGATGCGCATCACGTCGTAGGCGATCTCGGAGGCGGTCAGCAGCGCGGTCAGGCCCAGCGCGGCGACGACGCCCCAGATGAACACCCCGGTCTCGTTGCCGAGCACGGTCAGGAAGCCGGAGCGTCTGCTGTGCAGCGACTGCTTGATGATCAGCACGGTGCTCGGCCCGGGGGACGCGGCGATGAGGGTGCAGGCACCCAGGAAGGCGATGATCGTGGTCGGCATGGGCTCATCGTGACGCCGACGGCCGGATCCGAACCAGTGGATTTCCCACCCGATTGACGGGAGCGGCTTGATCACGCATTGGCGCTAATGCTTGGATCAAACCAAGCCATTAGAAGAGGGGGTACGGTCGTGCTGGTACTCGCACACATCAGCGATCTGCATCTCGACGGGAGCGCACGGGCGACCGAGCGCGCCGAGCGGGTGCGGGACCGGCTGTGGCGGTTGCCGGGGCGCGTGGACGCTCTGCTGGTGACCGGTGACATCGCGGATCACGGCGCCGAGGCGGAGTACGAGGAGGCCGCGCGGATCCTGGGACTGCACGAGGGCGACCCGCCGTTCCCGGTGCTCACCTGCCCGGGCAACCACGACAGCCGGGCCCCGTACCGCAAGGCCATGCTCCGGCGGGGCGCAGGCGACGGGCCCGTGAACAGCGTGCAGGTGTTCGACGGCGGCGCGGTGCTGATGTGCGACTCCAGCATCCCGGGCAGCGACGAAGGGGCGCTGGACGAGGAGACGTACGCCTGGATCGAGGCGACCCTCGACGAACTGGACGGGAGCCTTCCGGCGTTGTTGGCCTTCCACCATCCGCCGGTGGCGCTGCACCACCCGCTCCCCGACTCCTACCAGCTGGACGGGCCCGGGCGGCTGGCCGCGCTGCTGGAGCGGCGGCCCGAGATCGCCGGACTGATCACCGGTCATGCGCACACACCTGCGGCGACCGTGTTCGCCGGGCGGCCGCTGGTCGTGGGGCCCGGGGTGACCTGGACGCTGCGGCTGCCCTGGGAGGGCGAGCAGATCGCGGACCGGGACGCGCCGGTCGGTCTGGCCTTTCATGTGCTGGACGACGACGGACGGCTCACCACGCACTTCCGGGTGGTCACGTGAACGCGGGCCCGCGACGAGCGTTCACCCGGCAACGGTTCACGTGACGACGCCCGGCACGGCCGTCAACTGCTGGTAGCCGCCGCTGCGATGGCGGACCGTCAGCACGACCTCGCGGCCGGGGCGGGCGCCGGCGACGGCTCGCGCGAGGTCGTCGGCCGTGTCGATCCGGGTACGGCCGACGACGAGGAGTACGTCGCCGCGGACCAGGCCCGCCGTGAAACCCGGGCCCGGGATGTGGACGCCGACCACCATTGCGCCCGACTTCTCGGCGTCCACGGCCTCCAGCCCCAGGGTCGCGGTGACGGGGGCCGGCCGGCGTGGCGGAGCCGAAGCGGAGGAGTTCGCGGACTCCGAGCCGGACGGACCTGTCTGGGAGCGCCGCCCGTCCTGGCCCGGTGCGCCCCGGCCGGAGGCGGCCTGCCCCGGCACTCCCGGCCCGCCCGCCTGCCGTTGCAGTTCGGCCAGTCTGCTCATGCCGATCACTGTGACGGCCACCGTCCCGAGGCCCACCCCCGTCAGCACCAGGACGGCCGCGACGAACAGGCCGAACAGCAGGGTCGTGAGCCGCCGTCCGCGCCGGCGCGCGGCGTGCGGACGCCGGGCGGACCCGGACTTCCCGCCTCCACCCGGTTCCTGACCGGGCATCGGCTTGGGGCGCAACGCAGTCTGTTCCATGGATCGCCTCCGGCTGGATCACCACCGGATGGTGCCTACCCGGCGCACCGGCATGCGACGAGCCACGAACGAGTGAGACTGACGGGGGGTCAGAAGCGGGAAGCGGCCCGAACCAGCAGGTCGACGAAGTCCGCCGCGGCTCCGCTCGGTGCGCCCGCACACACCAGTTCCGTCCGGTGCACGACCCGCGGATGGGCGATCGGCACGGCGACCGTGCCCGGAACACCGGTGGCCACCGGCCGGGGCAGCAGGACCAGGCCATGGCCGACAGCGGCGAGGGCGGTCAGGACGCTCACGTCCGTGCCCTCGTAGCGCAGGGCGCACCGGAAGCCGTGACCGCCGTTCGCGGCGCGGAGGTGAGCCAGCGGCAGAGCGGTGTCGGGCGCGTCGATCCAGCGGGCGTCGGCAAGGTCGCCGAGGCGCAGTCCGGGGCGCCGGGCCAGCGGATGCGTGTCGGGCAGCAGGACGCACACGGGTTCCTCTCCGACGCCGCGTGTGATCAGCGGGGCGACGTCCGGCAGCCGCAGCGGATCACTGGGGGCGACCAGACCATCGGTCAGACCGACGTCGGCCGTGCCGGTGGCCACGGCCGCGGGGACCGCGTCACGGGCCGTCACCCGCAGGGTCACCTCCGCGGCCGGGAGCGCGGCGAGGATCCGCGGACCGAGTGCGGTGGGCGCTGCCGCCAGGGTCAGTCCATGTGCGGGCGCGGCCGCCGTCCTGGCGACGTCCGCGCGGGCCGCGTCCAGTCGCAGCAGCAGCGGCTCCGCGTGTTCGAGGAGCCGCCCGCCGGCCGCGGTGGGGGCGACGGGGCGGCGGGTGAGCAGCGGCGCGCCGAGGTCCTGTTCGAGTGCCGCGATGTGCTGCGACACCGCCGACTGGGTGTACCCCAGTTCGCGGGCGGCCTCGGAGAAGGAGGAGAGGCGGGCGACGGTGACGTAGGTGCGCAGGAGATGCGGATCCATGCGCCCAGCATTGCATCAGAGCTGCTTATCGAGCGTGCAGTAATCATCGTTGGACACGATTCTCGGCGGCCACAAGGATGACGGCATGACGACGAACGCGGCACGGACCGCCCGGATCGCCCTGATCGGCGACCGCTCCCCCAACGTGGTGTCGCACACCCGCATCCCCGGCCTGCTGGACGCCCTCGTCGAGCGCGACCGGCTCGTGCTCGACGCCTACTGGATCCCGTCGGAGGACGCGGGGGACGCCGACGCCGTACGCGGGTTCGACGCGGTGTGGGTGGTGCCGGGCAGCCCGTATCGCAGTGAGGCGGGTGTCCTCGCGGCGATCCGCACCGCGCGCGCGACGGGCATCCCCTTCCTCGGGACCTGCGCCGGGTTCCAGCACGCCCTGCTGGAGTACGCCCGCGATGTCTGCGGACTGACACGGGCGGCGCACGCCGAGAACGACCCCGACGCCGACGACCTCCTCATCGAGCCGCTGGCCTGTTCCCTCGTCGACCACGCGGGCGTGGTGAACGTCGAGCCCGGCTCGCTCGCCCGGTCGGTGATCGGCTCCGAGCGGACCGTGGAGCGCTACTTCTGCGCCTACGGTCCCTCCCGGCATCTGGACACCCTGCGCGCACACGGCCTGCGCTTCTCCGGGCACGACGAGAGCGGTCAGGTCCGGATCGCCGAACTCCCGGGCCATCCCTTCTTCCTCGCCACACTGTTCCAGCCGGAACTGTCCGGCGACGGCTCGCGCCCGCACCCGGTCGTCCGGGCGCTGGCGCGAGCCGCGGTGGAGCACGCCGGGCGCGGAGTGCGTCAGTCCGCGTGACCCAACCGCGCGCGGGGAGCGTCAGCCTGTGTGCCCCTCGCCGTGGCCGCCGTGGGCCCCACCGTGGTCGAACTTCATTGCCTCCGTGGGCATGACGACGAAGGGCACGGGCACGCGGGCGGTCGAAGGGCCCGAGCGGTCGTGACGTCCCCGGCGGCCGGAACCCCAGCCGTCAGCCGGCCAGAGGGAGCGCCGGCGGCCGGTCCGGGAGGAAGCCGTGGGTGCGGCCGGCCAGGTGGTCCTCCTTGTAGCGGTCGACCGTGCGGTGCCAGTGCAGGATGCCCGCCATCCAGTGCTGGAGGTCGGCGACATAGCCCCGCATGATCTCCCGCGCTTCCTCGGAGAGACCGAAGTCGTCGTACACGACGGGCAGTTCGTGCGCGGCGACATGCTCGAACTGCTGCATGCGCTGGGTCATCAGGTCGTGGACGACGCGCAGCGCGGTGGGGTAGTCGATGCCGAAGAAGGTCTGCACGACAAGGATCGCGTTGTGGACCTCGCCCTCGTACTCGATCTCCTTCTGGTAGGAGAAGACATCGTTGACCAGGCATGCGTAGTCGACGGCGGCGTTCTCCAGGGAGCGCACCGGTCCGCTGCGGTAGACCTCCGGCGGGACGGCGGGACCGTGGCCCATCCGGCACAGGCTCATGGTGAGGTCGGACCCGAAGGTGGCGCGCCGCATCTCCAGGTAGTCGACCGGGTCGGGGACGCGGTGCTGGATCTGGTTGGCCAGCTCCCAGACCCAGCTCTCGGTCATCGCGTTCACCGCGTCCTTGAGGGTGCGCCGCTGGTCGGAGGTCATCTCGGCCGTGGTGCGGGCCCACAGGTCGATCAGACCGCGTTCCATGGCGTTGACGGGGACCAGGACCTGCTCGCCGTCCAGGGGCATGCAGTCCGACAGACGCTGTGTGGTCAGGCGGGCGGCGACGAGATCGCGGCGGCCGCCGTAGACGAGCGGGTAGTAGTCGTCGCCGTAGGTTCCCCAGGCGAGCCAGTCCGAGCTGAGGTCGAGGGCCTCGGGGCTCGCGTCCGGGTCGATGCCCGCCGCGCACAGGGGGAGATCGGCCGCGGCGAGCTTGTCCTCGTCCCAGACGCCCTCCTGGAGCATGCCCATGCGGTGCGTCCACTCGATGAGGCGGGGGCGGGCGCCGGGCAGGTGCGGGCTGAGTTCGTTCCGGAACGGCATGTAGAAGTCGGGCAGCAGGGACGGACCGACCTTCTGGAAGGGCACATGCGTGTGGGCGCGCAGCCGCTCGGCGCCGGCCGCGGCGAGCAGGGCGCCGACGTCGGCGGCCGAGGTGCCGGGGCCGGTCAGGGTCTGCCAGGGCGAGGTGGTCTCGGCGCGGGCGTTCATGTAGCGGCTGGAGCGCATGTGCCATTCGTGGCCGCCGGACTGCCAGTCCTGGAGGCCTTGCGTGTATGCGGCGACGGCGGTCAGCTCGCCCGGCGAGAGACCTTTCTCCACGGCGATCGCGGGGACCTCGGTGAGGGCGGTGTGCTCGAACTGGTGGAGGCGGGAGGTGAGGACGTCGTTGACGATGTCGGCGGCCTCCTGGGTGGTGCAGCCGAAGAAGGTCTCCAGGACGAGGACACCGTTGCTGAGCTCGCCCTCGTCCTCGACCTCGCGCTGGTAGGAGAACAGGTCGTTGCGCAGGTGGACGCCGTCGGAGAAGGTCTCCATCAGCACGCGCAGCGGTCGGGTTCCGGCGACGGACGGCGGTACCTCGGCCGTCGCGTACTCCACGAGACCGGCCGACCAGGGGGCGCCGCCGACCTTGCGGCGCATCTCGATGTACTCGACGGGGTTGGCGATCCGCCCCTCGTTGATGTTGGACAGCTCCCACAGCGACTCGTTGAGCAGGTGCTCGGTGGCGACGGCGAAGCGGCGGCGCCAGTCGGCGGACATCGACGGCACGGTCCGCGTCCACAGGTCGGCGAGGCCGGCCTCGACCGGGTTCTCCGGCTCGGGCATCGGGGTCGACAGGTCCATCGGCATGAACAGCGGCAGGCGGTCGAGGTAGGCCTTGCCGCCGGCGCGGTCCTGGGTGCGCTTGAAGATCTCCAGGAAGTGGTCGTCGAAGAAGAACACCCACACGTACCAGTCGGTGATGAGGGAGAGGGCTGGGCCGTCGCAGTCGGGGTGTGTGTAGGCGCAGAGCAGGCCGTAGTCATGCGCGTCGAGGTCGGACTGCTCCCAGATCCCGGACCCCTCCAGCATGCCCATCTCGCGCGCCCACACGGTCGAGTGGGCGCGGGCCTCGTCGACGTGCGGGTTCAGCCGGGCGGGATACGGCATGTAGAAGTGCGGGAGTTCGAAGGGCTGCTGCGTCATGAGCCGGGCCCTACCCAGGACGCTCCGGAGGCATCCGCCCCGGCACACATGATCACACCATCGCGTGAATCCGGACCGAACTCGGGAGTTCTCGGCGGGACTTGTGGCGTTGATCTCCACGCGCGCAGACTTCACCCGTTCAATCCGTCTCCCTGCTGCGCACCGCCCGCCCCACCTGCGCCCGCAGTGCGACGAACTCGGGCAGTCCCCGGGTGGCGATCTGGTCCCGCCGCCCGGGGAGCCGGACCGGCGGGTCCCGCACAATCCTCGAGCCGGGTACAGGGGCAGGATCAGAACGCTGGTCACCAGCCGGATCCGGGTGGTCGCCCCGGCCACGGCGGACAGCATGACCAGCGGATCCGGGGTCACGCCCACCGCTCCCGCCAGCAGATGGCTGCTCGCGATGAGATGGTCGAAGCCCAATTCCTCGGCGGTACGGGCGGTTTCGAGGACGCCGTCGAGCTCGTCCTCGTGCGCGGGCCACAAGCGGTGCGGTGCGACTCCCAGACGCATGGGGTGCGACTCCCTTGGGATGAGGGGCAGAGGGTGGTGCACCTGGGCCAACAAGGCGACGGTCTCCTCTCATCCCTTGACGAGTGGGCCCGGCCCGAACGGCTCATGTCGAACTTCAACAACCGGATCAAGTCCCGCCGGGTCCGCGTGACATGAGAACCTGAAGACGGGAGAGGGGTTCGGACGTAGCCGTCGAGGTGTGTGCCGACAGGGGGTCCTCGGTGTTCGGGGCAGAGTTGTTCACCCAGACCGCTGCCGCCGCAGCGGGCACGATGGTCGGGCTGATGACCACGGATGCCTGGCAGGCGGCCAGGCATCGGATCGCGCGGATCCTGCGGCGCGAGGACGTGGAGCGGCTGGAGCGGGCGCGGGCGGAACTGGATGCCGCGCCGCCGGGGCGGCAGCAGATCATCCTGCGGGAACAGCGGGACGATCTGGACACGACCCTGCGCGCTCTGCTGACCAGGGACCCCGCGCTGTCCGGCCTGCTGACCGAGTTCGTCCAGGAGTTCTCCGGCTTCGCGCGCCCGGTCTTCATCCAGGTCCAGCAGCCCCCGGCCCCGGTGGAGCCCGTCCGGGCACCGGGTGCGCTGACCGTCGCGCCGCCCCTGGGCCGGCTCGACCGCCGGGTGCGTGGCCGCGAGCCGCTCCTGGACACGCTCAAACAGCTGGTGGGCAAGCCCACTTCGGGTGTGCGGGTGCTGCACGGCATGGGCGGGAGCGGGAAGACGACGGTCGCCCTGGAGATCGCCGCCCACGCCGCCGCGCTGAACGTCGACGTGTGGTGGGTGACGGCGAAGAACCCCGCCACGCTGAGTGCCGGGATGCGCGAGGTGGTGGCCGCGCTGGGCACGCCCTCGGATCTCATCGACCGTGCCTGGTCGGGGCGTTCGAGCGCGACCGACCTGCTGTGGCGGCGGCTGTGCGACACCGCGAGCCCCTGGCTGCTGGTCGTGGACAACGCCGACGAGCCCGAACACCTGGCACCCTACGGCCGGTTGGCGGAGGGCACGGGCTGGATCCGGCCCGCCGCGGAGCTGCCCGGCCTGGTACTGATCACCAGCCGGGACAGCAGCCCGACGACCTGGGGGCCGTGGGCCACGCTGCACTCGGTGGACGCCCTGGAGGAGGCCGACGCCACCGAGGTGCTGTGGGACCTCGCCGGGGAGCGGGCCGGTTCCCGTGAGGACGCCCGGCTGCTGACCCGGCGGCTCGGCGGGCTGCCCCTGGCGCTGCGCATCGCGGGCTCGCATCTCGCGGCGGCCTCGGCGTTCCCCGCGTGGCCGGGCACCACCACCGTGCGGACGTACGCCGACTACCGCGTGGCCCTCGACGAGCGCTTCACCGAACTCCTCGACGAGCGCCCGCACGGGCGGCAGGGCAGCAACTACTCCGTCCCGGTGACCGGTACCTGGGAGCTGTCACTGGACCTCCTCGAGCGGCGGGGCATCGCCCAGGCCCGGCCGCTGATGCGGCTGCTGTGCTGTCTGGGCGAGGCACCGGTGCCGCTGCTCGGCCTGTTACGCCCCGACCGGCTCGCGGACTCGTCGCTGCTGCCCGGTGTCACGCCCCAGGAGCTGTACACCGCGCTCACCTCGCTCGCCGACTTCGGTCTGGTCGAGCTGCACACCCCGCCCGGCGGGGACGACCACACCCGCACCCTGCTGATGCACCCGCTCGTCCGGGACGCCGGCCGGCTCCAGCGGGACCTCGCCGAGCACATGAGGGAGTACGCGGCCGTCGTCGCCGACCTGGTCGTCTGCGCCACCGCCGAGCTGAGCGAGGACGACCCGCGCGACTGGCCGCGCTGGCGGCTGCTGCAGCCGCACTGCGACGCCCCGCTGGCCCTGATCGGCGACCCGTACGAGGCGGAGGACGAACTCGTCTCGAAGGCACTGCGGGCGGCGGCGGCCGGGGCCCGGCATCTGATCAAGAGGGGCTGGCTGGACCGGGCGGAGGAGGTGCTGGGGGCGTGCGAGCCGGTGGTGCTGGCGTGCGGTCCGCGGGATCCCGACGCCCTCGAAGTACGCTCCGCCGCCGCCCACCTGCTCCATCTGCGCGGTCGGCTGCCGGCGGCCGAGTCGCTGCTTCGCACGGTGCTGGAGGACACCCGGGCCCTGTTCGGCGACGCGGCCGGCGAGACCGCCGACGCCCGGTACGCCCTGGCGAACCTGCTCAACGGGCGGGGCCGGCCGGTCGAGGCGGCGACCGAGTACCGCGCGGTCCACGCCACGCGCCGGACCCTGCTGGGCGAGCGCGACCCCCGGACCCTGGCGGCCCGCAAGGGCGTGGCCTGGATGGCGCGCTACCGGGGGTTGCTCGCGGAGGCCGAGGAGGACTACCGCCTGCTCCTGGACGCCTATCGGGAGACGCTCGGCGCGAACCACCCCGACACCCTGGTCACCCGGCACGAGATGGCCCAGGTGCTGCACGAGCGCGGGATGTTCCGGCAGGCGGAGCAGGAGCTGCGGGAGACGCTCCAGGTGTGCGCTGACGTACTGGGCGAGCGCCACCCGAGCACCCTCGCCGTGCGCCACGACCTCGCGGACGTCCTGCGCGACCGCGGGCTGCTCGTGGAGGCCGAGCACGAGTTCCGTACGGTGCTCGGACTCCGCGCCGACGCCTACGGCGAGGACCATCCGGAGACCGTGGCCGCCCGGCACGGCCTGGCCACCGTGCTGCGCGACCGGGGCTGGCCCACCGACGCGGAGACCGAGTTCCGGGAGGTCTTCGAGGTCCAGCGCCGGCTGCTCGGCGACATGCACCCGCACACCCTGGAGGTCCGCCACAACCTGGCCGACCTGCTGATGGAACGCGGCCAACTGGAGGCGGCGGAGACGGAGTTCAGAGAGGTGTACGCGGCGCGCCGCGAGGTGCTCGGCGAACAGCACCTGCTCACCCTCTCGGTGCGGCACGGCGCCGCGCACGTCCTGCATCTGCGGGGCCGTACCGACCGGGCCGAGACCGAGTACCGCACGGTCCTGGCGGACTGCGTGGACACCCTCGGGCCCCGCCACCCCGGCACGCTCGCGGTCCGGCACAACCTCGCCGACCTGCTCAAGGACCAGGGCCGGTTCGCGGCGGCGGAACAGGAGTTCAGGGAGGTGTACGAGGCCCGGCGGACCGTACTCGGCGAACAGCACCTGCTGACCCTGTCCGTACGGCACGGCGCCGCGCACGTCCTGCATCTGCGCGGGCACGTCGAGCAGGCGGAGGCGGAGTACCGGACGGTGCTCGCGGACTGCGTGCGGACGCTGGGGCCACGGCACCCGGGAACCCTGGCGGTCCGGCACAACCTGGCCGACCTGCTCTGTCTCAAGGGTGAACACACGGCGGCCGAGGCGGAGTTCACGGAGGTGCGGGAGACCTGTGAGGAGGTGCTGGGACTACGGCACCCGCGGACCCTGGCCGCCCGGGACGCCCTCGCCCGGCTGCGTTCCAGGGACGGCGATCAGGCGCCCAGCGATCCCGACTCGGCGACCGCCGGCTCGTAGCCCGGGAAACGCGCGGGGACCTGCCTCAGGTCCCACAGCGCGAGCGCCTTGTCGTCGTAGAAGTCGTCGGACTCGTCGTCGCCGATGACGCGCAGCGGTTCGGGCAGGCCGAAGGGTTCCTTGCACAGGTCGATGGGGCGCCACCAGCCGGTGACGATGTCCGTGTTGGCGGGTGTCCGGGAGAAGGTCGTGGTGAGCAGGTAGCGCGAACCGCTCTCCCGGAAGCGGGTCAGCGCCTCCACCACATGCTGGTAGGAGAAGTGCACGAGGGCGTCGCGGCACACGATGAGGTCGACGCGTGGCACGGGCTGGGACGTGAAGTCGAGCAGCTGGAACTCGCGCCCGGGGCCGGGGTGGTGGGCGCGGTTGGCCGTGATGAGCTCCGTGACGACGTCACCGCCGAGATAGGAGGCGCCGTGCAGGTCGACGTACTGCATCCAGTTGAAGTCCCCGCACGGCGCGTCCAGCACCGAACGGACACCCAAGTCCTTGATGAGGGCGCCGAGTTGGCCGATCACCTGCTTCATGCGCTGCAGCTCGGAGCCCGGTCCTGAGCGGGTTTCGTCGGATCCCCAGCGGTTGGTGCGGTAGATGTCCGTGAACACGTCGTGCAGGTCGGCCTCGGCACGGGCGTCCGTGACGTCGACGTAGCGCCGTGCGTCCACGTCGTAGACGGGCTCCCCTGGATTGCTCAGGTACCGCGGGGTCAATGACGTCCTCTTTCGCTGCCCGTCGGCGGGACGTATGGCAGCCCACCTGTACAGCCCCGCAGCTTACGCTCCTCAGGGCCGGACCTGGATGAGCGCATGGGTCCCGCTGGTCCGCCAGCGCCGCCCCTCCGCCTCGACCAGCGCCGTCTCCGTACCTTCGTCGAGCCCGGTGATCACATCGGACTTCAGGGTGCGCAGGGCGGCGACCGGTCCCGGGAAGTACGCGGTCACCTCGGCGAAGGACGTGGTCGGCGCCCACCAGCGATCCCCCACCAGGCGCCGGTAGTTGAGGTCTCCCTTCAGGATCGTCAGCGCGGCCCCGCCGATCTCCGCACGAAGGTCGTCCGGCATGTCCGAGTACGGCAGCGGGGCGCAGGAGAAGGCATGCGCACGAACGCTCAGCCGTCCGTCGGCCATGGCGTCCCACAACCGGCGCCCGTACTCCGCGGCCCGCCCCGGTGCCCGCACGAGCCGGCGCAGCGCGTCGACCACGTCGGCGGTGGTCGCGTCGGAGACGTAGTAGGGGTAAGGCTTCACGTGCAGAACCGCCCGCTCGACACGACCGTGTTCCAGGAGGTGAGCCAGCAGCAGCAGGTCGGGAGTCAGCTCACGCCCGGCGTTGTCGGCGATCAGGCAGAGGGTGCCGGCACCGTCGAGCAGCGACCAGAGCCGGTCGCTGTCGTCGGCGACCAGATCCGGTACGGCGTCCCGCCTCTCGGCCTCACCGTCGGAGAGCCGGAAGCCGAGGTCGGCCCGGTTCCCCCACAACGATCCGTGCAGCAGAGCCGCCCCCTGCTCCTCGGCCGTCCGGGAGGCGAGTTCGTCCAGAGCGGCCAGCTCATGGTCGGTCTCGGCGGAGTCGAGTTCGGCGAGCTTGGAGGGCCGGAAGGGGTCGATGCCATGCCAGGGCCCGTCCCCGAAGTAGCCGACGGCATCAAGGAGGCGCCGATAGAAGTAGCTCTCGGACCACAGCCACGGCACGTCGAACCAGGACTGCCCGACGTGGTCATCGATTCCCCACGCGCGCCACGCCCCGTCGGGGAGCGGTTCGATCACTCCTTTGGTGCAGCCGACGAGCAGCGCATCGAGCGCCCGGTGCTGCTCGGGCCCGTAGGGAAAGGCCTCCCGCACCTGCCCGATGATGGCGGGGTGCCGCTCGGCGAGCACACTGTGCGGAAAGGACTCGGGTGCACTGCCGAGGATGACAGCCGCGCTGGGAGACATGCCCCGACTGTAGTCATCTGGGGGCGCGGGGCTGGGCCCACCCACCGGCACATGCCGGAACTGGGCTCACCCGCTCCGGGACTCCTGCTCCAGCTGGCTGACGAGAGCCAGATACCGTGCCCGTCGGGGAACCGGCACCAGCCCGCGGATCATGACGTGCCACATCTCCGCGAGCCGCCGCGGCTGCCGCCCCACCGGCTCCAGATGCCGTCCCACCACCCGCGTCCCGACGAAGAAACAGACAAGCGAGTGCGCCACCGCTTCCACGTCGGTGTCCGGATGGAGGTCCGACTCCTTGACCGCACCCAGCAGCTTCCCGGTGGCCAGGTCGAGCCACTCCGTGAACGGATGCCGAAGCGGCGGCCGCACCTCGACCCCGCCGGTGGCGAGCCGGAGTCCGGCGCGGAGCACCGGCCCCTCGACCGACAACCGCGCTATCCCGAAGGTGATGCGGACCAGCGCCTCCATCGAGGTGTACCCCCGGGCGTCCACGTCCCCCGCCAACTGACGCGACGCCCGTGACTGGATCTCCATGATCGCGTGCGCGAGATCGTCCTTCGCCGCGAAGTGGAAGTACAGCGCGCCCTTGGTGACCTGGGCGTGCTCGACGATGTCGCTGAGACTGGTCGATTCATAGCCACGGCGGTCGAACAGATCGGCGGCGGCGGTGAGGATCGTCGCTCGGGTCTGTTCAGCGCGTAACTGCCTCGGCATCGACTGCACACTCCTGTGACGGAAAAGAACGGGTCATGCCGTTTGTTTCTGACTCCCTGTACAAGATAACTCACCCTGCGACGGCACCCACCCGGCACTCGAAGACCAACGATTCCCCTTGCAACGCGACGACTTGTACGTCGGTGCCGTCCCCTGCGCTCACCTCCATCCAGACCGGTCGGTCGAGCTCCACGTACTGGTGAAACGCGGCGTGGAAGGACGCCGGCACCCGGCCCTCGTCACCTCCGTGCGCCCGTACGGCCTGGCGGGCTGCCTCCAGGAGGAGCATGCCGGGGATGTGGTCCAGCGGGTGATCGAAGAAAACAGGATGTGCGGTATCGACGCGCAGCCGCCAGCGACCTGGCCGGGCCGTGGGCGACAGGAGTACGTCGGCGCGCAGGGCCCGTCCGACCGTGTCGGCCGGCAGCAGCGTGGGGGGCGGCTGGGGCAGCCGCAGGGCGCCGACGTCGGCGGTCCGCCCGCCGCGCAGTCGTCGGTAGACGGACGCGTTCGTCCAGGTCACGGCGACACCGCCGGTCGCTATCCGTTCGCCGCCCAGGCGTACGACGGCGTCGTAGCGCAGTGCGGCCGGGCGGCCGGCGCGGCGGCGGACCTCTCCGACCGTGATGTCGATGACGGGCTCGGCGGGGGCGGCGCCGACGGCCAGATGCTCGGGGCGCGTGTCGACACGCAGTTCCCGCAGGACGAACTGATGACCCAGCGGGACCTCGTACGCCGCGTGGGCGAGCAGCGCCCCGCACTGGCGGACCGTTTCTGCAACCAGCAGCGGTTCGTACGCCGAGCGGTCCGGGGACACGTGTAACTGATGGGTGCGCGGCCACTGGGCGGTGAGGGTGAACCGGTCGGCGTCCGTCCTGGTCCAGCCGGTGAGGAGGATCTCCGCGACGGCCACCCGGTGCACGAATTCACGGGGGACGGTCGCCGTCAGCACCCCTGTCCCGGCCGGGGTCCGTGTGAACTGCCGCAACTCTGGCATGTCTCCCCCTCGTTCCTCCGAAGCGATGACGGACGGCGAGGTGCCCGTGCCGGTGAGCGCTAGAGTACGAGGGATTCCGGTCTGTTTTCAATGTGACCTGATCGAGACCGGACAGGATCCGAACTCGGCGCATGGGAGGGGTTCTTATGGCGAGACAGGAGCGCGCCATCAGGACACGCAGGGCGATTGTGGAGGCCGCGGGCGCCGTCTTCGACGAGCACGGGTACGCCGCGAGCACCATCGCGATGGTGCTGGAGCGGGCCGAAGTCACCAAAGGCGCACTGTATTTCCACTTCCCCTCCAAGGAGTCCCTGGCCCAGGCGGTGCTCGACGAGCAGTTGTCGCTGGGGGCCGTACCGCCGCATCCGTGCAAGGTGCAGGAGATCGTCGACATGACGTTCGTCTTCGGGCAGCGGCTGCGGACCAACTCCCTGCTGAAGGGGAGCGTCCGGCTGACGGTGGACCAGTGCGCACCGCCCGGTGTCGATCACACGGGGCCGTTCCGGCAGTGGAGCGAGCATCTGGTGGCGATGCTGCAACAGGCCCGCGACCAGGGCGAGTTGCTGCCGACGATTCAGCTGCGGGACACCGCGGACCTGCTGGTGGGGGCGTTCGCCGGGGTTCAGCTGATGTCGCGGGCACTCCACGGGCGGGAGGACCTCGGGCACCGGATCTCCGTCATGTGGGCTCACCTGCTGCCGAGCATCACGGTGCCGGGACTGCTGATCGGCCTCGACAGCCGGCCCGACCGCGGGGCCCGCGTGCTGGCGTCGGTGGAGAGCGGTGAACTGGTGGGCGCCGAGGCGTGATTCCGGGTGGGTGGAGTGCCCGCCCCGGCAGGCGCAGACGCAGGACGGGCCGGCCGGTGCCCCATCCGCACCGGCCGGCCCACCCGTTCGGGGGAGTTCGCTCAGAAGGTCAGCTTCCAGCCGTTGAGCGTGCCCGTGTCCTGCGCCGCGGTGTCCTGGACGCGGAGCTTCCAGGTGCCGTTGGCCGTCTCGGAGGAGGCGTTCACGGTGTAGGTGGTGTTGACGTTGTCAGCGGAGTCCGAGGAGCTCGCCGGCTTCAGGCTGTACACCGTGCCGTCCGGGGCGACGAGGCTGATCGCCAGGTCACCGCGGTAGGTGTGGGTGATGTCGACGCCGACCTGGAGGGCCGAGGGGGCGCTGCCGCTGCGGCCGGTGACGGCGATGGAGGACTCGATCGCCGAGCCGTTGTCCGGGATGGCGACGGCGGTGGTGCTGGAGAAGGTCGTCCCCGTCGTCGTACCGCCGCCGCTCACGGCCGCGACCGTCTTCGCCGCGTCCGCCAGGCCCGCGCCGCAACCGCCCGAGCAGGCACCCGGCAGCGGACGGGCGTTGTTCTTGATGGCGGTCTCGATCTGCGCCGGGGTCAGCGAGGAGTTCGCCGACTTCACCAGCGCGACCAGGCCCGCGATGTGCGGGGTGGCCATGCTGGTGCCCCCTGGTAGTAGGCGTACGACTCCGAAGAGGGCGTCGAGGCACCGGAGTTGAGCGTGGACAGGATGCCGTTGGCGGTACCGGTGCTGGTCTGGCCGCCGGGCGCCGAGATGTCCACGAGGGAACCGTAGTTGGAGTACGAGGCCTTGGCGCCGGTGCGGTTGGTGGCGGCGACCGAGATGATGTTGTTGCAGTTGCCCGGCGAGTGGCCGGAGACGTTCTCGTTGTCGTTGCCGGCGGCCACGACGACGGTCGTGCCGCGGCCGACGGCGTTGTTGATGGCGGTCTGGGTCGCCGACGTGCACGCGCCGTCGCCGCCGAGGCTCATGTTGATGACCTTGGCGACATTGGTGTTGGCGGGCACGCCGGAGACGGTGCCGCCGGACGCCCAGGTGATGGCGTCGATGATGTCGGAGTCGTAGCCGCCGCACTTGCCGAGGACGCGCACCGGGGAGATCTTCGCGCCGTACGCGATGCCCGCGACACCCTTGCCGTTGCCCGTGACCGCGGCGATCGTGCCGGAGACGTGCGTGCCGTGCCAGGAGGAGTTGGAGGCGGGGATGCCCGAGCCGCACTCGTTGGCCGCGTAGTAGTCGCCGGGGTCGGCCGGGTTGCTGTCGCGGCCGTTGCCGTCGACCGAGACCGCGGTGTCGGAGATGAAGTCGTAGCCGCCGACGATGTTCGCGGCGAGGTCGGAGTGGGTGACGTAGCCCGTGTCGATGACGGCGACGGTGACGCCGCTGCCGGTCGACGTCGGCCAGGCAGCCGGCACGTTCATGCCGGCGGTGGACTCGAACAGGTCCCACTGCTTGGCGTACTCGGTGTCGTTCGGGTCGGCCTGCGGCTTGTTCAGGCGGTCCGGTACGACGTAGGCGACCTGCGGGTCCGCCTTGAACTCGGCGACGGCGTCGGCGACTTCGGTCCTGCTGGGGTCCGTACCCAGATCGACGAGAGCGGCGCCGGTGCCGAGTCTGCGCTGGAAGTCGGCGTCCTTGGTTGCGGCGTCGGCCTCGGCGGCCTTGTTGGACGTGGCCTCGGCGGCGCCGTTCTTGTAGCCGACGATGAGGCGCTCGGCCTGGACGCCGGGGGCGGCCTCGGTGAGCGCGGCCGGGACGGCGGCTTCCTGGGCGGGGGCGTCCTGGGCGGCGGCGACGGAGGCCGTGCCGACCGAGAGCAGGGCAGCGGAGACGGCGGCGGCGGATATCAGCTTCCGCCGGAGGGAGGGGGAGGTACGCAAGGGCTTGCCTTTCGTGGCCGTGCTCCGGGCAGCGCGGAGCGGCAGTCGAATCGCTTCGTCGGTGAAGCGGCGGGGGGTGAAGCCAAGAGCGCGGCGGCCGGCCAGACGGAGGCGCATGACCCGTTCGGGGTTACCTGTGGGTCAGCAGTGGTCGAACGATAGGCAAAGAGCAGGTCATGCGGATACAGGGGAAACCCTTGATCCGGCCGAGAACACACCCTCTACGGTGGCCGGTTGACCGGTGACGGGCACTTTGCCCGCCTCTGAGCGGAGGCGGACGACCCGGTGCGCCGGTGAACGCGTGAGGCCGGTTTCCCGTACTGCACGGAAGCCCGTAGTTCCCGCGCCGCCCGAGGAGGCGTTCCGGATGGCCCGGATGCCCTGGACCACCGCCCGTCGCACGAGTGCGGCGGTCGCCGCCCTGTCCCCGTTCCTGCTGACCGTGTTCGCGGCGGCGCCCGCGCAGGCCCACGGCGCTCCCACGGATCCGGTCAGCCGGGTCTTCGCCTGTTCCCCCGACGGCGGTTCCACGGGCACGGCGGCATGCCGCGCCGCCGTGGCGGCCAACGGCTCGCCCTTCACGGCGTGGGACAACCTGCGGGTCGCGAACGTGAACGGCCGGGACCGGCAGACGATCCCCGACGGCAAGCTGTGCAGCGGCGGCCTGCCCGCCTACGCGGGCCTCGACCTGGCCCGCTCCGACTGGCCGTCGACCCGCCTGACCCCCGGCGCGACGCTGACCATGAAGTACGTCTCGACGATCCCGCACACCGGCACGTTCCGGATGTACCTCACCGAGCCCGGCTACGATCCGTCGAAGCCGCTCAAGTGGTCCGATCTGCCGGAGCAGCCGTTCGCTCAGGTGAAGGACCCGGCGCTGACGGACGGCGCGTACCGGATCAGGATGACGCTGCCCAAGGACCGGACGGGCCGGCAGGTGCTGTACACGATCTGGCAGAACAGCAGTACGGCGGACACGTACTACTCGTGCTCGGACGTGGTGTTCCCGGCAGCGGCCGACAAGGGCGGGAGCGGGGGTGGGGGCGGGGCGAGCGCCTCCGCGTCGCCGACCCGGTCGAAGGCGGCGGAGAAGCAGCCCGCCAGGAGTCCGGCGCCGACCACTGCCTCACCCACGCCGGCACCTCCCGTGGCCCGTTCGGCGGGCGGCGCCGTACCCGACTCCACTCCGGTGGCCGCCGACTCCGAGCCCGCCTCCGGGCCTTCCGCGCCCATGGTGGCGGGCGGCGCCGCCGCGGTGCTGGTGCTCACCGGGGGCGCCGCCCTGGCGCTTCGTCTGCGCCGGCGCTGAACTACGCGGTCACGGAGTTCAGTTGACGTAGACCGCTTCGCCGCTCGCGGTCACCGGGCTGTACTTCGCGGTCCAGAAACCGCTGGCGGGGCACAGCGAGGAACCGGACGTCCGGCTGAACTGCTGGTTGGCGAACTTGATGCTGTTGTCAGTGTTGTCGGCCGTGCCGGACAGGCCGGACGCCGCCTGGTAGACACAGCTGACGCTGCCCAGCAGGGTGCGCAGCACGACGGTGGTCTGGATGGCGGAACCGCTCGCCGGGGTCACGGCGACGGTGCCGTCGGAGGACACGGCGGTGGTGTACGGCAGGTTGTTCACCGTGATGCTGGTGACGCCGAGGACGCCGACCACGTTCGAGGTGCAGTTGCTGAAGGTCTGCCCGGTCAGGGACTCGGTGGCGGTGCCCGGGGCGGTCGGGTTGCCGTCGACCGTGGCGGTGAACGTGGAGGCCGAGCAGCTGATCCCGCTGGTGCCCGTCGAGCTGGAGTAGAGGGTCGCGGTGGTCCCCTCGGCCAGGGACGCGCTGATGGTCGTGCCTTCGGCGACGGTGGTGCCGCCGACCCCGCCGGTGGTGAGTACCGCGACGTCGGCCGCGGCGGCGGGGGCGGACGCGGCCACGGCCACGGGAAGCGCGAAGGCGGCGGCAGCGGCGGTGAGGGAGAGCAGAGAACGCATACGCATGCGGGGTTGCCTCTTTCCTGAGGTGAGGGTGGGTGTGGGGGGCGCGGACGCATGTCGGCGTCCGCCGTCGCCGACCCGTCACGCCTTCTCCGTACGTGACGGACCGGCAACGGCAGCCGGCCGGTGACCGGCCGGACACCCCATGGGGGAGGGCTCCGGACGGGCCGGGCGGGAGGTGGCGAGCCCGGTACGGCCCAGGGAGGAAGCGACCGTTTCGGGTGCCGTGGAGGGTCGGACTCGGGCGGTGAAGAGCCCGTGAGGACAGATGGTCCGGAAACGCGGGCAGGTGCCGCCCGACGGCTTGGATCCGGCGCCACGGATCCTGGGGAAGCCAGGGAGAGTTGTAGACCTGATTATCCGTCAACGTCAAGGTACCGAAAGGGAGTTGATCATCGATCGACGATATTTCCCTGCCGGTGGGAACGTTGTTGATCACTGCTGCCACATAATCAACACCCTTTACTCACAACTTGCTTGACCCATGACCGTAACCGCCGGTAACTTCCGAGTCGCTACTGCGGAGTACGTGAAAGCCCTTGCAGCCGCCGGGGGTTGGGAGGAGACGTGCGCCGCAGCCGCCGTCCGCGCCAGGACAACAAGCCACTGAAGCCGCACATCCGCACGTGAGCCCCACTTGCGTTGACTATGCCCCTGGGAGCAGCACATGGCCTCGTCCGTCGGCACCATCTCCGAGACCCCCGAAAGCGGTTCCACCCCCGAAGCCTCCGACAGCCCCGCCAGACGCGGGCGGGTCCGGGGACGCCGGGCCGCGATCATGGCCGTGCCGGCCGTCGCGATCACGGCGGGGCTCGCGATCCTGACCGCCGAGGGTGCTCTCGGTGTCCAGTTCGCCATCTCCGGCATGCCCTTCACTGTCACCGCCGAGAGTCTCGACGGCACTGGGTTCGAGCAGTTCGGCGGCCTCGACAACATGGCGGACAACAGCCCGAACGCCGGCGACACCGGTGGTCAGGTGCTGGTCGTGACCTCCGCCATCAAGAACGCGACCCTCACCAAGCTGTGCCAGAGCGTCGACCTGGGCGGCACCAACCTGCTCATCAAGGCGGGCCAGGGAGACAAGAAGGTCGAGGCGACCGACCTGACCACGGACTCGACCGAGCTCACCGGTAACGCCTCGTTCGACAACATCGAGATCGGCAACGACGCCAGCACCCTCACCAAGGCGGGCGTGAAGGGCCCCATCGGCGTCTTCAGCCAGCAGGCCGACACCGTGCACATCGGCGACCTGCGGCAGACCAACTACGCCACCACGGCCGCTGTGTTCAAGCTGCCCGGCCTCAAGCTCAGCTTCAGCAGCAAGGGTTGCTGATGGAGAGCCAGGAGCCGGTGAGCGGACGCGAGCCCACGGGCGTACAGCAGCCCGTCCTCGTCCAGGACGCGTTCACCCGCTGGGTGTACGGACGCCCCTTCTTCGGCGGACTCTGGCTCACCCTGGGCGGGGCATGGATCCTGCTCACCATGAAGGCCTCGGTGAAGGTCGTCCTGCATGTGGGGATGCAGGGAGTGGCGGGCTACCTCCTGCCGACCCTGATGGTGCTGCTGGGACTGCTGATCCTCTTCAGCCCCGACCAGCGCCTGTTCTACTCGATCACCGGCGTCCTGATCTCCATGGGCACCTGGGTCACCTCGAACCTGGGCGGCTTCATGGTCGGCCTCCTGCTGGGGGTCGCGGGGAGCATCCTGACCTTCGGCTGGCTGCCCGACCAGGACCCGTGGGTGAGCCGCCGCGAGCGGCGCGAGCAGGCCCGGGAGGCGGAGCGGCCCGGTACGGAGACCGGCCCGGGGCAGCCCGGTCCCGCGACCGACACGGCGCAGGCCGGGATGGTCTCCGGTACACCGCGGGCCGCCCGGTAGCCGCGCCCGCGCAGACCGCCACCTTGGCGGAGACCGTCACCGCACCAGTCCGTGGGTTCACGCACCTCCGCAGGAACGCGCGCCCGCCCTCCCGGGGCCCGGACCGCGCAGGCACCGCCCGTCAGACGCCGGGCAGCCTGCGCGGTTCGACGCGTTCCTCGACCGCCGTCCCGCCGTCGCGAGTGACGACGTAGGCACCCTTTCCGGGTACCTCGGTGACGGCCTCGACGAGTTCGGTGCCGCGGTAGACCAGTCCCACGCCGTCGTCCGTGCAGTGGGTGGTGGGCAGGGTGCCGTCGGCGACGAGCCGGTGGACCAGGGGGCGACGGCCCGGGTCACTGTCGTAGTGCACGCCGTTTCCGTACGGCAGGAAGCCCAACGCGTCGGTGAGCGGGCGGAGTTCGGGACCGTACGAATCGGTGGTGCCGCCCTCGAACCAGCACAGGGAGCCCGCGCTGACCCCGCTGAGCACCACCCCGGCCTCCCAGGCCCTGCGCAGCACGCGGTCGAGGCCGTGCACCCGCCACACGGCGAGCAGGTTCGCCACCGAGCCGCCCATGACCCACACCACGTCCTGCGCCAGGACGGTGCCCTCGACGTCGTCCAGGTTGGGCATGGGGAAGAGCTGGAGCGGGGTGAGGTCGAAGCCGGCCACCCGGGCCGCCTCGTGCATACGTGCCGTGAAGTGTTCGGCGTCCCCGATGGCCGTGCCGACGTACATCACGCGCGGTCTGCGGCCGTGGGCACCCGACAGATCCACGGCATGGTGCACCAGCGCGTGGAACGACACCATGGTGCGACCACCGGTGCGATGTCCTCCGGAGGTGGCGACGATGGTCGGTTCCGAGCCCATTCACATGATCATAGCCAGCGGGCGTGCGAGGACAGGGACGAGGATGGGGGCATGCCCGATGACCTCGACCGTGGTCTGATCCCCGCGCTGTCCGATCTGCGGACTGTTCCTCGACGTCGAGGTCGACGCGATGCTGTTCGGGGTGACGACTCGGGCGCTGCCCCGCGGCATGTGACTGCCGTCGACCGTACCCACCTGGGGGCGGGGAACTGCGCGACCAGCCCCACCGGCCCGCAGCCGACGATCTGGTGGGTGGAAACCCCGCCCTCCCTCAACCACCCTGGGTTGGACGGCGGTTGACCGTGGGACGGTAGGGGCATGGAGCGAGACGTCGACACCGGCAGCGCGCACTCCGCGCGGATCTACGACTACATCATCGGCGGGGCGGACCACTACCCGGCGGACCGCGAGGCGGGCGACGCCATGGTCCGGGAGTGGCCCGCGCTGCCGGTCCACATGCGGGCCAACCGCGACTTCATGAACCGCGCGGTGCGCCACCTCGCCGAGAAGGCGGGGATACGGCAGTTCCTCGACATCGGGACCGGCATCCCCACCTCCCCCAACATCCACGAGATCGCCCAGTCGGTGTCCCCCGACGCCCGGGTGGTGTACGTCGACAACGACCCGCTCGTGCTGCGCCTGTCCCAGGGCCTGCTCAACAGCACGCCCGAGGGCCGGACTTCGTACATCGAGGCCGACATGCGGGATCCGGCGAGCATCCTCGAGGCGCCGGAGCTGCGGGCGACGCTCGATCTCACGCGACCGGTGGCACTGTTGGTGATCGCGATCGTGCACTTCATGACGGACGAGGACGACGCCGTCGGCATCGTGCGCCGGCTCCTCGACCCGCTGCCGTCCGGCAGCCACCTCGCGATGTCCATCGGTACCGCGGAGTTCGCCCCGGACGAGGTCGGCCGGGTGGCCGGGGAGTACGCCGCACGGGGAATGCCGATGCGGCTGCGCACCGTCGCCGAGGCCGCGGAGTTCTTCACGGGACTGGAGATCGTGGAGCCGGGCATCGTCCAGGTGCACAAATGGCATCCGGACGGCTCGGACACCGAGGTGATCCGGGACGCGGACATCGCGATGTACGGGGTGGTGGGGCGCAAGCCGTGACGCGGGGGGTGACGCGGGGGATGACGAGGGGCCATGAACGCCACCCCGCTACCGCCACCTCCTCCTGCCCGCAGACGTGAAGATCATTACGATGCGGAACCGAGAAGCCACTACAAGGGGCTGATCACTTGACTACCGGCGGTCACACGCGGTTGGCTCCTGGCCAGTGAAGGTTAAACCGGCCGACGCACCCGCGTTCCGGCCACCCCTTCGCGTTCCGCCTGCTCGGCCGCACAGCGAGGTGCCGCACCCATGAACACTCCTCCCCCACCTCGGACTCCCTCGAGATCCCTGCGCACGGCCGCCCTCACCTCCGTAGCCCTTCTGCTGCTCGCCGGCTGCTCCGGCGCCGGCGGCGACTCCGCACTCGAGTCGGGCAGGGGCGCGGCGGGGGCGGACACCGCAGGGCTGACGGTTGCCCTGATCACCCACGGCGGCGAGGGTGACGCCTACTGGGAGCTCGTGCAGAAGGGCGCCGAGGCCGCCGCCGCGAAGGACGGCGTCGATCTGACGTACGCGGACGACTCCGACCCGGCCGGCCAGGCCCAACTGGTGCGCGACGCGATCAGCGACCGGGTCGACGGCATCGCGGTCACCCTGGCCAAGCCGGCCGCGATGAAGGCACCGGTGGCCGCGGCACGGGCGGCGGGCATCCCGGTGGTGGGCCTCAACTCCGGTATCGACGCCTGGCAGTCGCAGGGGCTGCTGGAGTACTTCGGCCAGGACGAGAGCGTGGCCGGCGCCGCCGTCGGGGACAAGCTGAACGGCCTGAAGGTCAAGCACGCGCTGTGCGTCATCCACGAGCGGGGCAACGTCGCCCTGGAGGCGCGCTGCGCCGGTGTGAAGAAGACGTTCCGAGGCGAGACCGAGAACCTGTACGTGGAGGGCACCGACCCCGAGGCCGTGGACACCGTGCTCACGGCCCGGCTGCGGCAGGACCCCGGCATCGACGAAGTCGTCACCCTCGGCGCGCAGTTCGCCCTGGACGCCGTGGGATCGGTGAAGGCGGCGGGCAGCAAGGCCCAGGTCGCCACCTTCGACCTCAACAACGACCTGGTCAAGGCGATCCGCGCCGGGAACGTACAGTTCGCGGTGGACCAGCAGCCGTATCTGCAGGGCTACCTCGCGGTGGACTCCCTGTGGCTGTACAGGACCAACGGCAACATCAGCGGGGGCGGCGTGGCTCCCGTCCTCACCGGGCCCGCGTTCGTCACCCGGACGAACGTCGCCGCGGTCGCGAAGTTCGCCGCGGCCGGCACGAGGTGACCTCCCTTCGGAACGACGACTCGCCTCCGAACACCCCACTCCGCTCTCCCTGACCGCCCAAGGACGACCATGCCCGACCGGACAGGTAACCGGCGCCGCCTCGGCTCCATACGTCTCTCCCTCATCATGCTGGCGCTGGTGCCCAGCGTCACCCTCGCCGCCATGTGGGGTGTGACGACCACGCAGCTGTTCTCGGAGGGCCTGCGGCTGCGTTCGCAGACCGAGCTCAGCCGGTCGACCGGCGCGATGGGCACCGAGACCACGCTCGCACTGCAGGGGGAACGTGCGGTGTCCGCCGCCTGGCTGGCCAAGGTGCCCGGTTCCCGGGCCGCCCTGGACGAGAAACGCGCGGCCACGGACGCGGCGGTCGCCAAGCTCGTCCAGCGGTCCGACGAGATCCAGCAGGCGCCCGCACGCATCGCCGACCAGCTGTACTCGGTCCTCGGCTCGGTGGGCAGCCTGGAGTACTACCGCGACCAGGTGGACCACCCCACCGACATCACCGCCCAGCAGGCCCTCGGCCAGTACACGTCGATCATCGACGACCAGATACACGCCTTCCAGCAGCTCTCGCAGGTCGACGACGGCGACCTCACCTCGCAGGCCGGGCCGCTCGTCGCCATCGAACACGCGGCGGAGCTGACCTCGCAGGAGGATGTGGCGCTCACCCTGGCCTGGCCGTCCGGGCAACTCGACGAGAAGGCCTGGGAGCAGTTCGTCCAGCTGGTGAACACGCGCCGATGGCTCGTCGAGGACCAGATCGTGCCCGCGCTGAGCGGCACCGCGAAGACGCAGACCGAGCGGATCCTGGCGAGCCCGGACTGGCGGGCGCTGACGGCCGTCGAGGACCAGGTGCTCGCCGCGCGCCCGGCTGCCGGGACGGGGCAGGTGGCCCTGCCGGACCTGCGGAAGCGGTGGGCGCCTGCGATGGACAAGGTGTCCGTCCGCTACACCGCGCTGATCCGGGAGCAGACGTCCGGGCTGCTCACCCGCAGCGCGGACAAGGCGCACGATCAGCTGCTGACGGCGGCCTCGCTCAGTGCCGGCGGGCTCATCGCGCTGCTGCTGTGCCTCGTCATGTCCTGGCGGATCACCCGTTCGCTGTCCCGGCGGCTGCGCGGCCTGCGGGAGGCCACGCTGAGCCTGGCCCAGGAGCGGCTGCCGGACGTGGTCGCACGGCTGGACCGGGGCGAGAAGGTCGATGTGGACCGGGCCGCGCCGGAGCTGGACTACGGCTCGGACGAACTGGGGCAGGTGGCCAAGGCGTTCAACGCGGCACAGCGTACGGCTGTGGTGACCGCCGTCGAACTCGCCGACACCCGGCGGGGATTCCAGAAGGTGATCCTCGGGATCGCGCGGGAGAGCCAGAACCTGGTCAACCTCCAGCTCAGCCGGCTGGACACGCTGGAGCGCGAGCACCAGGACCCGGACGTGCTGTCGGGGCTGTACGAACTGGACTCCACGGCCAGCCAGTTGCGCCGGTACGAGGAGAACCTGGTCATCATCAGCGGCGGGCAGCCACGGCGCAGCTGGACCGAGCCGGTCGCGCTGATCGACATCCTGCGCAGTGCGGTGGGTGAGGTCGCCGAGTACCAGCGGGTGGAGGTGCACACGGAGGAGGAGGTCTGCCTGGCGCCGCCCGCGGTCGCGGACGTGATCCACCTCCTGGCCGAGCTCATCGAGAACGCCACGCTGTACTCCCCCGCGCCGAGTCCCGTCTCGGTACGGGCGGGGCTGGTCGCCAAGGGTCTTGCCGTCGAGGTCGAGGACCGGGGGCTGGGCATGTCGGAGGACGAATACGCCTCCTTCAACGCTCACTTGGCCGAAGCTCCCAAGTTCGACGTCGTCGCCCTCGCCGACGACCTCCGCCTGGGCATGTTCGTCATCGCCCGCCTCGCCAACCGCCACGGCGTCCAGGTGACACTGCGGTCCTCGCCGTACGGCGGGACGGCGGCGATCGTGCTGATCCCGCACGAGATCGTCGTACGGGAGGAGGACGAGCCGGAGCACCCGGTCGGAGCCGTCGCCCCAGCGACTTCGGGGGGCTCGGCCGGTGTCGGGGCCATGACGGCTTCGAGACGTGCGGAGAGTACGCCCGACGGAGACCGAACGAGGGACTCCGGGTACGCAAGTCCTTTGGCAGGTACGGGGCTTGGGGCGGATGCAAGGGAGCGGGCGAGCGCAGCACGCGCGACGGGGTCCGCAGAGTCGGGAGACCTGGCTGGTGCGCCGGGGTCGGCTGTCGCGGGAGACCCGGCCGGGCTTCCGGGAGCCGCCGGCGCGGGAGACCCGACCGGTGCCTCGGGACCGGCTGAAGCGGGAGACCCAGTTGGTGCCCCAGGGTCGGCAGAAGCGGGAGACCCGGCCCGAGATCCGGCAGCCGCCGACGCGGGAGACCAAGCCCGGGTTCCGGCAGCCGCCGGCGCGGGAGACCCGACCGGTGCCTCGGGACCGGCTGAAGCGGGAGACCCAGTTGGTGCCCCAGGGTCGGCGGAGGTGGGAGACCCGGCCCGAGATCCGGCAGCCGCCGACGCGGGAGACCAAGCCCGGGTTCCGGCAGCCGCCGACGCGGGAGACCCGACCGGTGCCTCAGGATCGGCTGAAGCGGGAGACCCAGTTGGTGCCCCAGGGTCGGCAGAAGCGGGAGACCCGGCCCGGATTCCGGGAGCCGCCGCGGGAGACCCGACCGGTGCCTCGGGATCGGCTGAAGCGGGAGACCGGGCTCGTGCAGCGGGGTCGGCTGACGCAGGAGACCCGACCGGTGCGTCGACCACCGCGGGCCCGGGAGATCCGACCCGCCTGTCGGGGGACATGGACGCGGGAGGTTCGGCGGCCGCGGCCGGCGCACAAGGCGCGGCAGCCCCGGCGAACTCATCAAGACCCATCTCCGCGGGAACTTCGGCGGTCGCGGGTCGTGCACAAGGCGCGGGGTCAGGACGACCCATCAGCGCGTCGCGTCCGGTGGGAGCCGCCCGTCCGGACGGGCTCGCGCCTCTCCCCCGGCGGGTGCCGCAGACCAGTCTGGCTGTCGAGCTGAGGGAGGACGCCCCGGCCGTCGGCGAGCAAGAGGACGCCGACGAGTTCACCCCGGACCACGCGGCCTCCTCGCTCGCCGGATTCCAGCTCGGAACCCTCCGCGCCCGGGACGAGGACGACGTCCCCACGGCAACCAGCACCGGGACCGACCCGCTCGGCACCCCCGAGGACGGGTTGCCCGGCACTCCGGCGAACTCTGCCCCCACCGACCGGAACGATCCGCCCAGTGCTCCGGGCAAGCCGAACACTGGCAAGGACCTTCCCGCCGTCGAACCCCTGCGTGGCAGCGCCGAAGAAACGGGCCCCGCCGACCACCACCACCTGCCCGGGACCCCAAACACCCCGAACACCGCCCAGCACACGCCCGCCGACGACCCCCCTCCCGGCAGCCTCGAAAAAATGGTCCCCGCCCAGGACGCCGCCGTCGTCGCTCGTCCCCATATCGATCGCTCATGAAGGACACGCCATGACACGCCCCACCCCCGCCACGCACACCCAGCTGGACCAGCTGCTCACCGGACTCGTGGAGCGGGTCGCCGACGTGACGCAGGCTGTCGTGCTCTCGGAGGACGGGCTGGTCGTCAGCAAGTCCACCGGGTTCCTGCGCGACGACGCCGAGCGGCTGGCGGCGACCGCGTCCGGTCTGATGAGCCTGAGCAAGGGCGTCAGCATGGACTTCCGGGGCGGCCCGGTGCGCCAGGCGCTCATCGAGATGGCCAACAGTTTCCTGATCCTCACCTCCGCGGGGCCCGGCGCCCACCTCGTCGTGCTCACCGGGCCGAACGCCGACGTCGGCGTCGTGGCGTACCAGATGAACATGCTGGTGAAGAAGATCGGCGAGCACCTCAGCGCGGCACCACGGGCCGGCATCGGCCCCACCGGCGGGTGAGGTGACCGACAGCGACGCGGCGGCCAGGCTGGTGCGACCGTTCGCCCTGACCGGCGGAAGGACGCGGCCCAGCCGTGCCGATTTCACCCTCATCACCACGGTGACCGCGGTGGACCCGCCACCGGAACTCGCCCCCCGCCCGCAGGCCGAGCAGACCCGCATCCTGCGCCGGTGCGCCCGCCCGCTCGCCGTGGCGGAGCTGGCCGCGCTGCTCGACCTCCCGGTCAGCGTGGTCGTGATCATGCTCTGCGATCTGCTGGAGGCGGGTCTCATCACCGCGCACCCGCCGCGTCCCGTCTCGCCTCGCACCCCGGACCTGGACCTGTTGCAGAAAGTGAGGGAAGGCCTTGGCCGGCTCTGACCCGCTCGCCACCGAGACAGCCGGTGGTCCCACCGCACCCGACACCGTCAAGATCCTCATCGCCGGGGGCTTCGGGGTCGGCAAGACCACGATGGTCGGGTCGGTCAGCGAGATCACCCCGCTGCGCACGGAAGAACCCCTCACCGTCGCGGGCCTCGGCGTCGACGACCTCGCCGGGATCGAGCAGAAGCGGGCCACCACCGTGGCCATGGACTTCGGCCGGATCACCATCAGCGACGAACTCGTGCTCTACCTCTTCGGCACCCCGGGCCAGCAGCGGTTCTGGTTCATGTGGAACGACCTCGCCGTCGGCGCCCTGGGCGCGGTCGTCCTCATCGACGTCCGGCGCCCGGAGTCGAGCTTCGCCGCCGTGGACTTCTTCGAACGCCGGCGCATCCCCTTCGTCGTCGCCGTGAACGGCTTCGAGGGCCGGCACCCGTACCCGGCCGAGGACATCAGGGAGTCCCTCGCCCTCCCGGAGGGCGTTCCGGTGGTGCTGTGCGACGCACGGCGACGCGAGTCGTCCCGGGACGTGCTGATCGCCCTTCTGGACCTGCTGATCGCCGCGGCGGTCGACTAGCGGCAGCTCACTCGTCCGGCCCGGTCAACTCCTCGTCCGAGGACGGGACCAGCCGGGCCCTGAGGTCCGGGTCGGGCATCTCGCGGTCGAAGGGGAACATCGGCCGGCGGATGCGCCGGTGGCCGAGGCGCGGCAGGTCCTGGTCGACGCCGCCCGGGGTGAGGGCCATCTTCCAGTCGGCGGCCATCGCGAACAGCTCGGGCTCCAGATACCCGATCTTGACGAGGACGAGGTCCGCCTCGCGCGGCGCCAACTCCAGGTTGGTGAAGTCGTGTTCACAGTGGTACGGCTTTCTCAGGCGCGGGTCAGGATCACGTACACGCTTCCCACCCGCAGCACCGCCTCGGTCACCGCGTGCTGGTCACCGTGCCGGATCGCGTGGACCACACCGGTCAGCGTGAGCGGGCCCGCGTGACGGTCGTCGACCTCGGCACCCGCACTCACGGTGACCGTGGCACCGACGCCGGCCTGTACGGCCGTGTCGACGGCGGCCGGGCCCGGGAGCGAGGCGTAGATGACCACCGGGCCCGAGGGGTCCTGGAACTCCGGGCGGGACAGCACCTGTTGGAGGCCCCAGGTGACATCACCGGCGCCGCCCGCGGTCGGGTTGTCGCCGGTGTCGCTGATGAAGTACGGCCGCTTCCGCGAGGCCAGCGCCGCGTCCAGGCACTCCTCGAGCGTGCCGGTCGGCGCGACGAAGTCGAAGTCGTGGCGGGCCTTCCAGAAGCCGTGGGCGAGCCGTTCGGCACCGGTCGTCACCGCGTCCGCGGAAGAGCCCGTGACGACGACCGCGGCCCGGTTGCGGGGCTCGTCCGCCCACGCGTAGCCGACCCAGATCGCCGCGTCCGTCACTCCGTCGGTCGCCTCCACCTCCGCCACGGCGGCGTAGACGCTCTTCGCCGGCTCGATCCGGGTGGAGGTCTGCTCGCCGGCCAGGAGCACGGGGACCGGGATCCAGGCCTTGACCGGGCGGGGGGCGCCGCTCGTGAGGTGGTTCAGGAGGTTGCGGGCGGCCCGCTCCTTCGTCTCCATCGCGTCCTCGTGCGGGGCCATGCGGTAACAGGTGATCAGGTCCGTGCGGTGGGCGAGTTCCCGCGAGACGTTGCCGTGCAGGTCCATGGAGGCGGAGATGATCGTGCCGGGGCCGGTGATCTCCCTTATGCGGTGCAGGAGTTCGGCTTCGGCGTCGTCCACGCCCTCCACGGTCATCGCGCCGTGGATGTCGTACCAGAGGCCGTCGACGGGGCCCAACGCCCGGAGACGGTCGAGTAGTTCACGGGTCAGTTCGGCGTAGGCGGCCGCCGTCACCGTACCGCCGGGCAGTGCCTTGCCGACGAGGGTGCCTCGCCAGTCTGCGGCCTCGCGCAACGGCTGACCCGAGGCCAGGAAGGGGTAGCGGGTGAGGACGTCCGCACCGCGCAGGGGGTGGAAGGCGGGGGCCTCGGTGCGGGCTGGGGAGAAGGTCGAGGATTCGATGCCGAGGCCTGCGATGGCGATTACGGGGAGGGATGAAGGCACGGTTGCTCCAGGTCCGTTGTTGTCTGCGAGTTCGTCGTGGCCGGTCGCACCCCTACAAGCCTCCGGTGACCGTCTGCATCGCCTGCGCCAGCGCCCGCTGCAGCGCGAACTGGCCCGCCCCCGCCAACCCGGCGTCGGCGCCCAACGACGTCCGCTCGATCACCAGATGCTGTGTCACCAGCGGATGGCAGCCCTCGTACAGCTGGCTTCGCACCGCCGCGACGAACGGCTCCAGGGTGGAGAGGATGCCGCCCAGGTACACGGCGTCGGGGTTGAAGAAGTTGACGTTGGCGGCGAGGACCTGGCCGAGGTAGCGGCCGGCCTGGCGGACCGCGCGGGTCGCTTCGGGGTCGGCGTCGAGGGCGAGGCGTACGACGTCCTCGGTGCTCGCCACCGGCAGGCCCCGTTCCCGCAGGATCCTGACCAGCGCCGCGCCCGAGGCGACCGTCTCCAGGCAGCCCGTGTTGCCGCAGGAGCACGGGGTGTCCTGGGCGGCCTCGACGCGGACGTGGGTGATCTCCCCGGCCCCTCCGGTCGCGCCCCGGTACAGCCGCCCGTCGGCGATGACGCCCGCCCCGATCCCGGATCCCACCTTCACCATGATCGACTGCCGGTGCTCGACGGGCCGGACACTGTGCTCGCCCACGGCCATGCAGTTGGCGTCGTTCTCGACGGCCACCGGGACGGCGAAGCGCTCCTCGAACCAGTCCCGTACGGGGAAGCGGTTCCAGCCGGGCATGCGCGCCGGAAGGGTGACGAGGCCCGGCTCGACGTCGACCGGGCCCGGCAGGCACAGACCGACTCCCCGCAGCTGCTCCCGGCCGTGCCGGTCGATCAGCGTCTGGAGCGTGTCCGCCAGGCCGGGCAGCGCGGCCTCGGGCCCGTCCGCCGTGGCGAACGGCACGGTCGACACGTCGGTGAGACCGCCCCCGGGGTGCACGACCCCGACATGCGCGTGCTTTCCGCCGAGG
The DNA here is from genome assembly GCF_029894425.1 of Streptomyces sp. SAI-127. Lineage (NCBI taxonomy): Bacteria > Bacillati > Actinomycetota > Actinomycetes > Kitasatosporales > Streptomycetaceae > Streptomyces > Streptomyces sp. SAI-127. The sequence continues at coordinate 2,657,173 of NZ_JARXYJ010000001.1, forward strand.
TCGGCCGCGACCGCGTATCCGTCGCTGCCGCCGAGCCGCAGCACCTTGCGCGGCCGCCCGCCGGTGGAGGACCGGGTGCCCTCCTCGGCCACCAGACCGTGCGCCAGCAGCTGGCCGACCGCGAAGGACACGGTCGAGGGCGCGGCGCCGAGCAGTGCGGACAGTTCCGTACGGGTCGACGCCTGACCGGAGGCGAGGAGTTCGAGGACACCCTCGGCGAGCGAGGAGAAGCCGGAGCCGTGCCGTCGATGCGGTGGCGGACTTTTTTCAAGCATGGTCGAAGTTACTCCCGAATTCGACGGCCCAGGCGTCGAGCGTAGGCCCGAAAACCCTCTCCGCGCTTTTTCCAGAACAGCAGAAACAGGCTTTTTACAGCGGCACGCCTATTTCTTCCAACAGAGAGGGCGTTCACTTGCCCCACCCCGCTTCCACCTCCCTGGTCCCAGGAGCACGCCATGCCCCCTGCCCGCACGAGACTCCTCGCCGGTGCCGCCGCCCTCAGCGCGGGCACCCTGCTGCTCACCGCCTGTTCGGGGTCGAGCGGCTCGTCGTCGTCCTCCTCGCACGACGCGATCAACTACGCGCTGCCCGCGAACTTCACCCCGAACTGGATCCTGCCGATCGGCACCGCGGCGCACCTCAACACCAACAACATCTCCATCGCGAACACGCTGTGGGAGCCGCTCATCGCCTACGACGGCTCGACCGGCAAGATCGGCTGGAACAAGGCCGGTTCGGTCGCCACGGACGCCAAGTTCGCCGCGGACAACAAGAGCGTGACGATCACCCTGGGCGACCGGCACTGGAGCGACGGGAAGCCGATCACCTCGGCGGACGTGAAGTTCTGGTTCGACCTCATCAAGGCCAACAAGAGCGAGTGGGCGGGCTACAACCCCGGCAAGGCGCCGGACAACTGGACGTCCTTCAGGACGGTCGACGCCCGCCACTTCACGATCACTTTCGACAAGACCTACAACCCGCAGTGGATGCTCGCCAACGAGCTGAACTCCATCACCCCGCTCCCGCAGCACGCCTGGGCCGGCGGCCGGGATGCCAAGCAGGCCTGGACGTACCTCAACGACGCGGCGAAGAACATCTCCGGGTACGCCTCGAACCCGCTGTGGAAGACCATCAGCGGCCCCTACTCCGTCAAGTCCTTCTCCACGGCCGGCAAGGTGGTCCTCACCGCCAACAAGAAGTACGACGGCGGCGAGAAGGCGAACATCCCCACGGTGAACCTGCTCCCCTTCACCACCGCCGACGCCGAGAAGAACGCCCTGCGCTCGGGCAGCGTCGACTACGGCTACATCGAGGCGACCGACCTCGACCAGAAGGCCAGCTTCACCGCGCAGGGCTTCAAGGTGGAGCCGTGGTCGGGCTGGGCGATCACCTACATGCCGTACAACTTCAACAACCCGGCGATGGGCGCCGTGTTCAAGCAGCTCTACGCCCGTCAGGCCATCCAGCACTCCATCGACCAGGCGAGTCTCGCAAAGGTCGTCCTCAACGGGACGGCGGTACCCGGCTACGGCCCCATCCCGCAGGGACAGGCCTCGGACTTCCTGTCGCCGGTGCAGAAGGACAACCCGTACCCGTTCTCGAACGACACCGCCAAGTCCCTGCTGACCAGCCACGGTTGGACCGAGCAGGGCGGGGTCATGACCTGCTCCGAGCCCGCGAAGTGCGGTGAGGGCGTCGCCAAGGGCACGAAGTTCGAGATGCAGGTGCTCTCGCAGTCCGGCTCCGCGGTCACCGACAACATGATGAGCGCGATCCAGTCCTCCCTCGCGAAGACCGGCATCAAGTTCTCCATCAAGACCGCTCCGGTCAACTCGGTGCTCTCCCAGACCCCGCAGTGCACCTCGGGGCAGTCGATCTGCAAGTGGCAGCTGAGTTTCTTCGGCACGGCGGGCAGCTGGTACTTCAACGCCTTCCCGACCGGTGACTCGCTGTTCCAGACCGGCGGCGGTTCCAACTTCGGCAGCTACTCGAACCCGGACGTCGACAAGCTCATCTCCGCCTCCACTACGTCCAGTTCGAACCAGGCCATCCAGGACTACAGCGCGGCCCTCGCGAAGGACCTGCCCGTGATCTGGCTGCCCGAGCCGGACTACCAGATCTCCGTCGTCAAGAACGGGCTCGGCGGCTTCTCCCAGGACTCGCTGGCCAACTTCCACCCGGCGCAGTGGAAGTGGATCGGCTAGTGGACACGGCCCTCTATCTCGTCCGCCGGCTTCTTCAGGCCCTCGCCGTGATCCTGATCGTCACGATCGTGGTCTTCTGCCTGCTGCACGCGCTTCCCGGGGGTCCCGCGCGCGGGATCCTCGGGCCGCAGGCGACGGCCGGGCAGATCGCCGCGTTCAACCACGAGCAGGGGCTCGACCGTTCCCTGCCCGTGCAGTACGTGCTGTATCTGCGCGAGTTGGTGCAGGGGGATCTCGGAACGTCGTACACGCTGAACGAAGCGGTCTCCCGGCTGATCGAGCAACGGTTGCCGAAAACGCTGGTGTTGACCGTGCTGTCCGCGACGGTCGGGCTGGTGCTGGCCGTGCCGTTGGGAATGTGGCAGGCCGTGCGGCGGAACAGGCCGACCGACTATGTCATCACCACGCTGAGCTTCGTCGCGTATTCGACGCCGGTGTATTTCCTTGGACTGCTGCTGATTCTGCTGTTCACGCAGACGCTTCGGTGGTTTCCGTCGCAGGCGCCTCAAGGGGACACGCTGGGGCAGGTGCTGGCGGATCCTGCGGCGCTGGTGCTGCCCGTGGTCACCGGGGCCGCGTCCATGGTTGCCGTGTTCAGCCGCTACATGCGGGGCGCGACGCTGGAGAACCTCTCCGAGGACTATGTGCGGACCGCTCGGGCGGGAGGCGCGGGGCAGTACGCCGTGCTCTTCCGGCACGTCTTCCGTAACTCGCTGACGCCGGTGGTGGCGATGCTCGGGTACTACGTGCCGGTGCTGTTCGGGGGTGCGCTGGTGGTGGAGCAGCTCTTCAACTACCCGGGGATGGGGCTGCTGTTCTGGTCCGCCGCGCAGTCGTCCGACTATCCGGTGCTGCTCGGGTGCGTGCTCGTCATTTCGGTCGCGACCGTCGTGGGGACCCTGCTCGCGGATGTCGTGCAGCGGGTCGTGGATCCTCGGGTGAAGGAGGCGCGGGCATGAGCGGTCGTGTCGAAACCGTCCGCCGGTGGGGGCTTGTCGCGCCCCGCGGCGGAGCCGCACATGGACGCAGCCCCGCGCCCCTGAAGGCGCGCTTCGCGCGCAACCGGCTCGCGGTGGCCGGACTCGCGGTCGTCATCCTCTTCCTGGCCTTCTGCTTCATCGGGCCCCTCGTGTACTCCACCGATCAGACCCACACCGACCTCACCCAGGTCAACCTGACGCCGAGTTCAGCCCATTGGCTCGGTACCGATGCCGTCGGACACGACCAGCTCGGGCGGCTCATGTACGGCGGGCAGGTGTCTCTGCTCGTCGGGCTGGCGGCCGGGGTGCTCGCGACCGTCATCGGGACGCTGTGGGGTGCGGTCGCGGGGTATGCGGGCGGCTGGGTGGACGCCGTGATGATGCGGGTCGTCGACGCGGGCATCGCCATCCCCGCGCTGTTCATCCTGCTGGTCGTGTCCGCCATCACCAGTCCCGGCACGCTCGGGCTGATCGTCGTACTCGGGCTGGTCTCCTGGCTCGTGCCGTCCCGGCTGGTGCGCGCCGAGACGCTCACGCTGAAGAACCGGGACTACGTACTGACCCTGCGGGCGACCGGCGGGACGCACGGGCGGGCCATCCGCCGGCACATCCTGCCGAACTCGGTGTCCACGATCGTCGTCGCGGCCACCTTCCAAATAGCCGACGCGATCCTGCTCATCGCCTATGTGTCGTATCTCGGGCTCGGTGTGCAGCCGCCGAAGACCGACTGGGGCGGCATGCTGTCGGCCGGGCTGACGGCCGCGTACTCGGGGCGCTGGTGGCTGATCGTTCCGCCGGGCCTCGCGATCATCCTCGTCGTGTGCGCGTTCAACGCGATCGGTGACGGGCTGCGGGACGCCTTCGACGTGAGGGGACGCGCGTGAACATCCTGACCATCGAGGACCTCGGGGTGACCTTCTCCACGGAGACGGGTGACGTACCCGCCGTCCGTGGCGTGTCGCTGCACGTCCGGCCGGGCGAGACACTCGCCCTCGTCGGCGAGTCCGGGTCCGGGAAGTCGACGGTGGCGCTCGCCGCGATGGGGCTGCTGCCGGGCAACGCGCGCGCCTCGGGGCGGGTCGCGGTCGACGGTACGGAGATCGTCGGGGCCTCGGAGGCCTCGCTCGCCCGGCTGCGGGGGCGCACCGCCTCCATGGTGTTCCAGGAACCGGCCAGCGCCCTCGATCCGCTGACCCGGGTCGGCGCCCAGATCGCGGAAGTCGTACGGAACCACCGGGACGTCCCCCGGTCGGAAGCCGCCCGTGAGGCGGTCGAGCTCCTGCGCCGCGTCGGGATTCCCGAGCCGGAGCGGCGGGCCTCGGCGTTCCCGTTCCAGCTGTCGGGCGGGCAGCGGCAGCGGGTCGTCATCGCCATGGCGATCGCCAACTCGCCCGGTCTGCTGATCGCGGACGAGCCGACCACCGCGCTCGACGTCACCGTGCAGGCCGAGATCCTGGACCTGCTACGGCGGTTGGCGGCCGACTCGGGCACCGGCGTACTGCTGGTCACGCACAACATGGGCGTGGTCGCGGACTTCGCGGACCGGGTCGCCGTGATGCTGCGGGGCGAGGTCGTGGAGACGGGACCCGTGGAGGACGTGCTGTTGCGGCCCGAGCACGAGTACACGCGGGGGCTGCTGGCGGCGGTGCCGCGGCTGAGGTTCAGCGGTGACGACGCACCCCCGGCCGAGGAGCCCCCGGTGGTGCGACTCCGTGACGTGTCCGTGCGGTTCGGGCGGGTCCAGGCCCTCGACGGCGTCTTTCTCGACGTCCGTCCCGGAGAAACCGTCGGGCTCGTGGGCGAGTCCGGGTCGGGCAAGTCGACCGCGGCCAGGGTCGCACTCGGGCTCGTCGCGCCCGCCGCCGGCTCGGTGTCCCTGTTCGGGACCGACCTGGGCAGGGCCCGGGGCCGGAAGCGGCGGGCGCTCCTGTCCGGTGTGGGTGTGGTGCTCCAGGACCCGGTGGCCTCGCTGGACGCGCGGATGAGTGTGGCCGAGTGCGTGGCAGAGCCCCTCAGGGTGCACCGCAGGGGGATGTCGGGGGCCGAGCGGCGGGACCGGGTCGCGGAGGTGCTCGAACTCGTACGGCTGCCCAGGGAGTTGGCCGGGCGGGGGCCGCGTGAGCTGTCCGGTGGTCAGCGGCAGCGGGTGAGTCTCGCCCGGGCGCTGGTCCTCGAACCCCGGCTGCTGGTCGCGGACGAGCCGACGAGCGCGCTGGACGTGAGCGTGCAGCGGACCGTGCTGGAGGTGATCGCCGAGTTGCAGCGGGAGTTGGGGTTCGCCTGTCTCTTCGTCTCCCACGACCTGGCTGTCGTGCAGGAGTTCGCGCAGCGGGTCGTCGTCATGCGGGACGGGCGGGTCGAGGAGCAGGGGCCGACCATGTCGACGCTGCTGCGCCCGGAGACCGAGTACACCCGGCGGCTCATCGCGGCCGTACCCGTGCCGGATCCGGTCGTGCAGCGGCGGCGGCGCGCCGAGCAGCGGGCCGGGGTCACCGCGTGAAGGCGGTCGCGGGTGTCGACATCGGCGGTACGAGCACACAAGTGGCCCTGTTCGACGCTGACTTGACGCTCGTCGACCGACTGGAGGTGCCCACGCCCGCGGCTGCCGGCGGGGGCGCGATGGCCGGTGCCGCGCTGGACGCCGTACGCCTGCTTCTCGACCGTACGGACGCACGGCTGCTGGGTGTCGGGGTCGGGGCGGCGGGTGTGGTGGACGCGCGGGAGGGGCGGATCCTGGTAGCCAGCGATTCCTTCCGGAACTGGGCCGGGTTCGGGGTGACGGCGGCGTTCGAGGAGGCGCTCGGTGTGCCGGCGTTCCTCGACAACGACGTCAACGCGTTCCTGCGCGGCGAGGCGACGGCCGGGGCGGTGGCGGGCGAGCCCGATGTGCTCGGGATGACCCTCGGCACCGGGGTCGGCGGGGCGCTGTGGCTGGACGGCGCGCTCTACGGCGGGCCGCACGGCGCGGCGGGCGAGATCGGGCACATCCCGGGCTTCGGCGACCTGCCGTGCACATGCGGCGGGCGCGGCCATCTGGAGACACTGGCGTCGGGGCGGGCGATCGCGGCGCGGTACGGGAAGCGGACCGGGCGGGAACTCAGCGCGCGCGAAGTGGCGGAGGCCTCCGACCCGGACGCGCTCGCCGTGTACGAGGACGCGGGCACCGCCGTCGCTCGCGCGCTCCTCGTCACGGCGGGCCTGCTGGATGTCACCACCGTCGTGATCGGCGGGGGCGTCAGCCGCGCCTGGACGCTCCTCGAAGCGTCGATCCTGCGGGCCCTGGCCACCGAACCGCCGGTCAGCGGGCATCCGGTACGGGTGCTGCCCTCACTGCTCCGCGGGGACGCGGTGGCGGTGGGCGCCGCGGCCCGGGTCCGGGCGGAACTCGGAGTCTGACCTGCGAACCGGCCGGAGGTTGGTGCGGTCACGACGTCGGGGTGGGCGCCGGGGCCGCCGGACAGCGGCCGGTTGCCGCGGGCGGTGCGCGTCGCTCGGACCCGGCGGGGTGGGAGCCTGGCCCCGGCGTCGCCCGCGCCGGTGTGGAGCATGGCCGATCGGGACCGGCGCGGGCCCCCTATGGGGAGGCCTTCCCCCAGGGGCCTCCCGCGCCGGCCGTCGACCGAGGTCAGCCCAGGCCGTTCGTCTTCAGCCACGCCTTCGCCACGTCCAGCGGGTCCTTGTTGTCCAGCTGGACCTGGGAGTCCATGTCGAGGAGCGCCTTGGTGTCCAGCTTGGCCGAGACCGCGTTGAGCGCGGCGACACCCTCCTGGGTGAGACCGGACTTGTAGACCAGCGGAGTCACGTTCGCGAAGCCGAAGAGGTTCTTCGGGTCCTGGAGGACGACGAACTTCTCCTTGGTGATGGTCGGGTCGGTCGTGAAGATGTCCGCGGCCTGCACGGTGTTCTTCTTCAGCGCCGCCTGGGTCAGCGGACCGCCCGCGTCGAGCGCCTTGAAGGACTTGAACTTCAGGCCGTACTGGGACTCCAGGCCCAGCAGACCCTGCTGCCGGGTCTGGAACTCCGGCGAACCGCCGATGACCAGGTCCGGGGCGATGTCCTTGAGGTCGGCGAGTGTGGATTCGGTGGTCAGGTTGTACTTCTTCGCGGTGTCCGCGTTGACCGTGACCGAGTCCTTGTCCTCCGCCGGCGCCGAGTCCAGCAGCGTCAGCTTCGAGTCGAGCTTGGCCTTGGCCGCGGCGTCCACGGCCTCGGCCGACTCCTGCTTGGCGTCCTTGTCCAGGTAGGCGAGCAGCGAGCCGTTGTACTCGGGCAGGACGGTGATGGAGCCGTTCTTCAGCAGGCCGTAAGTGGTCTCGCGGCTGCCGATGTTGGGCTTGTAGGTGACCTTGATGCCCTTGGCCTTCAGGGCTTCACCGTAGATGTCGGCGAGCAGGATGCTCTCGGCGAAGTTGTTGGAGCCGACGACGACGGTGTCGCCGCTGCCGGCCTTGCCCGTGTCCTCGCTCAGCGGGTCGGAGGTGTCGTCGGAGGACCCGCATCCCGCCAGCAGGACCGTGGCGGCGGCGGCGAGCGCGACAGCGGCCACGCCGGGGTTCTTCCTGATGGACCTGCGGTGTGCGGCGGTAGAAGTCACGATTCCCGTTCCGGAACTCAGGGGATGCCAGGTGGTTCAAGGACGTGCAAGGGGGGAAGCCCTCGCACTGATCCAATCCAGCCTGTTCTCGGTCAGTCAAGACCAGCCTGGTCACGATTGGCGCCAACCCATGATCGGTTGTGAAGGAAGAGCGAAACCGGCACGCTGGGTGCGCCGCGGGTTGTAACGGATTCTTGACTCAGGGCGGCGGCAAGCGCTGTCCGAAGAGGCTGTAGTCTCGCCGAAGTTGGCGCCGGTCACACAGGCGTGCAGGAGCCACTCAGGTGTCCTATGCACCGTCCCGTAGCGATCAGTATCGGTCATGTGCGTTCTCGCGCCGCCGAGACATCCACGAAGGAGGGCTGGTGTCCACGAACGAGGTGGGCGCGTCCACCGGGTCGGCACCGTCGCCGTCCCCGGGCGGCACCCGTGGCAGCGGTGTACGGGGCATACGGGACTTCGCCGAGCGCTGGCCGTTCCGGCGCAAGCTGAACATCCTGGTGGGTGTGCCTCTCGCGGTCGTCGCCGTGCTGCTGACCTATCTCTTCGCCGACCAGGTCGGCCAGTCCCAGGACGCGTCGGACGCGGCGCAGTTGGTGCGGGACAGTGCCGAGGTGGCCAAGCTCGTCGGGCAGTTGGAGGCCGAGCACCAGCAGGCCGTCCTGCTCTCCGTGCGCCACCAGGCCACCTGGGACGGCGCCACCCCCTCGCAGTCCGCCTACCGCGAGGCCCAGATCCGCGTGGACAACCAGGTCGAGAAGGTCCACGCGACCTTCGGCGGCCGGCTGCCGGACGAGGAGGCCCAGGCCCTGCTCGAGGTCAACGGCCTGGAGGACCTGCGCAACACCATCGAGAAGTCCTATCTGCCGGCCGACAACATCGACCCGGCCTACAGCGACGCCGCCAAGGGCCTGATCGACGGTCTCGGGCTCGACCGCAACCCTGCCCTCGCCGCCACCTTCACCGGCAACCTGCTCGACTCGCTGCTGCGCGCCGACGCCGCCCACGGCGCCTTCGAGACCGGTGTGTTCTCCGCGACGACCGGCGACTCCAACGCCCTCATCGAGCTGATCGGCGCGATCGGCTCCTACGACGAGTACACCCACCAGGTCGAGCGCTTCGGCCGGTTCGCCACGGCGGAGCAGGCCGAGGAACTCGGCGACATCGAGCACAACAGCGCCCAGGCGACGATCGCCCGGCAGTACGCCGAGCTGCAGATCGACCCTGGCGCGCTCCAGGCGGGGACCCCGTCCGAGATCAAGGACGCCTTCCAGACGGCGCTCGACTCCTACCCGGACTACCGCGCCCAGGCCCGGACCCGGCTGAAGACCACCACCTCGCTCATCGACCAGATCGCCGACCGCGCCGACACCGCCTCCCGGGACGCGCGCTCGAACGCCGCCTGGCTGCTCGGTTCGGCCCTCCTCGGCTTCGTGCTGTGGCTCGCCTTCTCGGTCGCCGTACGACGCTCCGTGGTGCGCCCCGTGCAGGCACTCACCGGTGCCGCCAAGCAGGTCGCCGAGGTGGCGGGCCGTGAGCTCGCCCGCGTGGCCGACGACGACACCGAGGACACCGGGACGCCGCGGCTCCAGGAGATGCCGGTCACCGCGAAGGACGAGATCGGTGATCTCGCCGATGTGTTCAACCAGGTGCAGACCACCGCGGTCGCGCTCCTGGAACGCCAGGTGCTCAGCCGCCGCAACGTCGCCGAGATGTTCGGCAACGTGGGCCGCCGGGTCAGCAACCTGACCACCCGGCAGCTGGCCCTGATCGACGCGGTCGAGCGCGGCGAGACCGACCCGGCACTCCTGGAACGCCTCTACAGCATCGACCACATCGCGGTCCGTCTGCGCCGCAACGCCGACAGCCTGATGCTGCTCGCCGGCATCCGCGAGACCGTCCTCGACTCCGGACCGCTCGCCCTCACCAACGTCGTCCGCGCCGCGCTCGGCCAGATCGAGGGCTTCCAGCGGGTCTCCCTCCAGGTCGGCACGGAGGTCATGGTCGAGCCCGACATCATCGGCGACCTCACGCTGATGGTGGCCGAACTCGTCGAGAACGCCGTGTCCTTCTCGCCCGCCGGCAGCCCCGTCGAGGTGATCGTCAAGGACAGTCACGAGGGTGCGCTGGTCGTCATCTCCGACCACGGTCTCGGCATGAGCGCCGAGCGCCTGGAGGAGGAGAACGCCCGCCTCATCCGCCGCGAACGCCTCGACCTCGTCCCGACGAAGGTGCTCGGCCTGTTCGTGGTCGGCACGCTGGCGCGCCGCTGGGAGGTGGGCGTCAGCCTCACCCGCACCCCCGGCGGCGGCGTCACGGCCGAGGTGACGATCCCGTCGTCCCTGCTGCTGACGATGAGCCCCCTGGCGGTTGCCTCTGCCTCCGGCGGTTCCGCGGCGGAGGCACGTACGGCACCGTCGGCGGGCGCGTCCGCCACCACCAACGGAACGCTCCCGGGCTCGACCGCGGCCGCCGGAGGCCACGCCGGCGCCACCCCGCACACGGCGGCGGACTCTCCTACGGCCCCGATCACTGGCACGCGGCCTGCCACCACCGGAACACTCCCGGACTCGGCCGCGGAGCCGGCGCAGGACCCCCGTACGGCCTCGTCCGCGGGTCCGGTACCGGCGGCGCGGGCGGAAGCCACCGTGGACGGGACCGCGGGCGCCGGTTCCGGTCGGGGTGCCGCGAGGCCCGCCGAAGCCGGCGTCCGAGGAGCCGGCCCCGGCGCATCGAACGGGTCCCCCACCTCCGACACCGGCGAGCCCGCCCCGCTCCCCCGCCGTATCCCCCACCGCGACGCCCCCTCCGACACAACCCCGTTCATCCCGTCGGCCCGTACCGGCGAGGCGGCACCCGCCGAGATGACCGGGAACGGCGACGGCGACGGCGGCGACGGCGTGCGTCCCCTGCGTCGCCGCGTCCGTGGCGCCACGCTGCGCACCACCCTCGGTGCCGACGCCGAGCCCAAGGCGGCCCCGCCCCGGCCCGCGGACCCAGAGGCCGTGCGTGAGGCGCTCGACGAGTTCGAGGCGGCCGTGGAGCGCGCCCACCGGGACAGCGAGACCGGCAACCACACCAGACCGGTGTTCGAGGACGACGTGGAAACCCACAAGACCGCATCCAACCCCCCGCACGAACAGAACCACTCCCCGGAAGGAGCGGAGCAGTGAGCACGTCCACAGGTGACACGCCTACGGAAGGCACCACGCCCGCCGACCTGCAGGCCGCCGCAGCCGACTTCACCTGGCTGCTGAACCGTTTCGCGACGGAGACGGCGGGCGTCGTCGACGCCATCGCCGTGTCCTCGGACGGGCTGCTCATCGCGGTGTCGGAACTGCGCGAGCACGCGGATTCCGAGCGCCTCGCCGCGATCGTCTCCGGCATCACGAGCCTGGCCGCCGGTGCCTCCGGCAACTACGGCCTCGGCGGCCTCAACAAGGTCATCATCGACCTCGAGGGCGGCCATGTCCTGGTCTCCGCGATCGGCAGCGGCGCCGTGCTCGGCGTCGTCACCGACAAGGAGGCCAAGCTCGGCAACATCGCGTACGAGATGACGCTGTTCGCGAACCGGGCCGGCAGCGCGCTCAGCCCCCAGCTCGTGCTCGAACTGAAGAACAGCGTCGGCACCGTGTCGAAGCGCTGACCGAGGAGGAAGCGCAGTCATGGCGGACGGCAGCACGCCTCCGAGCTCGGAGCCGGGCGGTCCCGTGCCCGCCGTACGGCCGTTCCTCGTCACCGCCGGCCGGGTGGCACCCGATCCGTCCGGCCGGACGATGCCCGTCGAGACCCAGGTGGTGGCCACCGCCGAGGGACTCGCCGTGCTCGACCGGCTCGCCTTCGAACAGCACGACATCGTCGCCGCGTGCCGGATACCGCAGTCCATCGCGGAGATCGCGGCCCGGCTGCGGCTGCACCTGAACGTGGTCCGGATCCTCGCCGAGGACCTGCGCACGGCGGGGCAGCTGACGGTGCACGTGCCCGACACCGACGTCACCCACGACGCCTCCGTCCTGCGCAGGCTCATCGACGGCCTGCGCGCCATCCCCGACTCCCGAGGGGTACTCCGTGACACCGACTGAACCGGCCACCCGGCCCTCGGCCGCGCCCTCCGCCGCCGTACGACCGCCGCTGCCGGTCAAAATGGTGATCGCGGGTGGCTTCGGGGTGGGCAAGACCACCGCGGTCGGCTCGATCTCCGAGATCGAGCCGCTGACCACCGAGGCCGCCATCACCGAGGTCGCCGCGGGCGTGGACGACCTCAGCCACACCCCGCGCAAGACCACGACCACGGTCGCGATGGACTTCGGCTGCATCACCGTCGACCCGACCCTGAAGCTGTACCTGTTCGGCACGCCGGGGCAGGAGCGCTTCGGCTTCATGTGGGACGACATCGTCGAGGGCGCGCTCGGCGGCCTGGTCATCGTCGACACCCGCCGCCTCGACGACTGCTACGCCGCGGTCGACTACTTCGAGCACCGGCAGATCCCGTTCGCGGTCGCCGTCAACGCCTTCGACGGCAGGGTCGAGCACACCCTGGACGAGGTCCGCTGGGCCCTGGACGTCAACGACCGCGTCCCGGTGATCGTCTTCGACGCGAGGGAGCGCGGTTCGGTCCGCGACGCGCTGCTGGTCGTCCTGGAACAGGCGTTGGCGCGCACGGAGGCTTGACGGGGCCGGGGGAATCGGAACTCCCCCGGCCTTCGCCTAGTTGCTCCTGAGCACCCCGCGCGAGACCGTGAGCCGGGTGATCCCCCAGAACAGCGCCAGCGTCGCCAGCGCCATCAGGGCGACCAGTGCGGCGCCGCCCACGACCTTCTCGTAGTTGCGCTGGTAGAGCCCGTCCACGATGTACCGCCCGAGCCCTCCGAGAGACACGTACGCGGCGATCGTGGCCGTCGACACGATCTGGATGGCCGCCGACCGCAGTCCGCCGAGAATCAGCGGAAGGGCGACCGGAAGCTCGACCCGGAAAAGCACCTCCACCTCGTGCATACCCATCCCCCGGGCCGCGTCCACCGGGGCGGGGTCGACCGACCGCATCGCCTCGTAGGTGGTGACCAGGATCGGCGGCACGGCGAGCACGACCAGCGGGATCATCACGTTGATCAGCCCGAACCCGAGCGACAGGGTCATCAGCACCAGCAGACCGAAGGTGGGCAGGGCCCGCCCGGCGACGGCGATGAAGGCCAGCGCGTTGCCGCCCCGCCCGTAGTGCCCGGTGACGAGCCCCACCGGCAGTCCGATCGCCGCGGCGATGGCGAGGGCCTCCAGGGTGTACTGGACGTGCTCCCCCAGCCTCGTGGGAATCCCGTCGTAGCCCTGCCAGTGTGCGCTGTCGCTGAAGAACGCGTTGATGAAGTTGAGGATGTTCACCGGGCGGCGACCTCCGGTTCGGGCCGGTCCGTGCGCCGCGCACGCGCGCCGCTCGGCATCCACGGCGTCAGAAGCAGTCGTACGACGACCAGCAGCCCGTCGGCGAGGATCGCGAGGACCGCCATGGTCAGCACGGCGTTCACGGCGAGTTCGGGCCGGTTGTAGATGTTCGCGTCGTTGATGAGGTTGCCGAGCGCCCCCTGGTTGCCGATGAGCGCGCCGACACTGACGAGGGAGATGCTGGACACGGTCGCCACCCGCAGCCCCGCGATGATGGCGGGCACGGCGATCGGCAACTGGACCTGGATGTAACGGCGTACGGGTCCGAAGCCCATGGCCGTCGCGGCGGCGATGGTCTCCTGCGGCACCGAACGGACGCCGTCGACGATCGCCGGAACCAGGATGACGAGTGTGTAGACGGTGAGCGGGATCATCACCGTGAGCTCGGTCTGTCCGGTGTAGTCGATGAGGACCACGAAGAAGGCCAGCGACGGGATGGCGTACAGCACGGTCGTCACCCACAGCACCGGCGGGTACAGCCACCGGAAGCGCACGCACAGCTGGGCGAGCGGCAGGGAGATCAGCAGACCGGCGAGGACCGGCAGCCCGGCCTCCCGGACGTGCAGGCCGACGAGACCGAGCCAGCTGTGCTGGAGGTCGCTGGGGATGTCGAAGAAGCCGTCCATCAGCCGACCTTGGAGTCCGGGACGGGGGCGTCCGCACGGCCCTGCGCGTGCGCCCCGCGGATCGCCTCGCCGATGGCCTGCTGGGAGACCACTCCGGCCACCCGGCCCTCGGCGTCGACACCGACGGCCCACCCGGTGGGTGAGAGCACGGCACAGTCCAGCGCGGCCCGCAGCGAGTCCGTACCGGCGACGAACGGCCGTCCGTACGGCAGCAGTTGCCCGACGTCGACGCTCCCGGCGGTCAGCTGTCGCGGCTCGCTCCAGCCAAGGGGCTTGCCGTCCACGTCGGTGACGAGGAGATAGGGGGCCTCGGCCGTGTCCCGCGCGGCGATCTGCTCGGCGGTGGCGTCGACCGCGACGACCGGTCCGGTGAGCAGTCGCAGGCCCGCGGAGGGGAAGAAGGAGAGCCGCCGGATGCCGCGGTCGGTGCCGAGGAAGTCCTCGACGAACGCGTCGGCGGGGCTGGAGAGCAGTTCGGCGGGCGGCGCGTACTGGGCGAGCTTGCCGCCAGTGCGCATCACGGCGACCATCGTGCCGATCTTGACGGCCTCGTCGATGTCATGGGTGACGAAGACGATGGTCTTGCCCAACTCCTCCTGGATGCGCAGGAGTTCGTCCTGGAGACCCTTGCGGACGACGGGGTCGACGGCCGAGAACGGCTCGTCCATCAACAGCACCGGCGGATCGGCGGCGAGCGCCCGCGCCACACCGACGCGCTGCTGCTGTCCGCCGGACAGCTGGTAGGGGTACCGCTTGGCGAGCGAGCCGTCGAGCCCGACCCGCTCCATCAGCTCCCGTGCCCGGGCCCGCGCCTTCTCCTTGCCCCAGCCCAGCATCCGGGGCACGGTGGCGATGTTGTCGACGATCGTGCGGTGCTGGAAGAGACCGGCGTTCTGGATGACGTACCCCATGGACCGGCGCAGCGTGTTGACCGGCTGCTGCCGGCTGTCCTTGCCGTCGATCAGGATGGTCCCCTCGCTGGGCTCGACCATCCGGTTGATCATGCGCAGGGTCGTCGTCTTGCCGCAGCCCGAGGGACCGACGAGGACGGTGATCGAACGGTCGGGGATCTCCAACGAGAGCCGGTCGACCGCCACCGTGCCGTCCGGGTACCGCTTGGTGACTGAATCTATCCGTATCAAAGCGCCGAATACCCTTCGGGTCTGGCAGAAGTTGTCCGCATTCGGCCAGTCCGGCAGGCCGTCCGGCAGAGTCTAGACGGCTTGTGTTGCGGACATTCGAACGGTGTCCTGAGCCGCGGACGCCTGTCCCGGCCGCGCCGCTCGTCACGGCGCTCCGCCGTACACCGCGCGCCGGGCGGCGACCAGGGCCTGCCAGCGGGCGCGGGTGGGGCCCGGCCCGTCGAGCCATCGCGCCCGCGGCGGCCCGTCGTCGGGGAGGGGGCGGCCGGACATGAAACACACGATGTCGCCGTAGTAGGCGTAGTCGCCGCCGTGGACCGCCTCCCGCAGACGCGCGAGGCACGCGTCCAGCCGGGCGTGATCGGCGAGGATCGCGTGGTGGAAGCCGAGCGCGAGCTCGACCGCGAGCCGGGCCGCGGTGATCCCGGCGGTGCCCGCCTCGGCGCGCAGGACCTGGGCGCGGCCCTCGAGCTGGGCGGAGGCGGCTCCCGCGTCCCGTACGAGGGCGGCGATGTGCGCGGTGAGGCGGGTGGCCCGCAGGTCCAGGCCCACCAGCAGCTGATGGGCGAGGTCCAGTTCGTCCTGGGCGAGGGCGGGATCGGCGAAGGCCAGCGTGAAGGCCCGCTGCGCCTGGGCGGTGGCGCGTTCGCCGGCGACGGCGTGCTGCTCGGCCTCGTCGCGGGCGGCCCGGTACGCCTCGGCGGCGCGGGCCAGGTCGCCCTGCACCCACCACACGTCGCCGAGGACGCGGTGGTGGCGCCCGGCCCAGCCGAGGGTGCCGGCGGTCCGCAGGGCGGTGGGGAAGTCCCCGGTCAGGCGGGCCAGGTGCGCGAGTCCGCGCCGGGCCGCCGGGGCGAGCCGCCCGCCGCCGTCGGCGACCATGCGCATCCCGTCCCGTGAGTCCTGTGAACGGCCCAGGTCGCGCAGGGCCTTGGCCCGGTAGTAGACCGCCATGTCGCGCAGTTCCGCGGGCAGCAGGCCGGAGTCGACGACGGCGGTGAGCCGGGCGACGGTGTGCTCGCGGTGTTCGTGCTGGCGGCGGGCGAGCGCACTGAGCGTCTCCACCAGGGCGTCGGCCGCGGTGCTCAGCGTGGGCGGGGCGGGCTCGTCCGGGGCGGGCGGGGCGAGCGGCTCCCACACGGAGTCGGCGACATAGCTCCATGCGGCGTCGGCGAGCCAGCCGAGCCCCAGGCCGAAGTCCCGTGCCAGGCGCAGGCCTTGGCGCAGACAGTCGACGAGCAGGCCGCGGCCCGGGGCGGACGCCTCGGCCCAGCGTTCGCCGATCGCCTCGAGGGCCCGCACGGCCGCCTGCGTCCAGTCCCGCTCCGACCAGCGGTCGTCCGCCCGGTCACCGGCCGTACGGATGGTGGAGCGGATCACTCCGTGCAGGTGGTACGGCCAGACAGCGTGCGGATCGAAACGGACGAAGGGCCGCTCGACCATGCGCAGGGCGGCCGACTCGAAGGTCATTCCGGCCGCCCGGGAGGCGAGCGCCACGTCGAAGTTGTCGAGGAGGGAGACGGAGCGCAGGACATGCCGCTCGTCGGGGGTGAGATCGCTGAGTGTCCTGACGATGAGAGCGGGGAAGTCGAGGTCGAGATCGGCCGGCCGCGGGTCGCGCCCGGTACGCCGGATCGCCAGGAACCGCTGGACGGCCAGATCGAGATGGAGCGGCAGTCCGTGGGAGCGCGCGGTGATCACGGCCCGGACGTCCGGTCCCATGACGGGCTCGCCGTTCCGCGTCAGCCGCCGGGCGAGGTAGTCGTCACAGTCCTCTGCGGAGAAGTCCCCGATGAGGATCTGTCGTGCCGGTCCCGGTGCGGTGGCGTCCGCCGTTCCGGCGGGTACGGCGAGGCCGGGCCAGGCCGCGGGACCGGTCCAGTCGAGCTGTCCGTGCAGGGCCTCCTCGGCCCACTGGAGCCGACTGCGTCCGGTGACGACGAAGAAGGCGTTGGGCATGAGCCACACGACCCTCTGCAGCAGCCGTTCCAGATCTCGATGCACGCGGTCGCCGATGTCCTCGAACGTGTCCAGGAGGATCACCGGCACGACGGCCCTGGCCGGGGGCAGACGGGCGAGCTCCCAGGCGAGCAGGTGCGGGTAGTAGGAGAGCGCGTCCAGACCGGGCTCGGCCTCCAGCAGATCGGCCAACCGGGAACAGCCCGCGAGCGCCCGGACCGAGGCCCGGTGGTCCCGCAGCGCCCGCACCAGCGCGCCGGTGATCTGCCCGACCACGGCGCCGACGGTGCCGGGCAGCAGCACGGCCTGGGCGATGTCGGTGAGCGCGGACTGCATCTGCTGCGGTACGGCCCTGCCGAACCGGCGGCCGAGTCCACCGCGCCGTAGGAACTCCTCCAGCGGTTCACCCGGGTGGACGTGGTCCCAGTAGCGGCGCAGCGCGAGGTCGAAGGCGGGCAGCGGCCGGCCCAGTTCGGCGAGGGCGAGCCTCAGGGTGAGGACCACCCGCTCGAAGTCGGTACCGGCCGAACGGGCGAGATCGATCCGGACAGGAAGCACCCGGGCGTTCACCCGGACGGGCGCACCCCATTGGGCCGGCCGTTGGTCGCCGTGGGCCAGCGCCGACTCCACCTTCCTCGACAGCGTGGACTTGCCGATACCGCCGACGCCGTGGAAGACGAGAACGTTGTCACGCGGCGTCTCCAGATCCTCGACGTCGAAGCCGGGCGCGGCGACGGCTCGCGCGTGCTCGGCGAGGGCGGCTACGACCGCCTCCCACTGCTCCTGACGGTCGGTGAAGTGCTCTTCGACCTGGATTCCCCGATCATTCGAACCGAACAGCGCACGAAGATCCAAATCCCGCCCGCCCAACCTGCACCCCCCGGATATACCAGGATTTTATGCGTGGGCAAACCGGGGATCCCATACTGGAATCAGACATTCCAGTACTGCGCTGCGTGTTGGTCATGTCGCAAGAGTGTCACTGGCGACCCAACCACCCTAAGCTGTGGCGCACGGAACGGGGGAAGCGCACAAGCCTCTTCATGCTCCGCTCCCGTACCACAAGACACGGAGAGAAGCCGGTGGGGTTGACCATCAGGGACACGGGTAGACACCCGGGCGAGACCGCCGACAAGAGAAATTCCGCGTGCATTCGTCACCCGTGGAAGACTGCCCTGACGGCCTTGGGAATTCGGACCCCCGAGAAAGCCCGGGCCGAGCAAGGCACCAAGGGACCTGCCGTGTCCGATCCGGAAATCCCGCGGAGAACACCCGCACCGAACTCCTCGTCCCGCACCGATTCCGGCGGATACGCCGTGGCCCTGGAATGCGTACGGCTCGTCATCGCCTGGTACAACAGCGCGATCTACGACGAGGAGCACGCGCCCTCGCCCGACGCCGGCCGTCTGGACAGGCTGATCGCCGAGCGACGGGAGTGCGTGATCGCCCGGAAGTCGCTCGCCCAGGCCGGTCCCGACGAGATCAGAAGCGTGGCACGGAAGTACGGGAAGCGATTCCGGGAGCTGACCGGCGTCAGTTGAGCGACAACGGCATCAGCCGGTCGGCCAACGCGGCGATGTCGTCCCATTCCACGCAGTACTCGGGCAGCGTCCGGTACAACTCTTCCTGGTTCTCGAGAAACACCTCCGCCTCCTCGGGGGTGTAGGGACGCTCCCATTCCTTCCGCAGGGCCTCGACCGCACCCTCGCCCAGGCTGCCCGCGGCGTCGCGCTCACTGTGGTGGAGCACGGTGCCGTCGCGGCGCACGACCTGCACGGAGTGGACCGCGGACTCCCGCTCGACCGCCGCGAGGACCTCGGCCAGGGCCTGGAAGCACACGTCGTGCCCGGCGACCGAGGTGAACCGGGCCCACGGACTGGTCAGCGCCCGGGCGTACCGCAGGCTGATGCCCTGTCGGCTGTCCGCCTTGCGCACGGCCAGCACGACGAGTTCGACGCGATAGCCCACGGCCCGGTACAGGGCGACGTCGTCGAGGAGTTTCCCGTCCGGGCCGGGGCTGAGCTCGATCACCACATCACCGCGCAGGTCACGTACCAGGCTCTCCATCCGCCGCTGCCACTCCTGATAGACGGGGCGGATCCTTTCTCCGGCGGTGCGCGGGTCGGCCGCGAGGAGTTCCAGATACCGGGGATGGGCGATCTTGAAGTCGTCCCCACAGATGCGCGTCGCCTCGCGACCGGAAAACACCAGGGCCGGGTTGTCGGTCTTTCCTGCGCCGGGCTGGGCCGCGACACACACGAGGCGCGGGTCGTCCCGGCGCACAACGGGCTCGTAGTCGGGCCTGATGCGCTTCTCGAAAATCGTCTCCATGTCGTCCGGCGACAAGGCAACAAGAACGCGCGAACAGCTAATACAGGGACAACCCCGCTCGCGCGGAGATGGACCGACCCGACGAACGATGATGTGCAAGGGGGCCTCGTTCTGTGAAACTTGTTTCCCGCGGTTCACTCGGACCTCGGCAGCGTCACCGAACATCTTCCGTGCAACCGTGTCCCACCGCAACGGTCCTTCGGGATTCCGGGCGGTTTCCGCAAGAGTGAAACGTTGTCCACCAGGCGTACATCGGTTAGCAAATTTGCGCCAACACTGAATTGAGTGCGTTTCAGACGAGCGGGTGGCGCCCCACCCGCTGTGCATGACCTGTGAGTTCCCTGATTCTCATCCTGCGTTCAGCGAAGCCACAGGGATCACCCAGCCCCGGGCCCGACGGTCATGGCAACCACCGCTCGGAGACCTGGAGTACGTGCCATGACGACCCTCGCCCCACCGCCCGCGCCGACCACCCAGGACGGCAGGCACCGGGCCGCGCCGCCCGCCGCGAGCAGCCGGCTGCGCGGACTGTTCACCGGTCCCGCGGAGGATCCGCGCTGGGCCCGCCCCGCTCTCTGGGCGATCCTCGTGCTGGCCACGGCCCTGTACGCCTGGAACATGTCGTCCATCAGCGGCAACACCTTCTACAACGCGGCCGTCTACTCCGGCACCAAGAGCTGGAAGGCGTTCTTCTTCGGCGCCCTGGACTCGGGCAGCTTCATCACGGTCGACAAACCGCCGTTCGCGCTGTGGGTGATGGGCCTCTCGGCGCGTGTCCTCGGGTACGGCACCTGGCAGTTGATGCTGCCGATGGTCGCGCTCGGCACCGGCTCGGTGGCCTTGCTGTACCGCATGGTCAAGCGGGACTTCGGCGCCGTCGCGGCCACGATCGCGGCGCTCGCGCTCACTCTCACGCCGATCACCGTCGCCATCACCCGGGACACCAACCCCGATCCGGTCCTGGTCTTCCTGATGCTGCTGGGTGCGGCCGCGCTGATGAAGGCCGTGCGCACCGGGCGACTGATGCCGCTGGTGTGGTCGGGGGTCGCGATCGGCTTCGCCTTCAACACCAAGATGATGCAGGCGTACGTCGTCCTGCCTGCCTTCTTCCTGGTCTACCTGTGGGCGGCCAAGGGCTCGCTCGGCCGCCGTATCCGCAACCTCGCCGTCGGCACCGTCGCGCTGGTCGTCTCCAGCGCCTGGTGGATGGTGGTCGTCGACCTCGTTCCGGCGTCCTCCCGGCCGTACATCGGCGGCTCCACCGACAACACGGTGTGGGACCTGGTCATCGGCTACAACGGCTTCGGCCGGATCTTCGGGGCGAGTTCCTCGGTGGGCTCGCAGGGCAACGGCGCCAGTTTCGGCGGTGAGGCGGGGCTGTACCGGCTGTTCAACAGCATCATGGGCGGCCAGATCTCCTGGCTGATCCCCTTCGCGGTCGTCGCCCTGATCGGCGGTCTGGTGCTGCGCGGCCGGGCCCCTCGTACGGACGCGAAGCGGGCGGCGCTGCTGCTGTGGGGCGGCTGGTTCGTCCTGCACTACCTGACCTTCGCGCTCGCCGAGGGCACCTTCCACCCGTACTACGTCACCGCCATGGCGCCGGGTGTCGCCGCCCTGGCCGGTATCGGCGCAGTGACGCTCTACAAGGCCTTCCGTGAGGGCTCGGCGGCGAAGTGGGCGTGGGTGCTGCCGGCGGCGATCACGGGCAGCACGGTCTGGGCGGTCGTCCTGCTCCAGCGGGTCTCCGGCTCCGGGACGCTGTACACGGTCGCCGAGGTCGTGGCCGGGGTCGCGGGTGCGGTCGCCGTGATCGGGCTGCTGCTCGGCCGGTTCACCGGGCGGCAGCGGCTGACGGGCATCGCGGCCCTCGCGGCGGTCGTCGCCCTGCTCGCCGGTCCCGCCGCGTACGCGGCGTCGGCGGCCGGCTCCAGCACCAACGGCACCAACCCGACGGCCGGTCCGAGCACCGGCGGCATGGGCGGTGGCGGCATGGGCGGGGGTCAGCGGCCCAGTGGGAGCGGCGGCCCGGGCGGCGGCACCGGCACGAGCAACAGCGGCAGCACACCGAGCGGCACCAGCAGTTCGCGCAGCCCCGGCTCCAGCAGCCAGTCCGCGTCCGGCCGGACCGCCGGAGGCATGGGCGACACCCAGGTCTCCTCCGCGATGATCTCGTACCTGAAGAAGAACCAGGACGGCGCCACCTGGCTGGTCGCCGTCGCCACCGACCAGACCGCCTCCTCGATCATCCTGGAGTCCGGTGAGCCGGTGATCTCCATGGGCGGCTGGTCCGGCTCCGACAACGCCATGACCCTCGCCAAACTGAAGAGCCTCGTGAAGTCCGGCAAGCTGCACTACATCGTCATCAGCAGCAGCGGCCAGGGCTCCTCGAACTCCGAGATCTCCACCTGGGTCAAGAAGAACGGCACGGCGGTCTCCGCCTACAGCGGTTTGTACCGCCTCGGCTGACCAGCATGGAGACACGCAGAGGGCGGGCCGCCGGTGAACAAACCGGCGGCCCGCCCTCGTGACGTGTCCGGTCAGGGCACGGCCGGAAAGCCCGGCGTACGCAGCACCCGGCGCTCCGCGTCCACCGAGAAGACCTCGCAGCCCTCCAGGGAGGCGGCCCAGTCGACGCCCTCGGGGCCCATGGCGAAGGCCGCCGTGGCGACCGAGTCGGCCTCCGTGAGGGTCGGGGCCACGACGGTGAGGCTGAGCAGGCCCGTCGCCGCACCTCCGGTCCGGCCGTCGATGATGTGGTCGCCCCGCTCATAACGCGCGGACGTCGCGACCGCCCCGCTGTCGAGCGAGAGGACCGTGCACAGTTTGTCGGCGTGTTCGGGGTGCCGTACGCCCACCCGCCAGGGGCCGCCGGCGGTGACCACGTCACCGCCGGCGTTGAGGACGAACCGCGTCGCGCCGGCCGCTGTCAGCAACTCCGCCGCCCGCTGCACCGACCAGCCCTTGACCACCGCGCAGGGGTCGAGACGGCGACCGGGCAGCCGTACGTCGAAGGCGCCGCCGGTGGCCTTCCGGTAGTGCTCGCACAGGTCGAGGATCTCGTGCAGGTCCGCGCTCAGCTCGTCCGCGGACAGCTCGCCGCGGTCGTACCGCGACACCTCGCTGTCCTCCTTGAACGGGCTGAACCGGGCGTCGGCCTCGCGCAGCCAGGCGAAGACCGCGTCCGCCGCCGACTCGGGGACGTCCTCGTCGTCGACCCGCAGCGAGACCGGGAACCCCATGACGTGTTCGACGCGGTGCATCGGAATGATCAGCCCTTCGCGTCGATCGCGGCCTGGAGGGACTCCTTGTAGGCGTCACTGGTGATGGTCGCACCGGACACCGTGTCGATGTCCGCGCTCTGCGCCTCCAGCGTCTCCGCGACCAGCACCGGCACGGCGGCCGTCGTCTGCGGGTGGTTCGGCTGCTGAAGCATCTTCACCGCGGTGATCTTCGTACCGGAGAAGGTCACCTGGACCTGTACGGGTCCCTTCTCCGTGCTGAGGGCCGAACCGTCGACGGTCCGGGAAGACGCCTCGGAAGCGGATGCCGAGGGCGAGGCCGACGCCGCCTTGGCGTTGTCGTCGATCGCGGCCTGGAGGGACTCCTTGTAGGCGTCACTGGTGATGGTCGCACCGGACACCGTGTCGATGTCCGCGCTCTGCGCCTCCAGCGTCTCCGCGACCAGCTTCGGCACGGCGGCCGTCGTCTGCGGGTGGTTCGGCTGCTGAAGCATCTTGACGGCCGTGATCTTCGTACCGGAGAAGGTCACCTGGAGCTGCACAGGGCCCTTCTCCGTGTCGACCGTCGTGGTCGTGACCACGTTCGTACCGGACGACCCGGAGGACGAGGACGACGAGGAGGACGTCGAGGGCGCCGGAGTGGTGGCCTGGACGGTGGAGGACTCGGCCGACGGCTGGTAGAGCCACACGGGGACCAGGCCCGCGATGCTCAGGACGACGACAGGTATGGCTCGTTTCACGGTCTGTTCCTCATCCCGCCAGGCTGAAGCGCTCGAAGTGGATCTGCGGTTTGGGCACGTCCAGCTCGCGCAGGCTGCCCAGGACCGCCTTCATCATCGGGGGCGGTCCGCACAGGAAGACGTCCCGCTCGGCGATGTCGGGCACGAGACGCGCCAGCTCGCCCGCCGCCAGCTTGTCGGGCACGGGCGGGCCGGTGACCAGGTGGAGTTCGGCGCCCTTGGCGATCGCGAGCTCGCGCAGCTCGTCGTAGAGGACGGCGTCCCGGTCGGAGCCGACCCGGTAGATGACGACGGCGTGGCCGTGCACCTCCTCCAGGAGGGCCCGGATCGGGGTGACGCCGACGCCGCCGGCGATGAGGACGGACTCGGGCCGCGTGCGGTGCAGGGCGGTGAAGGCGCCGTAGGGGCCCTCGGCGAAGACGCGGGTGCCGACCTTGACGTGCCTGAGGGCGGCGCTGCCCTCGCCGGCCGCTTTGGCGGTCAGGCGCAGTGTCCTGCCGTCGGGGGCGGCGGAGAGGGAGAAGGGGTTGGCCTGCCACCAGCGGTCGGCGGTCAGGAAGCGCCACAGGAAGAACTGTCCGGCGCGGGCGGGCAGTTGGTCGAGGTCCTTGCCGCTGATGTAGATCGAGACGACGCTGTCGTTCTCGGGCACGACGGCCGTGACCCGGAACTGGTGACGCCAGTTCCGCCACAGCGGGAGCACCGCGCGGCCCAGGACGACCGAGCCGAGGGCCACGCCCCAGACGCCGTACCAGTACCCGGTGGCGACGGAGGAGGACGTGAAGGTGGTGCCGACGGCGACCTGGTGGGTGAAGGCCAGCACCACGGCGACGTACGTGTACAGGTGGATGAAGTGCCAGGTCTCGTAGGCGAGACGGCGCCGGGCGTACCGGGCGGAGACCGCGCCGACCACGATGATCAGGCAGAACGCGACGACCGCGCGCAGGACGCCCTCGGTGGTCTCGGCGAGGTCGACGATCTCGCCGATCGGGCCCACGTCGGTGCCCTCGGCGTAGCCGAAGCTGATGAAGACGACGTGGGCGAGGAGCGTCCACAGGATGCCGAAGCCGGTCCAGCGGTGCCAGGAGGTCAGCCGGTCCATGCCGATGCGGCGGTCGAGCCAGGGCAGCCGGGCCACCAGGACCAGCTGGAAGGCCATGATGAGCGCGGCGTACAGGCCGGTGAGGCGGCCGAGCACGATGAGCGCGTTGGAGGCGAAGCCGGCCTGGGCGAAGAACCAGGCGACCACGGCCGCGTTGGCCGCCAGCACGGCGTAGAGCCCGGTGCGGGCCACCACCCTGGGGCGTTGTATCGCCGTGGGGGGCGCAGGGGGCGATTGGACGGTCGTCACGGGTCGTAGCTCCTTGATCGGGGCCTCTGGATAACCGAGCTTCTCCGGCGGGAGCTGTCGATTCACTGTCGTACAACTTTCAAGAGCTTATCGATGTGGCCGGGGCGCCCACCCGGCGATGGCTTTCCGGCCGCTGTGCAGCACTATGAGCAGGTGGAAAAAGTACGACTCCTCGTCGTGGACGACGACCCGCCGATCGCCGATCTCGTGGCGACGGTCGCCCGCTACGAGGGCTGGGAGGCGGTCACCGCCAACTCCGGTGAGGAGGCGCTGAGCCGCGCCGCGGAGTTCCGTCCCGACATCGTGGTGCTCGACCTCATGCTGCCCGACATCGACGGCTTCGGCGTGCTGGAGCGGCTGCGGCGCTCGGGCACGATGGTGCCCGTGGTGTTCCTCACGGCGCGGGACGCGGTCGCCGACCGGGTGGCCGGGCTGACCCGGGGCGGGGACGACTACCTGGTCAAGCCGTTCGCGGTGGAGGAGCTGATGGCCCGGCTGCGGACCGTACTGCGGCGCAGCTCCGGGCCCGGCTTCCAGCGCTCGGTGCTCGCGGTCGCGGATCTCACGATGGACGAGGACACCCGCGAGGTGCGCCGCGGCGACAAGCTGCTCACCCTTACGCCGACCGAGTACGAGGTCCTCAGGTATCTGATGCGCAAGTCGCCGACCGTGCTGACCAAGGCGCAGATCCTCGACCATGTGTGGGAGTACGGCTTCGGCGGCCGCTCCAACGTCGTGGAGCTGGTCGTCAGCCGGCTGCGCCGCAAGCTGGACGACACGGGCGAGCCCCTGATCCACACCGTGCGGGGCTTCGGGTACGTCATCCGGCAGGCGGCCGAATGAGATCCTTTTTCGGCCGGCTGCGTTCGGCGTACCGGAGGATGCGGCTCGGTACCCGTCTCGCGCTGGGACTCGGGGCGCTGGCCCTGGTGGTGTTCGCGGTGGTGGGCACCGCGCTGACCACGTACATGCGGGACTATCTGTCGGCCCAGCTCAACGAGCAGCTGTCGCTCGCCCAGGTCGCCCAGTCGAAGAGCATCGCCGAGTCCGGCACGCTCGCGGGCAAGAAGTACTGGAGCTGGTACTACGCGGTGTACGACGTCAAGGACGGCACCCCTCGGCTGCGCAAGCCCGAGGACCCCTCAGACCTGCCGGAGGACGTCGACGAGCTCACCGCCGTCGCGCAGGCGCAGACCGTCGCGCACACCGAGGTTCTGGCCACCGAGCACCTGAGGGGCCAGGGCGAGTACCGGCTGCGCGCCTGCGAGGTCGAGCCCGGTGTGGTCCTGGTGAGCGCGGCTCCCATGGACGACATCGAGGCCACGGTACGGCGGCTGATCACGGTCCAGGTGGTCGCCTTCGGGCTCGCGCTGCTGGCTCTCGTGGTGGTCGGCCGCAAGCTGCTGCGCCGGGGCCTGAAGCCGCTGAGCGACATGGCGCACACCGCGCACGGCATCGCCCTGCACGATCTGACGGAGTCGGCGGCCCGTCTGCCGCTGCGTGCCGACAAGCGGGGCGGCGGTCCGGAGGTCGAGGAGCTGCGGACGGCATTCAACACCATGCTGGAGCACATCGACGACTCGCTCGCGGTCCGCGCGGAGGCCGAGCAGCGGCTGCGCCGGTTCGTCGCGGACGCCTCGCACGAGCTGCGCACCCCTTTGATGTCCGTACGGGGCTACGCGGACCTCTTCCAGTACGCCGCCGCGAACGCCCCCGAGGAGCGCGACAAGCACCTGGCCCGGCTGCGCGCCGAGGCCGCCCGCATGGGTTTCCTCCTGGACGACCTGCTGCTGCTCGCCCGTCTGGACGCGGCGGAGGTGGAGACCCCGCTCAGGCCCGTCGTGGCGGACCTGGTGGAGCTGGTGGAGCTCGCGGCCGACGCCTTCCGCGCGAGCCACCCGGACCATCCGCTGACGGTGACACCGGGTCCCCAGGCCCTGAAGCTGCGGCTCGATCCGCAGCGCGTCCGCCAGGTCCTCGACAACCTCCTCACCAACGCGGCCATGCACACTCCGCCGGGCACGGCCGTCTCCGTCGGGGTCCGCGTCCGGGACGGCCGGGCGCAGGTGCGGATCGCGGACGCGGGTCCCGGCATTCCGGCCGCCGACCAGGAGCGGGTCTTCGACCGCTTCTACCGCGTCGACAAGGCCCGCAGCCGGGACCGGGGCGGCAGCGGTCTGGGCCTCGCGGTGGCGAGGTCCCTGGTCCGGGCGCACGGCGGCACGATCGAGCTGGCCGCCGAGCCCGGCTCGACGGTGTTCACGGTGTCGCTCCCGCTGAGCCTCACGCGGCCGTGAGTCTTACGAAGCCGTGACGTGACGGGCGCGGTCCGGCCGTCCGGGCAGCTCACGGCCCTAGCGTGAGGGCATGCGCGTACTGGTCACCGGCGGTGCCGGTTTCATCGGGTCCCAGATCGTCGAGGCGCTCGTGGCACACGGCCACGAGCCCGTCCTGTACGACGTCCGCGCCGACCCGGCGTCCGACGTACGGGACCCCGACGCCGTCCGCCGCGCCCTGACCGGGGTGGACGCGGTGTGCCATCAGGCGGCGATGGTCGGCCTGGGCGTGGACTTCGCCGACGCCCCGGAGTACGTCTCCCACAACGACCTGGGCACGGCGGTCCTGCTCGCCGCGATGGCCGGGGCGGGGGTACGGCGGCTCGTGCTGGCCGGGTCGATGGTGGTGTACGGCGAGGGCCGGTACACCTGCGCCCGGCACGGGACCGTACGGCCGGGTCCGCGAGCCGTCGCCGACCTGGACGCGGGGCGCTTCGAGCCGCCGTGCCCGGTGTGCGGCGCGGCCCTCTCCCCCGGCCTGGTCGGCGAGGACGCCCCGGTCGATCCCCGGAACGTGTACGCGACGACCAAGCTCACCCAGGAGCACCTGGCGGCGTCCTGGGCGCGGGCCACGGGCGGGTCGGCGGTGGCACTGCGCTACCACAACGTCTACGGACCGGGCATGCCCCGCGACACCCCGTACGCCGGCGTCGCCTCCTTCTTCCGCTCCGCGCTCGCCCGCGGCGAGGCCCCACGTGTCTACGAGGACGGCTGTCAGCGCCGGGACTTCGTGCACGTACGGGACGTGGCCGCGGCCAACGTGGCAGCGCTGGAGGCCAGTTCGAGGAGCAGCGCGCTGACCTCGTACAACACCGGGAGCGGCGAGCCGCACACGGTGGGCGAGATGGCCCGCGCGCTGGCCGGGGCGCACGGCGGGCCCGAGCCCGTGGTCACCGGGGAGTACCGCCTCGGGGACGTACGGCACATCACGGCGGACTCGGCGCGGCTGCGGGCGGAGCTGGGGTGGAAGGCGGAGGTCGGATTCGCCGAGGGAATGCGGGAGTTCGCGGGCGCCGGGATGCGGGGCGCGTAGCCCGCGGTGGACCGGTGGTGCCGCCCGCGAAAGAAAGCGGCCGCGGGTGGCACCACCTCTTTTTCAAGAGGCCGCCTTTCAGGAGACGGCCGACGGCAGCACCACCTCGAAGCGACAGCCGCCCGGCACATTGCGTACGGTGGCCCGGCCCGCGTGGGCCTCCACGATGCCCCGGACGATGGCGAGGCCAAGTCCCGCCCCGGCGGGCGGTGTCCGGGCGTGCGTGCCGCGCCAGCCGGTGTCGAAGACGCGGGGCAGGTCCTCCTCGGGGATGCCGCCGCAGCTGTCCGTGACGGACAGGACGACCCCCTCGGCGCGGTGCTCGGCGGCCACCGCGACCGTCCCGTCGGCGGGCGTGCGGCGGATGGCGTTGACGAGGAGGTTGCCCAGCACGCGGCTCATCTCCTTGCTGTCCACCTCGACCGGCACGGCCGCCACCCGGTCGCCGACCAGCCGTACGCCGTATTCGCGCGCCAGGGGGTCGGCGCCCGCGAGGGCGTCCGAGACGAGGTCGTACAGGGAGATCCGGCTCGGGCTCAGCGCGAGCGTCCCCGCGTGGATGCGGGAGAGTTCGAAGAGGTCGCCGACCATGCCGTTGAGGCGTTCGACCTCGGTGCGGATCTGCCTCAGGTAGCGGGCGGGGTCGGCGGCGACACCGTCCTCCAGGGCCTCGGACATCGCGCGCAGGCCGGCCAGCGGGGTGCGCAGGTCGTGGGAGATCCAGGCGACGAGTTCACGCCGGGAGGACTCCAGGGCACGTTCCCGCTCCCGGGACTCGGCGAGCTTCGCGCTGGTGGCCTCCAGCTCCCGGCTGAGTTCGGTGAGTTCGGCGGTCGTGGGGCCGCCGGGTGAGGTGAAGTCACCGCCGTCGCCGAAGGAGCGGGTTGCGAGCGCGAGGGCCCGGCTGCGGGCGGCGACCCAGCGGCCCAGCAGCAGCGCGGTGGCCAGGGAGACCACGGCGGCCATCAGGACGACGGTCGTGACGACGCTCAGGTCGTGCCCGGACAGGAACATGGCCTGGGCGACCGCGAGGGTGCCGGCCAGCATCGCGGTGATGCCGACGGCGGCGACCACGGTGAGGTGCAGGGAGAGCGAGCGCCGCCGGATCAGCAGCAGCACGCACGCGCCGAGCACTCCGGCCGTGACGGCGCCGAGGAAGGCGTAGAGAGCGATGAGGAGCATGTCTTGCACGGGTCACACCTCCGCCGGTGAGCCGTCGAAGCGGTAGCCGACGCCCCACACGGTCTGGATCAGGCGGGGCCTGGCCGGGTCGTCCTCGACCTTGCCCCTGAGCCGGCGCACATGGACCGTGACGGTCGACAGGTCGCCGAAGTCCCAGCCCCACACCTCGCGCATCAGGTCCTCGCGGCTGAAGACCCGGCCGGGGTGGAGCAGGAAGAAGGCGAGGAGGTCGAACTCCCGGATGGTGAGGGCGAGTTCGGTGCCGTCCTTGAGGGCGCGGCGGGCCGCCGGGTCCATCGAGAGTCCGGCGGCGCCCAGGTGGCCGGACGGCTGGGTGGGCCGGGAGCGGCGCAGCACGGACTCCACCCGCAGGACCAGTTCGCGGGGGCTGAACGGCTTGGTGACGTAGTCGTCGGCGCCGACCTCCAGGCCCAGGATCCGGTCGTCCTCGTCGCCGCGCGCGGTGAGCATGATGACCGGGACGGGTCCGCGCCCCCGCATCCGGCGGCACACCTCCAGGCCGTCCATGCCGGGCAGCATCAGGTCGAGGACCACGAGGTCCGGGCGGTTGGCGGCGGCGCGGGCGAGGGCTTCGGGGCCGTCGGCGGCCCGGTCCACCAGGTATCCGGCCCGGTCGAGGTAGCCGGCGACCACCTCGGCGACGGTGGGGTCGTCGTCGACGACGAGGACCCGGGGCCGGGTCTGTGCGTACTGCTGCTGCTCCATGTCGCAAGCCTCGCACCGCGCGTGCGCAGGTGCGGCCGACGGGCGCCGACGTCCTTGTTTCGTAAGGAGCCGAAGTCGGGTTCGTCCGTTTTGCGCTCGTAGGGTGAACGTCGTGACGACCCCTTCCGCAAACGAACCGGCGGCGTCCGTGGACGTCGTGCTGCCCTGTCTCGACGAGGCCCGGGCCCTGCCGTGGGTGCTGGAACGCATCCCGCCCGGCTGGCGCGCGCTCGTCGTCGACAACGGCTCCTCGGACGGCTCGGCCCGCATCGCCCAGGCCCTCGGCGCGACCGTCGTCCGCGAGGAGCGGCGCGGTTTCGGCGCCGCCTGCCATGCGGGGCTGACCGCGGCCACGGCCGACATCGTGTGCTTCTGCGACTGCGACGCCTCGCTTGACCCTTCTGACCTGGTGCCGTTCGTGGCCGAGGTGCTGGCCGGCGAGGCGGATCTCGTGCTCGGCCGGCGGCGCCCGCAGGCCCGTGGTGCCTGGCCGCCGCACGCCCGGGCGGGCAACCTCGCGCTCGCCCGGCTGCTGCGCCGCCGCACCGGTCTGCGCCTGCACGACCTGGGCCCGCTGCGCGCCGCCCGGCGCGAGCCGCTGCTCGCCCTCGGCCTCACGGACCGGCGCAGCGGCTATCCCCTGCAGATGGTGGTGCGGGCGGCCGACGCGGGCTGGCGGATCGCCGAGCACGACGTCCCGTACCGGCCGCGCACCGGCGCCTCCAAGGTGACGGGCACCTGGCGGGGCACGTGGCAGGCGGTGCGGGACATGAGCCAGGTCCTCTCCGAGTCCGGGACGGGGGTGCGGGCGTGACCACGCTGCTCGTCATCGCCAAGGAGCCGCGGCCGGGGCGGGTCAAGACCCGGCTCACCCCGCCGTTCACCCCGGAGGAGGCGGCCGCGCTGGCCGAGGCGTCCCTCGCGGACACCCTCGACGTGGTCGCCCGCACTCCGGCCCGCCGCCGGGTCCTGGTCCTGGAGGGCGCGCCGGGCCCCTGGCTGCCGCCGGGTTTCGATGTCGTACGGCAGTGCGCGGGCGGCCTCGACGAACGGCTGGCCGCGGCCTTCGCGGGCTGCGACGGCCCGGCCCTCCTCATCGGGATGGACACGCCCCAGGTGACCCCGGAACTGCTCACGGTGGACTTCGCCGA
Organism: Streptomyces sp. SAI-127; assembly: GCF_029894425.1. Taxonomy (NCBI): domain Bacteria; kingdom Bacillati; phylum Actinomycetota; class Actinomycetes; order Kitasatosporales; family Streptomycetaceae; genus Streptomyces; species Streptomyces sp. SAI-127. Next base: position 2,688,203 of record NZ_JARXYJ010000001.1, read on the forward strand.
CTGCGACGCGTACTTCGGGCCGGCCGAGGACGGCGGCTTCTGGGCACTGGGTCTGGCACAACCGGATCCGTCCCGGCTGCGCGGGGTGCCGATGTCGACACCACGGACCGGAGCGGCCCAGCGGGCCCGGCTGACCGGCCTGCGGGTAAGGCAGCTGCCGCCGCTGCGGGACGTGGACACGGCGTACGACGCGGAGCTGGTGGCGAAGGCGGCACCGGGCGGACGGTTCGCGGCGGAGCTGGAACGACTTGCGGGGGCGGGGCGATGAGGGGACCGGGGACGGACGTCGCGGCACGGATCGCGGAGGCGGGGCGCCTGCGGGCGGACGGCGAGAGCTGCGCCGGCCCGGAGGCGCACGGCGAGGCCGACAGCCCGCGGCGGGGCGGGGTCGGACGGCCGCGAGACGCGGCCAGGGCACCACGGGAACCGACCCTGACGACCGCGCTTGATACCCGGCCGCCCGACACGGGCCCGGAAGTTCGAGCGGACAGCACCGGGCAGCGAGGAGAGCCGCTCACGGCCGCCGCGACCGACACACGCCCCGGAACCCGACCGCCCGGCCCCGGCACGACCGCCCAAGCCGACAGCCCACGACCACAGACGGACAGCACCGGACAGCGACGAAAGCCGCTCACGGCCACCGCGATCCACACACGACCCGGGGCCTGGCCGCACGCCACGGATGCCCCCTCCCACGACGGCACCTGGTCCGCCGACCCCTATGCCCAGGCCCTCCGCACCGGTCAGGGGCCGCTGTTCCTGCGGCGCTCCGACGGGTGGCTGCTCCTGCTCGAGTTGGAGCGGTGGTGCGCGGCCGCGGATGCCGCGGATCTGGAGGTGTTGCGGCGCTGCGAGGGCGCGGTGCTGGATGTCGGCTGTGGTCCCGGGCGGCTCGTCGCCGCGCTCGGTGCCCGCGGCCGGCGGGTGCTCGGCATCGACGTGAGCGAGGCGGCCGTCGCACGGACCGTCGCGCTCGGCGGGCAAGCCCTTCGGCGGTCCGTCTTCGAGACCGTGCCGGGCGAGGGCCGCTGGGGCACCGCGCTGCTGATCGACGGCAACGTCGGCATCGGCGGCGACCCACCGGCCCTGCTCGACCGGATGTCCCAACTCCTCGCCCCCGGCGGCCTGTTGATCGCGGAGACGGTCACCGACCCGGACATCGACGAGCGGGTCCAGGTGCGGGTCACCGATGCCCGGGGAGCCACCGGCAACCCGTTCCCGTGGGCCCGGCTCGGCAGCCCGGCCCTGCTGCGGCACGCGGCCCGCAGCGACTGGGCGCCCGTGGATCAGTGGGCGGCGGGCGGCCGTTCCTTCGTGTCCCTGCGCCGCCGTACGACGAAGACCACCGCCGAGCCACCGAACAGCACGGCGGTCACCAGCAGCCAGCGGGCCAGGAAGCCGTCCGGGGACAGGCCGGTCGCGGAGGCGTAGCGGTCCGCGACCTGCCCGCTGATCAGCGGGAACCAGACGAGCAGGAGCAGGAGAGAGAGGGCGGCGGGGACCCGGACGTACAGCACGTGCCGCCCCGCCGTCTTCACGAGCGCCCGGTCCGCCGCCGCGTACAGCGGCAGCAGCAGCACGTCGTGCACCACGGCCGCCCCCACGAACCACAGCGCGACCCCGAACCAGTCCCCCGCGAGCAGCTGCACCCCCGCATACCCCGCGAGGGCGAACGAGCAGACGAGCAGGAGGAGTTGGAGTGGGTTGCCGAGAGGGATCCGCATCACAGGTCTCCGAACGTCAGCCGGGCCACCCACTTGGTGTTGAGCACACCGGGCGCCGCGGGCACGATGATCCGGGCCGGGTGGCCGTGGTCGGGGGTCAGGTCCTCTCCGTTGACGGACAGGGCCAGCAGGGACCGCGGATCGGCGACCTGGTTGGCGCGCAGGGCGGCCCGCCGGAAGGCACCGTGCCGTTGCAGTGACTCCACGAAGACGTCCGGCGGATCGTCCTCGTACCCGACGAGCGCCGCGAGGTCCCGCAGCCGCACCCCGCGCCACCACTGGTCGGAGGTGGACCAGCCCTCCACACAGGCGATGGGCAACGCCGAGCTGTGCAAAGGGAGTTGGAGGAGTTCCGCGCGGCCGAGACGGACGGTACGTCCCGCACGTCCCACGACGACGAGCCGCCAGGCCTCCTCGCTCGTCTCACGCGGATCGATCCCGGCGTACGCGGCGGTCTTGTTGATCTGGAAGCCGCCCGGTCCGGAGGCCGGTTCGGCGCCCCCGTGCGGGGCGAGCAGGGCGGTTCTGCGGAGCACGCCGTCGAAGTTCTGCCCGGCCGTGGTGACGAACAGCAGCAGTGAGCCGCTCCCGACGAACCAGAGGGCGCCGCGCCGGGACACGGTCGGCCGGGCGGGGTCCGGCGACACCAACTCGGTCTTCTCCTCACGGAGTCGGCGCAGATTCCGCCAGGCGAGCGGCATCTTCAGGACGGCATGGGCGACGAACGCGGCGAAGAACACCCACGCCCCGTAGAAGTGCAGGGGATAGAAGGAGCCCGGGAAGACGTAGTCCAACTGGACGTTGAGCACTCCGGTCACGAACTCGAACAGGGCACCGCCGACCAGCAGCAGCAGCGAGATCCGTTCCAGGGCGTGCGCGAGCGACCGCGCGGGCGGCAGCGTGAACAGCTTCGGTACGACCGACCACAGCTTGGCCAGCAGGACGGGGATCAGGGTGACGCCGAGGGTGACGTGGACGCCCTGGTTCAGCCGGTACAGCCAGTGCGGGTCGGTCGGCCAGGAGAAGAGGTAGAAGCCGAGGAGGCCCTTGTCCGGGGTCTTGTCGTTCACCGGCGAGAGGTCCGGGTTGTAGGCGGCGTACGACAGCAGCCCGGTGACGAACAGCAGCGTGATCCCGCCGAGGAGCACGACGCCGAGGACCGAGGTGAGCCAGGGGCCGCGCAGCGGACTGCGCCAGAAGGAGGGTGCGAAGGGAGACCGTGCCATGCCCCGACGGTAGGCCCGCGCCACCCCGTGAACGCGTCCGCGAACCATGACGAAACTCTGACGTCCTCGCATGTCAGCCGTCCGGGGGAGGGCCTGCGGCCTAGCGTCGTCCGCGTGAACCGGGACCTTCGTCGTGACCTGTACGCGGCCCTGTGCGCCGCTCTCCTCGTGCTGACCGCCGTACTGGTCGGCACGGCGATCCAGCACCGGAACGGCTCGCTGCGGGTCGGCTGGCCGCCCCTGCTGGCGAGCTGGGACCCGCATGTCGGCCCCGGCACCCCGGCCGCGGTCGTCGTCGCGGCCGCCGTGGTGGCGTACGGCCCCTCGCTGGCGGCCCGCCTCCCCTGGCGGTCGCTGCTGCTCGCCGTCTGGGGCGCGAGCATGGCCTGGACCTGGTCCCTGGCCCTCGTGGACGGCTGGCACCGGGGCGTCGCCGAGCAGCTGACCACCAGGAACGAGTACCTCCCGGCCGTCGGCCGCTTCCACGACATCCCGGCGGCCCTGCGGGACTTCACCCGGCACATCCTGATCGACTCGCCGGACAACTGGGGCGCCCATGTCGCCGGGCATCCCCCGGGCGCCACCCTCACCTTCGTCCTGCTCGACCGGATCGGGCTGGGCGGCGGGGGCTGGGCGGGGACCTGGTGCATCACCGTCGGCACGACCGCGGCGGTCGCGGTCCTGGTCGCCGTACGGACCCTCGCCGCCGAGTCGCTCGCCCGCCGCGCCGCGCCCTTCCTGGTCCTGGCGCCGGCCGCGGTCTGGGTGGGCACGTCGGCCGACGGGTACTTCGCGGCGGTGGCCGCGTGGGCGGTGGCGCTGCTCGCCCTTGCGGTGCGGGGGGTCCGGTCGGCTCTGAACGGCTTCTGCTCGGGCTTGCTGTTCGGGCTGACCGTCTATCTGTCGTACGGCCTGACACTGATGGCCGTCGTCGCGGGGGCGGTGGTGTGGATGGGGTCCTCCCGCCGGCGGCCCCTGTTGTTCGCCCTGGCCGGCTTCGTGGTCGTGCCGGCCGTCTTCACCGCGCTGGGGTTCGAGTGGTGGGAGGGGTACCGGATCCTCGTCACCCGCTACTACCAGGGGGCGGGCGGGGTTCGGCCGTACGGGTACTGGGTGTGGGCGAACCTGGCGTGCACGGTGCTGATCGTGGGGCCGGCGACGGTGGCGGGGGTGCGGCGGGCCGTGGTTGGGCTGCGGCCGCATGGGGGCTGGTCGCGCAGCTCCCCGCGCCCCTTGGCGGTGTTGGTGCTCGCCGCCGTGCTGGCCCTGCTCATCGCCGATCTCTCCGGGATGAGCAAGGCGGAGACCGAGCGGATCTGGTTGCCGTTCGCCGTGTGGCTGTTGCCGGCGTGTGCGTTTCTGACGGGGGCGCGGGGGTGGCTGGTCGGGCAGGCCGTGCTCGCGCTGCTCCTGAACCATCTCCTGCTCACGGGGTGGTGAGCCCTCACGGCAGCGGCAGTTCGGTCCAGATGATCTTTCCGTCGGGGGTGTAGCGGGTCCCCCAGCGCTCGGTGAGCTGGGCGACGAGGAAGAGGCCGCGGCCGCCCTCGTCCTCGGTGCGGGCGCGGCGCAGCCGGGGCGAGGTGCCGCTGCCGTCGGAGACCTCGCAGATCAGGGCGCGGTCGCGGAGCAGCCGTAGCTGGACCGGGCCCGTGGCGTGACGGATGGCGTTGGTGACCAGTTCGCTGGCGACGAGTTCGACGGTGAACGACAGCTCGTCCAGGCCCCAGGCGGCGAGCTGTTCGGTGACCGCGGCGCGGGAGCGGGAGACGACCGCCGGGTCGCTCGGCAGCTCCCACTGGGCGACCCGCTCGGGGCCGAGGGCGCGGGTGCGGGCGACGAGGAGGGCCACGTCGTCGCTGGGGCGGGCCGGGAGCAGCGTGTCCAGCACGGCCTCGCAGGTCTCCTCCGGTGACCGGTCGGCACAGGCCAGGACGGTACGCAGCCGCTCCAGCCCGGCGTCGATGTCCTGGTGCCGGTCCTCGATCAACCCGTCGGTGTAGAGCACCAGTTGGCTGCCCTCGGCGAGTTCCAGCTCCACCGTCTCGAAGGGCATGCCGCCGAGCCCGAGGGGCTGTCCCGAGGGCAGGTCGACGAACTCGACGGTGCCGTCGGGGCGGACGATCGCGGGCAGGGGGTGTCCGGCGCGGGTGAGGGCGCAGCGCCGGGACACCGGGTCGTAGACGGCGTACAGGCAGGTGGCACCGACGATGCCGGAGTCCGCCTGGCTGCTGTCCACCGCCCAGCCCTCGCCGCGGTCCAGGCGGCCCACCAGGTCGTCGAGGTGGGTGAGGAGTTCGTCGGGCGGCAGGTCCAGGGAGCAGAAGTTGTGCACGGCGGTGCGCAGCCGGCCCATGGTGGCGGCGGCGTGCAGGCCGTGGCCGACGACGTCGCCGACGATCAGCGCCACCCGCGCCCCGGACAGCGGGATGACATCGAACCAGTCGCCGCCGACACCCGCCTGCGCGGGCAGATAGCGGTACGCGACCTCGACGGCGCTCTGCTCGGGGCGGCCCTTCGGCAGCAGGCTCCGCTGGAGGGCGAGCGCGGTGTTGTGCTCGCGGGTGTAGCGGCGTGCGTTGTCGATGCAGATCGCCGCGCGTCCGGCCAGCTCCTGGGCGAGGGACAGGTCGTCCTCCTCGAAGGGGGCGGGGTGCCCCGAGCGGTAGAAGCTGACCACGCCGAGCGTCGTGCCGCGCGCCCGCAGCGGCACGGTGATCAGGGAATGGATGCCGGCGGTGAGCACCCGGGCGAGCCGCGCCGGGTCCTGGGCCAGCCAGCCGCCCGCCTCCGCGAGCACCGGTTCGAGCACCGCCCGCCCGGTCTCCAGGCTGCGGAACTGCGGGGTGGAGGGCACGTAACCGACCTGGTCGCCGACGCCGTACAGGTCGGGCTCCTCGCGCACGCTGCCCACGGCGACCCGGCGCAGCGGGGTCGCCGCGCCGAGCGGTCCCGGCTCCTCGCCGTGCAGCACCGGGTCCGGGAGATCCACGGACGCGAAGTCGGCGAACCACGGTACGGCCACCTCCGCGAGCTCCTCCGCGGTCCGTGCGACGTCCAGCGTGGTGCCGATCCTGATCCCGGCCTCGTGCAGCAGTTCCAGGCGCCTGCGCGCGAGTACGGCGAGCCGGCCCACGCCGGGGTCGCCGAGGAGGAGCAGGCGGTCGTCGGTCACGGGCTGGGGGGCGGAGGGCTGCGGGGGCGGGAGGAGAAGCATGGGAGTGGGCGGAGACGTGGGCGGACCGGGCAGGCCGGCGGCGGCCGCCTTCTTCTTCGACGGCGGCGGCGGGGCGATCTTGGACACCGGCACCACCCCGGCCACGGTCCCCGGTCCCGCGAGCCCGACCGGCCCCACATCCGCCCCGCCGAGAATCCGCGCCTCGACCACGACTCCCGTCTCCCCCGCCGCTCCCCGCACCTGGCGGCGCAGCAGCATGGCGCTGCGGCCGCCCGACAGCATCACTTCGTCGAGGGTCCGGTGCGGCGCGGCGATGAGCTCCTCGGCCTTCTCCCGCAGTACGGCCAGATCGATCCGCCCGAGGCGAGCGCCCGCCCCCTCGCCGTACCGCCCCGGCCGCGCGCCCGCGGGCTGCTGCGGCCACCCGTCGGCGTCCCGTCCGGCGCGCCGGTACGCGGCGAGCAGCGCCCGCTCCCGCTGCGTGGCCTGTTCCAGCAGCCGCGCCTCGATGTCACGGGCGGCCTCGCGGACCAGCCGCAGCATGAGGGGGTCGCCGTCGTCCCGCAGACAGGTGAGATCGAGTACGGCCTCGATGTGCCCGCTGAGCGGGTTGCGCACCGGCGTGCCCGCACAGGCGAAGGGCTGGAGGCAGTCCGCGAAGTGCTCACGCCCGACGACATAGACGGGTCCGCGCTCGGCCAGCGCGGTGCCGACGCCGTTGGTGCCGACGACCTGCTCGGAGGCGTCGAAGCCCGGGGCGAACTGCACGCCGTCCAGTCGCTCCCGCAACAGCCGGTCGCCGCCGAGCCGCTGGACCATCCGGCCCTGGCTGTCGCAGAGCGCGATGGTCATGCCGACCTCGGACAGCGAGCCGGTGAGCCGTTGCAGCACCGGCTCGGCGGCCCGCAGGAAGGTGTCGTCCAGGGCCAGACCGGGTGCGTACGGCACCAGCAGCCGGTCCGGCTCGAGACCGACGGACCTGCACCGCTTCCAGGAGTCGAGCACCGCGCTCCGGACATCCGCGTCCACCCGGGCACCGGTCAGGAATCGTTCGTGGGCATCGACCAGCCCGCCGATGTCGTCCCAGGTGACGGACAACGGAATCACTTCCCTCACCCGGAGGCGGCCCGGTCGCTCGCCGCCACTCGGCTCGCCCCCCCGGCGCCCTCCAAGCCCCTACACCGTAGACCCCTTGTGACGCGCATCACAACACCGCGAGTGAACGGGTCAGCAGGTGGCCACGCCGTCCAGCCAGGCCGGGCCCTTGATGTAGATGTTGGTCATCCACGAGCCGTCGGTCAGCTTCGACCAGGCGTCGTTGGTGTAGCCCTCGGCCGTCACCTCCTGGGCGTGCTTCTGGCAGACCACGTTGACCGTGGTCGGCTGCGCGAAGTAGTCGACGACGCCGGCGTTGACGTTCGGCTCGCTGTGGGTGCGCACCCCGGTGCCCCAGGTCTGGAAGGCCTTGCTGCCACCGGACGGCGGCGAGGTGCTGCTGCCGCCGCAGTCCGGGATCCCGGGCAGCCAGGCCGGGCCCTTGATGTAGATGTTGGTCACCCACGAGCCGTCGGCTAGCTTGGCCCAGGCGTCGTTGGTGTAGCCCTCGGCGGTCACGGTCTCCGCGTGCTGCTGGCACTGGACCGACACCTGGGTCGGTCCGGGGAAGGTGTCGACGACGGCGGAGCCCACGCTCGGCGTCCGGTGCGTGCGCACGCCGGTGCCCCAGGTCTCGAAGACCGTGCCGCCGTTCGCGGGCGGCGGGACGGGGGTGCCCGAACCGTTGATCCGGACCGCGCCCGCGTAGTCGCCGCCGGTGCGCACGGACGTGACCCTGATGTGGGTGCCCGACTCGTACGCCTCGACCATCTGGCCGCCGCCCAGGTACATGGCGACGTGGTGGATGTGCCCGTTGCCCCAGAACATCAGGTCGCCCGGCAGCAGCGGGGCGGTGCCCTGCCCGGCGGAGAACCGGGCGGAGGCCTGCGAGCTGTGGAACTGGTCGTCGGCCGTGCCGTTGAGCAGGTCCTTGCCGGTCGCCCGGTAGTAGGCGTACCGCATCAGGCCCGAGCAGTCGAAGCCCTTGCGCTCGCCGTCGTGGAGGCTGTCCGGGTCGGAGCCGTCGTAGAAGCCGTAGCTGGCGCCGGGCGTGGCGGCGTGGCCGCCGCCCCAGCTGTACCAGACGCCGATCTGCGAACAGGCCGCGTCGACGGCGGCCTGCGCGGTGGCCGAGGCGCCGGGCGCGAGGACACCGCAGGTGGCGTCCTGGGCGGCGTGGGCCGGGGCGGAGAAAAACGCGGTGAGCGCCAGCGCCGAGGCACCCACGAGCGCGCCGCTGGTCCGACGGCGCGTACTGATGGTCTTCAAGGGACTCTTCCTTCGTCGAGGTGGCGTCAGCGGGAGGCCGGTGACACCGGTGGGAGACGCGGAGACCCGGGTGGCGCACCCCACCCCCGTGGGGGTGCGCCACCCGGGCTAGCTGTGAAGAGCGGCACGCATCTTGGCGAGGCCGCGCAGTCGGTTGCGCTGGACCGTGCCGCGGTGGGCGCCGAGACGCTCCCCGGCCGTGTCGTGGGTGAGTCCCTCCAGGTCCACGAGGATCACCGCGGCGGCCTCCTTCTCGGAGAGCATGCCGAGCAGCGCGAGCGCCGTCGCGGAGGCCTCGTAGGAGGCGAGCCCGCCGTCCCAGCCGGCTTCCGGCAGCTGGTCCGTGGTGCGCTCGCGGCGGGAGGGGTGCTGCCAGGAGTCGCGCAGCAGGTTGAGGGCGACGGCGCAGGTGTAGGCGTACGGATGCTGCTGCCGCGTCAGGCTCTGGGAGCGGGCCCGCCGGGAGAGCCGCAGATAGGTCTCCTGGAGCAGGTCGTCGGCGTCGTGCGGATTGCCCGTCAGGGCCAGCAGCCGTCGTCGCAGACGTGGCATGTCGGCCGTGAAGGACGCGTCGAAGTCTCCCGGGGTCATCCGGTTGTCCGGGCTCGTCCGGTCGTCGGCCTCGCGCGGCGGTGGCGGACAGGTGGCGTGGCTGTGCATCTGTTTCCCCCTTGCGGTGATCCTCGCGGCGATCCCTTGCGGTGATCCCCTCGTGGTGTTCTTCGTGCGCTGTCCCGCTCCGGTGGTCAGGCCGGAGGGCGGGGCGGGTCGGCGGGGCCGTAGCGGGCGGCCGGCACGCGGCGCAGCAGGGCCCAGTACCGGTCGCCGTACGACCAGTGCCACCACTCGGTCGGGTAGTTGACGAACCCGGTCGCGGTGAGCACCCGGCGCAGCAGGGCCCGGTGCTCGCGGGCCTCGGCGCCGATGCCGGGCGCGTCGGTGCGGCAGGCGCCCGCGCTCTCCTCCGGGGTGGCGTTGACCTCCGTGCCGAGCGGCAGTTCCCGGCCCGTGTGGTCGCACAGGGTCAGATCGACCGCGCCGCCACTGACGTGCGGGGCGACCTCCGGCGGCGAGATGTACGCGCTCGCCAGCTCACGGATCCGCTCGGGAGACGCGTCCGGGTGGGCCTTCCGCATGGTCGCCGCATACTGCTCGAAGTACCGGCGCTGGAGGTCGGGCGGCCGGTACCCCTCCACCACCAGGAACCGGATCCCCACGGGCAGCAGCCGCTGCGCCCGCACGAGCCGCTGCAGCGCGCCGACCCGCAGATGGGCGTAGCTCCCCTCGTCGTCGGCCTGCCGGGCATCGAGCCGCAACCGGCCGTCCTCCCGCAGATCGACGAGCGGTTCCCCGCACTCGTCGTGCGTCACCGCGGCAACCCTGGGATCCGCGAGCGTGATGATGTCTGTCACGAGAAGAGCGTCGCGGGGCCTTCTGCAAATGCTCTGCAGATCGCCTGCAAGCGGTGGACCGAGAGTTCTGCAGCGCTTCGCTCCTACGCCCGCTCCCGCGCCTCCCGAGCCCCCAACTCCCGGAAGATCCCCATCGCTTCGGCTCGGGCGCCCGAAGCCGCCCCCGCCTCCCCGTCGGCCTCCCACGCCTCAGCCAGGTCCCAGAGGGTCCGCGCCCGCCACAGCGGCAGCCGCAACGTCTCCCAGAGCGACAGCGACCGCTCCAGCGGCCCCCGCGCACTCCCGGCGTCGCCGGAAGCCAGACACCACTCCCCCAGCGTCCGCAGCACCAGTGCCTCGCCGAACCGGTCCTGCCGCTCCCGCGCCAGCTCCAGACACCGCCCGAGCCGTTCGCGCGACTCGTCCAGAAGACCCAGCCGCAGCTCCACCTTCGCCAGCGACTGCTCCGTGTACATCACGCCGAACGTGTCGTGGAGGCCGACGAAAACCCGCAGCACGCCCCGCAGCAACCGTTCGGCGTCCTCGTACTCCCCCTCGGCCCGGTGGCAGAGGGCCAGCGCGCGCAGGATCAGCGCCTCCCCGTGCCGGTCGTTCTCCGTGCGGTGCAGCTCCAGGGCCTGTGCGAAGGCCTCACGGGCCGCGGGGCCGTCGCCCTGTTCCCGGTACACGTAGCCGAGGCCGTACAGCACCCGGGCCCGCGCCCCGCGGTCGTCGAGCCGCCCGTATCGCTCCAGCGCCGCGCCGAGCAGCTCCAGTGCCTCGGAGTAGCGGGCCTGTTCACGCCGGGCCGTGGCCATGCCGAGCAGGGCCTGGGCCGTCCCCTGCGGCCCGTCGCCCTGTGCCTCGAACAGCCGCAGGGCGTCGCGGTAGTAGGCGTACGACTCCTCGAACTCGTCCTGTTCGTAGCGCAGTTGCCCGAGCCCCGTGAGCAGCCACGCCTCGCCCTCACCGTCGCCGCTGCGCCGCACCGCCGCCATCGCCGCGGTGTGCGAGCGGGACCAGGCGTCGAACTGGTTGTACAGCGCGACCGAGCTCGCGATCAGCGCGCCGGCGAGGTCCCGGGCGGCGCGGTCCATCCCGTGGTCGGCGCAGTACTCCACCGCCGCCAGCAGGCCGGCCTGTTCGGCGGCGAACCAGGCCGCCGGGCGGCCGAGCAGATCCTCCTCGGCGTGCGGATCGAGCGGGTCGACGGGCCGTACGGCGGCCGGTTCGGGGAAGTAGCGTGCGGTGCCGCCGGGGCCCCGCGCCGCGGCCTTCTCGGCCAGCCCGAGCCAGCACTCCACCAGGCGCCGCACGGCCGCCGCCCGCTCCTCGGCGCTCTCCTCCGACAGACAGCGTTCGCGGGCGTGCTCCCGGGCCAGGTCGTGGATGCGGTAACGGCTGCGGCCGGTGCCGTCCACCCCGATCACGTCGATGAAGTGGCAGTCCACCAGCCGCTCGACGGCCTCCTCGGCCTCCTCCGTGCCGATGTCCAGCAGGGGCGCGGCGATCCAGGCCGCGAAGTCGGGCAGGTCGAGCAGGGCCAGGCGGCGCAGGGCGCGCCGTTCCTGCGGATCGAGGTCGGCGTAGCCCAGTTCGAGGCTGGTGCGCAACTCCAGGTCCCCGGCGCGGAGTTCGTTGAGCCGCAGGCGCTCGTCCCGCAGGCGGGCGGCGAGCCGGCCGGGCACCCAGTGCGGCCGGGCCGCGAGCCGCGCGCCGGCGATGCGCACGGCGAGCGGCAGGCGCCCGCACAGGGCGACGATCTCGGCGGTCTGTTCCGGCTCCGCGCGGACCCGGTCGGCTCCGGCGACCCGTCTGAGGAGTTCGAGTGCCTCCTCCTCGTCCGGGACGGTCAGATCGAGATGGGCCGCACCTTCCAGCGCCACGAGTCGGCGCCGGCTCGTGACGAGCACCGCGGAGCCGGGTCCGGGCGGCAGCAGCGGCCGTACGTGCGCCTCGCCGGCGGCGTTGTCGAGGATCAGCAGAATGCGGCGGTGCCCGGTGTACGTGCGGTACAGCCCCGTCAGTTCCTCGACGGAGCTCGGCAGCGTCGCCGGTTCGGCGCCCATGGCCCGCAGCAGCCGGGCGAGGGCGTCGGCCGGCTCCAGCGGGGCGGTGTCGGCGGCCCGCAGGTCCACGAACAGGCGGCCGTCCGGGAAGAGCTCCGCGGTGCGATGACCGACGTGGACGGCGAGGGCGGTCTTGCCCGTTCCGGAGCGTCCGGAGATCACCCCGATCGGCGGGGCGGTACGGCCGGGATCGTCGACCCGGCCCAGCAGCGAGACGGCCCAGTCGACCTGGTCCGACCGGCCGACGAAGTCGGCTATGTCCGGGGGAAGGTGGGACGGGGCGGGTCTCGGGGACGGCGCGCCCGGTCCGGTGCCGACCGCCGTCGCAGGGCTCGTGGTCCGCTGCCGGGCCTTCGAAGCGGCGGCGGCCTCCTGTGCCGACGGGCTGGAGCCGGAGCCGAGCGGTGAGGGGTTGTGGGGGCCTGCGCCGGAGCCCGGCGGAGCGGAGTCGGATCTGGGGCCGGTGCGGGAGCCGGTGCCGGTGCCGGTGCCGAGCAGCGAGGGGTCGTTGGTGAGTACGGCCTTGTGCAGCGACCGCAGTTCCGGCCCGGCGTCGATGCCCAGCTCCTCGCGCAGGACCTCGCGGCCCTCCTGGTAGGTGCGCAGGGCGTCGGAGACCCGTCCGGTGCGGAACAGCGCGGTCATCAGCTGGCCGCGCGGCCGTTCCCGGAGGGGGTGGGCGGCGACGTGCGCGAGCAGGGGCGCGATGGTGCGGTCCGCGCGGCCGAGCTCCAGCTGGAGGCCGAAGGACTCCTCCTGGGCGACCAGCCGCAGTTCGCCCAGCCGGGCCGCCTCGATCCGGGCGAACGACTGGCCCAGACCTTCCATGGCCTCCTGCCCCCGCCACAGTCCCAACGCCTCGGACAGCAGCTCGGCGGCCTCGTCGGCGCGGCCCCGGGCGGCCTCGGCCCGGCCCGACGTGAGCAGCTCCTCGAAGCGGCGGGCGTCGACCTGGGAGGGGTCGAGGTCGGCGACGTATCCCGGCGGCCGGGTGCGGATCACCTCCGCCTCACCGACGCGGGCCAGCGCGCGGCGCACCGCGGAGACATGGGTGGCGACGAGGGCACTGGCGGTGGCGGGCGCCTGCTCGTCCCAGACACAGTCCACGAGCCGTTCCGTGGAGAGCACCTCGCCCAGATGAACGACGAGCGCGGACAGCACCGCCAGGGGTCTGACCCCGCCGAGCGGGGCCCGTCGGTTCCCCTCCCACACCTCCACCGGACCCAGTAGACGTACCTGGAGCATGGTCCCCCGATCGCCGCACCGCCCACCCCACGGATACGCGTTCGACGATATCGACGGGCACTGACAGTTCATGCCGTGGTCACAGCCGCCCTGGCCTGATCCGACCGGCCCGCCACCCCGGGGCGGGCCTCGGACGGGGCCCGGATCCCGGAACGGGCGGTGCGCCTGTCGACTTCCACGCCGAACGGTGGTTGGCCGGATTTCGACGTGGGCGCAGGTCCTGCTCGTCCGAGGGACGGCTGGGCGGGGCCGCTCGTATGAGGGCCCGCCGGAATTTCCCGCGTCGGAGATTCGTGTACGTCCCGTGTGACACGCGGTTGCAGACAGAGAAGACCCATCGCGCGCCGTCCTCGTATGACCGCCGGCACAAGAAACAAATCCGCGGTCCGAGGGTCATACGGACGTGCCTTCCGGGGCGTCAACGGCTCGTAAGAACAACCCAGTTCGACTTCACCCCCGGAGCATGCCGATGAAGCGCGCCGACGCCCCACGCCGGACGGTGGTACCGAGTGGACGCAGCCCACGACGCGCGGCCACCGCGGTGGGCGTGATCGCCGCACTGACCTCGCTCGTGCTGGCCGGTTGCACGGCGGCCACCGACGCGGCCCACCGCGCCTCGCCGGCCGCGCGGACCGAGGCCGCCACGGCCGGCGAGAAGCTCACCTACGCCCAGGACCTGCGGATCTCCGACGCCGAGCAGCACCTGATCACGGTCTGCATGAGGAAGCGGGGTTTCCGCTACTGGGAGGCAAAGCCGCTGAGCCTGGAGGAGAGCCGACCGGTCGGCTACGTCCAGGACGACGCCGACTGGGCGCGCAGCCACGGCTACGGCAGCCGGATCACGGCGAAGGAGGACCGCGCCCGCCTGCGCAACCCCAACATCGCCTACCGCGAGTCCCTTTCCCGCTCGCGCCAGAAGGCTTTTGACATCGCGATGGACGGCGGCCGGGACGCCGTACTGCTGAAGTCACCGACACCGTCCGGCGGCACGATCACCAAGCAGTCCGGCGGCTGCGCCCGCCAGGCCGAGAAGATGCTGTACGGCGATCCGGCGGCATGGTTCCGCTCCGACGTGGCCGTCAGAAACCTGCGCCCCCTGTACGTGGGCAAGCTGCTGGGCGACAAGGAGTTCAAGAGCGCGGTGGCCGCCTGGTCGCGCTGCATGAACCAGGCGGGCCACCCCTTCCCCGACCCCGACGCGGCACGCCGGTCCGCACGCGAGCCCAGCGCGCAGCAGACCCGGGCCGAGGAGGCCAGGACCTTCGCGAACGAGACCCGGATCGCGGTCGCCGACGCCACCTGCGCCCGATCCGTCTCCCTCCGCTCGATCGGCGAACGGCGCGAGGCTCACTACGTCGGCGAACTGGCCAAGAAGTACGGCCACGCCCTCGACGCCCACCTGCGGATGCGGCGGCACGCCCTGACCGTCGCCGAGCGCACTGTCCCGGCCCGCACCTGATCCAGGACGCGCCGGCCCCAGACATCCGTGACACCCGCGTCACGGACAGACCCCGCGACGATGCTCGCGGGTCGTCTCCTCACCATCCCACCCACGCCTCCCACGGGGCGCAAGCAGAACAGGAATCCGTATGCGCAAGCTGACCGTCTCCCTCGCCACCCTGGGCCTCGCGGCCCTCGGCATCGCCATCCCGGCCACCGCCCACGCGGGCCCCGGCTGCAACGCCAACTGGAACTCGCACGGCCGCGACGGCAACGTCCGCGCCTGGGACGGCACCGACTGCGGTGGCGAACTCCTCGGCGTCACCCCCGGCAACGACCCCGAGTGGGACGACAACCTCGGCCCCTTCCAGGGCTCCGACGTCAACCGCGCCTCGTCCGTCATGAACAGCGGATTCGTCGGCGGCAAGGACGTCGTGGCCTTCTACTACCTCGGGGGGTACGACGACAGGGCGTACGGCTGCCTCCTGCCGGGCGAGAAGTATGTGGACGACCTCGGCCGGAACCGCTACACCAACGGCGTGTACATGAACAACAGCATCGAGTCGCACGCCTGGGTGACCTCGGGCGCCTGCGCCCCGGGCTCCTTCATCAGCTGAAGCCCCCTGTAGCGACCGAAGTTCCCTTGCCCGCCCCGGCATCCCGAAAGGGAGCCGGGGCGGACCCGTTTCCGCACCGGCGCCCCACCCCGTTTCGCCCAGCCGCCCGCGCTCCTTCGACTGCCGGACATTTGAACGTCACACCGAGCGGGAACGTTTCCCTCGTCCCCTCTGCATCGCCTTGCCTCCGTCATGCCCCGTGTCCCGCACGGGGCATGACGCGAAAGGACGACGTGCGCCGTGTCCCTGCTTCCGCTCGAAGGTCCCCCGGGTCCGCTCCCCGCTCCCGCCCCGGCACCGCTCCCGATCAGTGTTCCGGCTCCCGCTCCCGCCGGTTCCCGCCGCTCCCTGACCCGTCTCACCCGCCGCCTGCTCACCCTGCTCCCCGTCCTGCTCATCGGCATCTGGGCGGTGCTGGACTGGCGTGCCCTGTACGACGGCACCGCGCGGCTGGCCACCGCCGACCCCGGGTGGCTGCTCATCGGGCTCTTCTACACCTGCCTGGGCTGGGTGTCCGCCTCCGTCGTCCGGCAGGGCGCCCTGCCCGAGCGGCTGCCGGCGGGGCTGCTGGTCGCCTCGCAGTTCGCGGCCGGCGCGGCCAACCACGTGCTGCCGGCGAGCCTCGGCGCGCACGCGGTCACCCTGCGCTTCCTTCAGGCGCGGGGCATCCCGCTGGGCCGGGCCACCGCCTCGCTCGCCCTGTACGCGCTGGTCAGGCCGATCGCCAAGACGCTCGTCCTGATCGGCTTCCTGGTCGCCATGCCAGGTCTGCTGCGGCTCGGTGAGCTCGTCCCGGACCGGCGCATGCTGTTCCTGCCCCTGGTGGCCGCGGGACTCGGGCTCGGTGGCACGCTCCTGGTGCTGACCCTCGTCCGCCCGCTGCGCCGCCCGGCGGTCACGTTCGTGCGCACCGCCCTGACCGACGCCCGCCGGCTGCACACCATGCCCAGCCGGGTCCTCGCCCTGTGGGGCGGCGCGGCCGCCGCACCCCTGCTCCAGGCGAGCGTGATCCACGCGGTCGGCGCCTCGCTCGGAGTGACGCTGTCCTGGGCACAGGTCGCGTTCGCGTACCTCGCCGCGAGCAGCGCGGTCGGTTCCGTGCCCGCGCCCGGCGGCATCGGCCCGGTGGACGCGGCCATGGTCTTCACCCTCGCCGTCTACGGCGTCCCCGTGAGCCTCGGCACGGCGACCCTCATCGGCTACCGCGTTCTGACGGTGTGGCTGCCCCTGCTGCCGGGTGTGCTGTGCATGTCGGCCCTCGTGCACCGAAAGGCACTCTGAACACCCGGGAACCATTGAATGATGTATTCAACGCTTCTAGCATCCTCAGGTGGATTCATTCATCAATCTCAGATGTGTGGCCGCCGCCCTGCTGCTGGCCCTGGGCCTCGCGGCACCGGCGGCCCCCGCCTCGGCCGAGCCCCGGCAGACGGTGCCGGAGGTATGGCCGACCCCTCAGAAGATCACCGTCGGGCAGGGCCGACTCCCCGTTCCCGACCGGGTAGTCGAGGTCGTCGGTCCCGGTACCGATCCCTCGGCCCGAAAGGTCGTCGAGGCGGCCCTCAAGGCCGCCGGAGCCGACCACATCACGAAGGTCGACGCCGGCGACCGGCCGCCGCCGGCCGACCTGACCGTCTACGTCGGCGGCCCCGGGGAGAACAGCGCCACCGCCCGGACGCTGAAACGACTCGGCGCCGCCTCCCCGTCCGGTCTCGCCCCCGGCGGTTACGTCCTGGCCTCCGGCCGCAGCCACGGCCAGGCCCTCCTCGCCCTCTCCGGCGTCGACACCACCGGCACCTTCTACGCCGCCCAGACCCTGCGCCAACTCCTGGCCGGACAGCGCCAGTTGCCTGTGGTCACGGTCCGCGACTGGCCCACCGCCGCGCTCCGCGGAGTCATCGAGGGCTTCTACGGCACACCCTGGACGCACGCCGAGCGACTCGCCCAGCTCGACTTCTACGGCCGTACGAAGCAGAACGTCTACGTCTACTCCCCCAAGGACGACGACTACCTGCGCGCCCGCTGGCGGGACGAGTACCCGCCCGCGGCACTGGACCGGCTGAAGGAACTGGTCGACCGGGCCGACGCCGACCACGTCCGCTTCACCTACGCCCTCTCGCCCGGCCTGTCGGTCTGCTACTCCTCGGACTCCGACATCAAGGCACTCACCGCCAAGTTCGACTCGTTGTACGCCATCGGCGTCCGTTCCTTCGCGATACCGCTGGACGACATCAGCTACACCAAGTGGAACTGCCCCGAGGACGAGCAGGAGTTCGGCACGGGCGGCGGTGCGGCGGGTGCCGCGCAGGCGCATCTGCTGAACACCGTGTGGAAGCGGTTCTCCGCCGACCACACCGGCCTCCAGCCCCTGGAAATGGTTCCCACCGAGTACTCCGACCTCACCGACTCCCCGTACAAGAAGGCCCTCAGGGAGCAGCTCGATCCGTCCGTGGTCGTCGAGTGGACCGGCGTCGGCGTCATCGCGCCCACCATCACCACCGCGCAGGTGAAGCAGGCCCGCGAGGTCTACGGCCACCCGATCCTGGTCTGGGACAACTACCCGGTCAACGACTACGTCACCAGTCGGCTCCTCCTCGGCCCCTACACGGGCCGGGAACCCGGCGTGGCGAGCGCCGCCACCGGCGTGACGGCCAACCCGATGGTCCAGGGCGAGGCGAGCCGGATCGCGCTGTTCACCTCGGCCGCCTATCTGTGGAACCCGACCGCCTACGACCCGGGCAAGGCGTTCGACGCCTCGGTCCAGGACCTGGCAGGACCCCACGCCGCCACATGGCTGCGAATCTTCGCCGAGAACAACTACTCCTCCCAGCTCGACCCGACGGAGTCCCCCACCCTCACCCGGCTGATCGCCGCCTTCCGCAAGGCATACGAGCAGGACAGCGGACTCGACCGGGCGGCAGCCCGGCTGAAGGCCTACTTCGCCGACATGGCCGCCACTCCCGCCCAACTGCGCGCCCGGCTCGACAACCCCGGGTTCCTCGACGAGACCTCCGCCTGGCTCGACAAGCTCGGCCGCTACGGCGGCGCGGGCGGGACGGCCGTGGACCTGCTGCTGGCCCACAAGCGCGGTGACGCGGACGCCGTCTCCACGTACTGGAAGCAACTCCAGGAAGAGCGCAAGCAGTTGGACGCCATTCCGCAGCAGGTCTCACCGGGCGTGATGGACCAGTTCCTCTACACCACGATGCTGGAGAACGCCCCCGATCCCGGCGTGGACGCCTCCTTCACGCCCAGCTCCCTGTCGGTCGGGCCCGGAGCCTCCGCCACGGTCACCCTCGACTTCTCCGACGCGCAGGCCAGGACCGTGAGCTGGAAGCTCGACGTGCCCGACGGCGTCACGGCCTCGCCCTCCGAGGGCACGGCCACCACCCCGGGCGCCAAGGTCACCGTCACCCTCACCGGGAAGACCGAGGGCGTCCACTCCGTCGTCGTGTCGGGCACCGGCATCCTGGACCGCGCACTCCCGGTCCAGGTCACCGACGGCACCGGCACACCCCGCGCGCTGACCGCCGACTTCAGTGGCGCGTCGGTGAGTTCCATCGACCTGACCTCCGGCACGACCAGGAACATCGCCGTCGGCAACAACCCCGGCGAGGTCGTCGTGAGCGCGGACGGGCGTACCGCGTACGCCGCCAACCAGGGCTCCGACACGGTCAGCGTGATCGACGTGGCGAGCGGCACGGTCACCGCCACGGTCGCCGTCGGCAAGGTCCCCGCCGGACTCGCACTCACCCCGGACGGCGCCACACTCTGGGTCGCCAACTACACGGACGGCACAGTGCAGTCGATCGACACGGGCACCCTGAAGACCGGCACTCCGGTCCCGGTCGGCGACGGCCCCGAGAACATGGCGATCACGCCCGACGGCAGAACGCTGTACGTGGCCGACATCCACGACAACACGGTGAGCCCCGTCGACCTCGCCACCGGCAGGGCGGGCGCGGCGATCCCGGTCGGCCCCAGCCCCTTCAACGTCGTGGCGGCCCCGGACAGCAGGACGGTCTACGTCTCCAACTCCGGCGGCTCGACGGTGACTCCGATCGACACGACGACGAACGAGACCGAACCGACCTTCCTGGTCTCCGGCCAGGCGTACGGCCTCGCCCTCTCACCGGACGGCCGGACCCTGTGGGTCAGTCCGAGCAACGGGGACACGATCACCCCGATCGACACGGTGACCGGCGCACCGGGCACCACGGTGAAGGTGGGCAAGTCGGCCTTCGACGTGGCCCTGGACTGGAACGGCGGCACGGCCTACGTCACGACGGCGGACGGCAACTCCCTGGTGCCGGTGGACACCGCCACGAACACCGCCGGGTCACCGCTGACGACCGGCGCGTATCCGCTGGCCGTCGCCTTGACTCCGGTACCTGTCGACTGAGGGCAAGCTGAAAAATGGGCGCGGGGCTGAGTCGAATCTGCGGCTACCGCCGCGCGGGCGCGACCAGCCCCCACCGGCCGCAAGTTCCCCGCGATACCCCAGGCACCCCTAACTCGCCGTACGCCGAACCCGCCCCGCGTACCGCTTCTCCAACTCCAGGTTGCCCTCGAACCCACCGGGCACGTTGGCCGAGACATACACCGGTGGCCGCTCGCCGGAGGCAAGCAGCAGCCCCGAAGCCTCCGCAACCGCCATCTGCACCAGCATCACCCCGGTCAGAGTGGACAGCGCCCCCACCGCCCCACCCCCCGGCAACGACAGCAACGCATCCCCGACGGGCGCCGCGTTGTCCAGCACCACATCCGCCAGGTCCACGAGCTTCTTCCCGCTCGCGTGCCCGGCCGGCACGGCCGCCGTGTGGGTGAGTGAGGTGATCGCGAGGATCTTGTGCCCCTGGTGCCTGGCATGCAGCGCCATCTCCACGATGACGTTGTTGACGCCGGAGTTGGAGATGATGACGAACAGGTCCCGGGCGTGCGGCGCGGCCAGCTCGTAGAGACGGACGGCCACCCCCGGCTCACGTTCCAGCAGCGGGTCGTCGAGGACGCTCGGGTCGTCACCGCCGTAGAGGACGAGGTCGGAGATCTGGAGCCGGTTCGTGGGCACGAGCCCGCCCGCGCGGCCCGCGACCTCCAGGACCATCGCCTGGGAGTGACCGGTGCCGAAGGCGTGGATCACACCGTCGGCGCGGATGCAGTCGGCGATCAGCTCGGCGGCGCGGCGCACGTCCTCGCGGGCGGACTCGGTGACGTGACGGAGGACGTCCAGGCTCTGTTCGGCGAAGCCCTGGGCGCTGACTGACTCGACGGACACGCGACACTCCCCACTGATGGATTGAACCACCATATAATCACCGATCGGTGAATCAATAAACCACAACGCGGTCCTGGTATTCAATCAGTGGTTCTAAGGGTGGCTGATACCTTCTTTGCATGCCTGCGACCGACGTCACCACCCTGATCCGCACCGAGCTGCCCCGGCTGGCCGGTTCCCTGCGGAAGGTCGGCGAGCTGATCCTGGAGGATCCGGCCGCCGTCACCCACTGCTCGGCCGCCGAGCTGGGCCGCCGCACCGGGACCTCGCAGGCCACGGTGACCCGGTTCTGCCGTGCCATCGGACTCGACTCCTATCAGCATCTGCTGATCGAACTGGCCCAGGAGCGCGGCCGCGGCGAGGTCTCCGACTGGGGTTCGGCCGAGATCGGCCCCGACATCTCGCCGGACGACAGCCTTGAGCGGGTCGTCCAGGTGGTGGGCAGCGCGGACCTGCGCGCGATCCAGCAGACCATCGAGCGCATCGACCTCGATGCCCTGGAGCGCGCCGCCCAGGCCCTGGCGAAGGCCCGCCGCATCGACGTGTACGGCGTCGGCGGCAGTGGCGCGGTCGCCCAGGAGACCGAGACCCGGCTGTTCCGCATCGGCTGCCAGGTCCGCGGCTGGACCGAGGTGCACGGCGCGGCCACCTCCGCGGCCCTGCTCACCCCCGCCGACGTGGCCATAGGCATCTCCCACTCCGGCGCCACCCGCGAGACCCTCGAGCCCTTCGAGATGGCCAGGGAGCGGGGCGCGACCACCATCGCCATCACCACCGACCCGCGCTCCCCGCTGGCCAGGGCCGCCGACATCCGGCTCATCTCCTCGACCTCCGAGACCAGCTTCCGCACCGGCAGCATCGGCGGCCGGCACTCCGTCCTGATGATCGTCGACTGCCTCTACGTCCGCGTCGGCCAGGTCGGCTACCAGCGGGCCAGCGCCTCCCTCGCGCTCACCGAGCACATCAGCCCGCAGCACACGGTGAAGGCTCGCCGTACGCGTTGACCATGTCCGATCTTGCATGGATGAACCACCGAGATAACTCAACAATGGTTGTTTGAATCATCCTCTCAGTGCCAGGATGGGGCTCCCCCGAGTCATCTCGTAGGAGCCCCATGCGTGTCACCGCTGTTGAGTCGACCGAGTTGTTCGTCGGTACACCCGAGCGGCCGCTCCAGGTGGTGGCCGTCGCCATCGAGCACCTTCCGGGTCGCTCGGTCCGCGTCACCGTCGAGGGACGCGGCACCGGAGAGACGGTCGTCACCGTCGGCGAGAACGGCACCGTGCGCGCCGAGATACCCGTGACCGGCGACGGCGGGCCCATCACGGTCACCGCGACCGACGGCGACGAGAGCGCGCACGACACCGGAGAGTTCACGGTCGCCGAGCCCGGCTGGACCATGTTCATGGTCAGCCACTTCCACTACGACCCCGTCTGGTGGAACACCCAGGGCGCCTACACCGAGACCTGGGACGTCGCCGACGCCCCGGTCACCACCGGTCTCCCGGCCCGCACCTTCGACTCGCGCGGCCAGTCCGGGATGAGCCTGGTCCGCGCCCACTGCGACCTGGCCCGGCGCGACCCGGCGTACACCTTCGTGCTGGCCGAGGTCGACTACCTCAAGCCGTACTGGGACTCCTTCCCGGAGGAGCGCGGCTTCCTGCGCGAGCTGATCCGCACCGGCCGCGTCGAGATCATGGGCGGCACCTACAACGAGCCGAACACCAATCTCACCGGCGCCGAGGCGACCGTACGCAATGCGCTGTACGGCGACGGATACCAGCGCGCGATCCTCGGGGCGTCCCCGGAGACGGCCTGGCAGCTGGACGCGTTCGGGCACGACCCGCAGTTCCCCGGGCTGATGGCCGACGCCGGGGTGACGTCCAGCTCCTGGGCGCGCGGTCCCTTCCACCAGTGGGGCCCCACCCTGTCCGTCTTCGGCGAGGAGCCGCGGGACCCGACGCGGATGCAGTTCCCGGCGGAGTTCGACTGGATCGCACCCTCGGGGCGCGGGCTCCTCACCGCGTACATGGTCAACCACTACGGCGCCGGCTGGCGGATCGACAACGCGCCGACGCTGCCCGAAGCGGAGGCGGAGGCGTTCAAGCTCTTCCAGGGGCTCAAGAAGGTCGCGCTCACACGCAACGTGCTGCTCCCGGTCGGCGGCGACTACGCGCCGCCGTGCCGCTGGGTGATGGACATCCACCGGAGCTGGAACGCCCGTTACGTCTGGCCCCGGTTCATCAGTGCCGTCCCCCGGGACTTCTTCGCCGCCGTGCGCGCGGAGCTGGACGCCGAGGGCCGCAGGGCCTCGCCGCAGACCCGGGACATGAACCCGGTCTACACCGGCAAGGACGTCTCCTACATCGACACCAAGCAGGCCCAGCGTTACGGCGAGACGCTCCTCGCCGACGCGGAGGCCTGGGCGACCCTCGCCTCCCTCGTCACCGGGCACGCCTATCCGGACGCGGCCCTCGACAAGGCCTGGCGGCAACTCGTCTACGGCGCCCACCACGACGCCATCACCGGCTCGGAGTCGGACCAGGTGTACATCGATCTCCTCACCGGCTGGCGGGAGTTGGCCGACCTAGCCGAGACCGTGCACGCGGATGCCACCAAGGCGCTGGCCGACCGGGTCGAGCCGGGCACCGGCCCGGACCTGGTGGTCTTCAACCCGACGACCTGGGAACGACAGGACGTGCTGACCGTCGACGACCCGGGCCTGGTGCCCGTCGGCGACGACTTCCAGCCGCTGCCGGCCGTGCGCGAGCAGGACGGCACCCTGCGGGTCGTCGTCCCGCAGGTGCCCGGCATGGGCCTCAAGACCCTGCCCCTGGCGGCCGGTTCCCTCCCCGGATGGACCTCCGGCGAGGGGACCACCATTCGCAACGAGTTCTACGAGGTGACGGTCGACGCGGCTCGCGGCGGTGCCGTGAGCAGCCTGCGGGCGGTGACCGAGGGCGGCCGGGAGCTGCTGCCCGCCGGGGAGATCGGCAACGAACTCGTCGTCCAGGAGGAGTTCCCGAGACACCCGCGCTTCGGCGAGGGCCCCTGGCACCTCACCCCGACCGGCACGACCGCCGCGCGCGGCCGTGACGTGACCGCCGACATCGAAGTCGCTCACTCCCCGGCCGGCTCCCGGATCACCGTCCGTGCCGACCTCGGCCTCTTCAAGTACACCCAGCGGCTCACCCTTTGGGCGGGCGTCGACCGTCTCGACGTCTCCACGACGATCGACGGCTACGACGGCGCCGACCGCCTGATCCGGGTCCGCTGGCCCTCCGACGTGCGGGGCGGGCTGCCCGTGCACGAGGTCGCCGACGCGGTGATCGGGCGCGGCTTCGGCTTCGTGGAGGTGGACAGCGAGCAGTTCCCGTGGACGCTGGACAACCCGGCCAACACCTGGTTCGGACTCGGTTCCACGGCCCGGGTCCTCCTGCACGACGACTCCGGTGCGCCGCTCGGCAGGCGGGCCATCGGCGTCGCGGAGCTGGTGTACGCCGACTGGGACGAGGCCGGTGAGCTGGGCGCCCCGCTCGCGGCGGCCCTCGTCCGCGCGGGCGTCACCGCCACCTCGACCATCGCGGGCGGCCCCCGCTACGGAGACCTGGAGGTGGACTCCAACCTCCCCGACATCCGGATCGCCGTCGGCGGCCCGGAGCGCAACTCGCTGGTCGCCGAGGCGCTCGCCATGGACCCGGCCGCCGACCGCGAGCTGCGCCGCCAGGTCGCCGAGCGGGGCGTGGCGTCCGTGTGGGTCGCACCGCGCGCCTCGCTGCGCGAGGAGTGGGTGCCGGGCGCCGACCTGCGCGACCTGGAACGCCTGCCCCTGCTCGTGATCGCGGGCTCGGACCCCTCGGGTGACGCCAAGGCGGTCGACGCGCTGATCGCCGACCTGGAGGACTTCACCGTCACGGCCACGGCGCCGGGCGGTGGCGAGGCCCTGCCGCCGGGCGACGCCTGGGACGGGCGCGGCTTCGCCGTCCTGAACCGCGGCACACCGGGCTGTGTGGTCACCTCCTCCGGAGACCTCTACATGTCCCTGATGCGCTCCTGCACCGGCTGGCCGTCCGGCATCTGGGTCGACCCGCCCCGCCGCACGACCCCCGACGGGTCGGGCTTCCAGCTCCAGCGCTGGTCGCACACCTTCGAGTACGCGGTCGTGGCGGGCGAGGGTGACTGGCGGGACCTCCGACTCCCCGCCCGCGGCCATGAGTTCAACCATCCGCTCACGGCCCGGGTGCGCGGTGGGTCCACGTCCCCGCTCCTGCCCAGGAAGACCTCCCTGCTGACGGTCGAGCCCGCCGGCGAGGTGCTTGTCGACGCCCTCAAGCCGCTGGGCTCCCCGCTGGCACGGGGCGGCACGACGCCGGCGGACCCGGGACGCGGGGTCGTCGTCCGCGTGCACGAGGTGAACGGACGGCCGGTGCGGGCACGGGTGCGCGGGCCGGTCGCCTGGACGGAGGGCGCCCGGGCGGACGTACTGGAAAGGCCCGGGGAGTCGCTGATCCCGGACGGCGAGGGGGCTCTGGAGGCGGAGCTGACCGGCTTCGAGGTGGCCACCGTCCTGGCCACGCCGCCACAGGCTCCCGAACCGACGGCCGACCCCGGTGTCGCCGCCCACGAGCCCGCCCAGCCCGTCCACACCCGTTACTGGCTGCACAACTCCGGGCCCGCCCCACGCGGCAACATGCCCGTCTCCGTCTACCTCTCCCCCACGGCTCTGACCGCCTCCGGCCCCGTCACGGCGACGGTCCGGATCAGCTCGGAGCTCACCGACACCTCGACGAACGGCACGGTGCTCTTCGAGGTGCCGCCCGGCTGGTCCGCGGAGCCCGCCGAACTGCCGTACGCGCTCGGCCCCGGCGGCTTCTCGCTGGCCGAGGTGACGGTGACACCGCCACCGGACGCCGAGCCCGGCCGCCACTGGCTCACGGCCCGGCTCTCGTACGGCGGGCAGAACTACGAGGACGTCATCGGCCTCGACGTGCCCGGCGGTCCGCCCGCCGGACAGGGGCTGGTGTGCGAGCTGAACGCCGACCGGGTCACCGTGCGCAGGGGTGAGCGGGCTCAGGTTCCGGTGAGCCTGCACAACACCACACGGGGCCCGGTCGGCGGCCAGCTGTGGGCGGTGTCCTCATGGGGCACGTGGCAGGGCGTGGGCCCCGGACTGCGGGGCTTCACGGTGCCGGGCGGGGAACAGGTGGAGTGCGCGATCGAGGTGGACGGTTCCGCGATCCCACCGGGCTCGTACTGGCTGATGGCGAAGGCGGCGTGGAACGGCCACGTGGCCTACACCAAGGCGATCGCCCTGGAGGTGACGGAGTGACGGAACACGCGGCACTGGTGGACGGCGAGGCGATCGCGAAATCACGTGTGGACGCCTTCTTGGATGGACGCGGTCCTGGAGCGCCCCATAGGGGCGCGGGGAACTGCGCGACCAGCCCCAACGAACCCGCACCCGCCAGACGACAAGCAGAGGCACCCTCTGCCGCGCGGCAACGACGACGGTGGGCCACCCAAGTCGTCGTCACCGACGAACTCGCCCGAAGGGCCTGCACCGACCGAGCCCTGAACGTACCGGAAGAGGTGTCACCCGCCTCCGTCCTGGCCGTCGCCGAGACAGACGTCGCAGACCTCGGCAGCATCGTCGCCGCAGCCCTCGCCCACTCCCCCGCCGCCCGCACCCTCCTCGCCGCCCTGGAGTCCGAACAGACGGTCCCGGAAACCGCCGTACGGGACTACTACGACCGCAACCGGGACCGCTTCCTCACCCCGGACGCCCTCAGGCGGGGCGTCGATCCCTTCGACGAGGCCGCGCCCAGCGACACGCTGCCGTACGACGAGGTCCGCGAAGGCATCACACGCGAGCTCCGCAGGGCGGCAGGCCGCAAGGCATTCTTCGGCTGGCTGGACCAGGCACGCGCCGGTGTGACCTACGCCCACGGGCATGAACACCCCGGCGACCCCTCGCACCCGGACCACGAACACCGGCACTGATCTCGCACGGAACCTAAACGCAACACGGGAAACCATTGACCTCCGATGAATTCTGGTCCACCTTTTCATCAATCGGAGTCGGAGTTGGTTCATTGAACCAGCCGTGGAGGGGCATCACATGCGTGCAAAGAGACTGACCCGCACCCTGACCTGTTTCGCCGTTCTGTCGCTGACAGCCGCCGGCTGCGGCCTGTCCGGCGGCGGATCCGACAGCGGAGACGCCACCGCCGGCGGCTGCAAGGTCGACAAGGGCAACGTCGGGTCGGGCAAGCTCACCGGCGAGGTCAAGGGCGACATCACCTTCCAGACCACCAACCTGAAGAAGGACTTCGGAGACTTCTTCAACGGAGTGATCAAGGACTTCGAGACCGCCCACCCCGGCACCAAGGTCAAGTGGATCGACGACCCGGGCGACTCGACGTTCGGCCAGCGCACGGTCGCCGACGCCCAGGCCTGCACCCTGCCGGACGTCCTCAACGTCGACTCCCCCACCGCGACCTCCCTCACCAAGGCCGGCTACCTGCTGAACGTGGGCGTCAAGGACCCCGACGCCGCCAAGCCCTTCGTCCCGGCCTTCTGGAAGTCCAGCGTCATGAAGGACCCCTCCGGCGCGTCGGTCCACACGGTCCTGCCCTGGTACACCGGCGGCATCGTTCTGACGTACAACACCGATCTGCTGAAGCAGGCCGGTGTCGACCCGGCGAAGCCGCCGACGACCCTGTTCGGGCTGTTCGCGGACTACGAGAAGGTCGCCAAGGCGGGCGACGGCAAGTTCTACGCGACGATGGCCAACCCGGTGTGGCGGATCCCGTCCGACTGGGACCAGATGAACATCAAGACGCTGTCCGCCGACGGCAAGTCCGCCGTCTTCGCCGACGATCCGCGCACGGTCCAGTGGGTCGAGTGGATGACCAAGCTGTACAAGGAGGGCGCGATGCCGAAGGACTCGCTGTCCTCCAGCAACGACCCCTCCACGCTCTACAGCCAGGGCAAGGTCGCCTACGGCTCGACCAACCCGAGCTTCGTGCGCTTCGTGCAGCAGAACAGCCCCTCGGTCTACGACAAGACCGCGGTCGGCCAGCAGCCCTTCGACGCGCTCGGCCACACCACCGGCGCCCCGCAGTACATCGCGACGGCGGCGACCAGCAAGAACGCCACCACGGCGCTGGCGTTCTCGGAGTTCCTCACCAACGCCGAGAACCAGACGGCCTGGTGCAAGGACCCGAAGGTGGTGATCTTCCCGACGACCTCGGCCTCGCTGGACGACCCGTTCTTCCAGAAGGTCGCCGGTGACGACCCGTTCGCGCAGGCCCGCAAGCTGGTCGCCGAGCAGCTGAAGACGGCCACCGCCTACCAGACCAACATCTCCTCGGCCATGCAGAACGCCATCGTCGCCCAGGTGCAGCTGGCCATGCAGGGCAAGAAGAGCGCGGCGGACGCGGTGAAGGACGCCCAGGCGAAGGCCAACGAGATGCTGAAGCAGAGCAGCTGATGGCGGCGACGCACACCACGAACCCGGTGTCCGTGCCCGGTGCGGAGGCCAAGGTCTCCGCACCGGGCCCGGCCCCGTCCCGCGCCCGCCGACTCGCCAGGGCCGTACTGCCGGGGCCCGCCCCCGGCGCCAACGGGGCGGCCATGTACCGCCGTTGGTGGCTGCCGTGGCTGTGGACCGCGCCCGCGATCGCCTGCGCGGTGATCTTCGGCGTGTTCCCGTTCCTCAACACCATGCTGCTGTCGTTCACCAACGCCAAGCCGCTGGGCGGCGCGTACCGTTTCGTCGGGCTCGACAACTACACGCGGATGCTGGACGACTCGGACTTCTGGCTGGCGACCCGCAACAGCGTCCTGTACGCGCTGATCGTCGTACCGCTGATGGTGCTGCTGCCACTGCTGCTCGCCGTGCTGGTGGAGAAGAACCTGCCGGGCATCGGCTTCTTCCGGTCCGCCTTCTACACACCGGTGCTGGCCTCCAGCGTGGTCGTCGGTCTGAGCTGGCAGTGGCTGCTGGCCGACGACGGACTGGTCAACACCTGGCTGCAGAAGGCCCACTTGATCAGGTCGGCCGTCCCGTTCCTGTCGGACTCCTGGCTGATCCTGCTGTCCGCGATGGGCCTGACCCTGTGGAAGGGCCTCGGCTGGTACATGGTCTTCTACCTGGCCGCCCTCGGGAACGTCCCCAAAGAGCTCCACGAGGCCGCCGCCATGGACGGCGCCGGAGCGGCCCGCCGCTTCTGGCACATCACCGTGCCCGGCGTACGGCAGGCCATGATGCTCGTCGGCACCCTCACCGGCATCGGATCGCTCAGGGTCTTCACCGAGATCTACATGCTCGGCAGCGCCACCGGCGGCCCCGGCGGCGCCGACCGCACCCTGCCCTTCTACATCCGGGACGTCGGCCTGGACCCGATCACCGGCAACGCGGGGTACGGCTCGGCCGTCAGCGTGGCCCTGTTCCTGCTGACGCTGGGACTGACCCTGCTGGCGCAGCGCCTGACGAAGGAGGACGAGGCATGACGACCGCTGTCGCACCCAAGCGCCGCCGCCTGATGCCGCGTTGGCGGGACTACGGCCGCCCCCGCGAACTCGTCGTCCGCTATCTGCTGCTCCTCCTGGTCCTCGGCCTCACCGTCGGCCCGCTTCTCTGGCAGCTCCTCGCCTCCCTGAAGAGCACCGGCGAGGACGTCTTCGGCGCGAACGCCACCCTGCTGCCCCACCACCCGACCCTGCGGGCCTACCGGACCATCTTCGACCAGGTGCCGGTGGGCACGTACATCAGGAACAGCCTGATCGTGGTCGCCCTGTCGGTCACCAGCCAGCTGGTCTTCTCCACCACCGCCGGCTACATGCTCTCCAAGCCCGGCTGGAAGGGCCGCAAGGCGGTCTGGGTGGTTCTGATCGCCTCGATGATGTTCCCCTTCGAGTCGATCATGGTGTCGCTGTTCCTGAGCATCCGGGACATGGGCCTGGTCGACCACCTGGCCGGCGTGTGGCTGCCCGGGTTCGTCGGCGCCATCAACGTCCTCCTCATGCGCGGCGCGTTCCTCGCGGTCCCGCGCGAGATCGAGGACTCGGCCATGCTCGACGGCGCGAACGAGTGGCAGCGCTTCCGGCACCTGTATCTGCCGTCCGCGTGGGGCGCGATCCTGGTGGTCGTCATCAACACCTTCATCAGCGCCTGGGACGACTTCCTGTGGCCGCTGATCGTGTTGCGCTCCGAGAGCAACATGACGCTGACGCTGGGACTTTCCCGCCTGCAGAACTCGTCGTTCGGCTACGACCAGCGGATGGTCATGGCCGGCTCGGTGATCTCCGTGATCCCGGTGCTGGTGCTGTTCGTGATCACCCAGCGGTGGTTCTACAAGGGTGTCTCGTCAGGGGCCGTCAAGCTGTGACCCCGCGCGGCGAGCGCCTCCCCGGCTGAGGCGGCGACCCTGATCTCGACCGTCCTGGAAGGGGCGAGCTGCTCGGGGTCCAGGGTCAGCGAGACCGTACGGCGCTCACCCGGAGCCAGGCCGACACCCTCGAACGCGCACAGTTCGAGGGTGCGCGGCCAGGTGGGGGTGAGCAGGCGCCGCAGATAGACCTGGACGACCGAACGCCCGTACCGCTGACCGGTGTTGGTGACATCGACCTCGACCGTGAGGCCCGTGAGCCGTGGCGTGCCGTACGCGAAACTCGTGTACGACAGCCCGTGCCCGAAGGAGTACCGCGGCTGCGTGCTCTCGTCCACGTATCCGCCGTACTCGGTGTCCTTGTGGTTGTAGTGAACGGGGAGTTGGGCCGCCGAGCGCGGAACTGAGACGGGCAGTCGGCCCGCCGGCTCCGTGAGCCCCAGCAGTACCCCGGCGATCGCCTCACCGCCCCACGGGCCCGGATACCAGGCGGTGAGCAGCGCGGCGGCGGTGTCGGGGACGAGGTGCGGGCGGCCCTGGATCAGGACGACCGCCGTGGGCGTGCCGGTCGCGACGACGGCGTCCAGGAGCGCGTACTGGGCCGTGCCGAGCCGCAGTCCGGCCAGGTCGACGCCCTCGCCGCAGGTCATCTCGGACACGGTTTTGCGCGCGGCCCCGTTGGCGTCGAACTCCGTCTCGGGGGTACGGGCGCTGCTGCCGCCCAGCACCAGGACGGCCAGGTCGGACGCGGCGGCCTGGGCGATGGCCTCGGGGATCCCGGAGAGGTCGGCGCCGGTGAGGGCGCAGCCGGGGGCGTGGCGGATCTCCAGGCCGGGCGGGGCGAGGCGGCGCAGGGCGTCGAGGACGCTGCTGCCGGTGCCGGGACGCTGCGGGGCGGTGTAGTCGCCCAACTGGTGTGCGGTGGTGGCGGCCTGGGGTCCGAGGACGGCGATCCGTGAGACGTTCGCGCCGATCGGCAACGCGCCGTCGTTGCGCAGGAGGGTGACGGCCGCCCGGGCGGCCTCCCTGCTGATCGCCTCACCGTCGGCCGGCGGGCGGGCCGTCGCGTCCTGCTGGTCGAAGAGGCCCAGCCTGAACTTGAGCCGCAGCACGCGGGCGACGGCGGTGTCGAGGGTCTGCTCGCTCACCAGACCACGCTCGACGGCTTCCTCCAGATGGGTGAAGCCCTCGTCCCAGAGGCTCAGATCCACACCGGAGTCGAGGGCGAGAGCACCCGCGGAGACCTTGTCCCCCGTGATCCGGGCCAGCCGGTCGACGGCCAGGCCGTCCGCCATGACGAGCCCGTCGAAGCCCCAGTCCTCGCGCAACAGCCCGGTGAGCAGGGCGCGGTTGCCGGAGCAGGGCATCCCGTCGACCTCGTTGTACGCGGCCATGACGGCGGCGGCGCCCGCGCGGACACCGGCCCGGGCGGCGGGGAGGTGGATCTCGTGGAGTTCGCGCAGGCCGAGTTCGGACTCGGCGGAGTTGCGGCCGCCGACGGTGGCACCCTGGCCGGCGAAGTGCTTGAGGACGACAGGAGCCTTGTCGGCGGCGAAGACGTCGTCGCCCGGGACCCCCTGCATTCCCCGGACCAGCGCCTCCGTCAGCCGGGCGGCCAGGTACGGGTCCTCGCCGAAGCACTCCTCCGTACGGCCCCAGCGCGGGTCGCGGACGATGTCCAGCGCCGAGACGAGGGCCACGTGGCCGCCGCGGGCACGGAGTTCGGCGGCGGCGTGCGCGGCGGCGCGCTCGTGGAGGTCGGGGTCCCAGGTGGCGCCGATCGCCAGGTTGACCGGGAGGACCGTGCCGTCGAGGGCCATGAGGCCGTGCGGGACCTCCTCGACGAAGAGTGCGGGGATGCCGAGCCGGCTCCGGCCCATGACATGCCGCTGGACCAGTTCGGCGAGGGCGGCTCCGTCCTGCGCGCCGGGTCCGCTCCCGTGCTCCACGCCGGACCAGGCGTCGGCGCGCTGGAGGCCGTACAGGGCACCGAGTCCCTCGAAACGGTCGGTCTCGGCGTGCAGGGCCTCGGTGAGTTCGAACCCGCCGTCGGAGGTGCGGCGGTAGGCGTCCCAGCCGTACATGCGCTGGTTGAGCTGGCCGGCCTTCTCGCGCAGGGTCATCCGGGACAACAGGTCGCGGACGCGGGCGGCCACGGGTGCGGTGGGGTCGCGGTAGAGGACATCGCTCATGAGGGGTGCGCCAGCCGTGCGAGGGCGACCGCGCCGGGACAGCCGTCGGCCACCCAGTCGAGGCTCAGGCCGTGGCTGTGGAGCCGTTCGGCCAGCGGGGCCGTGAGCGGCCCCCGGGGACCGAGCAGGCCGCCGGTGGCGACGATCCGTTCGCCGGGGCGCGGTTCCAGCGCCCGTACGGTCTCCAGCAGGTGGTCCGCCGCCTCGCTCATGATCGTCTTGGCTACGGCGTCCTGCTCGGCGGCCGCGTCGGCGACCAGCGGGGCGAAGCGGGCCAGCCGGATCGGCGGATCGGCCATGACGGCGGGCAGCAGATGGCGGCGGAAGTCCTCACGCCGGGCGCGTGACCAGCCGGGGACGCCGGTGGGGTGGGCGCCGGTACCGCTCGGCAGGGCGGTGCCGCCTTGGTCGTAGGAAGGGATTCCGCCCTTCGGGAGGACGTCTACCGGCAGGCCGAGGGTGCGGCCGACCCAGCCGGCGAGGACGGTCGGACGGCCGCGGCCGTCGGCCATGCGAAGGGCCGCGCGGACCGCGCTGCGGCCGATCCAGAAGCCGCTGCCCTCGTCGCCGAGGAGCCAGCCGTCGCCGTCCACCGTTGTCGTGGCGTGTCGGTCGGTGATGCGCATGGCGACCGCGCCCGTGCCCGCGACCAGGGCGAGGCCGTCGGAGGGGGTGCCGGGGGCTGCGGCGAAGGCGGCCTCGATGTCGCTGCAGACGCCGACCCGGCAGGCCGGGATGCCGAGGCGTCCCAGGGCCTCGGTGAGGGCCGTGCGGGCCCTGGAAGTGCCGGGGTCCTGCTCGGAGGCCGCCGTGGCGCCCGCGAAACCGCCGGTCACGGCCACGACCCGGGCACGCGCCCCCTCGGGCACCACTTGGGCCAGCGCCTCGGCGAGGTGGTCGATGAGCTGCGGGACCGGCACGGTCATGGCGTTGCCGGGGCCGCCGGTGCTCTCGCCCAGCACGCGACCGTCGTCGGCGGCGGCGAGGACCGCGCGGGTGCGGGTGCCCCCGGCGTCGAGGCCGACGACCAATTCTTGGTTCAAATCATTACCCATCGACGACTATGGTGATTGATACATTCGCGCAGGACAAGGCCCCGGCCCGAGGAGGATCCCATTCCCACGCTCCGCTTCGGCGTCAACTACACGCCCCGCCACGGCTGGTTCCACGCCTGGCACGACTTCGATCCGGGCCGCGCCCGCGAGGACCTGGCCCACATAGCCGGGCTCGGCCTCGACCACGTCCGGGTCTTCCACCTCTGGCCGCTCCTGCAGCCCAACCGCACGCTGATCCGCACCGCCGCCGTGGACCAGCTGACGCAGCTGGTCGACCTGGCGGCCGAGGCGGGCCTCGACGTCCTGGTGGACGGCGTGCAGGGCCATCTGTCGAGCTTCGACTTCTACCCGGAGTGGACCCGCAGCTGGCACCACCGCAACGTCTTCACCGACCCGGAGGCGATCGACGCCCAGGCGGACCTGCTCCGCACCCTCGGCCGCGCCCTCGCCGGCCGCCCGAACCTCATCGGCCTCCAGCTGGGCAACGAGCTCAACAACCTCATCGAGCACAACCCGGCGACGGTGGCGGAGGTCGACCACTACCTGGACACCCTGCTGGCCGCCGCCCGGGACGGCCTGGGCTCCCAGGGCCTCGTCACCCACTCCGCGTACGACGCGGCCTGGTACGGCGACGACCACCCCTTCACCCCGGAGGCCTCGGCCCGCAAGGGCGACCTCACCACGGTCCACCCCTGGGTCTTCTCCGGCGGCTGCGCGAGCCTCTACGGCCCCCGCTCCCCCCAGGTCCTGCACCTCGCCGAATACGGCACGGAACTGGCCAAGGCCTACGCCGCGGACCCGTCCCGCCCGGTCTGGGTCCAGGAGACAGGCGCCCCCGAACCCCACATCCCGGCCGCCGACGCCCCGCACTTCGCCCGCGAGACGATCCTGAACGCGTCGGGTTGCGAGAACCTGTGGGGCGTGACGTGGTGGTGCTCCCACGACGTGGACCGCTCCCTGGCGGACTTCCCGGAGCTGGAGTACACGCTGGGGTTGTTCGACGCGGAGGGGCGCCCCAAGCCGATCGCTCAGGCGCTGGCGACGACGATCACCGAACTGCGGGCCGGATCACTGCCGGCTGAGCCACGCGACACGGCCCTGGTCCTGGCCTGCACACCGTCCACGCGATCGGTGTCGGGGCCGGGCGGGGCGTACTTCGAGGAGTGGATGCGCCTGCGCCAGCAGGGGTTGCGTCCGGCGGTGGTCCTGGCGGAACGGGCGGAGGACGCGGGCTATCTGGCGGCAAGAGGGGTCAAGGAGCTCATACACATTCCATGAAGGTGAGCGCCTCGAAGGGGCGCGGGGCTGTATCGATATGCGGCTCCGCCGCGTGGGCGCGACAAGCCCCCACCGGCCCGCAGACGAATCACCGCGCTCCGACCAGCACTTCAGCCACCGCCCGCAGATTGACCCTCCCCCGCCCGTAAGAACACAACGCATCCCCCTCCGGCAGCCCCGTGGCGACCCGTACCACCCCCGGCCGCCGGGCCTCGATCACCTCCCGCATGCGGGCCTGCCAGGGATGCAGGCCCGCATCGCACGTGGCCACGACCAGTGGCGCACCCCCGGCCTTGGCCAGGATTTCCTCGACCGCACCTTCCAGATCGGCGGGCTCCCCGTTGACCGCCGTCCCCGTGGCCGTCGGATCAACGGCCAGCACCGCGGTCAGCAGATCCTCCCCACCCCAGTTCAACGCCGGATGCGGCGCCGGAAACAGGTCCACGACATGCGCCCCGGACACGGGACCCGGCGAAACCTGCCCCCGCAGGGCCCGCCGAGCCGCCTCCAGCCCCGCCCCTTCGTCCCATACAGCGACTTCCGCGCCCGGCGTCGCATACCGCTCCGCCAGCCGCTGAACCCGCCCCGCGGCCTCCCGAACCCGTTCCTCGGCCAGCACCCCGTCCCGCAGCGCCTCGAGCACGGCGTCCCGGCACTCCAGAGTCACCCCCAGATCCGCCACGGCGACGATGACCTGGTCCGCTCCGGCGGCGAGGGCGATCCGCGCCCCCGCGGCCTCCCCGTACAGGTCCGCGATCGACTTCATCTCCAGTGCGTCACTGACCAGCACCCCGTCGAAGTCGAGCTCGTGCCGCAGCAGATCCCCCAGGATGCGCCGGCTGAGCGTGGCCGGCCGGTTGGGGTCCAGTGCCGGAAAGACGACGTGCGCACTCATCAGCATCGGCACACCCGCGGCTATCGCGGCCCGGAAGGGGCCGAGGTCGAGTTCCTCGTACGGCCGCGGGTCGACGGCGACTTCGTGGTGGCTGTCGGTGAGGGTGCCGCCGTGCCCGGGGAAGTGCTTGGCGCAGGAGGCGATGCCCCGCGCCTCGGTGGCCGCGATCCAGGCGCCCAGGTGCCGGGAGACCAGCTCTGGCTCGGTACCGAAGGCGCGCGTGCGCACGATCGGGTTGCCGGCCTGTCGCTGGATGTCGGCGACGGGTGCGTAGGAGGCGGTGATGCCCAGCGTGGCCAGATGTCCGGCGAGGGCGTCGGCGCAGCGGGCGGTGAGGTCCGGGTCGTCGACGACGCCGAGGGCGTAGGAGCCGGGGATCTCCGGGGCGCCCGCGGCGACCAGGTGCCCGATGCCGCCGCCCTCGTTGTCGATGGCGACCAGCAGGTCGGGCCTCAGCGCCCGCAGGGTGTCGGTGAGCCGGCGCACCTGTTCCGCGTCGCGCACGTTGCGGGTGAACAGGATGACTCCGCCGAGACCGCGGTCGATGAGCCGCTTCAGGGTGTCGGGGACGGCCGTGGTGCCCTCGAACCCGGCGACGAGACAGCGGTGTGCGGCCTCGTCGAGGTCGACGGGCAGGGCGGTGCGGGCAGGCTGGCGCTCGGTGTGGGTCACCCCCGGAATCTTCTGGCTCGTCCAGCCGAAAGTCAACATACCAATGGTTCGGTCATTCATCGCCGCGCGGGGCGGCCGTTCCTCAAGCCGGGTCCCAGCCCAGCCCGTCCGCGGAGGCGACGAGGTGACCTGTGCCCGCCGGACCGGTGTCGTCCAGGGGTCCGCCGTAGAGCGCCTGCTCCTGGAGATCGTTGCCGGTCCGGAAGGTCTCGCCGACGACCCGCGTGGACAGCAGCGGGTTCACCCGGTCGTCGGTGGTCGCCAACCGGCCCACCGCGCCTTCCAGTTCGGCCGCCGCGGCACTCCAGTGGTCCCCGAGCCGCTCCGGGCCCAGCACCGCCGAGTCACCCGAGACCAGTCCACCCGCCAGTTCGGCGAAGGCGGCCACCTCGGTGCTGTCGACCTTCGTGACCTTCTTCGCGGACCAGAAGTAGGACTCGTCGTTGCGCTCCATGTCGTAGAAGGCGATGAGGAACTCGTAGAACACCCCGTACTCACGCCGGTAGCGCGCCTCGAACTCGGCGAAGCCGCGCTCCTCGGGCACACTGCCGTCGAGTGCCGAGTTGACCGCGCGGGCCGCCAACAGGGCGCCGTAGGTGGCCAGATGGACGCCGGACGACAGCACCGGGTCCACGAAGCAGGCGGCGTCACCGACGAGCGCCATGCCGGGCGTCGAGAAGGACGTCTTCCAGTACGACCAGTCCTTGCGCACCCGCACCCGGTCGTACGGCGGCTCGGTCGCGGCCGGCACCCCGTCGAGCAGCTCGGCGACCTCCGGGCAGGCCCGGATCATGTCCCGCCAGGCGGCCCGCGGATCCCGCTGGACGGCGGCGGTGTGCTCGGGCGAGATCACGGCGCCGACGCTGGTCAGGTCGTCGCGCAGCGGGATGTACCAGAGCCAGCCGGCGTCGAACGCGGCACAGAAGATGTTGCCCCTGTTCGGCTCGGGGAGCCGCCGTCCGCCCGCGAGGTACCCGAACACGGCGAGATTGCGGAAGAAGTCCGAGTACACCCGCGTCCCGCCCACCCCGGAGTGCACCCGGCTGGTGCTGCCGGACGCGTCGATGACGTAACGGCCGTACGCGGTACGGGCGTTGCCGTCAGCGTCGGTGTACTCGACTCCGCGCACCCGCTCGTCGTCGGCGACGATCCGGCGCACTGTGCTGCCCTCCCGCACCTCGGCGCCGACGCGGGCGGCGTTGCGCAGCAGGATCTCGTCGAACCGGGAGCGCTCCACCTGGAAGGCGGTCGCCGTGGGTTCGGGCAGCCGGGGCGTCATGGAGAAGGAGAACTGCCACGGCTTCGGGTCGCGCCCCCAGCGCAGTGTGCCGCCGCGCTTGAGGGTGAACCCGGCCTCGGCGACCTCCTCGGCGACACCGAGGATGCCGCACAGGCCGTGCACGGTCGCCGGCAGCAGCGACTCGCCGATCTGGTACCTCGGGAACGTCTCCCGCTCCAGCAGCAGCACCCGGTGCCCGCGCATCGCGACGGCGGCCGCGGCGGTCGAGCCGGCCGGCCCGCCACCGACGACGATCAGGTCGTACTCGGGGTCCATCGGGAACTCCAGTTCTCGGTCGGGGGTTACGCGGGTTGTCGGCCTACGCGGGCAGCCAGGCGCGGATCGCCGCGGCCGTGGAGTCGGCGTCCTGGTGGACGACGGAATAGTGGTCGCCGGGGACGTCCGCGGTGTCGTGGGGCAGCGGCCAGTGCGGCAGCCAGTCCCCCTCGGGGTCGATCGTCCGCATCTCGGCGGTCGGCCGGCCGCGCAGCAGCAGCGTCGGCACGGGGGACGACTCGGGGACCGGCTCGGGGTGCCATCCCTCGAGAACGCGCGCATAGCCGCCGCCCGCGATCAGCAACGAGTCGTCGAACTCCGCGACCACGTCCTCCGGCAGGGCGGCCCCGGCCGCCATCAGGGCGAGTGCGCGCGCGTCACCGCGCTGGAGCACACCCGCGTGGGAGTCGATCAGGACGACACCGGCCGGCGGCTCCCCGGCGGTCGCCAGCCGGCGTGCCACCTCGTGCGCGATCACCCCGCCGGCGCAGTAGCCGACCAGGACCACGGGGCCGCCCCGGGCGATCTCCCGCACCGCGTCGGCGTGCGCTCGCGCCAGCGTCTCCATCGAGTCCGGCACCGCCCGGTCGGCCCCGAATCCGGGGTGCTCCAGCAGGTACAGGTCCCGCTCCCCGGCGAACTGCCGGGCCAGTCCGGCCGGGACGCGCTGGAAGGGTGCGAGGTAGTCGGGGATGTAGGCGAGCGCTGCGGTCCTTCGTCCGGTGCCGCTGCGGGCGAGCCGGAGGGGTTCGACGGCATGCCGGGCGCGGTCCGTGGCGGTGAAGGACGGCAGGGCGTACGAGGCGACGTACCGCAGGGTCATCGCCTCCAGCGGACCCTGCTCGCCCAGGACACGGTGGTAGAGGGTGGTGAACCGGTAGGCGGACGGCGGTACTTGAACCGCGGTCTCCGTCACCGGGGTGCCTTCCGGCTCCTCCGGCCCCGCTGATTCCGGCAACGCACCCGCCTCCGCCAAAGCGTCGAGGATGTGCGCCGACAGCCCCTCCAGCGTCGGATGCTCGAGGACGACCGTGGGCGCCAGCCGCACCCGCGTGAACGCGCTGAGCCGGTTGCGGAACTGAAGGGCCGTCAGCGAGTCGAAGCCGAGCTGCCCGAACTCCCGGTCGGCGGGGAACGCGTCCGCGTCCGGGAAGCCGAGCACCGCGGCCAGTTCGGCGCGGAGCAGACCCGCCAGCACACCGGCGCGGTCGGCCTCGGGAGTCGCCGCGAGCCTCTTGCGCCAGGCACCGGGAGCCTGGCCGGCCACGGGTGCCACGGCAACCGGTGCCGGGCGCGCCGGAAGCAGGTCGGCGAGCACCGGCGGCGGGGTCGAGCCGCTCGCCGTCGCGCGGGCGAACGGGACGGGCACCAGCACCGGTTCCGCCGTGCGCAGCGCGGAGTCCAACAGCTCGACGCCCTCGTGCTCGGTGACCGCCGGCACCCCGCCCTCGTCCGGCAGGTTCGGGGCGACCCGGCCCGCCATGCCCTCGCCGTGCGCGGTGGTCCAAGGGCCCCACGCGAGGGACTGCGCGGGCAGCCCACGGGCGGCCCGGTACTCGGCCAGCGCGTCGAGGAAGCCGTTGGCGGCCGCGTAGTTGGACTGTCCCGGCCGGCCCAGCACACCGGCGGCAGAGGAGTACAGCACGAACGCGGACAGTCCCAGGTCCTCGGTCGCCTCGTGCAGATGCCAGGCGGCGTCCGCCTTGGGCGCCAGCACCTCGGCCACCCGCTCGGGCGTCATACCGTCCACGACACCGTCGGCCACCACTCCGGCCAGATGGAACACGCCGGTCAGGGGCGGCCTGCAGGACTCGACCAGCGCGTCGACGGCCGCCCGGTCGCTCGCGTCACAGGCCACCACCCGCACGTCCGCGGGCAGTTCGGCCGCCCAGTCCGGGGTACGGCCGCCGCGGCTCGCCAACAGCAGGTGCCGTGCCCCGTGTTCGGCCACGAGATACCGGGCGAGGCTCGCGCCGAGCGCACCCGTGCCGCCGGTGATCAGCACGGTGCCGTCGGGGTCGAGGGCGGGTGGCGGGGCGCTCGCGGGGCCCGTGGCGACCAGCCTGGGCACCAGGACCGTGCCGTCGTGCA
The DNA here is from genome assembly GCF_029894425.1 of Streptomyces sp. SAI-127. NCBI lineage: Bacteria > Bacillati > Actinomycetota > Actinomycetes > Kitasatosporales > Streptomycetaceae > Streptomyces > Streptomyces sp. SAI-127. Next base: position 2,727,862 of record NZ_JARXYJ010000001.1, read on the forward strand.
GGGCGAGTTGGGGTTCACCGGTGCGCAGGGCCGCGTCCAGCGCCGCGGGCGTGGCGGTGCCGTCACGGAGGTCGACCTGCACGATCCGGCCGGGGTGCTCGGACTGGGCGCTGCGCAGGAACCCGGCCACCGCGGCCTGCGCCGGGTCCGGGTCGTCCCCGGTGGCGTGGCGGGTGAGTACCAGCAGACGGCCCGGGCGGGGGTCGGCGACCCGGTCGCGTACGCGGGCGAGGACGGCCGTGACGAGGTCCCGGGCCCGGCCCGGCGTGTCCGCGCGGGACCCGGCCGACAGGTGTGCCGCATCGAGCAGTTCGTGCTCGGTGTCGGTGTTTCCGGCTTCCGGGGCGGGCCGCCAGGCCACCTTGTACAGCTCGCTGGGCCGGACCTTCACCGCCCGGGTGACCATCGACTCGACCGTGGCCAGGGGCCGCCCGTCCACGCCGGTCAGCGTCACCCGTACCTCGTCGGGTCCGAGCCGCTCCAGACGCGCCCTCGCGGCGGTGGCGCCCGTCGCGTGCACGCTCACTCCGGTGCAGGCGAGCGGGACCCGCGCCTCGCCCGGCCCCCCGGCCAGCAGCGCGGCGTGCAGAGCCGCGTCGAACAGCGCGGGATGCAGGGTGTACGAGCCGGCCTCCGCCGCCTCCTGCGGCTGAAGCTCCAGCTCCGCGAACGTCTCGGCGCCACGCCGCCAGAGCCTGGTGACCGCGCGGAAGGCCCGGCCGTAGTGGTGGCCGTACGCGGCGGGCCGCGCATAGTCGACGGCGAGCTCCTCGGCGCCGACGGGCGGCCAGGGCGTGTCCTGAGCGGCGGGTGGCGTACCGGCCGCGGCGACCGACGCTTCGGCATGGCGGGTCCATGTGCTGCCCGTGTGTGCCCACACGGTGATCGGGCGGTTCCCCTCCTGATCCGGGGTGTCCGCGACCACCTGGATCCGCACCTGTTCCGACGCGGGCAGCACCAGCGGCTCGTGGAGGACCAGCTCGGACAGCCGTGGCGAGCCCTCCGCCGCGCTTTCCCCGGCCGCCCGGAACGCCAGCTCGGCGAAGACCGTCGCGGGCACCAGCACCCGGTCGCCGATCACATGGTCCGCGAGCCAGGGCTGCCGCGCGGTGGACAGCACACCGCTGTACCGGGTCCGGGGCCCGTCGGCGTCCGGCTGCGCCGGTCCGACCAGCTTCCGGTCGTCACCGCTGTCGTCGCCCCGCACGTCGAGCCAGAACCGCTGCCGCTGGAAGGGGTACGTCGGCAACGGCCGCCGCCGGGCGCCGGTCCCGGCGTAGACGGACCGCCAGTCCACCGGCACGCCGTGGACGTGCAGCTCCGCCAGAGCTACGGCCGTCTCGGCGCCGGACGTGAACAGGGCCCCGGAGCCCGGCTCGACGCACTCCTCGGCCGCCGCGCTCAGCGCCGCCGACGGTCCGGCCTCCACGTACGCCGTCACCCCCGCCCGCGCCAGCCACCGCACCGCGTCGGCGAACCGCACGGTCTCGCGTGCCTGCCGTACCCAGTACTCGGCGGTCCGGATCGCGTCCGGCTCCGGGCGGCCGGTCAGCGTCGACACCACCGGCAGGGACGGCCGGTGGTAGGTGACCGACTCGGCGACCTCCCGGAACTCCTCCAGCATCGGGTCGAGCAGCGGCGAGTGGAAGGCGTGGCTGACCTTCAACCTGGTTGCCGTACCGCCGAGTCGAGCCGCCAGCGCGGACACCTCCTCCTCGGCACCGGACAGCACCACGGACTCGGGGCCGTTGACCGCCGCGACGGCGACCCGGGCGCCGGGCACCTCGTCGAGCTGTTTCACCACGTCCGTCAGGGGAGCCCGTACGGCGAACATCGCGCCGCCTGCGGGGAGTGCGGCCATCAGCCGGCCCCGCGCGGCCACCAGCCGTACCGCGTCGGAGCGTGAGAGGACGCCCGCGATGTGGGCGGCGGCCAGTTCGCCGATCGAGTGGCCGACCAGGAAGTCCGGCCGTACCCCGCAGTCGGCGAGCAGGGTGTGCAGCGCGACCTCGTAGGCGAACAGGGCGGGCTGGGCGTAGTCGGTGCGGTGCAGGAGGTCGCTGTCGGGGTCGTCGATCACCTCGCGCAGGGGCAGGTCGAGCAACGGGGTGAAGGCGTCGCACAGTTCGGTGAAGGCCTTGGCGAACGTGGGGAAGGCGGCGGCCGTTTCCCGGCCCATGCCGGTCCGCTGGGCGCCCTGGCCGGCGCAGAGCAGCGCCACCTTGGAGGTGCCGCGGGCGGTGCCCTTGCGCAGTGCGGGGCTGTCGGATCCGTCGGCCAACTCCCTCAGTCCGGCCAGGAGTCCGCCCGCGTCGGCGGCCAGTACGGCGGCGCGGCGCTGGAGCGGCGTCCGGGTGGTGGCGAGCGAGTACGCGACATCCAGGGCGGCCGCGTCACCTTCCAGGTCGGCCAGAGCTGTCGTCAACTCCCTTGCGTGGGCCCGGAGCCCGGCCTCGTCGCTGCCGCTGACGAGCCAGGGGGCGGTGGCGGGCGGGCCGGAGCGGACGTTCCGGGGTTCCTCCGCGGCCTCCCCCGGCTCCTCGATGATCACGTGCGCGTTGGTCCCGCCGATCCCGAAGGAGGAGACCGCCGCCCGGCGCGGCCGGTCCCGCTGCGGCCAGGGCCTGGCCCGGTCCAGCAGCCGTACCGCCCCGTCGGACCAGTCGACGTGCGACGACGGCTGCTCCGCGTACAGCGACCTGGGCAGTTCGCCGTGGTGCATCGCCTCGACCATCTTGATCACGCCGGCCACCCCGGCCGCGGCCTGGGTGTGACCGAAGTTCGACTTGACCGAGCCCAGCCAGACCGGGTCGTCCGGGTCGCGGTCGCGGCCGTAGGTGGCCAGCAGGGCGCCCGCCTCGATGGGGTCGCCGAGCGCGGTCCCGGTGCCGTGGCCCTCGACGACGTCGACATCGGCCGTGCGGAGTCCGGCGTCGGCCAACGCCAGCCGGATCAGCTCCCGTTGGGCCTCGCCGTTCGGGGCGGTGAGGCCGTTGGACGCGCCGTCCTGGTTGACGGCGGAGCCCCGCAGCACCGCCAGGACCGGGTGACCGTTGCGCCGGGCGTCGGACAGCTTCTCCAGCAGCACCAGGCCGACTCCCTCGGCCCACGCGGTGCCGTCCGCGCCGTCCGCGAAGGACCGGCAGCGGCCGTCCGCCGACAGCCCGCGCTGCCGGCTGAACACCACGAACGGCTTGGGACTGGCCAGGACGGTCACCCCGCCGGCCAGCGCGAGGGTGCACTCGCCCGCGCGCAGCGCCGCGGCGGCCAGGTCCATGGCGACGAGGGAGGACGAGCAGGCCGTGTCCACGGTCAGGGCCGGGCCGCGCAGGCCCAGCACGTAGGAGATCCGTCCCGAGGCCACGCTGCCCGCCGAACCGGCACCGAGGTGCGCCTCCAGCGGGTGCTGCGACGCCCCGCCGCCGTATCCGCCGTGCATCAGACCGACGTAGACGCCGGTGGCGCTGCCGCGCAGCGAGGGCGCGGGGATGCCCGCACGCTCCAGCGTCTCCCAGGCGACCTCCAGCAGCAGCCGGTGCTGCGGGTCCGTGGCGGTGGCCTCGCGCGGCGAGATACCGAAGAACAGCGGGTCGAAGTCGGCCGCGTCGGTGAGGAAACCGCCGCGTCGGGTGTACGTCGTCCCGAGCCGGTCCGGGTCGGGGTGGTACAGGGCGTCGACGTCCCAGCCCCGGTCGGCCGGGAACTCGCCGGTGGCGTCCACACCGTCGGACACCAGCCGCCAGAGGTCCTCGGGCGAGCGCACCCCGCCCGGGTAACGGCAGCCGACGGCCACGATCGCGATCGGCTCCGCGGCGGGGCCGCGGCGCGGCTGTGCCGTCTCACGGGAGCCGCCGTGGAGGCGCTCGTCCAGGTGGGCGGCGAGCGCGGCGGGGGTGGGATGGTCCCAGACCAGGGTGGCGGGCAGCCGTAGTCCGGTGCGCAGGCTGAGCCGGTGCCACAGGTTCATCGCGCCCATGGAGGTGAGACCGAGGTCGGCGAAGGCGGTGTGGGGGTCGATCGCCGCCGCATCGGTGACGGGCGCCTCACCGCCGCCGGCCGCCGGGGCGGGCGCGGTCGCACCACCGGTCACCGGCCCGTCGGAAGCGACCGGCTCGCCGACGGCCTCCGACCCACCGATCGCCGCCGTCTCCGCGCACACCAGCTCGGTCAGCGCCGCCCGCCGCTCCGCCGGGTTGCGGTCGGCGAGGCCCGCGAGGGTCTCCTCGGCCGGGCGTGCGGCGAGGCCCTCCCTGAGGACGGCCCGCCGTGGCTTGCCGGCCGCGGTGCGCGGGATGGCCGGGGTGAACAGGACGTCGTCGGGCACCTTGTGCGCGGAGAGCACCTCGGCGCAGGCTCGCAGCAGGGCGCCCGTGTCGAGGCCCCGCTCCCCCGGTACGACGAACGCGACCGGGACCTCTCCGAGCAGCGGGTGCGGCCGCGCCACCACGGCCGCGTCCAGCACCCCGGGCAGTCCGCGCAGCACCTGCTCGACCTCGACGGGGTCGACGTTCTCGCCGCCGCGGACGATCCGGTCGTTCACGCGTCCGGTGACGGTCAGAGCTCCGTGCTCACCGAAACGCCCCAGGTCACCGGTGCGGTACCAGCCCTCCCCCGCCACGGCGCCCCCGTCGTGGTAGCCGAGCATCACGCCGGGCCCGCGGACCCAGATCTCGCCCTCGGCGCCGACGGCCTCCTCCCCGGTCCCGGGATCGGCGAGCCGCACCTCCATGCCGGGCAGCACCGTCCCGCTGCTCCCCCGTACCCGCGGCCCCGCCGGCGACTCCATCGCGATCTTGCCGCAGGTCTCGGTGCTGCCGTACCCGTCGAGCAGGGGCGCCCCGAGCCGCCCCTCGACCCGCTCCCGCAGCTCCGGTTCGCTCGGCGCCCCGGCGGTGACGCACAGCCGCAGCGAGGGCACTTCGCCGAGTCCGGCGTCCAGCAACTGCTGGTAGGTGAGGGGCACTCCGCCCAGAACCGTCGGCGCGAACTCGTCGATGAGCCGTAACAGCGCGGCCGGTTCACGCACCGCGGTGATCCGCGCGCTGCCGCCCGCCACGGTCGTACCGAGCACACAGAGCGAGTGGGCGTAGGTGTGGGCGAGCGGCAGCGGCCACAGCAGCCGGTCGTCCGCCGCCAGCCCCAGCCGGGGCACGTAGCAGGCGACCGGCGACCAGAGCGCGGACCGCTGACTGGCGACGGCGGCCCTGGGAGTGCCCGAGGTTCCGGAGGTGTAGAGCAGCCAGGCGGGCTCGTCCAGTCCGAGATCGTCGCGCGGTTCGGGTGAACGGCGGTCCGCCACGAGGTCGTCGAAGTGCACGACCCCGTCCGGCACCGGCCCCTCCCCGGTCACCACCAGTCGCGGCGACCGCTCCCCGACCACGCTGGCGATCCGGGCCAACTGGCGCCGGTCGACGACCAGTACCTCCGGATCACAGTCGGCGAGCAGCGCCGCGAGTTCGGCGTGGGTCCCGCGCGGGCTCAACGGCACACCCACGGCGGCGGCTCGGACCGTGGCGAGCAACCCCTCGACCAGTTCCACGCTGTTGTCGAGACAGAACGCCACCCTGGCCCCGCGCCCGACGTCCAGCGCGCCCGCCAACCGCCTTGTGCGGAGCTCCAGTTCGGCCCAGCTCACCGACCGGCGGTCGTCGGCGAACGCGAGCTTCCCGCCGTATCGCGAGGAGTTCCCGACCAGCAACTCCGCCACGGGCCGGACCTCGGCCACTCCCCCGACGCGCATCGGGCCTCCTTCTGGATCACCGAGTCCGCACCGTATCCCGCCCGCGCGCCCGGCACCGCATCACAAAGAGGGCTCACATGGCCGGAGTTGATCGGTCGGCGTCCGGAGGAAACGTGACCGGAACCGCTCCGTCAGCCCTCGTCCGCCGTCAACCGCAGCGAGATGCTGTTGATGCAGTACCGCTGGTCGGTGGGCGTCGGATATCCCTCACCCTCGAACACATGTCCGAGATGTGAGCCGCAGCGGGCGCAGCGGACCTCGGTACGGACCATGCCGTGGGAGCGGTCCGCGATCAGTTCGACCGCGTCGGTGTCCTTCGGGTCGTAGAAGGACGGCCAGCCGCAGTGCGACTCGAACTTCGTGGTGGAGGTGAAGAGCTCGGCCCCGCAGGCGCGACAGGAGTACACGCCCGTGGTCTTGCTGTTGGTGTACTCGCCGGTGAAGGCCGGCTCCGTCCCGGCCTGACGGAGTACGGCGTACTCGGCCGGGGTCAGCTCCGCACGCCACTGCTCGTCCGGCTTTTCGACGTCGTACGACATGAAGCTCAGCCCCTTACTTCGCGAGACGGTCCAGGATCAGCGGGCCGAGGTCCGTCACGTCACCCGCGCCCATGGTGAGAACGAGATCACCGGCCTTCGCCATTCCCGCGACCACCGACGCCACGTCCGCCTTGTCGTGGACCGGCGTCACGTCCGCGCCCGCGGCCCGCGCCGCGTCGATGATCAGCTCGCTCGTCACTCCGGGGATCGGGTCCTCGCGGGCCGGGTAGATGTCCAGGACCAGCGAGCCGTCCGCCGCCGCGAGCGCCTGGCCCATCTCCTTGCCGAGCTCCTGCGTCCGCGAGAACAGATGGGGCTGGAAGACGACCAGGATGCGGGCGTCACCGGCCGCCGCCCGCATGGCCTCCAGGTCCGCCGTCATCTCGGTGGGGTGGTGGGCGTAGGAGTCGATGACCTGCACTCCGGCCGCCTCGCCCTTGAGCTGCAGGCGCCGCTTGACGCCCGTGTACGCGGCCAGGGCGGGAGCCAGCTCGGCGGCCGGGACACCCAGCGCGACGCCCGCCGCCAGCGCGGCCACCGCGTTGTGCGCGTAGTGGCGGCCGGGCACGGACACGGTGAAGGTGAGCGGCGAGCCGTCCAGCTCCACGGTGACCTCGCTCTTCAGCCCCTGCGGGACGACCGACAGCACACGCACGTCGGCGTCCTCGGCGTCGCCGTAGGTCACCACCCGCACGTCACCCGCGGTGACGCGCCGGGTCAGCTCCCGCGCGCCCTCGTGGTCCGCCGAGATCACCAGCGTGCCGCCCTCGGTGACGCGGTCCACGAAGGTCTCGAAGGAGGCGTAGATCTCGTCCATCGACGCGTAGTTGGCGTGGTGGTCGAGCTCGACGTTGAGGACGATCGCGACCTCGGGGGCGTACTTGTGGAAGCTGCGGTCGGATTCGTCCGCCTCGGCGACGAAGATCTCGCCCTCGCCGTGCAGGGCGTTCGAGCCGGGGGCGTCCAGGTCGCCGCCGATCGCGTACGACGGCTTCAGGCCCAGTGCGCTCAGCGAGACGGCCAGCATCGACGTGGTCGTGGTCTTGCCGTGGGTACCGGCGACCGCGATCGGCCGCAGGCCGTCCATCAGCGAGGCGAGGGCGTCGGACCGGTGCACCACGGGGATGCCGAGCTCGGCCGCCCGCGCCAGTTCCGGGTTGTCGGCCCGGATCGCCGACGACACGACCACACAGGTGGCGTCGGAGGCCAGGTGCTCCGCCGCGTGCCCGATGTGCACGGTCGCGCCCAGCGCCCGCAGTGCCTCGGCGGTCGCGGAGTCCTTGGCGTCGCTGCCGGCCACCTTCGCCCCTCGCTGCGCGAGGATCTTCGCGATCCCCGACATCCCGGCCCCACCGATCCCGATGAAGTGCGGTCGGTCCATGGCGGTAGGAAGGCCGGGGGCCATGTGGTGTCTCCCTGTGCATACGGCTACGGCGAAGGCCCCAGCTTATTGCCTGTGGCGACCGCGGCCGGCCCCTAGTCCTTGCTGTGCGAGAACAGCTTCAGCACCGGCACGCCGACCTTGTGCCGCGCTCTCGACGCCCAGTCCCGGTGGAAGAACTCCTCCACGTAGTGGGGATCGGTCAGCACGATCACCTCGTCGGCCCCGATCTCCTCCACCAGCGCCCTGAGCGCGTCCAGCGGATGGTCCTCGATCAGCCGTCCGTCGGCCTGGCTCCCCGAAACCCGCAGCGCCTGGAGAGACACCTCCAGCGCCCGTTCCCCGAAGGGCTTCGCGGCCTGCCCCTCGGGGGTCTCCCGCTCCCGTACGGCCTCGTCCAGCTCGCCCAGCGCCACGTCGTCGATGGCCCGCAGCAGGCGGTCGGCCTGATCCCCCCGCGGCTGGAGCAGCACGTGGAACGCGACCGACTCGTCACCGTGCAAGGTGGTGACGAACTCCACGTCGGCGGACGTCAGGGCCTTCTCGATCATCAAAACGCTTGTGAACACCGGGCGTCCCCTTCTCTACGCTCTGCGGAAACCATCCTGCCCCGTGGTCGCACGGTACTGCCGGATTGAGTGTGCCCGCCGGAAGCAAAGCGGGGCGGTCAGGCCCTGCGGTACCTGCTGTAGAGGAATCCGTCCTCCTCCAGCAGGGAGTCCAGCGCGAACCGTGCCGGCACCGCCACCGACGGCCCCCCGGCGATCCGCTGCGCGTCTCCCGCGGTGAGCATCGGGGACAGGGTCAGACAGAGCTCGTCGAGCACTCCGGCGGCCACCAGCTGGCCGAGCAGCCGGGGGCCGCCCTCGGTCAGCAGCCGGGTGTGTCCCAGCTCGGCGAGCGCCCGTACCGCCCGCGCGGGGTCCACGCCGACGCCGTCCCCGGCGATCACCACGCGCGCTCCCGCCTTCTCGGCCGCGGCGATCCGGTCCGGGGCGGCCGCGGCGCCGGTGAGGATCAGCGTGGGCACCAGGGGCGAGGTGTACAGCGGCAGGGAGAAGTCCAGGTCCAGGCTCGCGGTGACCACCGCGATCGCCGGGACCGGGCCCTGTCCGGCCGCCTCGCGCGGCTCCGCGAACTCGTCCCGTACGCGCGCGGGCCGGTACCCCTCCTGGCGGACCGTTTCCGCACCGGCGATCACCACGTCCGCCAGTGCTCGCAGCGTCCCGAAGATCCGCATGTCGGTCGCGGTGGAGATGGGCTGCGAACGGCCGTCGTGCTGGGCGGCCCCGTCGATCGTGGACACCATGTTGGCGCGCAGCCACACCTCGGGGGTCCCGGGGCCCGGCCCGAGCTCGGGATACGCGTAGGCGGCGGCCAGCTCGGCGAGGCCCCACTCGTGGTCGGCCCCTTCCGGGCTCCGGATCGCTGTCTCGTCGGTCACAGGGAACAGGCGTCGCATGTCGTGCAGTGTGGCACGGCCCTTAGCATGGTGAACCGTGTCTACTTCCCCCGCCGCGTCCGGGTTCGGCTCCATGGCCGACACCGCCCCGCTCTCCCTGTGCGACCGTGAGCCGCACGTCCCCGCGGACCGGCTGGTCGCCGAGATGGTGCCGCCGCCGCGGTTCGACTCGGTGCGTTTCGACACGTACATCCCGGACCCGAACCAGCCCAGCCAGACCGAGGCCGTCCGGGTCCTCGCGGGCTTCGCTGCGGGCCTCTCCGGCGCACACGCGGTCGGCGGCGGCAAGCGCGGCTTCCTCGGTTTCGGAAAGGGGCTCGGGAAGGCCAGGGCGGCCAGGACCCCGGCGGGCCCGCGCGGCGTCTACCTCGACGGCGGCTACGGGGTCGGCAAGACCCACCTGCTGGCCTCGCTCTGGCACGCCACCCCCGCCGAACCCTCCCTCAAGGCCTTCGGCACCTTCGTCGAGCTGACCAACCTGGTCGGCGCCCTCGGCTTCCAGAAGACGGTCCAGACGCTCTCCGGCCACCGCCTCCTGTGCATCGACGAGTTCGAGCTGGACGACCCGGGCGACACCGTCCTGGTCTCGACCCTGCTCGGCAAGCTGGTCGACGCGGGCGTGGCGCTCGCCGCCACCTCCAACACCCTGCCGGGCAAGCTCGGCGAGGGCCGGTTCGCGGCCGCCGACTTCCTGCGCGAGATCCAGGGTCTCGCCGCACGCTTCCACCCCCTGCGCATCGACGGCGAGGACTACCGCCACCGAGGGCTGCCCGAGGCTCCGGCGCCGTTCGCCGACGAGGAGGTCAGCAAGGCGGCGTACGCCACCGAGGGGGCCTCGCTCGACGACTTCCCGAGCCTGTTGGCACATCTCGCCAAGGTCCACCCGAGCCGGTACGGCGCCCTGACGGACGGTCTGAAGGCGGTGTGCCTCACGGATGTCCAGCCGGTGCCGGACCAGTCGACGGCGCTTCGGCTCGTGGTGCTCGCGGACCGCCTCTACGACCGCGAGGTGCCGGTGCTGGCCTCCGGGCTGCCCTTCGACCGGCTGTTCAGCGAGGAGATGCTGAACGGCGGCTACCGCAAGAAGTACTTCCGCGCGATATCCCGGCTCACCGCGCTGGCGCGCGACGCGAAGGGTCTGGTCGAGGGCGCCTGAGGGCCCCTTCTAACGCATCGATTTCACAAGATCAAGAGCCGGTTCGCGCCACGACCCGCCACGCTTCAGCCTCTCTTCAGCTGGAAACGTTAAGTTAACCCTGCAAACAACTTCGCCGGGCTAAGGTGTTTCTTGACCGATCATTGACCAATGCTTGGTCTGGACTAGAAGTGTGAACTGCCGAGAGGGGGGCGCATGTTCCGAGGTGCGACGGTACGGACCGCGCTGGCGGTCCTCACCGCCGTCCTTCTCGCGCTCCCCTTCTTCGCATCCACCGAAGGATTCGCAACCGCGCACACCGTCCGTCAGGCCAAGGCCAAAGCTCAGCCCGGAATCAAGCTCTCCGGCAAGGCGGCGCGCGCCGAAACCTCCGGCAAACGCCACTGCAACCACGTCGGGGACCCGACCGGTCCCCTGCGCACCCGCGACCGGCACCGCGCCGTCGACTTCGCCCCCCAGGGGCCCGAGCGCCCACTGTCGGCTCAGGAGCCGGCGACCCCGCCCCAGCGGGTCGCACCTGGCGATTTCCCCCTGTCGAGACCCTCGACAGCCCACGCACCGGCGTCACTTCAAGTGTTCCGCTGCTGACGGCAGAGCAGTTCCCCACATCTGTTCCCCCACCTGTCATGTAAACCGACGCGCCCTGCGGCGCGCCAGGTAAGCCCGACGCGCCCCCATTGCGCGCCAGGAGGAGTCACCACATGCAGCCCCTCATCGACAACGCCCGCACGTTCGGACAGCGCCCTGAGGAGTTCGCCAAGCTGGCCGAAGGCCAGTCCCCCCAGGTTCTGTTCATCACCTGCTCGGATTCCAGGGTCGTCCCGGCCCTGATCACGGGCGCCCGCCCGGGCGAGCTCTTCGAGCTGCGCACCGCGGGCAACATCGTTCCCCCGTACGCCTCCGAGCCCCCCACCAGCGAGGCGGCCACCATCGAGTACGCCGTGGAGGTGCTGGGCGTCCGCGACATCGTGGTCTGCGGACACTCGCACTGCGGCGCCGTCGGCGCCCTGGTGCGCGGCGACGACCTGGACGCCGTACCGGCCGTGCGCGACTGGCTCAACCACGCCACCCCGCGTCCCGCGGGCGCGGCCGAGGACCCGGCCGTCGCCGACGGCGTGCAGAGCCACGTCCTGGCCCAGGTACTGCGCCTGCGGTCGTACCCCTTCATCGACAAGAAGCTGGCGGAAGAACAACTGACCCTGCACGCCTGGTACTACGAGGTGCACACGGGCGCGGTCCGCGTCCACCGCGCCGAGTCCGACGCGTTCGAGGGCCTGTGATCGCCATGATGACCAAATACCCTCACCTGCGGCAGGACTTCGCCGCCTCCCTGGTCGTCTTCCTGGTCGCGCTCCCGCTCTGCGTGGGCGTGGCCGTCGCCTCCGGTGTGCCGGCCGAACTCGGCCTGGTCACCGGCATCGTCGGCGGTCTGGTCACCGGATTCATGCGAGGCAGCAGCCTCCAGGTCTCCGGCCCGGCCGCCGGTCTGACCGTCCTCGTCTTCGAGGCGGTCGACGAGTTCGGGCTGCCCGCCCTCGGTGTGATCGTGCTGTCCGCCGGAGTGCTCCAGCTCGCCATGGGCGCCCTGAAGCTGGGGCGCTGGTTCCGGGCGATATCCGTCTCGGTCGTCGAGGGCATGCTGGCCGGAATCGGCCTCGTGCTCATCGCCGGCCAGCTCTACTCGGCGGCCGGCCTGAAGGCGCCCACGTCCGGCATCGACAAGATCCTGGGGCTGCCCGGTGCCGCCGTCGACGCGCTCGGCAGCACCACGGCCCTCGCCTCGCTCGCCGTCGGCGCGGGCACCGTGGCGGTCATGGTGCTGTGGAAGAAGCTGCCCAAGAAGGCGCAGACCGTGCCGGGCGCGCTCGCCGCGGTCCTGCTGGCCACCCTGGTCACCCAGGTCTTCGGCCTGTCGATCGCCACCGTCGAGGTGAACGGCCTGCTGGCGTCCATCCAGCCGCCCGGCACCGAGGCGTTCGGCGAGCTGGCCAACCCGGCGATCTTCGGCACCATCCTCGCCTTCACCCTGATCGCCTCCGCCGAGAGCCTGTTCAGCGCCGCCGCGGTGGACCGGCTGCACGACGGACCGCGCACCGAGTACGACAAGGAACTCATGGCCCAGGGCGCGGGCAACGCGGTCTGCGGCGCGCTCGGTGCCCTGCCCATGACCGCGGTCATCGTGCGCAGCTCCGCCAACGTCCAGGCGGGCGCGAAGACCAAGGCCTCCCGGGTCATGCACGGCGTGTGGCTGCTGCTGTTCGCGGCCCTGCTGCCCTCGACGCTGGCGCTGATCCCGCTGCCCGCGCTCGCCGGCATCCTGGTCCACGCGGGCTTCAAGCTGATCCCCTTCCGGGAGATCGTGTCGCTGTGGCGGGGCCACCGCGGTGAGGCGCTGATCCTGGTGGTCACGGCCGTCTCGATCGTCGCGGTGAACATGTTCGAGGGCGTGCTGATCGGTCTGGCCCTGTCGGTCGCCAAGACCGCCTGGGAGGCCTCGCACCTCAAGCTGGAGATCATCGACAAGGGCGCGGGCCCCATCCAGGCGCACCTGTCGGGCAACGCGACCTTCCTGCGGCTGCCGAAGATCCTCGACAGCCTGGAGTCGCTGCCCCAGGACCGGCCCGTGGAGCTGGACCTCTCCGGTCTGCACCACCTGGACCACGCCTGCCGTACGGCGCTGGAGAACTGGGCCGAGCGGCACAGCGCGGTCGGCACCGAACCGGTCCGGGTCACCGAGCCCGAGCCGGTGAAAGCCACCGCTCCGTAGCACTCCCCGCCTGGTCCGGGGCCCGTCGTGGCCCCGGACCAGGCACCGGGCATATCGTTGCAGGAGCAGACATACGGACCTCTGGACGAGGAGGTCGGAATGCTCCAGGAACTGTTGACGGCGGCCGTGGCGGCCGGTGCCGCGGGGTGCGTCTACCTCGCGGCGGCGGCCCGGGTCGTCAAGCAGTACGAGCGCGGGGTGGTCTTCCGCCTCGGGCGGCTCGCGGGTGCGGTGCGCGAGCCCGGGTTCACGGTGGTCGTGCCGATCGTGGACCGGCTGCACAAGGTGAACATGCAGATCGTCACGATGCCGGTGCCGGCCCAGGAGGGCATCACCCGGGACAACGTGACGGTGCGTGTGGACGCGGTCGTCTACTTCCGGGTCGTCGACGCCGCGAACGCCCTCGTCAAGGTCGAGGACTACAAGTTCGCCGTCTCCCAGATGGCCCAGACCTCGCTCCGTTCGATCATCGGCAAGAGCGAGCTGGACGACCTGCTGTCCAACCGCGAGAAACTCAACGAGGGCCTGGAGCTGATGATCGACAGCCCGGCCGTCGGCTGGGGCGTGCAGGTGGACCGCGTCGAGATCAAGGACGTGTCGCTGCCGGACGCGATGAAGCGGTCGATGGCCCGGCAGGCCGAGGCCGACCGTGAGCGGCGGGCCCGGATCATCAACGCCGACGCCGAACTCCAGGCCTCGAAGAAGCTCGCGGAGGCAGCCCAGGAGATGTCCGAGCAGCCCGCCGCACTCCAACTCAGGCTGCTGCAGACGGTCGTGGCGGTGGCCGCCGAGAAGAACTCGACGCTCGTCCTGCCCTTCCCGGTGGAGTTGCTGCGCTTCCTGGAGAGGGCGCAGGAGCACCCGACCGGCAAGTGACGGACAGGGACACGCTACGCGCGTGGTTCCCGCGGGCCGACCCAGGTGATAGACACAGCGACGTCACAGTCCTGTCCGCCAGCAGGAAGGTTGCTCCGCCATGTCCGCAACACGACGTCAGGTCCTGGCCCGCTCCGGCGCCTTGGGCGTGGGCATCGCCTTCACCGGCGCCCTCTCCGAACTCTTCGCCGGCACCGCCGCCGCCCAGTCACTCGGCCACACCGGCTACGGCCCGCTCGTCCCCGACCCGAAAGGCCTGCTGGACCTGCCCAAGGGCTTCCGCTACAAGGTCCTGTCCCGTGAGGGCGACCAGCTCCGCTCCGGTGAGGGCAAGGTCCCCTCCAACCACGACGGCATGACCGCTCTGCCCGGCAGACACGGTCGCGTCCACCTGGTCCGCAACCACGAGAACCGCCCCACCGCGGCCATCGCCGTCCCCACGGTCGAGGGCCTCACCTACGACCCGGCGGGCAAGGGCGGCTGTACGGCCCTCACGCTGGACTCCCGCGACAACGTGCTGTCGGAGCGGGTCGCCATCGCCGGCACCGCCGTCAACTGCGCGGGCGGGCCCACTCCTTGGGGCACCTGGCTGACCTGCGAGGAGACCGAGGACAAGGCCGGCACCAACGGCTACACCAAGGACCACGGCTTCATCTTCGAGGTCGACCCGGTCGACCCGCACCGCTCCGGGGCCGTACCGCTGACCGCGATGGGCCGCTTCCAGCACGAGGCCATCGCGATCGACCCGAAACGCGGCATCGTCTACGAGACCGAGGACGCCTTCCTCAAGCCCTTCGGCCTCTTCTACCGCTTCCTGCCCAACCGGCCCGAGGGCGGCCTCGGTTCACTGCGCGCGGGCGGCCGGCTCCAGGCGATGCGGGTACCGGGCGTACCGGATCTGTCCGCGATCCAGGAGACGGGTGCCTGCTTCGAGGGCGTCGAGTGGGTCGACGTACCGGACCCGCTGGCCACCGAAACCCCCGTCCGGCTCCAGGACTTCGGCCCGAAGGGCATCACCCATGCCCAGAAGCTGGAGGGCTGCTACTGGGGCGGGAAGAGCGTCTACTTCGTCTCGTCGTTCGCGCACAGCGCCGAGGGTTCGGCCGCCGACCACTTCGGGCAGATCTGGCGCTACGACCCCTCGGCGCGCCGGCTGACCCTGGTGATCGTCTTCGGTCCGGACACCGACGTCCAACTGCCCGGCGAGTCCCCGGACAACATCTGCCTCGCGCCCAGCGGCGGTCTGATGGTGTGCGAGGACGGCAACGGCGCCCAGCACGTCTTCGGCGTGACGCGGCACGGCGAGGTGTACGCCATGGCCCGCGGCCGGCAGAACATCGGCACGCCGGAGGCGCCGGAGTGGGGCGAGTTCGCGGGCGTCACCTTCTCCCCCGACGGGCAGACGATGTACGTCAACTGCTACACGCCCGGGACGACCTTCGCGGTGACGGGCCCCTGGCGCCGGTAGCCGCCCCGCACGACGGCCGGCGCGCCCCGGCCCCTCGGCGCGGGATCGAGGGGCCGGACCCGGACCGGAAGGGGTGCCCCATGCCGAAGGAGGGCTCGAAGGGCCTTGGGAAGAAGGAGGGCTCCACGGCCGGCGACGGTCTCGCCCTGCGTGAGCTGCTGCGGGTACCGGGCGGCAAGCCGATGGACCTCGCCGCCCACGACTCCCGGGAGATGCCGGCCGGCCCCCGTGACAGGCAGGCCGGTCTGGCGGCGATGACCGATCTGGCCACCCCGCTCGCCGACCTGCAGGAACGCCTGTGGGCGGCGAGCACGGCGGGCGACCGGCGCCGGGTCCTGCTGGTGCTGCAGGGCATGGACACCAGCGGCAAGGGCGGCACGGTCAAGCACGTCATCGGCCTGTTCAACCCGTCCGGCTGCCGCGTCCACGCCTTCAAGGCGCCCACGCCCAGGGAACTGCGGCACCACTTCCTCCGGCGCATCAAAACGGCCCTCCCGCAAGCCGGTGAGCTGGGCATCCTCGACCGCTCACTCCCCCACGCTCGACTTCGCTCGCGCGGGGGGACCCCCATCGAGGACGTCCTCATCGCCCGGGTCCGCGCCCTCGCCCCGGCCGCCGAGATCGAGCGCCGCTACGACGAGATCAACCGCTTCGAGAAGGCCCTCACCGGCGACGGCGTCACCGTGATCAAGTGCTTCCTGCACATCTCGTACGACGAACAGCGCGACCGCCTGCTCAAGCGCCTCGACCGCCCGGACAAGCACTGGAAGTTCAACGTCTCGGACATCGACGAGCGCGCCCTGGCCCGCCTACCAGCAGGCGTACGAGTTGGCACTGGAGCGCTGCTCCACACCGCACGCCCCGTGGTACGTGGTCCCCGCCGACCGCAAGTGGTACCGCAACTGGGCGGTCAGCCGACTCCTCCTCGAACACCTGTCGGAGCTGGACCCGCGGTATCCGAAGGCTGATTTCGACGTGGAGGAAGCCCGGAGGCGGCTGCTCGAACAGTGAATCCGTGGGTACTCGGGGCGCATGACCGAGAACCGGCACGTCAAGGGCTCGTACTGGCTGGAGACGGCACCCGGCGGACCCCGGCCGCCACTGACCGAGGACCTCGACGTCGACGTGGCCGTGATCGGCGCCGGTATCGCCGGGCTGAGCACGGCGTGGGAACTGACGCGGGCCGGGCGCCGGGTGGCGGTCCTCGAGGCCGGGCAGGTGGCCGCGGGGGTCACCGGGCACACCACCGCCAAGCTGACCGCCCTGCACACCCTGATCTACGACAAGCTGCGCCGCACCCGCGGCCCCGAGGGCGCCCGGCTGTACGCCCGCTCGCAGAGCGAGGCGATCGAGCGGGCCGCCGGGATCGCGGCGGAGCTGGGCGTCGACTGCGACTGGGAGCAGCGCAGTGCCTACACCTACGTCAGTGACGCGAGCCGCGTCGACGAGCTGCGGGCCGAGGCGGCGGCCGCCCGGGAGGCGGGGCTGCCGGCTTCGTTCGTGACGGAGACCGGGCTGCCGTTCCCCGTGGCGGGCGCGGTGCGGGTGACCGGGCAGGCGCAGTTCCATCCGCGCAAGTACCTGCTCGCCCTGGCCGAGGACCTCGTCTCCTCGGGCGCGGCCGTCCACGAGCACACGGCCGTCCTGGGCCTCGAAGAGGGCGAGCCGTGCCGTCTGACGACCGACACGCGGGCGACGGTGACGGCCCGGGACGTCGTGGTCGCCACCCATTATCCGATCTTCGACCGTGCCCTCCTGTTCACCCGGCTCTCCCCGCGACGCGAGCTGGTCGTCGCCGGGACGATCGACCGGGAACGGGATCCGGACGGTATGTACATCACGCCGGAGGAGGGCACCCGCTCGGTCCGTACGGCTCCCTGGGACGCCGACCGGCGCCTGCTCATCGTCACCGGCGAGCACTTCACGCCCGGCACGGGCGACACCCGGAGCCGTTTCGACAGCCTGGGCGCCTGGGCTTCCCGGCACTTCCCCGACGTGGACCTCACCCACGCCTGGGCCACCCAGGACAACGACCCCACGGACACCGTGCCGCTCGTCGGCCCCCTGCACCCGGGTGCCAAGCACACCTACGTCGCCACCGGCTTCGGCGGCTGGGGCATCAGCGGCGGAATCATGGCGGGCCGCCTGCTCGCGGCCCAGATCACCGGCGAGAAGTGCGCGTGGAGCGACCTGTACGACCCGCGCCGCCTGCGCTCGACGGTCCGCGAGGCCCCGACCTTCCTCAAGACCCAGGCACAGGTGGCCCGCCACTTCGTCGGCGACCGCCTGCGCCCCTCGCCCCCGCTGGAGTCCCTCCCGCCCGGTGAGGGCGCGGTCGTCCGGGTCAACGGCGACCGGCTCGCGGTGTACCGGGACGACGAAGGCGCCCTGCACGCCGTCTCCCCGCGCTGCACCCACCTCGGCTGCCTGGTCTCCTTCAACGGGGCCGAGGACGCCTGGGAATGCCCCTGCCACGGCTCCCGCTTCGACACGAACGGCAAGGTGATCCAGGGGCCGGCGACCAAGCCGCTGGAGAGGCGGGACATCTGAGCGGGTGACGTTGCGGCCGGGGTGAGAGGTAAATAGCACAGTTCGCCCTATTTTCATACGGTGATCCCTCTTGTACGACGAGTCACCGCCGCCTGTGTTCTCGGCGCCGCCCTCACCGCCTGCGCCGCCACGCCGCAGCCCGTCCGCCCGGCACCCTCCGCGACCCCTACGGCTCCTTCCGCGCCCCCGACTCTCGCCCCCGGCCCGGGCGGTCTGACCCCCGTCTTCAAGAACGGCTCCCGTACCCACGGCAGGACCGTCGCGCTCACCTTCGACGCCGACATGACGGCGGACCAGGGGGCGCGGGCGGCGGCAGGCGAGCACTTCGACAATCCAGGGCTGATCGCGGCCCTGCGGGCACTGAGGGTGCCGGCCACCGTGTTCATGACCGGGCGGTGGGCCGAGCAGTATCCGGAGCAGGCCCGTTCCCTCGGGCGGGACCCGCTCTTCGAGGTCGCCAACCACTCCTACAGCCACTACGCCTTCACCGGCGACTGTTACGGGCTGCCGACGGTCTCCGGTGACCGGATGCGGGCGGACGTGGAGCGGGCGTACGCGGCGTTCCGGCGGGCGGGGGTGCCGGACGCGAGGCCGTACTTCCGTTTTCCCGGCGGGTGCTACGACCGCCGGGCGCTGAAGGCGCTGACCCCGGTCGGTGTGACCGCCGTCCAGTGGGACGTGGTGAGCGGGGACGCGTTCGCGACGGACGCGGAGGCGGTGACCCGGCAGGTGCTGGAGGGGGTGCGGCCGGGATCGGTCGTGGTCATGCACTGCACGCGCAGTGCCGCGCCGACGACGGAGCGGGTGGTGCGGGCGGTGGTGCCTCAGCTGCGCGAGCGGGGGTTCCGGTTCGTGAAGGTGTCCGAGCTGATCGGGTCCTAGGCTGGAGGTATGAGCGAGGACTACTGCACGATCGGCAACGTGCCGAAGCCTCCGGTCGCCGATGGGCCGCCGTATGCGGAGTGCGTGCTGTGCCGGGAGCCGACGGAGTATCCGGAGTCGTACAAGGGGATCACCCTGTGCCCGGTCTGCGAGTGGCAGGAGGCTCAGCGGACGGCCTGCTCCGGGTGACCTTAGGGTTGTCCGGGTGAGCCACGATGTGACGCCCTCGACCGACAGCCCCTTCCGCTCCGAGCCGACCGCGCGCGACCAGGCACCCCAGTTCGTGCTGCCCCTGGTCGTCCGTATCGAGAAGACGGCTCCGCCTGCTCGCACCGACGCTCTCGAGACCGCCGCCCGCGCGGTTCTCGTCCTGCTCGGCGACGAGCGTTCCGTCGGCGACGGGGAGTGGGCCGAGGTGGTGCGGGACTGGCAGGACGCCCGGATCCGGAAGGTCGTACGGCGGGCCCGGGGCGCCGAGTGGCGGCGGGCCGAGGGGTTGCCCGGGATCACCGTGGCGGGGAAGTCGGCGCAGGTGCGGGTGTTCCCTCCGGTGCCGCTCGACGGCTGGCCGAAGGATCTGGCCAGGCTCCAGGTCTCCGGGACCGATCTCGACGATCCCGAGCCGCCCGTGGAGGCGGACGCGGCGGCTCCCGTCCTGTGGCTCAATCCGGACCTCGGCATGTCGGCGGGCAAGGCGATGGCTCAGGCCGGTCACGGCGCCCAACTGGCCTGGTGGGAACTGTCGGACGAGGAGCGGGCCGCCTGGCGGGACGCCGGGTTCCCGCTCGCCGTACGGGCCGCGGATCCCGCGCGGTGGGGTGAACTCACCACCGGCGGGCTGCCGTTGGTCCGTGACGCCGGTTTCACCGAGATCGCGCCGGGCTCCTGCACGGTCGTAGCGGACCATCCGGCGCTGCGATGACCCGGGTCGACGGACGTGTCGAGCGGGGCAACCGCACCCGTCGGGCAGTGCTGCGGCGGGCCGTCGACATCGCCTCGGTCGAGGGGCTGGAGGCCTTGTCCGTGGGTCGGCTGGCCGGGGAACTGGAGCTGAGCAAGAGCGGGGTGTTCGCTCTGTTCGGATCCAAGCAGGAGCTGCAGCTGGCGACCGTGCGGGAAGCCTCGCGGATCTTCGTCGTCGAGGTGCTGGAGCCGGTCTCCCAGGCGGCCGAGGGCGTCGACCGGCTGCGGGGGCTGTGCGAGGGCTGGCTCCGGTATTCGGAGCAGCGGGTCTTCCCGGGGGGTTGTTTCTTCTTCGGCGTGATGGCCGAGTTCGACGCCCGGGAGGGGCCGGTCCACGACGCGCTCGTCGAGGCCCAGCGTGCCTGGCTCGGCGAGTTGGAGAGGTGCGCCGAGCGGGCGCGGGCCGCGGGTGAGCTGAGCGCGGACACCGATCCGGCGCAACTCGCCTTCGAGGTCGTCGCGTTGATGGAGACGGCGAACGCGATGTCGGTGCTGCACGGCGAGACCACGCCCTACGTCAGGGCCCGGCGGGGTATCGCGTCCCGGCTGCGAACCTGACGCCTGAAGCGCTGCGGGGGTTCGGCCGGTTGCCCGAGTCGTTTCGAGCCCGGAAACTAGTAGCACGATCGTTCGTTTAGTTTTATGGTCGGGGCATGGGTACTCCTCGACGACGCGTCCTTCGCTCCCGCTGGAAGTCCGGCCCCGCCATCCCGCTCGACGACTTCGTGCTCGTCGGTGTCACCGACTTCACCGCCCGCGGCTACGGGCAGTCCGTCGCCGTCGCGCTGGCCGGGATGCGGTTGCGCCGCACCTGGCCGTCGACACCCGGCGCGGTCGGGATGTGGCTGTTCGCGGATCCTCTCCGACGGCGCTCCGGGTCCGTGTCCGTGTGGGCCGACGAGCGGGGACTGAAGGAGTTCACCGGGCGCCCCGACCATGTGCGGATCGTGCGTGCGCATCGCGGACGCGGTGAACTGCGGTCGTTCCGGCGGGAGTTCGAGGAGTTCGACCCCGATGCCGTGTGGGCGTACGCCCTGGACCTGATCACCGAGGAGCGCTGATGGATGTCGTCGAGTTGGACCGGATCGCCGTACAGGAGGCTTGCCGGGTCGTGGAGTCGGCCGGGGACGGCCACGACGGGGTCTGGGAGCGGGAGACCCCCTGCGCGGGGTGGAACCTGCGGCGGCTGGTGGCGCACATGACCGCCCAGCACCACGGGTTCGCGGCCGCCGCTCGAGGCGTGGGCGGCGATCCGGGGTACTGGCGGGAGCGGGAGGGGACGGGCGAGCCTGCCCGTGCGCATCGGGCGGCCGCGGACGCGGTGCTCGGGGCGTTCGCCGAACCGGGTGTTCTCGAGCGGGAGTTCGTGCTGCCGGAGCTGGGCGGAGGGTTTCCCGGCCGCACGGCGATCGCCTTTCACTTCGTCGACTACGTGGTGCACGCCTGGGACGTTGCGGCCACGCTCGGCGTGCGACTCCACCTGACGAACGAAGTGCTCACCGCGGCCCTCGCCGTGGCCCGACGCGTCCCGACGGACCCCACCGCCCGCGGACCGGGCTTCGCGTTCGCACCCGCACTGAAGGTCACGGACGGGACGGGTCCGCTGGAGGAGACACTGCGACTGCTGGGCCGGGAACCGCAGGCATGGCCCGGAACCGGCAAGTGACGCCGCCGGCCGCAGGCCGGGGCCGCGCCACTGGAAGAGACGCCGCCACTGCTCGGCCGTGAACCGCAGGTATGGACCGGAACCGGCAAGTGACGCCGCCGGCCGCAGGCCGGGGCTCACCCCCACAGCTGAAGGCCACGAACCGAGGCCGCGCCACTGGAAGGGATGCCGCGGCTGCTGGGCCGGGAACCGCGGGCGTGGACCGGAAGCGGCAGGTGATGTCGGTGGCCGTGTCGGGGCCGAAGCTCAAATGTTGCTCTGAAGGTCGCCCGGGCACGGTTCGGGCGCGGGGCCCGGGGCCATACCTCCGTCACGCCGAGCGGACGGCGACCGGAGCGGATGCGGGAGAGGCCGAGGAGGGGGCGGACCATGGAGCGACTGGGGACGGGTATCGGATGGCGGCCGGAGATCGCGGACGCGGTGGAGCGCATGCCGGGCATCGACTGGGTCGAGGTCGTGGCCGAGAACCTGTGCCCCGGGCACCTCCCCGAGTCGCTGCGGCGGCTGCGCGAGCGCGGGGTGACCGTGGTGCCGCACGGCGTCTCGCTCGGCCTCGGCGGCGCCGACCGGCCCGACGCGGGGCGGCTTCTCGCCCTCGCCGAGCGGGCCGAGGCGCTGGGCTCGCCGCTGGTCACCGAGCACATCGCGTTCGTCCGCGCGGGCGGCCCGCTGACCGCCTCCCCCCGCCTGGAGGCCGGGCACCTGCTGCCCGTCCCGCGCACCCGGGACGCCCTGGACGTCCTCTGCGAGAACATCCGTATCGCGCAGGACGCGCTGCCGGTGCCGCTCGCCGTGGAGAACATCGCCGCGCTGATCTCGTGGCCGGGCGAGGAGATGACCGAGGGGCAGTTCCTGTACGACCTCGCGGACCGGACAGGGGTACGGCTGCTGATCGACGTGGCCAACCTGCACACCAACCACGTCAACCGCGGCGAGGACCCGGCCGAGGCCCTCGCCGGGCTTCCGCTGGAGGCCATCGCGTACGTCCATGTCGCGGGCGGGTTCGAGCGGGACGGGGTGTGGCACGACAGCCATGCCCACCCGGTGCCGCGGCCCGTCCTCGACATCCTCACCGACCTCGCGTCCCGCGTCTCGCCGCCTGGGGTGCTGCTGGAGCGGGACGAGAACTTTCCCGAACCGGGTGAACTGGAGCGGGAGTTGGGGGCCATCCGGGAGGCGGTGGAGAAGGGCGGCGGTGCACGGGCCGACGGTGCGTGGCGCGCTGCCGCCGACGTGGAGCCGTCGGGCGTCCCGACCGACCCCGCCCGCCAGCGGCTCGCTCTCGCCCAGACCGCACTGCTCTCCGCGCTCGTGGCGGGGACTCCGGTGCCGGAGGGGTTCGACCGGGTGCGGCTGGGGGTGCAGGCCCGGGCGCTCGCGGGGAAGCGGGCGGATGTGGTGGCGAAGGTCGCGCCCGAACTGCCGGTGATCCTCGGGGCGGGTTATCGGCCGGCGTTCCTGGCGTATGCGCAGGGGGCGCCGATGACGGACGGATACCGGCGGGACGCACTGAGCTTCGCCGAACAGCTGCTGCTGGGCGGGGAGTTGGCGGACACGCGGGTGCGACGGGAGCTGCGGGAGTGGTGGCTGGAGCGATCGGGGCCCACGCCGAGGTCCCGAAGGCCGGCGGTGCGGCTGGCTCGGGCCACGCGGAGGGTGTTGCTGCGGCACTGAGGGTGCGGGTGCCCGGGGGTGGGTGTCGCCCACCCGCGCAGGCTGACGGCCGACAGCGGATGCAACCCGCCCCGCGGCGGGCCCCCGCAGCCGACACACGACCTCCACGGACCCGGCAGTAATATGTCAATCCCGCACCTGAATCCCACTAGCGTGCGGTGCCGCAACAGGAGGCACCATGCGACCGCGACCGCCCGTCAAGGGGCGAGGCATCTTCTCCGGCACCGGGGTCATCATCGCCGGACTCACGGCGACCCTCGTGGCGTTGCTCGTCCCGATCTGGTCCTATGCCGACCGCTCCGGCACGGGACTGAGCGTGCTCAACGCCGGGACCGTGACGACGCCGTACGGGCCGCTCTCGGCACTGGACCGGGAATTCGTCACGAAGGTGCGGCTGGCGGGCCTGTGGGAACTGCCCGCGGGACAGCAGGCGGAGCAGAAGGGCACGACGCAGGCCGTACGGACGGCGGGGCAGCACCTGGTCGAGGGGCACACGTTCCTCGACGCACGCGTGCGTGACGTGGCGTCGAAGCTCGGACTCACCCTGCCCAACGAGCCCAGCGATCAGCAGAAGCAGTGGCTCGACACCCTGAACCAGGCCCAGGGTGTCGACTACGACCGCCAGTTCGCCAACATCCTGCGTCTCGCGCACGGCAGGGTGTTCTCGGTCGTCGCGGAGGTTCGCGCGAGCACCCAGAACTCCCTGGTCCGCGCCCTGGCCGACGACGCCAACACCACCGTGCTGGACCACATCAAGATCCTGGAGGCCACCGGGTACGTCGACTTCGGCGCCCTGGCCCGGGACATGGCCACCGGCAGCACGCCCCCGATCACCAACTCCCCGGCCCCGCCCGGCCCGACGACCGACCCGGGCGCGGTCGTCCCGGTCACCCCGTCGCCGTACGCGACGACCTTCACTCTGCCCCCGGCCGCCTCCAGCCCGCCCCCGGTCCCCGTCCCGTCGTAGTCCGCTTCCGGACAAACGGAACGTCACACGCCGACAACACTCCGTCCGGATTGTGAACAGCCCATGGCGCCGCCGGGAGCCTTGGCATAGAAACGCGGCATGTTCTGGGTTCTTCTTCTGCTGCTGGCGTGGGCCGCCGCCGGCACCGCGTGCACGCGGCTGTGCCTGGCCGCCGTACACGCGGCGGCCGCCGACGCGGATGCCCGGAGACATGATCTGACGCTGTACGAGGCCGCGTTCCTGTCGGGCGGCCCGCGGCGGGTCGCCGATCTGACGCTCGTCTCCATGGCCCGGCAGCGACGGCTGCTGCTGGCCCACACCGGCTGGGCGACCGTCGTCGATCCGCGGGGGCGGGACGAGATGGAGCGCACGGTCATCGGGGCCATCGGCCCCGAGGGACAGTCCCGGATCGCGCCGGTGCGCGCGGACGCGGCCTCGGCGGACGCGGTGCGCAGCATCGCCGACCGGCTCGTGGACGCGGGCCTCGCCGTGCCCGACGGCGCCCGGTCCGGCATCGCGGCGGCGGTCCGCCAGGTGCGGCTGGCCTCGGTGGCCGTCGTCGCGCTGGGCGCGATCGCGCTGCTCGTGCCCGCCCCCTCGGAGATGCCGCGGCATCTGGTCGCACTCTGGTTCGCGCTGCCGCTCGCGCTGTCCCTCAGCTGTCTGGCCATCGCGCGGATGGAGGTCCACCCGTACTCACGCTGGGCGTCCCCGGCCGGCCAGCGTCTGCTCGGCGCCCTGTCCCGGCGCACCGGCAGTACAGACGAGCGGACGTATCTCACCTCCGTCGCCGTACGCGGCATCAGCGCGGTCGGCGAACCCGATCTGCGCGCGGCCTTCGCCCATCGTGAGCAGCATCGCGGCCGTCCTCGTGAGGAGTGGCGAGAAGAGCGGCCCGGCGGACACGGCGAGGAGCACCGTCGGCCGCACGGGTGCGACTGAGCTCAATCGGGGGGCGCACGGAGGCATTGGGGCCGACACCGGCGGGGCGGTGCTTGCCTTCCCCCACAGTCGAACGAAACATCCCTTTTGTCGCTGCCGCGCACCGAAGGGATACCGATGAGAGCCCCCGCCCTCCTCACGGCCGCCGGGTCATTGCTTCTGACCACGCTCGCCGCCGCACCGGCCGGGGGCGCTCCGGCCGCCCCGGGCGCGGCGGAACTCCACGGCACCGCGATCGCCGCCGCGCGCGCCGGGACGGCCGGAGTCCGCTTCGGCGCCTGCCCCGCGGTGGAGGACCTGCCCGACGGTGTCCGGTGCGGCACGGTGTCCGTCCCGCTCGACTACGCGCGCCCCGACGGCCGGCAGATCAAACTGACCGTCAGCCGGGTGCGGGCCACCCACAAGGACCCGCACA
Source organism: Streptomyces sp. SAI-127 (assembly GCF_029894425.1). Classification (NCBI taxonomy): domain Bacteria; kingdom Bacillati; phylum Actinomycetota; class Actinomycetes; order Kitasatosporales; family Streptomycetaceae; genus Streptomyces; species Streptomyces sp. SAI-127. The sequence continues at coordinate 2,753,310 of NZ_JARXYJ010000001.1, forward strand.
ACAGCAAGCGCAGGGTGCCCCGGCAGGGCGCCCTGGTCTACAACCCCGGCGGTCCCGGCGGCTCCGGCATGTACTTCCCGCTGGTCGGCGCGCTCCCCGAGTGGAAGAGGCTCGCCGCGGCGTACGACCTCGTGGGCTACGCACCGCGCGGGGTGGGTCGTTCGGCGCCGCTGTCCTGCACGGACCCGAAGCAGTACGTGAAGGCGCCCACGCAGGCACCGGCGCACCCCTCACTGTCGTACAAGAAGGAACACATCGCGCAGGCGAAGGCGTACGCGCGCGGGTGTGCGAAACGGTCGGGTACGGCTCTCCGGCACTACACCTCCCTGAACAACGCCCGGGACCTGGACGTGCTGCGTGCCGCGCTGGGCGAGCGGAAGCTGACGTTCGTGGGGGCCTCGTACGGGACCTACTTCGGCGCGCTGTACGCGACGCTGTTCCCCTCGCATGTACGGCGGATGGTCTTCGACGCGGCGGTGAACCCTGACCCGGAGCAGATCTGGTACCGCAACAACCTGGACCAGTCGGCCGCGTTCGAGGAACGGTGGGCGGACTTCCGGGAGTGGGTCGCCAGGCACGACGACGTGTACGGGCTCGGGGACACGGCCGCGGAGGTGCTGCGCAGCTACCAGAAGGCGGCGGCGCGGCTGGCCGCCCGGCCGGCCGGGGGGAAGGTCGGGCCGGGGGAGCTGCAGGGGGCGTTCCTGTCCGCCGGGTACTACGACGACTATTGGCCGCATCGGGCACAGGCCCTGTCGGCGTATCTCAAGGGTGATCCCAAGCCGCTGATCCAGCAGGCCGGGCCGCATCAGGAGGCGGCGAAGGAGGCGGAGAACTCCAACGCCGTCTACACGGCCGTCGAGTGCAACGACGCGTCCTGGCCGACGGACTGGAAGGTGTGGGACCGGGACAACACCCGGCTGGCGCGGGTCGCGCCGTTCGAGACGTGGGACAACGTGTGGATGAACCTGCCCTGCGCGTACTGGCCCGCGCCGCGCCAGCGGGCCCTCGATGTGCGCACCGGGCCCGGTGAGCTGCCGCCGACGCTGATTCTGGCGGCCGAGCGGGACGCGGCGGCTCCGTACGCCGGCGCCCTGGAGCTGCACCGGCGGCTGTCCGGCTCGGTGCTGGTGACCGAGCGGGACGCGGGCACGCACGGCATCGCGGGCGGCCCGAACCCCTGCGTCAACGGATACCTGGACGCCTACCTGCTGGAGGGGCGCCTTCCGGAGCGGCGCGCCGCATGCGCCCCGCGCCCCGAGCCGGGGCCGAAGCCGAAGGGCAGCTCTCGGAAGGCGACCGTCGGACCCGCTCGCTGATCAGGCGAGGCCCGCCACGAGCTCACCGATCTCCTTGCGGCGGCCCGTGTAGAACGGGACCTCCTCGCGGACGTGCATCCGCGCCTCGGAGGCGCGCAGGTGGCGCATGAGGTCGACGATGCGGTAGAGCTCGTCGGCCTCGAAGGCCAGGATCCACTCGTAGTCGCCGAGGGAGAAGGAGGCGACCGTGTTGGCGCGGACGTCCGGGTAGCCGCGGGCCATCTTGCCGTGGTCGGCGAGCATGCGGCGGCGGTCCTCGTCGGGGAGGAGGTACCAGTCGTACGACCGCACGAACGGGTAGACGCTCACGTAGTCGCGGGGGTTCTCGTCCGCCAGGAACGCCGGGACGTGCGAGCGGTTGAACTCGGCGGGGCGGTGCAGCGCCATGTTCGACCAGACCGGCTCCAGTGCGCGGCCCAGCTTGGTGCGGCGGAAGAGGTTGTACGCCTCCTGGAGCTGGTCGCTGGTCTCCGCGTGCCACCAGATCATGACGTCGGCGTCGGCGCGCAGCCCGGACACGTCGTAGGTGCCGCGGATCGTGACGTCCTTGGCGGCGAGCTGGTCGAACAGCTCCTGGACCTCGTCGGCGTAACCCGTGCGGTCCTCGGGGAGCACGTCCTTCAGCTTGAAGACGGACCAGAGCGTGTAACGGATGACCTCGTTGAGGTCCTTGGCCAGCTTGCCCTTGTTCGGGACCCTGCCGGACTCGGGGGTGGGGGCGTCGTTGCTCATGGGCCCTATTCTCCCGCTCCGCCGTGCAGACTCTGCACCGGGTTGGCCGTGAGCTCCCGTACGGCGGTCAGGTCCCCCTGGATCTGGTCCACCGCCGCGTAGGCGCTCGCGATGCAGGCCGGGATGCCGACGCCGTCGTACTGCGCGCCGCACACCGCGAGGCCCGGAAGCTTGGCGACGTGCTCGCGGATGCGGGCCACGCGCGCGTGGTGGCCGACGGGGTACTGGGGCAGGCCGTCGGTCCAGCGGGTGACGCGGGTTTCGAGGGTGGTGGCGTCCAGCCCGGTGGCCTCGCGCAGGTCATGGCGGGAGACGTCCACCAGGGCGGTGTCGTCGCGCTCGAGGATCTTCGTCTCGCCATGGCGGCCGACGGAGGTGCGCAGGACGACGACGTCCGGGTTCTCGTCGGCGATCCAGCCCCACTTCTGGGAGGCGAAGGTGGACGCCTTGATGGTGCGGCCGTCGACCGGCGGGACGAGGAAGCCGCTGCCCGCGGGCAGGGCGGTGGCGGAGCGGCGGTAGGCGAGGGTGACCAGGGCCATGGAGGCGTACTCCACGGTGTCGAGCTCGGTGGCGGCCTCGGGGGCCTCGGCGCGCAGGAGGCCCGCGGCGGCCGGGGCGGGGGCGGCGACGATCACGGCGTCGGCGTGCAGGACGCGGTCCGCGGCGACGACCCTCCAGCCACCGGACGGCTCGCGGCGCAGCTCGGTCACCGGGGCGCCGGTGAGGATCTCGCCGCCGCGCGCGCGGACCGAGTCGGCGACGGCGAGCGGGAGGGTGCCCACGCCGCCGCGGATCCCCATGAACACCGGTCCGGTCTGCTGATGGGCGGCCATCCTCGCCTGGATCTCGCGGACGCCCTCGGTGAGCGAGGTGTGGGTCTGGGCGACCTGGAAGAGCTGCGGGACGGCCGAGCGCATCGAGATGCGGTACGCGTCGCCCGCGTAGACCCCGCCGAGGAGGGGTTCGATGAGGCGGTCGACGACCTCGCGGCCCAGGCGCGCCGCCACGTACTCACCGACCGCCACGTCGTCGCCGACCTCCGTGCGGGGCAGCTCCGCGTCCTGCTCGATGCGGGCGAGGCCCTCCTCGGAGAGCACTCCGGCCAGCGCCTCGGCGGTGCCGGGGACGCCCATGACGTGGCCCTTGGGCATGGGGCGCAGGGCGCCGCGGGTCCAGATCGAGGCGGTCGCGGTCGCGGGCGGCTGGAGGCGGTCGTCGAGGCCCACCTCGCGCGCGAGGGCCACCGCCTCCGGCCTGCGGGCCAGCATCGACTCGGCGCCGAGGTCGACGCGCGCGCCCGCGATCTCGCCGGGCAGCAGCTTGCCGCCCACGCGGTCGGACGCCTCCAGCACGGTGACGCGCGCACCGCGCTGCGACAGCCGGTGCGCCGCGGCCAGTCCCGCGATGCCGGCTCCGATGACGACGACCCGTGATCCGCTCATGGCCCCAGCCTCTCAGACCTCACTGACAGTCCGACGGCGGCCCGGTGTCCTTCACGAGTCCCGACCGTGACCGCATCGGAACCACCGGAGTCCAACGTTCGCACCCACTCCGGCGTCGAAGGAACGTCAGTTGTTCACGACCCTCGGGGGGACGCCCGCATGCGCACATCACGATCACGACGTCCGGTACGGCCCGCGCGGGCCCTGGCCGGCCTCCTGCTCGCCGCGGGCCTCGCCCTGACCGGGTGCAGCGCAGGCGCCGACAGCAGCGACGGCGGCGGCAGCGCCCTGTCCGACGACAAGGCGGCACAGAGTCAGGCGGAGGGCGCGGCCGGTACCGAGGCCGGCACCGGCGGCAAGCAGGCCACGACCGCACCCCAGCCCGCGGTGAATCACATCATCCGCACCGCCACGCTGACCGTGCAGGTCAAGAACGTGCCGAAGGCGCTCGCCGCGGCCCGCACCAGCACCGAGACCGCGGGCGGATTCGTCGGCAAGGAGTCCACCTCCCGCGACGAGGAGGGCCGGGAACAGACGGAGGTGGTGCTGCGGATACCCGTCGAGAAGTACGACGAGGTCCTCGCCGATCTGGAGGGCGCGGGCAAGCTCCTGGAGCGCACCGCGAACGCACAGGACGTCACCGACCAGGTCGTCGACGTGGAGAGCCGGATCGCGACGCAGCGCGCGAGTGTGGCGCGGATCCGGGAGTTGATGGACAAGGCGACCAGACTGAGCGACGTGGTGACCCTGGAGGGCGAACTGAGCACCCGTCAGGCCGACTTGGAGTCACTGCTCGCCCGCCAGGCGTCCCTGAAGGACCGCACGAGCCTGGCCACCATCACCCTGTCCCTGTCCGAGTCGCCCGTCGCCAAGGCCGAGAAGGACGACGACCCCGGTGTCGTCGACGCGCTCGCGGGCGGCTGGGACGCGTTCGTGACCATGCTGCGCTGGGTTGTGGTGGCGGTGGCGGCGGTGCTGCCGTTCCTGGCGGGGATCGCGCTGATCGTGCTGGTGTGGCTGCGGCTTATCCGGCCCCGGCTGCCGCGCCGGCCGGCGCCCGCGGCCGCCTCGACCGCTCTGGGCCCGCTGCCCATGGCCCGTCCCGTCCCGGAACCGGGGCGGGAGCAGGAGCGGGGCGAGCAGGACTGAAATGCCCCGCCCTCGTAGCGTGTTCGCATGAACATGAGCCGTACGCGGGACACGAGGGAACGTCTGGTCGTGATCGGCGGCGACGCCGCGGGGATGTCCGCGGCGTCGCAGGCACGCCGGTTGAAGGGCCCCGACGAACTGGAGATCGTGGCGTTCGAGCGGGGCCACTTCACCTCCTACTCGGCCTGCGGCATCCCGTACTGGGTGGGCGGGGACGTCACCGAACCGGACCAGTTGATCGCCCGTACGCCCGAGGAGCACCGGGCCCGCGACATCGATCTGCGCATGCGCACCGAGGTCATGGAGATCGACGTCGACCGACAGCGGGTACGCGCGCGTGACCTCGAGTCGGGGGCCGAGACCTGGACGTCGTACGACAAACTCGTGATCGCGACCGGCGCCCGCCCGATCCGCCCGGACATGCCGGGAGTCGACGCCCCCGGTGTGCACGGGGTGCAGACGCTCGACGACGGCCAGGCGCTCATCGACACGCTGGCACACACGCGTGGCCGCAGGGCGGTGGTGGTGGGTGCCGGGTACATCGGTGTGGAGATGGCCGAGGCACTGATCAACCGCGGTTACGAGGTGACGGTGGTCAACCGGGGCAGCGAGCCCATGTCCACGCTCGACCCGGACATGGGCCGCCTGGTGCACGAGGCCATGGAGGGTCTGGGCATCACCATGGTCGACGATGCCGCGGTGACCAAGGTGCTCACCGGCGAGGACGGCCGGGTGCGGGCGGTGGCCACGGAGAACGCCGAGTACCCGGCGGACGTCGTGGTGCTCGGCATCGGCGTACGCCCGGAGACGACGCTCGCGAAGGCGGCCGGTCTGCCGCTGGGCAGCCACGGCGGTCTTCTGACGGACCTCGCGATGCGGGTGCGCGGCCACGAGAACATCTGGGCGGGCGGCGACTGCGTCGAGGTCCTCGACCTGGTCTCGGGGCAGGAGCGGCACATCGCGCTGGGCACCCACGCCAACAAGCACGGCCAGGTCATCGGCATGGGCGTCGGCGGCGGCTACGCCACCTTCCCGGGAGTCGTCGGCACGGCCGTCAGCAAGGTCTGCGACCTGGAGATCGCCCGTACCGGCCTGCGCGAGAAGGACGCGCGTCGGGTGGGCCTCCAGTTCGTGTCGGTCACGATCGAGTCCACCAGCCGGGCCGGCTACTACCCGGGCGCCTCCCCCATGACGGTGAAGATGCTCGCCGAGCGCCGCACGGGGCGGCTGCTCGGCGTGCAGATCGTCGGGAGGGAGGGAGCGGGCAAGCGGGTCGACATCGCCGCGGTGGCCCTGACGGCGGGGATGACGGTGGAGCAGATGACGGCCCTGGACCTGGGGTACGCGCCGCCGTTCAGTCCGGTGTGGGACCCGGTGCTGGTGGCGGCCAGGAAGGCCGCCGCGAAGGTGCGGACCTCCTGACGGCTACGCCGTTCCGTTGATCCGCTCGATGGCCTGGCGGGCCTGGTCGGCCGGCGGCCTGGGCGGCAGCGAGGAGACGGAGGCGCTGGCGGGCATCGCGGTCGGCTGCTCACCCGCCGGTTTGGCGTGCGAGGCGGGCCGCGTGGTCCTGAGCCGGTTGCTCACCGCCTCGTCGAGCGTCACCGGCCGCTGCATCTGCGAGGCCAGCCGCCCGGCCTCCTGACCGAGCCTGGCCACGTCCTCCCACGGCAGCCGCAGCACCAGGGAGATCTCGGCCTCGCCGTCGGGAAGAGCGTGCATCGGAGGAGCAATTCGGTCGTTCATCGGTGGTTCCTCACGTAGTCCCCGCGGCCCGCCTTCCCCGTGCCGCGGGCGGTTGAGGAGACATACGCACGCGTGCGCGCGGGTGTTCACCGATGCGCCACCGATTCGCGGGGCCCATCGCGGGCACTACTTCCTTGTGGTCATCCCCGTCCATGACGTGAACCCTGTGCGCCGCACCCCCGTGGTGACGTACGCGCTCATCGCCGCGAACGTCCTCGTGTTCCTGTTCACGCCCGGCCTGGCCGGCTCCGTGGCGGGCGACAGCAGCCTGTCCCAGCTGTGCCATCTCCAGGCGTTCCTGGACCAGTACGCCGCGGTCCCACAGGAGTTGATCCACCATCAGATGCCGCGGCTGGTCCCCACGGGCGACGTCGGCACGAGCGCGCAGGGCACGGCGGGCTGTGTGGTGGCCCCGCCGGACTACGACAAGTCCCCCGCGCTGTCGGTCCTTACAGCGATGTTCCTGCACGGCGGCTGGCTGCACCTGCTGGGCAACATGCTGTTCCTGCTGATCTTCGGCAACAACGTCGAGGACCGCATGGGGCATGTGCGCTTCGCGCTGTTCTACGTCGTCTGCGGCTACGCGGCGTCGTACGGCTTCGCGCTCCTCAACGACGACTCGGGCGATCCGCTGATCGGTGCGTCGGGGGCCATCGCAGGGGTCCTCGGCGCCTATCTGGTGCTGTACCCGAAGGCCAGGGTGTGGGTCCTGGTGCCCTTCCTGGTCTTCCTGCCGCTCAGACTGCCGGCCTGGCTGGTGCTGGGCTTCTGGTTCGTGCTGCAGGCGGTGTACTCCTCCGGCGAGGGCGTCTCCGCCGCCGGCACGGTGGCGTACGCGGCGCACGTCGTGGGCTTCCTCGCCGGGATGCTGCTGGCGTGGCCGCTCAAGCCGGGCACTCCCCCGCCGCCGGAACCGCGCGGTCTGCTGTTCGGCAGGAAGGCGCGGCCCCGGCACACCTGGTGAGTCAGCGGGTGGTGTGCGTGTGGACGTACTCCACGAGACGGGTCAGGGCGTCCGGGTCGGTGGACGGCATGACGCCGTGGCCGAGGTTGAAGACATGGCCCTCAAGGCCCTCGGCCGAGTCCAGGACTTCGCGGGTCTTGGCCTCGACAGCCTCCGTGGAGGCGAACAGGACCGTGGGGTCGAGGTTGCCCTGGAGCGCCTTGCCGGGGCCGACGCGGCGGGCGGCCTCGTCGAGCGGGACGCGCCAGTCGACGCCGACGACGTCCGCGCCGGCCTCACCCATGAGCTTCAGCAGTTCGCCGCAGCCGACCCCGAAGTGGATGCGGGGGACGCCGTACCCCTCGACCGCTTTGAAGACCTTCGCGGAGGCGGGCAGGACCGAGCGGCGGTAGTCGCCCGGGGCGAGGGCGCCGGCCCACGAGTCGAAGAGCTGGACCGCGGACGCGCCGGCCTCGATCTGGACCTTCAGGAAGACGGCGGTGATCTCGGCGAGGCGGTCCAGCAGGTCGGCCCACAGCTCGGGGTCGCCGTACATCATCGCCTTGGCGTTCTCGTACGTGCGGGACGGGCCGCCCTCGACGAGGTAACTCGCGAGGGTGAAAGGTGCGCCCGCGAAACCGATGAGGGGGGTCGGGCCGAGCTCGCGGGTCAGCAGGCCGATGGCCTCGGTGACGTAGGAGACGTCCTCGGGGGTGAGGTCGCGCAGTTGAGCCAGGTCGGCGCGGGTGCGGATCGGGTTCTCGACGACCGGGCCGACGCCGGGCCTGATGTCGAGGTCGATGCCGATGGCCTTCAGCGGGACGACGATGTCGCTGTAATAGATCGCCGCGTCCACGTTGTGGCGGCGGACCGGCTGGAGGGTGATCTCGGTGACCAGCTCGGGGCGCATGCAGGATTCGAGCATCGGGATGCCCTCGCGGACCTTGCGGTACTCCGGCAGCGAGCGCCCGGCCTGCCGCATGAACCACACGGGGGTATGCGGGACGGGTTCCCGGCGACACGCCTTGAGGAAGGCGGAGTCGTGGGCGGCTGACTGCGGCGTCTCAGGTGCACTCACGTCGGAAAGTCTCGCACGGTGCGATGAGTGCCGAGTGCGCGGTGTCTGTGTGGGCATGGAGCCAAGTCCGGGTGTCTAGGGCGGCACCACGGCGCCCTTCCCTTTAACCTTCCCGCATGGCTGCGGCTCAAGGACGACTGTCGGACGGCGCTGGTGGGATGGACGACGCGAAGGAAGGGGACCGGGATGGCGGCGGTGCGGCTCCGCCGGCTTTCCAGGCCGCGGTTCAGGCCCTGCGTGGCAGTCGGCTGCGGCCGCAGATCGAGATCGAGCCGACACGGGCCCCACAGCGGCTCGCCCCGCACGCGTACGCGCTGGAGGCCACCGTCGTCGACGGCGACCAGGACCTCGCCGACGGGCGGCTCGTGCTGCTGCACGACCCGGACGGCCACGACGCCTGGCGGGGCACCTTCCGGCTGGTGACGCTCGTGCGCGCGGAGCTGGAGGCGGAGATGGCCGCCGACCCGCTGCTGCCCGAGGTGTGCTGGTCGTGGCTGACGGGCGCGCTCTCGGCGCGCGGGCTGTCGTACGGCGAACCGAGCGGCACCGTCACGCGGGCCAGCTCGCACTACTTCGGCGGTCTGTCCGAGCGCCCCGCGGCCTCGCAGATCGAGATCCGGGCCTCCTGGACGCCTCGCGAGGGCCTGGGCGGGGTGCCGGACGCGGCGGGGCACCTCGCCTCCTGGTGCGACCTGCTGGCCCAGGTCGCGGGTCTGCCGCCGGCCGGTCCGGGTGACGCGTCGATCGTGACGTTGCCACAGCGGCGGGACCCTCAGGCGCGCTGACCACCCACACGGAGCATCAATTTGTCGATACGGCCACTTTCAGTCAGGAGTGAGCCGTCGAACGAACCGATATGTTCACCGAACGATCGACCGTACGTCCGAATTGCACTAATTGTTACTCACTAGATCGTGATCATTCTCTAAAGGACGCCGGGTTCGGTGCCGAAGACGTCTGTGACCTTCCAAGCCGTCCCGCACCCCAGGAGGCCCGGTGTCCGTTCTCCTCGAGCAGCCCGCAAGCCTGGTCGCCTACCGCCCGAACAAGCCCACCGCCATGGTGGTCGTGGCCGACCCGCGCGTCCGATCCACCGTCACCCGTCACCTCTGGGCGCTCGGTGTGCGCGATGTCATCGAAGCCTCGTCCGTGGCGGAGGCCCGTCCCCGAATCGGCAGCCCCAGAGACATCTGCGTCGCCGAAGTCCACCTTCCCGACGGCTCCGGCCTGACCCTGCTGTCGGAGACCCGCGCCGCGGGCTGGCCCAACGGCCTCGCCCTGTCCGCGGCCGACGACATCGGCGCCGTGCGCAACGCCCTCGCGGGCGGAGTCAAGGGCTACGTCGTCACCGGCACCCGCACCAACGTCGGGCTCCCCACCCGGCCCGGCGCGGCACCCATCGGCTCCGCCGCCGCCCGTATGCACCGCCGCCCCCCGGGTACCCCGAGCCACCCGGGTGGCTACCGCGAGCTCTCCGGCCGTGAGGTCGAAGTGCTGCGGCTGGTCGCCGAAGGGCAGTCGAACAAGGCGATCGGAGTCTCGATGGGCCTGTCCGCACTGACCGTCAAGAGCCACCTCGCCCGGATCGCCCGCAAGCTCGGCACGGGAGACCGCGCCGGCATGGTGGCGGTGGCTCTCCGCACCGGCATCATCCACTGAGGCTCTTTCGAGCCTCGCTGTTCACGGACGTGAACCAGAGCTTTCACCGGGCTGACTGGTTTACGACCCTCAGGCGCCTGCCGACGGAACGTTCCGTCGGCAGGCGCTGTCCATACACAGATACCCTTGACATGTGACCGACGCCCAAGAGACCGCAGCAGACGTTTCACTGCGAACCACCGGAGGCGGCCCTCCGGACGATGGCGGATCTTCTGCAGCGGAGGCGCCGATCCCTCTGCTGGAGCCGCGCGAGGGCATTCCGCCCGTGATCGCCGACGAGGACTCGCTCGCCGAGGTGATCGCCGCGTTCGCCGCGGGCTCCGGCCCCGTCGCCGTCGACGCCGAGCGGGCGTCCGGCTACCGCTACGGACAGCGCGCCTATCTCGTGCAGCTGCGCCGCGCGGGTGCGGGGACCGCGCTGATCGACCCGGTGGCCTGTCCCGATCTCTCGGGGCTCGGCGAGGCCCTCTCCGGTGTGGAGTGGGTGCTGCACGCCGCCACACAGGATCTTCCGTGTCTCCGCGAGATAGGCATGGTGCCCTCGCGCCTGTTCGACACCGAGCTGGCCGGGCGGATCGCCGGGTTCCCCCGGGTCGGGCTCGGCGCGATGGTCGAAGGGGTGCTGGGCTTCGTCCTGGAGAAGGGGCACTCGGCCGTCGACTGGTCGACCCGTCCGCTGCCCGAGCCGTGGCTGCGGTACGCCGCCCTCGACGTGGAGCTTCTCGTCGACCTGCGCGACGCGCTGGAGAAGGAGCTCGACCGGCAGGGGAAGCTGGAGTGGGCGCTTCAGGAGTTCGACGCGATCGCTTCGGCTCCACCGGCCGAGCCGCGCAAGGACCCCTGGCGCCGGACCTCCGGCATGCACAAGGTGCGGCGGCGCCGGCAGCTGGCCGTCGTGCGGGAACTGTGGGAGGCGCGGGACCGGATCGCCCAGCGGCGGGACGTGTCGCCGGGCAAGGTGCTGTCCGATGCGGCGATCGTCGAGGCGGCGCTCTCCCTGCCGGTCAATGTGCACGCGCTGGCCGCGTTGAACGGCTTCGGGCATCGGATGGGACGGCGGCAGCTGGAGCAGTGGCAGGCCGCGGTGGATCGGGCCAAGGCCCTTGCCGAGGTACAGCTGCCGCAGCCCGGGCAGCCGCTCACCGGGCCTCCGCCGCCGCGGGCCTGGGCCGACAAGGATCCTGCGGCGGCCGCGAGGTTGTCCGCGGCACGGGCTGCGGTGTCCGCGTTGGCCGAGTCGCTGAACATGCCGCAGGAGAACCTGATCACTCCGGACACGGTGCGGCGGGTCTGCTGGGAGCCGCCGAGCGTGGTCAGCGCGGAGTCGGTGGGGGCGGCGTTGGCCGGTCACGGGGCCCGGGCCTGGCAGGTCGAGCAAGTGACTCCGGTGCTGGTGGCTGCGCTTTCCGCCTAGTCGCAGCAGTTCTCCGCGCCCCTGGTAGGTCATCTGGTCGCTCCTCGCGTGAAGCCGTTGTAGATGAAGCGCTGCAACGACAGGAAAACGATCAGTGTCGGCAGGATCACCAGGACCGCTCCTGCCGAAATGACCTCCCAGTGGGCCGCGTAGGGGCCCCGGAAGCGGAACAGCGACGTCGAGATCACGCCAAGATCCTCCGAGGGCATGTAGAGGAAGGGAATGTAGAAGTCGTTGTAGACCGTGATGCCCTTCACGATCACCACGGTCGCGGTCGCCGGCTTCAGCAGCGGGAAGATGATCTTTCGGTAGATCGTGAAGGCGTTGGCGCCGTCCAGGCGGGCCGATTCGTCCAGGGAGACCGGGATCGAGCGGACGAACTGCAGGAAGATGTAGATCGAGACGATGTCCGTGCCCATGTAGAGGGCGATCGGGGCCCAGAGGCTGTCGAACATGCCGAAGCTGTTGACGATCTGGAACGTGGCCACCTGGGTGGTGACGCCGGGGACCAGCGCGGCCGTCAGGAAGAGCGCCACCACCAGCTTCTTGAAGCGGAAGGTGAACCGGTCGATGGCGTAGGCCGTCATCGAGCCGATGAGCACTGTGCCGCCGATCGAGATCAGCAGGATGATCGCCGTGTTGGTGAAGGCGGAGAGCATCTCGCCGTCCTGGAACGCCGTCACGTAGTTGTGGAAGTTCAGCAGGTCGTGCGGGAGTTCCAGGGCGCCGCTCGTGTTCGCCATCTCCTTCTCCGACTTGAGGGAGGTGAGGAGGACGACCACGAGCGGCAGCAGGACGACCAGGGTCGCGGCGATCAGCGAGAAATGGACAAGGGCGCGGGCGATCGTACGGCGTGTCATACGAGGTCCACCTTGTCGTCGGGGACCAGGCGCCGCTGCACCCAGGTCACCAGCAGAATGATCAGCAGGAGGACGACGGCGGCCGCCGAGGCCAGGCCCGTCTTGTTGAAGCGGAAGGCCAGGTTGACCGTCTGGATCACGAAGGTCTCGGTTCCGGTGGCGCCGCCGGTCATGATGTACGGGATCTCGAAGACCGACAGCGAGCCGGAGATCGAGAGGATCACCGTCAGGGTCAGGACCGGCTTGATGCCCGGCGCGATGATGTGGCGGAACTGGTGCCAGCGGTTCGCGCCGTCCAGCTCGGCGGCCTCGTACAACTCCCCCGGGATGGACTGGATCGCGCCCAGGAAGAGCACGAAGTTCAGGCCGAGATAGCGCCAGACCGAGACGCCGGCCAGCGAGGTGTTCGCGGAGACCGGGGTGCCGAGCCAGGCGTGGTCGGTCTTCACTCCGAACAGGCTCAGCACCGAGTCAAGCGTCCCGCCGTCCTGGAAGAAGTAGAGGAACACGAAGCCGATCGCGACGCCGTTGATCAAGTACGGGAAGAAGAGCACGCCCTTGAAGAAGTTCCGGAAGCGGACGTCGAAGCTCAGGATCGTCGCGAAGTAGAGCGCGAGGACGATCTGGACCACGGAGGCGGCGAGGTAGTAGCCACTGACCCAGAAGACCTCGAAGAGATCCGGGCGGGTGAACACCTCCCGGTAGTTCTCGACGCCCGTGGAGCGCAGTTCGGGGCTGACACCGTCCCAGTCGGTGAAGCTGTACGCGACCATGTTGGCGATCGGCGCGTAGGTGAAGGTGATCAGCAGGGCGAGCGGGGCGATCAGGAACAGCCAGGGGGTCACGCCCCGCCGGACGCGGGTCCGGCGCGGGGGCGGTGCCGGGACGGGGGCGGCCGGGATCACCTCCACGGCCGCCTTCTGTGTCGTGTCCGTCATCAGGACCCCAGGTTCTTCTGGGTGTCCGTCCAGCGCTTGCTGAGGTCGGCGAGGAAGTCGTCGAGGCTGCCCTTGCGGGCGCCGCGGGCGAGGTCGACGAGCTTCTGGCGGTACTCGGGGGCGTAGAGGCCGACCTCGGACTCGTTGTCGATCTGCTTGACCTTCGCGCCCTGGGCGTCGTCCAGTTCGATGAACTTCACGCCCTGGTCCTCGTACGGCTTCAGGACCGACGGCAGCGGCGCGTCCTTGAGCGGGGAGAGGGCGAGGTTGTCCTCGACATAGCCGGACTTGTCGGTGAACCAGTCGATCCAGGCCCGGGCCGCCTCCTTGTGCGAGGAGTGGACGTTGACCGCCTGGTTGTAGTCGGGGGCGATGGTCGCGCAGAACTTCCCGTCCGTCTGGGCCGGGAAGGGCATGAAGCCGATGTCGTCGGGGTTCACGCCGGCCTTCTTCGCCGCGTCCTGGAACTGCACGATCGCCCAGGTGCCGAGCCACTGCGTGGCGATCTCCCCCTTGGCGGTGCGGGGCTTGGACTCCTCCCAGTTGCTGGTGGTCGGGTCCTTCTCGATCAGCCCCTCGTGGACGATGTCGTACAGGAGCCGGTCGCCGACGCGCAGGTCCGCGCCCTTCGCCCAGGGGTCGCCCTCGGCGAGCTTGTCGGTCGCCTTCGGGTCACAGGTCACCGCGCCGTCGACCGACGTCCACGAGGACAGCGGCCAGCCGGCCGAGAAGTTGGTGTAGTACGGGATCGCGTCGGTCTTCGCCTTGATGGCCTTGAGGTCGGCGACGAACTCGGCCGGGGTGGTGGGCCATTCGGTGATCCCGGCTTCCTTCCAGATCCGCTTGTTGTAGACGAACCCGGGACTGACGGCGACGGGGCTCTGCCCGTACACCTTGCCGTCGACGGCGGTGAAGTCGGTGAAGCGGTACTTCTTGGCGCGCTCTTCCTGGGTACCCAGCGAGGCGAAGAACCTCGGGTAGTCGCTCTTCTTGATGACGGCCGGGATCAGCAGGACATCGCCGTAGTTCTCGGTGTTCATCCGGATCTTGACCTCGGCCTCGTAGTCCGTGATGCCCTCGAACTCGACCTTCACCTTCGGATAGGTCTTGCTGAACTCGGCGGCGTACTTCTTCAGCGTGCCGTCCTGCACGAGGTCGGTGCGGACGGTGAGGACCTTGATGGTGCCGGTGACCTTTGACGGGTCGTCAGGCGCCTTGGCATCGGCGCCCTTCGACGATCCACCGGTGCCGGTGCACCCGGGGATCAGCAAGGCGGCTCCCACGACCATGGCCAGGGCTGTACGGCGGTTCATGTGCATCAGCTCCGTTCAGGGGACGGACGAGCACGAGCGGGTTGGCTGGTTCGGTACTCTGACAACGTTTTCTTAACCGGTAAAGTCCCTATCTCGCCAACGATGCCAGCCATGTCAAAAAGCTTCCGCAGCACAGGACTTGATCGGTTTAGGGAGTGTGTACATGCTTCAGGCCACACCGCTCACCGAGGGATGGATCCTGCGACACTCCGACGGCACGGTGGACGAACTCCCCGCTGTCGTGCCGGGATGCGTGCACACCGATCTGCTGGCGGCGGGGGTGATCCCGGATCCCTTTCTGGGGCGCAACGAGACCGAGGTCGCGTGGGTGGGGCGGCGGGACTGGACCTATGAGACCGACCTCGGGCTCGTGAACGGGCATGAGCAGACCGACCTCGTCTTCGACGGTCTGGACACCGTGGCCGAGATCCTTCTGGACGGCCGGCTCCTGGGCCGGACGAGGAACATGCACCGCTCGTACCGCTTCGACGTGACCGGCATGTCCGGACGGCTCGCCGTGCGGTTCGTCTCCGCCTATGCCGAGGCCGAGGCGGTGCGCGGGAAGCTGGGTGAGCGGCCCGCCGCGTATGCCGAGCCGTACCAGTACCTCCGCAAGATGGCCTGCTCGTTCGGCTGGGACTGGGGGCCCACGCTGGTGACGGCCGGGATCTGGCGGCCGGTGCGCCTCGAGCGGTGGTCGACGGCCCGGATCGCCCGGGTGCGGCCGCTCGTGACCGTCGAACAGGGCGTGGGCGTGGTGGAGTTGGCGGTCGACGTGGAGCGCGCCAGGGTCGAGGCACCGCTGACGGTCGAGGCGACGGTCGGCGGCGAGCGGGTGCGGGCCTCGGTCGACGGCACGCAGGGGGTCGTACGCCTCGAAGTGCCTCGGGCGCGGCTGTGGTGGCCGCGTGGATACGGTGAACAGCCGCTCTATGACGTCGAGTTGACACTTCAGCACGAGGGTCGCCCGCTGGACGTGTGGCGGCGCCGGGTCGGCTTCCGTACCGTCGAACTGGACCGCTCGGCCGACGCGCACGGCACCGGGTTCACCCTCGTCGTCAACGGCGAGCGGCTCTTCGCGCGCGGCGTGAACTGGATCCCGGACGACGTGTTCCCCTCCCGGATCACCCGTGAGCGGTACCGGGAGCGGCTGGGACAGGCGGCCGAGGCCGGGGTGGACCTGGTGCGGATCTGGGGCGGCGGGATCTACGAGAGCGAGGACTTCTACGACGCCTGCGACGAGCTCGGGCTGCTGGTCTGGCAGGACTTCCCGTTCGCGTGCGCGGCCTATCCGGAGGAGCAGCCGCTGCGGGGCGAGGTGGAGGCGGAGGCCCGGGAGAACGTCGTACGGCTGATGCCGCATCCCTCGCTCGTGCTGTGGAACGGCAACAACGAGAACCTGTGGGGGTTCCGGGACTGGGGATGGGAGGCGCGGCTCGCCGGGGACTCCTGGGGCGAGGGGTACTACCTGGGCGTGCTGCCGCGGGTGGTGGCCGAGTTGGACCCGACGCGGCCGTACACGGCGGGGAGTCCCTGGTCCGGGTCGTGGGAGCACCACCCGAACGATCCGGCGCACGGGACGCACCACTCCTGGGAGGTGTGGAACCGGGAGGACTACGCCGAGTACCGCGGTGAAGTGCCGCGTTTCGTGGCCGAGTTCGGGTGGCAGGCACCGCCCGCGTACGCCACGCTGGCGCGTGCGCTGCCCGGGGAGGTGCTCGCGCCGGACTCCCCCGGCATGCTGCACCACCAGAAGGCCGACGACGGGAACGGCAAGCTTCGGCGTGGGCTGGAACGGCATTTCACCTTTCCCGAGGGGGACTTCGACCGCTGGCACTACCTCATGCAGGTCAACCAGGCGCGGGCCGTGGCCGCCGGGATCGAGCACTGGCGGTCGCACTGGCCGGTGTGCGCGGGGACGGTGGTGTGGCAGCTCAACGACTGCTGGCCGGTGACGAGTTGGGCCGCGATCGACGGGGACGGGCGGGAGAAACCGCTGTATCACGAGCTGCGGCGCCTGTACGCGGACCGGTTGCTGACGGTCCGGACGCGCGGCCGGAAGCTGGTACTGGCGGCCGTCAACCAAGCGGGCGAGCCGTGGGCGGGGGTGCTGCGGCTGCGGCGGATGTCGGTGGACGGCGAGATGATCGACGAGGCCGAGCTGGCCTTCCGCGCGGACCGACGCACGGTCACGGATGTGACGGT
Source organism: Streptomyces sp. SAI-127 (assembly GCF_029894425.1). Classification (NCBI taxonomy): domain Bacteria; kingdom Bacillati; phylum Actinomycetota; class Actinomycetes; order Kitasatosporales; family Streptomycetaceae; genus Streptomyces; species Streptomyces sp. SAI-127. Next base: position 2,770,111 of record NZ_JARXYJ010000001.1, read on the forward strand.
ACCGCCGGAGCTGGTGCCGGTGGGGGCGAAGGAGTTCCTGGTGGCGGATGCGGGCGGGGACGGCGGTGTGGACCGGGGGGCGGGTGCGGGCACGGGCCGGGGCTCGGCTACGGGCGCGGGCTCGGGCACGGAAGCGGGCGCGGGCTCGGGCTCGGAAGCAGGCGCGAGCCGGGACGCAGGCCCGGGCCGGGACGCGAGCGTGGACATGGGCATGGGCACGGCTGGGGGCAGGGGCGGCAGCTCGGGCACGGAAACCGGCGCAGGCCCGGGCCGGGACGCGAGCGTGGACATGGGCATGGGCACGGCTGGGGGCAGGGGCCGCGGCTCGGGCACGGAAACCGGCGCAGGCCCGGGCCGGGACGCGAGCGTGGACATGGGCATGGGCACGGCTGGGGGCAGGGGCCGCGGCTCGGGCACGGAAACCGGCGCAGGCCCGGGCCGGGACGCGAGCGTGGACATGGGCATGGGCACGGCTGGGGGCAGGGGCCGCGGCTCGGGCACGGAAGCCGGCGCAGGCGTGGGCCAGGACGCCAGGACGCGGCCAGACGGTGTGCGGGCCCTGTACTTTCCCGCTCCGGATCGGGAGATCCCCTATCCGCGGCCGGAGTTCGATGTGGACGTGGCGCCAGGGGCCGTCACGGTGACGGCTCGCACGCTCGTGCGGGATCTGCTGCTTCAGGCGGACCGGCTGGATCCGGCGGCTCGGGCCGACCGGGGGCTGGTCACGTTGTTGCCCGGGGAGCGGGTGACGATCGGGGTCAGCGGCTGGGAGACTCCCGATCCGGATGCCGCTCGATCCGCCCTGTACTGCCTGGAGCCCAGCCGATGACAGCACAGCCGGCCCCGCGCGTCACCATCAAGGACGTCGCCGCGCTCGCGGGTGTGTCCAAGGGGGCCGTGTCGCTCGCCTTCAACCACAAGCCCGGGCTGTCCGAGGCGACCCGGGACCGGATCTTCGAGGCGGCCCGGGAACTGGGGTGGGCGCCGAACCTCACCGCGCGGACGCTGGCCGGGTCGCGGGTGGACGTGGTGGGTCTCGCGATCTGCCGGCCGGCGCGGCTGCTGGGGCTCGAACCCTTCTACATGGAGTTCGTGTCCGGCGTGGAGAGCGTGCTGATCGAGCGGAACTGCTCGCTGCTGCTGCGGCTCGTGCGGAACGTGGAGGAGGAGGTCGGGCTGCAGGAGTCGTGGTGGCGGGGGCGGCAGGTCGGGGGATCCATCCTGGTCGACTTCCGGGCGGACGATCCCCGCGTCGCGGCGACCGAGCGGCTGGGCCTGCCGGTGGTGGCGGTGGGGCATCCCGCGTTCACCGGCAGCCTCACGTCCGTGTGGACCGACGACGCCACCGCCGTGACGGAGGCCGTGCGGTATCTGGCGGCGCTGGGGCACCGGCGGATCGCGCGGGTGGGGGGTGCCGCGGCGCTCGGGCACACGGCGATGAGGACGGCCGCGTTCGACGAGGCGGCCCGCGGCCTGGAGCTGGCAGGGGCCTGGCAGGTGACCACCGACTACTCGGGAGAGGCCGGAGGGCGGGCCACCCGGTCCCTGCTGACCGCCCCGCCGGCGGACCGGCCCACGGCGATCGTCTACGACAACGACATCATGGCGGTGGCCGGACTGTCGGTCGCGGCGGAGATGGGGCTGAACGTTCCGCGTGACGTCTCACTGCTCGCCTGGGACGACTCCCAGCTCTGCCGGCTCACCCACCCCACACTGTCCGCGATGAGCCATGACGTGCACGGATTCGGTGCGGAGGCGGCTCGGACGCTGTTCGGGGTGATCACCGGGGAGGGGCCGGGATCGCACCCCGTGCCCACTCCGGTCCTGACCCCGAGGGGCTCCACCGCGCCTCCCGCGGTGTGACCTTCGCCGCTCCGGCCTCCAGGGGTGGGCAGTCACGTTACTCATAAGTAGCATGGGTTCTGAGCGCGCGCTCAGCGCATCGCAGCAGTGCAGATCCCGCATCTGGAGGAGAGCCATCGTGCCTCGTACCGTCAGGGACGTCGTCTTCGTCGACGGCGTCCGCACCCCGTTCGGCAAGGCGGGCCCGAAGGGCATCTACCACGAGACCCGCGCCGACGACCTCGTCGTGAAGGCGATCCGGGAGCTGCTGCGCCGCAACCCGGGTCTCGACCCGAAGAAGATCGACGAGGTCGCCATCGCCGCGACCACGCAGATCGGTGACCAGGGGCTCACCATCGGCCGTACCGCCGGGATTCTCGCCGGTCTTCCGCAGTCCGTCCCGGGCTACTCCATCGACCGCATGTGCGCCGGCGCTCTGACCGCCGTGACCTCGGTCGCCGGGTCGGTCGCCTTCGGTGCCTACGACATCGCCATCGCCGGTGGTGTCGAGCACATGGGCCGTCACCCCATGGGCGAGGGCGTGGACCCGAACCCGCGGTTCGTCAGCGAGAAGCTGGTCGACGAGTCGGCTCTGTTCATGGGCATGACCGCCGAGAACCTGCACGACCGCTACCCGCAGATCACCAAGCAGCGCGCCGACGAGTACGCCGTGCGCTCCCAGGAGAAGGCCGCCAAGGCGTACGCCAACGGCAAGATCCAGGCCGACCTGGTCCCGATCTCCGTACGTCGTACGAACCCGGAGGCCGGTGAGACCGGCTGGGGCCTGGTCACCGCCGACGAGCCGATGCGCCCGGGGACCACCCTGGAGAACCTGTCGGGCCTGAAGACGCCGTTCCGTGTGCACGGCCGGGTCACCGCCGGTAACGCGGCCGGTCTGAACGACGGCGCCACCGCCTCCCTCATCGCGTCCGAGGACTTCGCCCGCGAGAACGACCTGCCGGTGAAGATGCGCCTCGTCTCGTACTCCTTCGTGGGTGTCGAGCCGGAGGTCATGGGCTACGGCCCGATCCCGGCCACCGAGAAGGCGCTCGCCCAGGCGGGCCTGTCCATCTCCGACATCGGCCTGTTCGAGATCAACGAGGCCTTCGCCGTCCAGGTCCTGGCCTTCCTCGACCACTACGGCATCGCGGACGACGACGAGCGCGTCAACCAGTACGGCGGCGCGATCGCCTTCGGTCACCCGCTGGCCTCCTCGGGTGTGCGTCTGATGACGCAGCTGGCCCGCCAGTTCGAGGAGCAGCCCGAGGTCCGCTACGGCCTGACCACCATGTGCGTCGGCTTCGGCATGGGCGCGACGGTCATCTGGGAGAACCCGAACCACAAGGACGCCGGAGGCAGCAAGTGAGCACCACTGAGCTCTTGAAGGGTGCGGCCGAGCTGTTCCCGGACGAGGTAGTCACCCAGGCGCACGTGCGTCACCTGGACCTGCCGTTCAACGCGGGCCGCTTCGCGCTCATCACGCTGGACAACGGCTTCGACCACACCAAGCCGACCACCTTCGGCCCGGCCTCGCTGGCGAACCTCGACACCGCCATCGACCAGGTCGAGAAGGAGGCCTCGGCCGGTGAGATCGTCGGTGTCGGCATCACCGGCAAGCCGTTCATCTTCGCCGTCGGCGCCGACCTCAAGGGCGTCGAGCTGCTCAAGGAGCACAAGGACGCGCTCGCCATCGGCAAGGGCGGCCACGAGGTCTTCAAGCGCCTCGCGGGCATCGCGGTGCCGACCTTCGCGTACTACAACGGTGCCGCGATGGGCGGTGGCGTCGAGGTCGGTCTGCACTGCACCTACCGCACGGTGTCCGCGGCCCTGCCCGCCTTCTCGCTCCCCGAGGTCTTCCTCGGTCTGGTCCCCGGCTGGGGCGGCTGCACCCTGCTGCCGAACCTGATCGGCGCCGACAAGGCCGTCTCGGTGATCATCGAGAACTCCCTCAACCAGAACAAGCAGCTCAAGGGCGCTCAGGTCTACGAACTGGGCATCGCCGACGCGCTGTTCGAGGGCGCGGACTTCCTGGAGCAGTCCCTGCTGTGGACGGCGTCCGTCCTCAAGGGCGAGATCGTCATCGACCGCCCGGTGATCGACCGCGGTGAGGCCTGGGACCAGGCCGTCGCCAAGGGCCGTTTCATCGCGGACTCCAAGGTGCACGGGGCCGCTCCGGCCGCCTACCGCGCCCTCGACATCATCGCGAACGCCAAGAACGGCGACCTCCAGCAGGGCTACGACGCCGAGGACAAGGCCCTCGCCGACCTGATCATGGGTGGCGAACTGCGTTCCGGCATCTACGCGTTCAACCTGGTGCAGAAGCGCGGCAAGCGTCCCGCGGGCGCCCCGGACAAGAACCTGGCCCGCCCGGTCACCAAGGTCGGTGTCGTCGGCGCCGGTCTGATGGCCTCCCAGCTCGCGCTGCTGTTCCTGCGCCGCCTCGAGGTGCCGGTCGTGCTGACCGACATCGACCAGGAGCGCGTCGACAAGGGTGTGGGCTACGTCCACGCCGAGATCGAGAAGCTGCTCGGCAAGGGCCGTATCAACCAGGACAAGGCCAACCGCCTCAAGGCCCTGGTCACCGGTGTGCTGGACAAGGCGGAGGGCTTCTCCGACGCGGACTTCATCATCGAGGCCGTGTTCGAGGAGATCGGCGTCAAGCAGACGGTGTTCGCGGAGGTCGAGGCGGTCGCCCCGGCGCACGCGATCCTCGCCACCAACACCTCCTCGCTGTCGGTCACCGAGATGGCGTCGAAGCTGAAGAACCCCGAGCGGGTCGTCGGCTTCCACTTCTTCAACCCGGTCGCGATCCTCCCCCTCCTGGAGATCGTCCGCGGCGAGCAGACCGACGACGCGTCGCTGGCCACCGCCTTCGCCGTCGCCAAGAAGCTGAAGAAGACCGCGGTGCTGGTCAAGGACGCCCCGGCGTTCGTCGTGAACCGCATCCTCACCCGCTTCATGGGCGAGATCCAGAACGTCATCGACGAGGGCACCCCGGTCGAGGTGGCGGAGAAGGCGGTGGAGCCCCTGGGCCTGCCGATGTCTCCTCTCGTCCTGCTGGAGCTGGTCGGTCCCGCGATCGGTCTGCACGTCTCGGAGACCCTCAACCGGGCCTTCCCGGACCGCTTCACGGTCTCCCCGAACCTCGCGGCCGTCGTCAAGGCGGGCAAGCGCGGCTTCTACGTGTACGACTCCGGCAAGCCGGAGCTGGACCCGGAGGTCGCCGCGCTGCTGAAGCAGGGCGACTCCGTGCTGACCGAGGAGCAGGTCCGCGACCGCGTCCTCGACGCCGTCGCCCAGGAGATCGGGCTCATGCTCGACGAGGGTGTCGTCGCCGAGGCCCAGGACATCGACCTCTGCCTGATCACGGGCGCCGGCTGGCCCTTCCACCTGGGCGGCATCACGCCGTACCTGGACCGCGAGGGTGTCTCCGAGCGCGTGAACGGCAAGAAGTTCCTGGCTCCGGGCGTGGCGTCGGTTCCGGCGTAACGACCGTCGTACGACGGTGAAGAGGGCCTCCGCGGCGGCGGAGGCCCTCTTTTCATTCGCCGGACGCGTCGGCCGCTGTCAGTCGCGCCTTCAACTCGGCGTTCTCCGTCTCCAGGTGCGCGATGCGCTTGCGGGCGAAGTACAGCTCCATGACGGCGTCCTGGAACTCGGCGACGAGCTGTTCGGGGGTCAGTTCCATCATGTGCCTCCCTACGCCGGTGCCAGCTCTGTGACCTTGCCGTTGCCGCCCTTCCAGAACAGGGCGCCGTTCTGGGCGTAGAGGGAGCCGCCTCCGAGGTCGGCGGGCGCGTTGCTGGGCTCCGCAGCGGTGTTCGCGAGCCGCACCGAGCCCTCGGCGAGGATCGCGGAAGCCGCCTGCGGCGCCACCTGGACGACGTGGAGCTGGGACTGCGGTGTGTCCCCGACACCGATACCGACACCGACGCGGCCGCTGCCCTTCACCACGAAGTCGTCCAGACCGGGGTTGTTGCGCAGGACGAGCAGGGCGCCCTTGGTCGCGCCGGTGGTGGCGGTCAGGAAGATGCCCTGGGCGGCGGTGCCGCCGCTCCGGTCCGTGACGCCGTGCGTCTGGAGGTCGATGGACAGGGCGGAGCCGTCGGCGTCCGACCCGTCGACGTAACCGTCGTGGGTGATCTTCACCGTGCCTCGGGCGTTCTCCACGCCGGTGACGTTCAGGGCCGAGGTCTGCGGGTTCTTCGAGGCCACGTTGAGTGCGGCACCGGCCCCGGAGGTGGCCGCCATGACGGCGGTGACCGCGTGCGCGGTCGTCGACCGGGTCCAGAACTGGGCGGGCGCCGTGTAGTCGGTGTAGTCACCCACCGCGACCGCCTCCGTGCCGTTGGCGGCGACGGTCACCGCCCCCGCCGTGAACGCGCCGAGGAACAGTCTTCGTCCCACTGCCATGGGGATCCCCCTTGTCCGTACCGGATTGGATCACCATTCCATCACGGACTACGCACATATGTGCGATGGTTGACTGTTCGAGAAGGGGAGGCTCAGACCTCCCGCCAGGCCGCCAGTGCCAGTCCGGGCTCGTCCTTCTGCCGGGCGATCCGCAGCTCCCCGTCGGGGGTCACCGTCGCGGCGACGATACGGCCGTCCGCGTCCTCGGCGAGGGCCACGGCCGTGCCCACCGGCAACTGCGGCCCGGACTCCGTCCACCACAGGCCCGCCGACTCCTGCTCGGTCGGACAGGCCGCGAAGGCGACCCGGCCGGAGGCCGAACGCTGGGCGAGCAGCGTGCAGTCGTGGCCGTCCAGGGTGCAGCGGAGCAGGGCCGCCGGGCCGGGGCCGGCCGCCGCGAGCAGGGGGGTCGGCTCGGTGTCCGGGCGCCAGGCGTAGAGCATGCCCTCGGGGTCCGCGAAGAACAGCGTGGTGTGTTCCTTGGAGGTGGGCAGCGCGCTGAGGGTGCCCGGCTCGACGCGGACGGGCAGCGGGTCGGCCAGTACGGGAGGCGCGCCCGCTTCCTCCTGGAGCCAGCGCAGGATGCCGGCCGGGTTGGTGCCGTACAGCTCGACCCGGCCCGACTCCCCTGTCACGGCGGCCAGTTCCTCGTGCACGTCGGAGCCCTTGAGGTCGGACCAGGCGTTCCAGCCGCCGCGTTCCTTCTGGATGAGGGCGTGCACGCCGTTGCCGCGGTTGCCGACGAAGACATGCGCCCGGCCCTCCGCGTCGACGGCCACGGCGGGGGCGCCGGTGCGGGCGCCCGCCCTGTCGGGGTGGCCGACCGGGCTCCAGTCGAGGGCGGCGAGGTGGACGCGGAAGTGGGTGGAGTGCACGAGGCCCGCTTCTTTGGCCTTGGTGGGGCGCCAGGAGACGAGGTGTGCGTAGCCGTCGACGCCGTGTCCCACGGCCAGTCCGGGGTGCAGGCGCTGGTCGCCGCCGACCTTGCGCCAGGGCAACCAGGTGTCGCCGCCCGGGCGGCGCTCTGCCCTGCACCACACGGCTTCGTCGCGGGTGGCGTAGACGCCGAGTCGGCCGTCGCGGGCGCGGATGAGCCAGTCGCCGTTCACTGTACGGACCATTGACACGGGTCCACTCTAATCGGGCGGTCGGCGCCGTCTTCGGGTGGGCCGGTCGTGGGACGCTGGGGTGATGAGTGACGTGCTGCTGGTCGTCGTGGATGCCGCGAATGTCGTCGGGTCGGTGCCGGACGGGTGGTGGCGGGACCGGCGGGGGGCGGCGGAGCGGTTGCGGGACCGGCTGGCGGTGGACGGGGTGCCGGGGCGGGACGGCGCGGTGGAGATCGTGCTGGTGGTGGAGGGGGCGGCTCGCGGGGTGGAGTCCGTACCGGGGGTTCGGGTGGAGTCGGCGGCGGGGAGTGGCGACGATCGGATGGTGGAGCTGGTGGCGGAGGCGGGCGAGCGGCCTGTGCTGGTGGTCACCGCGGATCGTGAACTTCGGCGCAGGGTCGGGGAGTTGGGGGCGGAGGTGGCGGGACCGCGCACGGTTCGTCCCTGAGCGCCATCCGATGAGCCGCGCTGTGTCGTCTGGCGGCTGCGGGCTGGTGGGGGCGGGCCGCGCAGTTCCCCGCGCCCCCAAACAGGTGGGTACAGCCAGGTATGCGCGACTGCACCCACCCAGGGGCGCGGGGAACTGCGCGATCAGCCCCCACCGGCCCGCGGCCGAACTGAGACCGCCCCCTACCTCCTCCTCACATACAGCACCGCCCCATCCACCGTCCCCACCTCCTCGTACCCCGCCGCCAGCAACCGCCGGAGGCCCCGCACCCGTTCCGGCGCGTACGGCTTTCCGCGGGAGTCGTCCACCACCAGGGCCGCCGAGACCGCCTCCCGCCGGAACACCGTCCACGCACCCCTCACGGCATACCTCTCCCCCACCCGCCCGCCGTCCCGGCCCCCGCTGTAGTTCGTGAGGAGACCCGCCGTCAGATAGCGGGTGGCCGGGGCACGGTCCGCCAGCCAGTACGTCTCCGGGTGCATCCCCCAGATCAGGACCGGATCGCCCGGCGGCGTCCGGGTCGACACCGTCTGCGCGACACGGCGTGCGTGGTCGAGGTCGGTGCGAGGGGCCAGCACACCCCACGTCAGGAACAGCGCGCACACGCAGGCCGAGGTGAGTACCGCCGTGCGCGTGCGGTCGTACGGCAGCGCGCGAAGCGCCCCCGTGGCCAGGAGCGCGACCGGCGGGAGGAGTTGGAGGTAGTAGTGGCCGAAGAAGTGGAGGCCGAGCAGCACCGCTGCCGCCGACGCGAGCAGCCACAGCCACAGATCGGCGGTCGGTGCGCGCCGGGCCCGTACGACAGGAGCGAACAGGCCCGCGCAGGCCACCGCCACGATCCCGGTGTTGGCCAAACCCCTTGCCAGTACGTGGAGTTCGGAGCCGGTCAGGGTCGCGTACGCCCCCGAACCCGTCACCGTCCAGAACAGGAAACCCGCCGGGTCCGTCACCAGCGCCGCGCACAGCACCGGCGTCAACGCCCCCGCCACGAGGCGCTGTGCCTCCCGACGCCCCGCGCCGGAGGCGACGTACAGCCAGAGCACGGGCAGCAGCACCGCCCCGCCCGTCTGCTTCGTGAGGAACGCGCAGGCGACCGCCGTTCCCGCCGCACCCCAGCGCCGCCGGTCCGCGCACCACATCGCGGCCGCCGTGCAGGGCAGGAGGAACACCTCGAAGGTCGCGGCCTGTGCGTCCTGCGGGTTCAGGCCGACGGAGATCAGCAGATACAGCACTCCGGCGGTACGGCCGGACGTGTCGCCCCAGCGGCGGCGGGCCAGGGAGGCCAGCAGCGCGGCGGTGAGGAGCTGGGCCAGGACCGCCAGGACCCGCACTCCGGCCAGCGTGCCGGAGCCCGTCACCGCGAAGGCGGCCTCGTAGAGCCACGGCACGAACGGCGGCTTGCGGTCGACGACCGTCTCGTAGAGCTGACCGCCCTGCGCCAACAGCCGTGCCTGTACGGCGAGATAGCCCTCGTCCGGGCTCCAGAGGGGGCGCGTGAAGGACGGGACCCGCGTCACGCAGGCCAGGGCCGCGAGCGGGGGCAGCAGTCGGCTCCAGTACGCCGTACGGGAATCGGACACGGAAGGTGACGGGAGCAGGAGCTCTGCGGGCATGAGCCGCACGCTATCCGGCCCCGCACATCCTGGCTGAACAGGACATACGGGGCCGGGGAGGTGGAACGTATGTGTTACTCCGTGTTGCTGGCCGTCGTCGCCGCGCGCCGTCCGAGAAGGCTGTGGCTACGGCCGTAGAGGAAGTAGACGGCGAAGCCGATGACCATCCAGATCGCGAACCGCAGCCAGGTCTCGGCCGGCAGGTTGAGCATCAGCCAGAGGGAGGCCAGGACCGACAGGATCGGGATGACCGGCACCCAGGGGGTGCGGAAGGCCCGGGGCAGGTCGGGGCGGGACTTGCGAAGGATGACCACACCGATGGCGACCACCACGAACGCGAACAGGGTGCCGATGTTGACCAGTTCGGCGAGTTCGCTCAGGGGTGTGAAGCCGGCGACGATCGCGATGATCACGCCGAGCAGGATGGTCGGCCGGTGCGGGGTCCTGAACTTCGGGTGGACGTGGGAGAAGAACGTCGGGAGCAGTCCGTCGCGGCTCATCGCGAAGAAGACCCGGGTCTGGCCCAGGAGCAGGATCATGCAGACCGTCGTCAGGCCGACGGCGGCGCCGAAGCTGATGAAGCCCGCGAACCAGGGATGGCCGGTGGCCTTGAAGGCGTCGGCGAGCGGGGCCGTGACGGACAGGTCGGTGTACTTCTGCATGCCCGTCACGACGATCGAGACGGCGACGTAGAGGGTCGTGCAGATGAGGAGGGAACCGAGGATGCCGCGGGGCATGTCGCGCTGCGGGTTCCTGGTCTCCTCGGCGGCCGTGGCCACGACGTCGAAGCCGATGAAGGCGAAGAAGACGACGGAGGCGGCGGTGAAGATGCCCATCACGCCGAAGTTGGAGGGCGCCCAGCCGAACATCAGCTGGATCAGCGGCGACTGGAGACTGTCACCGGCCGGCACCTCCTGCGCCTTCGGGATGAACGGGTCGTAGTGGTCGCCCTCGATGAAGAAGGCGCCCGCGATGATCACGGTCAGCACGACCGTCACCTTGATGGCGACGACGATCGAGGTCACGCGCGCGGAGAGCTTGGTGCCGAGCACGAGGATGCAGGTCAGCACCAGGACGAGCGCGGCGGCGAGGATGTCGAAGCCGAAGCCGTCGGCCCCGTCGCGGGTGCCGAGCGCCTCCGGCAGATGCCAGCCCGCGTTGTCCAGCAGTGAGGCGATGTAGCCGGACCAGCCGACGGACACCACCGCCGTGCCCAGCGCGAACTCCAGGACCAGGTCCCAGCCGATGATCCAGGCGGGCAGTTCACCGAGGGAGGCGTAGGAGAAGGTGTAGGCCGATCCGGCCACCGGGACGGTGGAGGCGAACTCGGCGTAGCAGAGCGCGGCGAGCGCGCAGACGACGCCGGCCACGACGAAGGCGAGGGCCACCGCCGGTCCGGCGTTGTTCTTGGCGACGGTGCCGGTCAGGACGAAGATGCCGGTGCCGATGATGACGCCGACACCGAAGACGGTCAGATCCAGCGCGGACAAGGACTTCTTGAGCGCGTGCTCTGGCTCCTCGGTGTCGAGGATGGACTGCTCGACCTTCTTCGTCCGGAAGAGGGTGCTGCTCACGGGTACCTCCCACGCTGTGTCGTCCTCGACATGATCGAGAGGGGGCGTAGGTCGTATGCCCCGGCGCGGGGGGATTCACGCGAATGGGCCGGCCGTACCACTGTCACGAGTGGTGCGGCCGGCCCATTCGGCCGTGTCAGTCGCGGGCGGGCTCCGCCTCGGCCGCCCTGTCGCTGTACCGCCCGTCCAGCTTGGAGACCAGGCCGGTGACCTGGCGGGCGATGTCGGGGGCGGTGAGGCCGATCTCCGCCATGACCTCGGCGCGGGAGGCGTGGTCGAGGAAGCGCGGCGGGATGCCGAAGTCGCGCAGCGGGACGTCGACGCCCGCGTCACGCAGGGCCTGAGCGACCGCCGAGCCGACGCCGCCGACGCGGCTGTTGTCCTCGACGGTGACGACCACGCGGTGCCGCTCGGCGAGCGGGGCCATGGCCTCGTCGACGGGCTTGACCCAGCGCGGGTCGACGACGGTGGTGGAGATGCCCTGCTTGTCGAGGAGCGTGGCGATCTCCAGGCACATGGGGGCGAGAGCGCCGACGGAGACGAGGAGTACGTCCGGCGTGTCGGTCCCCGGCTCGCGCAGGACGTCCATGCCTCCGACGGTGCCCACAGCGGGTACGGCGGGGCCCACGACGCCCTTGGAGTAGCGCAGCACGGTCGGCGCGTCGTCGACCTGGACGGCCTCGCGCAGCTGGGCGCGCAGCTGCTCGGCGTCGCGCGGGGCGGCGAGCCGGAGCGTGGGGATGACCTGGAGCATCGACATGTCCCACATGCCGTTGTGCGAGGCGCCGTCGTCGCCGGTGACGCCGGCCCGGTCGAGCACGAAGGTCACACCGCACTTGTGCAGGGCGACGTCCATGAGGACCTGGTCGAAGGCACGGTTGAGGAAGGTGGCGTAGACGGCGAAGACGGGGTGCAGGCCGCCGGTCGCGAGGCCCGCGGCCGACACGGCCGCGTGCTGCTCGGCGATGCCGACGTCGTAGATGCGCTCCGGGAAGGTGTCGGCGAACTTCTTCAGGCCGACCGGCTGGAGCATGGCCGCGGTGATGGCGACGATGTCCTCGCGCTCCCGGCCCAGCTTGACCATCTCGTCGCCGAAGACGGAGGTCCAGCTGGCGGCGGAGGCCTTGATCGGCAGGCCGGTGTCCGGGTGGATGGGGCCGATGCCGTGGAAGCGGTCGGCCTCGTCCTGCTCGGCGGGCTCGTAGCCGCGGCCCTTCTCGGTGAGGCAGTGCACGATGACCGGCCCGCCGAAGCGCTTGGCGCGGGCCAGCGCCGACTCCAGCGCCTCGAGGTCGTGGCCGTCGATGGGACCGACGTACTTCAGGCCGAGGTCCTCGAACATGCCCTGGGGCGCGATGAAGTCCTTGAGGCCCTTCTTGGCCCCGTGCAGGGTCTCGTAGAGCGGCCTGCCGACGACGGGGGTGCGCTCCAGCAGGTCCTTGCCGCGGGCGAGGAAGCGCTCGTAGCCGTCGGTGGTGCGCAGGGTGGCCAGGTGGTTGGCGAGGCCGCCGATGGTCGGGGCGTAGGACCGCTCGTTGTCGTTGACGACGATGACCAGCGGCCGGTCCTTGGCGTCGGCGATGTTGTTCAGCGCCTCCCAGGCCATGCCGCCGGTCAGGGCACCGTCACCGATCACGGCGACGACGTGGTCGTCCCGTTTGAGCACCTGGTTGGCTTTCGCGAGCCCGTCGGCCCATCCGAGGACGGTCGAGGCGTGGCTGTTCTCGATGACGTCGTGCTCGGACTCGGCGCGCGAGGGGTAGCCGGACAGCCCGCCCTTGGAGCGCAGCCTGGAGAAGTCCTGCCGCCCGGTGAGCAGCTTGTGCACATACGCCTGGTGGCCGGTGTCGAAGAGCACCCGGTCCTTGGGCGAGTCGAACACCCGGTGCAGGGCGATGGTCAGCTCGACCACACCGAGGTTGGGGCCGAGGTGGCCGCCGGTCTTGGAGACTGCGCCGACGAGGAAGCTGCGGATCTCCTCCGCCAGCTGGTCCAGCTCCTCAAGGCTGAGCCGGTCCAGATCACGCGGTCCCCTGATGCGGGTCAGCAGCGGCACCCGTGCCTCCTTGCAGTAGAGCTGATCGAGCTTTGCCGGGAGTGTCGAGTCTAATGTTCTACGAGAACAATCCTGCCCGGCACCTTGTGGGTGCCGGGCAAGAGGATCGACCCGAAGGGGCGCGATCAGTCTCTATCCGCGACCGGCCGCCTTCTGGGACTTACGGGACACCGAGTCGATGACGACCGCTCCCAGCAGAACACCACCGGTGATCATGTACTGGATCGACTGGTTCATGTTCAGCAGGTCCAGACCCGTCTGGATCGACTGGATCACCAGCATGCCGAGCAGCGCCGACCACACCGAGCCACGCCCACCGAACAGCGACGTACCACCGATGACGGCCGCCGCGATGGCGAGCATCAGCGTGTTGCCGCCGCCGGCGCTCAGCGTCGCGCTTGCGGTCTGACCGGCGAAGAACATACCGCCGATGGCCGCGAACCCGCCCGAGATGGCGAACACGGTGATACGGATCAACGGCACGTTGATACCCGCACGGCGGGCCGCCTCGATGCCGCCGCCGACCGCGAACACCTTGCGGCCGTACGTGGTACGACGCAGCACGAAGTCCACGATCACCAGCGCCGCCAGGAAGATCACCAGCGCGTTGGAGACACCGGCGGCGTCGTTCAGCACGTACGCGGCGAGGAAGGACGCCAGCGCGAGCACCCCGACGCGCAGCAGGATCTCGCTGGTCGGCCGGAACGGCACGTTTGCGGCCTTGCGGCGCCGCTGGTCATTGAGGTTGCCGACGAGGCTCAGTACGACACCGAGGCCCGCCAGCAGGTACGCGCCGATGATGGCCTGGTCCATGAAGAACGAGCTCTGGCCCAGCAGGTGGATCGGACCGGAGTCGGACGGGATGTTGATGGTGCCGCTGGAGCCCAGCAGCCACAGCATCAGGCCGTTCCAGCCGAGGAAGCCGGCCAGGGTCACGACGAACGCCGGTACGCCGATCTTCGCGAAGAACCAGCCCTGCAGCGCGCCGATGCCGATACCGACGAGGACCGCCAGGACCAGCGACAGCCAGACGCCCACGCCGTGTTCCACCGAGAACACGGCGAACAGGGTGGAGGCCAGACCGCTGACCGAACCGACCGACAGGTCGATCTCACCGAGCAGCAGGACGAAAACCAAGCCGATGGCGAGCATGCCGGTGGCCGACATGTAGTAACTGATGTTCGAGACGTTGTCGGCGCTGAGGAAGCGGTCGTTCTGCAGCTGGAAGATCGTCCAGATGACGATCAGGCCGACCACGACCGGCAGCGAGCCCAGCTCACCACCCTTGACCTTGCGCGTGAACTCGGTCCAGTAGCCCTTGAGGCCCTCTTCGCGGATCAGCAGCCGGGGGTCGACCACCGAGACCGGCGCGGCGGTGGGATCGTCGGAGGGGGCGACCGTCGACTGATGCGCCTGCCCCTTCGTCCCGGCATCCGCCTTGGAAACCTTGGATGTGTCGCTCACTTCGCGGCCTCCGTGCTGCGACGCCCCGCACGACGGGTCACGGCGTTGTCCGTGGCACCCGTGATCGCGGAGATGATCTCTTCCTGACTGGTGTCCTTCACCGAGAAGGAACCGTTGTTCCTGCCCAGCCGCAGCACGGCGACGGTGTCGGCGACGGCCTTCACGTCGGCCATGTTGTGGCTGATGAGGATGACGCCGAGGTTGCGCTCGCGCAGCCGCTCGACGAGGTCGAGGACCTGTGCGGTCTGCTCGACACCGAGGGCGGCGGTGGGCTCGTCCAGGATCACGACCTTGGGGTCGCCGATCAGGGCGCGCGCGATGGCGACGACCTGGCGCTGACCACCGGAGAGGCTCGCGATCGGGATGCGCACACTCGGGATGCGGATGGAGAGCGTGTTCAGCAGCTCGCGCGCCTTCTGCTCCATCGAGACCTCGTCGATGATGCCGCGGCGCAGCAGCTCGCGTCCGAGGTAGAGGTTGCCGACCACGTCGAGGTTGTCGCACAGGGCGAGGTCCTGGTAGACCGTCGCGACGCCGAGTCCCTGGGCGTCGTGCGGCCTGTTGATGCTGACCGGGCTGCCGTCCCACTCGATGATGCCCTCATCGATGGGATGCACACCGGCGATCGTCTTGACCAGCGTGGACTTTCCAGCGCCGTTGTCGCCGACGAGGGCGACCACTTCACCGGCGTGGACCTCCAGTTCGACATCGGTGAGGGCCTGCACCGCACCGAATCGCTTGGAGACTCCGCGCAACGCCAGCACGGGCGTAGCGGACACGTTAACCATCTCCTTCGCCGCCTGACCGGCGGGGATGCCGCGCTTGGGGTAGGCGCGGAGGGGTTGTGCTTTTGGCAATTACTTACGAGTTGTGCCGTCAGCACGGATTTACAAGTCGAACATGCGCGCGGCCGATGCCTCTTGGCAACGGCTGCGTCCGCCATGCTTCCGTCCGGCGCCCGCCCCGCAGCGGGGTATGAAGGCGGTGCGGGCGCCGGACAGGCTCTGTGCCTGCCTGTCGGGGCGGGTCCGTCGAAGGACTCGCCCCGGGGCTCAGCGGCTCTTACTGAAGGCCGGCCTTCTTGCACGCGGCGGCGTAGTCCGAGGTGCAGATCTGGGCGACGGTGTACAGACCGTCCTTGACGACCGTGTCCTTGATGTTCTTGACGGTCACCGAGACCGGGGTCAGCAGCTTCGCCTGGACCTTGTCACCGGAGCCGCTGGTGACCTCGGTGTCGGCCAGGGACTTGATGTCCTTGCCCTGCAGCAGGTTGACCGCGAGCTCGGCGGCGTTGTCGGCCTCCGGCTTGTAGGCCTTGTAGACCGTGGCGGACTGGGTGCCGGCGACGATCCGCTGGATGGCCGCGAGCTCGGCGTCCTGACCGGTCAGCGGGATGGTGCTGATGCCCGCGCCCTTGAGGGTGTTGGCGATACCACCGGCCATGCCGTCGTTGGCGGCGTAGACGCCCGCGATGTTCTTGGCGCCCAGCTGGGTGATGGCCGCGGACACCTTCTGCGCGGCGACGGTGTCCTTCCACAGGCCGGACTGCTCGTAGGCGATGTCGACCTTGCCGTCGAGGACCTTGTGCGCGCCTTCCTTGAACTGCGCGGCGTTCGGGTCGGCGTCGTCACCGTTGATCATGACGACCTTGGACTTCGGGGTCGCCTTGGAGCCGAGGGCGTCGAGCAGGGCCTGACCCTGGAGCTCGCCGACCTTGACGTTGTCGAAGGAGACGTACGCGGAGACCGGGCCCTGGGCCAGACGGTCGTACGCGACGACCTTGACGCCCTTGCTCACCGCGGAGGCGATGGAGGACTTGATGGCGGCGGAGTCCTGCGCCGAGACCACGATGACCTTGACGCCCTTGGTCACCATGCTGCTCATCTGCTGGGCCTGCTTGGCCGGGTCGGCCGCGGCGTTGGCGTAGGAGACGGTGCAGTCGCTGCACAGCTCCTTGACCTTGGCCTCGAAGTACGGCTTGTCGAACTTCTCGTACCGCGCCGTGACGTTGTCGGGCAGGAGCAGGCCGATCGACTTGCCGCCCGAGCCCGAGCTGCTGCTGTCGCCGGCGTTGTCGTCGTCGCCGGCCTTGCCACAGGCGGCGGCCGAGACGGCCAGCGCCGAGATCGCGACGGATACGGCCACACGACGCATGAGCGTGTTCACTTTTGAAACCTCCCTGACGAGGCCGCGTCGTTGCGGCCGAGGTGGCTGGAAGTCAACTCGGCCACACGTGCGACGTCAAGAAGTAAATACTTAACGAGATGGCAACGGCGTCCTGCGTTCTCTAAGTGAAGGCAGGTGTCGCTGCATGCAGCGTGCTGTCCAAAAGGGTCGAATCACCCATCTCGCTGAGGGCGAGAGCGAGTGCTCCGAGCACCTCCGCACGACCTCCAAGTGCCCCGGGAAGCACGCTCAGTTGGCGTGCCGCACTGGGGATCGCATAGCGGCCGACAGACTCCCTGATCGGCCCGAGCACCAGCTCACCGGCCTCGGCGAGATCACCGCCCAGGACGACTCGGCTCGGGTTCAGCAAGTTGCAGAGATTGGCGACTCCACTGCCGATGTGTCGGCCGACGTCGGCGATCACCCGACGACAGCCTGGATCTCCGTCCCGTGCGAGTCGAACAACGCCTTCCATGGTGAGATCGGTGCCGTGGCTGGACTGGAGCAGCGGGAGCACATAGCGCGCGGCCGCGAAGGTCTCCAGACAGCCACGGTTGCCGCAGCGGCAGACGGGGCCGGACTCATCAAGAGTAATATGCCCGATTTCTCCCGCTGTGCCACCCGGGCCCCGGTAGATCTTGCCGCTGATGACCAGTCCGGCACCCACACCGCTCGCGACCTTGATGTACGCCAGGTCCCGCACTCCCCGGCCGCTGCCCCAGACCAGCTCACCCAGGGCGCCCAGGTTGGCGTCGTTGTCCACGTGCACGGGCACGCCCAGGCGCCCCTGGAGCTCCTCGGCGGGCTTGGTGCCGATCCACCCCGGCAGGATGGCGGAGGAGCCCAGGGAGCCGGACTCCAGGTCGATGGGGCCGGGCACGCCGAGGCCCACCCCGGCGATCTTCGAGCGGTCCACGCCGGTCGCCTCGATCAGCCGGTTGACCAGCTGTTCCGCCCGGTCGAAGCCCTGGGCGGAGGAGGCGTCCACGTCCAGCGGCTCGGACTCCTCGGCCAGCACCTGATGGGCGAGGTTGCCGATCGCGACGCGCAGATGGGTGTGCCCGAAGTCCACCCCTATGACGATGCCGGCGTCCCCGCTCAGGGAGACCGCGCGGGCCCGCCTGCCACCCGCCGATGTGGGCGTGACCTCGACGGTTCCGCCGTCCTTGAGCTCGCGGACGATGTTGGAGACGGTCGCGGCGGACAGTCCCGTGGTTCGGGCGATCTCCGCCTGCGTGAGCGACCCGGCCAGCCGGACGGCACGTACGACCCGCTCCAGGTTGGCTCGGTGCAGCGACGACTGCGACCCCGGAGTCTCCACGACGACCTCCTGCGCGCGGGACCGCAGCGATGAGGCCCCGTCTATGTCCAACTAGTGAACTCTAAGCTGAGCCGTTAGGGTCGCCTCCCGTCAAGAGGTTGAACAGTATCCGCGTTCTTGCCCATGCCGAGGGGGCGCCGCCCTTTCAAGATCCGGATCTTGAAGGGGTGACGCCCGTGCGGGCGGCCGAGGTCTACTTCAGGGCGCCCGCCGTCAGCCCGGCCACCACCTGTCGCTGGAAGATGATGTAGGCCACGAGGACCGGGATCATCGCCATCACCAGACCGGCGAACAGGCCCGACCAGTCGCCCTTGTAGCCCTGGCTGGCCGCGAGTTGGACCAGCCCCTGGGTCAGCACCCGTTTGTCCGGGTCGGTGTTGAGCACCGTCGGCAGCATGTACTGGTTCCACTGGCCCAGGAAGTTGAAGATCCCCACACTGATCAGGCCCGGCTTGGCCATCGGCAGCATGATCTGGAAGAACGTCCTGGAGTGCGAGGCCCCGTCCACGAAGGCCGCTTCCGCCACCGAGGTCGGCAGGGTGCGGAAGAACGCGGTCAGGAAGAAGACCGTGAACGGCAATGAGTAGGCGATGTAGACCAGGATCAGCCCGTGGATCGTGTTCAGCAGGCCCATGTTGTTCACGACGTAGAACAGCGGGACCAGCGCCAGCATGATCGGGAAGCTCATGCCGCCGATGAACAGGAAGTAGATGAAACGGTTGCCCGGGAAGTCGAACCGGGCCAGCACGTACGCCGCCATCGAGCCGAGCACCAGGGTGCCGATGAGCGAACCCGCCACCACCAGAATGGTGTTGAGGAAGTAGTCGCTCATGTTGGCGTCGGTCCAGGCCCGCGACCAGTTGTCGAAGTGCAGCTTGTCCGGCAGCGCCCAGGGCGAGTTGAAGATGGAGCTGTCGTCCTTGAAGGACGTCATCACCGCCCACAGCAACGGCATCACGACCATGAACGCCCACAGGATGAGCATTCCGTGCGAGAAGACGTTGAGGGCGCCGCCCTCCTTCTTCTTCTTCTCCTTCCGAGCCGGGTCGCCTCGGGTGTCGCTCTTGGCGACGGGAGTACCGGACTCGGCCGGTACGGGGGCAGGGGTGTCGGTCGTCTTCATCGGATCAGTACTCCAGCCGCTCGCGCCGGCCCAGCCGCATCACCAGGGCGGCGAACGCCAGCGTGACGACGAGCAGGGCGACGCCGATGGTGGTGGCATAGGCGGCCTGCCCGTCACGGAACGCCTTCTGGTACACGTACAGGACCATGACGGTGGTCGAGTAGTCGGGGCCGCCGGGTCCGGTCGTCATGATCTGTACGACCGCGAACGACTCGGCGCCGAGGGCCAGGATGCCCATGTAGACCCAGCCGGACTGCACGGTGTCCCACAGCAGCGGCAGGGTGATCCGGAAGAACGTGCTGGCCCGCCCCGCCCCGTCGAGCAGCGCGGCCTCGTACAGGTCCGCCGGGATGGAGGCCATACCGGCGCTGAAGAGGACCACGAAGAAACCGACCGTGGACCACACGAGGACCGCCATCACGGCCCACAGGGCGAGGCTCGGGTCGCCCAGCCACAGAGGCTGGATGCTGCCGAGCCCGATTCCGCGCAGGATCGAGTTGATGGCACCGCTGTCCGGGTTGTACGCGAAGGCGAACAACAGGGCGACGATCGCGATCGAGAGGACCTGCGGGAAGAAATACACGATCTTGTAGAAGGAGGAGCCCCGGACACCGGTGACGACCGGGCCTCCCCTTCTCTTCCGTCCGCCGACATTGATCATGAAGGAGAAGAACAGCGCCAGGCTGATCGTCACCACCGGCAGCACGAGCGCGAAGATCAAGCTGTGCTGCAAGGACTTCCAGAAGATCTCGTCGTCCAGCATCCTCCGGTAATTGTCCAGGCCGACCATCTTGAATTCGGGGCTCAGGCCGGTCCAGTCCGTGAACGAGTAGTAGATGGACTGGATGAACGGCCAGACCACGAATAGCGCGTACAGTCCCAGGGGCAGCGCCAGAAACCCCACGATGAACCGGTACTTGCCGTGCTGCATCGCCGCTCCGTTGCCGTTACTGGTGCTTGTAGTGCTTGATCGACGAGTCCTTCGCGGCCGCGTCGGCGTAGCCCTGGATCTTCTTGATGGCCTCCGCCGGGGTGAGCCGCCCGGCCATCATCTCGCCGAGGCCGGCCACACCGATCTGCTCCTTCTGGAGCTGGACGTACCAGTCCTGCAGACGCGGGTTCACCACGTTGTCGCCGGCCTTCTCCAGCGCGGCCACACCGGACTTGAGGCCCGGGGTGAGGGTGATGCCGTCGGTGCCGCCGTTGTAGGCGGTCAGCGACTTGACCTTGGACGTGAAGTTCTTCGAGGCCGCCTCGCTGAGCATGATGCGCAGCTGCTCCATGCCGCCCGCGGTGTTCTTCGCCTTGGCCGGGACGATGAACGGCTCACCGCCGGAGGCCCAGATGGTGCCGAAGGGCATCTTGTCGGAGGAGTCGATGCCGGTGGGCGCGGAGACCACGAGGTCGAAGTCCTTGGGGATGACGTTGGCCGACTCGTTCTCCACCCAGGAGCCGTTCGGGATGAACAGCGCCTTGCCCTGGGCCCAGGCGGTCTGCGACTGGATGTGGTCGAGGCCGGGGGTGCCCTTGAGGACGTAGCCCTTCTTGTAGAGCTCGTAGTAGGCGTCGAAACACGCCTTGACCGCCGGGTTCTTCCAGGCGTTCGGCTCCAGGTTGTCGATGGCGTCGAGGACCTCGACACCGCCGACCTTGCCGATCATCGGGTAGAGCGAGAAGGGAAGGTAATACGGGTACTTGCCCGCGTACGTCCAGCCCGCCATGCCCTTCTTCTTGGCCTTCTCGCACACCGCGAGCATCTGGTCCCAGGTCTCCGGGTACTGCTCGTCGAGCGAGTCGAGGGCCTTCTGGGAATACCAGACGCCGTAGACCGTGTAGGCGTAGTACATGATCCACACGGGGTCGCCGTCGAACTGGCCCATCTCGACGATGCCGGGGCGCAGGGTGTCGCGGACCTTCTTGCTCGGGTCGTCGTAGGACGGGGCGTCCAGGAGCGGGGTGAGGTCGGCGAGCTGCTTCTTGCCGACCAGGACGCCCATGTCCATCTGCTCGGCGCCGGAGTTGTCGATGAGGTCCGGCGGGGTGCCCTGGTTGAAGCGGGGCTGGAGCGTGGACTGGATCTTCTGGGTGGCGGAGAACTTCACCTTGGCCTTGGGGAAGTTCGTCTCGTAGATCTTCACGGCGTCCTCGGCGTACTCCTTGCCGAAGCCGCCGTCGAACAGGACGAACTCCATCTGCGCGGTGTCGTTGACGGCCAGCGGGTTCTTCGCGGTCTTCTTGCCCGCCTTGGCCTTGTCGCCGCTGTCGTCGCCGCCGCTGCTGGCGCACGCGGACAGAAAACTCATCGTCGGGACGGAGATCAGACCGAGTGCGGCCGACCGCTTGATCAGATCGCGGCGGCCTACACCCGCGCTGCCGTTGTTGCTGTTCTCGGCGGAAGTGGATCCCATGCTCAAGTCCTCGCCTTCTCCAGGACTCAGGCGGTGAACCGGATCCTCCCCGGCACCGCGGTCAGGTCAAGCAGGTTCGTACAAGAGGGGTGAATCGCCGACAGGTATAGTCCACTTCCGGTCGGCGGAGCAAGATCGAACGCAATGTTGGCCTCGGGTGTTCTCTAGTTGAGACCTCGCGGAAATATGAGCGCCCTGTGCGAAGCTTGCCGGAAAAATCCGCGACATACGCCCCGAATGCCACAGCCAACCCCCTTGACACCACTGTCCACTTGGGCCACTACTGATCCTTGCACGGATTGTGTGACAACGTTGTCCATCCTGGTGCAGGGAGGGTACTCGCCGATGGCTCGGTACAGAACTCGGCTCAGACGGAGTACGGCGGTCGTGATCACGGCCGCCTTTTGCGTGACCGTGGGCTCACAGGGCGCGGCGGTCGCCCTGCCCGAGGCCTCGGCCCCGGCGGACCGGGGGTTCACCTCCTCTTTCGAGGCCGGCGAACCGGCACCCGACTGGACCAGCAGCGTCGACGGCGACCGGGCCTCCGGCGTCGACGGCGGCTACAGCACCGGCATCCCGGGCAATGTCACCGACCAGGTCACGGACGTCCGGGCGAGCGCCGAGAACACCGGCGGCGGCGAGGTGAAGGAGAACCTCGTCGACGGCGAGCCCGGCACCAAGTGGCTGGCCTTCGAGTCCACCGGCTGGGCCGAGTTCGACCTGGCCAAGCCGCTCAAGGTGGTCACCTACGCGCTGACCTCGGCCAATGACTTCGCCGAGCGGGATCCCAGGGACTGGACGCTGAAGGGCTCGACCGACGGCAAGGACTGGAAGACCCTCGACACCCGCTCCGGCGAATCGTTCGACGAACGGTTCCGGACAAAGTCGTACGACATCGCGGATCCGGCCGAATACCAGCACTTCCGGCTCGAGATCACGAAGAACAACGGCGCCGACGGCATCCTCCAGCTGGCCGATGTGCAGCTGTCCACCGGCGGCGGCGAGGGGCCGGTGCCGCCGGACATGCTCTCGCTGGTCGACCGCGGTCCGAGCGGATCGCCCACCGCGAAGGCGGGCGCCGGATTCACCGGAAAGAGAGCCCTGCGTTACGCCGGACGGCACACCGCGGACGGGCGGGCGTACTCGACCAACAAGGTCTTCGACGTGGACGTGGCGGTGGATCCGCTGACCCGGCTGTCGTACCGGATCTTCCCGTCGATGGCGGACGGCGACCGGGACTACGACGCGACGAACGTCTCCGTGGACCTGGCCTTCACCGACGGCACCTTCCTGAGCGAGCTCGGGGCGCGTGACCAGCACGGATTCGCGCTGTCGCCGAAGGGGCAGGGCGCCGCCAAGGTGCTCTACGTCAACCAGTGGAACAACGTGGTCTCGCGGATCGGGTCGGTCGCGGCCGGGAAGACCGTCGACCGGGTCCTCGTCGCGTACGACTCCCCGAGCGGGCCGGCGAAGTTCCGGGGCTGGCTGGACGACGTGACGCTGGAGCGGGCCGCTCCGGAGAAGCCGAAGGCGCATCTGTCGGACTACGCGCTCACCACCCGCGGCACCAACTCCAGCGGCGGCTTCTCGCGCGGCAACGACTTCCCCGCGACGGCCGTGCCGCACGGCTTCAACTTCTGGACGCCGGTGACCAACGCGTCCTCGCTGAGCTGGCTCTACGACTACGCCCGCGCCAACAACGCGGACAATCTGCCGACGGTCCAGGCGTTCAGCGCGAGCCACGAGCCGAGTCCGTGGATGGGCGACCGGCAGACCTTCCAGGTGATGCCGTCGGCCGCCCCGGGCACCCCGGACACCGGCCGTGAGGCGCGGGAGCTGGCGTTCCGGCACGAGAACGAGACGGCGCGGCCGTACTACTACGGGGTGCGGTTCGAGAACGGGCTGAAGGCGGAGATGACGCCGACCGACCATGCGGCGGCCCTGCGCTTCACCTACCCGGGCGACGACGCGAGTGTGCTCTTCGACAACGTGACGGACCAGGCGGGGCTGACGCTCGACAAGGACGCCGGGGTGATCACGGGGTACTCGGACGTGAAGTCCGGCCTGTCCACCGGGGCGACCCGGCTTTTCGTGTACGGCGTCTTCGACAAGCCGGTGAAGGACGGCTCCTCCGCCGGGGTCAAGGGCTATCTGCGCTTCGACGCCGGTGCGGACCGGACCGTCACGCTGCGGCTCGCGACCTCGCTCATCAGCCTGGACCAGGCGAAGGACAACCTGCGCCAGGAGATCCCGGACGGCACGTCCTTCGAAACGGTCCGGGACCGGGCCCAGCGGCAGTGGGACCGGCTGCTCGGCAAGGTCGAGGTGGAGGGCGCCACGCAGGACCAGCTGACCACGCTGTACTCCAGCCTGTACCGGCTGTACCTGTACCCCAACTCGGGTTTCGAGAAGGTCGGTTCGAAGTTCCAGTACGCCTCGCCCTTCTCCCCGATGCCGGGCCCCGACACCCCGACGCACACCGGGGCGAAGATCGTGGACGGCAAGGTGTACGTCAACAACGGCTTCTGGGACACCTATCGGACGACCTGGCCGGCGTACTCGCTGCTGACGCCCTCTCAGGCTGGTGAGATGGTCGACGGGTTCGTCCAGCAGTACAAGGACGGCGGCTGGACCTCGCGCTGGTCCTCCCCCGGGTACGCGGACCTGATGACCGGCACCTCGTCGGACGTGGCCTTCTCGGACGCGTACGTCAAGGGCGTCGACTTCGACGCGAGGTCGGCGTACGACGCGGCCCTGAAGAACGCGACCGTCGTGCCCCCGTCGTCCGGCGTGGGCCGCAAGGGCATGGCGACCTCCCCCTTCCTCGGCTACACCAGCACCGACACCCACGAGGGCCTGTCCTGGGCGCTGGAGGGCTACCTCAACGACTACGGCATCGCGCGGATGGGACAGGCGCTCCACGCGAAGACCGGCGAGAAGCGCTACAAGGAGGAGTCGGAGTACTTCCTCAACCGGGCCCGCGACTATGTGAACCTCTTCGACTCCAGGGCGGGCTTCTTCCAGGGCCGGGACGCCGACGGCGACTGGCGTGTGGAGTCGGCGGGGTACGACCCGCGTGTGTGGGGCTACGACTACACCGAGACCAACGGCTGGGGCTACGCCTTCACCGCCCCGCAGGACAGCCGGGGCCTCGCCAACCTGTACGGCGGCCGCTCCGGGCTCGCGGAGAAGCTGGACGAGTACTTCGCGACACCCGAGACGGCCTCGCCGGACTTCGTCGGCTCCTACGGCGGGGTCATCCACGAGATGACGGAGGCGCGGGACGTCCGGATGGGCATGTACGGGCACTCCAACCAGGTCGCCCACCACGTCAACTACATGTACGACGCCGCCGGTCAGCCGTGGAAGACGCAGCGCAATGTCCGTGAGGTGCTGTCCCGGTTGTACGTCGGCAGCGAGATCGGTCAGGGCTATCACGGTGACGAGGACAACGGCGAGCAGTCGGCCTGGTATCTGTTCTCGGCGCTGGGCTTCTACCCGTTGGTGATGGGCAGCGGCGAGTACGCGGTCGGATCACCTCTGTTCACCAAGGCGACGGTCCATCTGGAGAACGGGCGGGACCTGGTGGTCAGGGCGCCCGAGAACAGTGCGCGGAACGTGTACGTGCAGGGGCTGAAGGTCAACGGCCGTGCGTGGGAGTCGACTTCACTGCCCCACTCCTTGCTGGCCCGTGGTGGCGTGCTGGACTTCGACATGGGTTCCCGGCCGTCGAAGTGGGGCACGGGGAAGAACGCGGCTCCGGTGTCCATCACCCAGGACGACGAGGTGCCCACACCGCGTGCGGACGTGCTCGTCGGTGACGGGGCGTTGTTCGACAACACCTCGGCGACGGACGCGGCCGTGACCTCGGTGGATCTGCCGGTGTCCCAGCAGGTCAAGGGCGTCCAGTACACGGTGACGTCGTCCTCGGACCACACGAGGGCGCCGAGCGGCTGGACCCTCCAGGGCTCGGACGACGGGACCACGTGGAAGACCCTGGACCGGCGGTCCGGGGAGTCCTTCGCATGGGACCGGCAGACACGGGCGTTCACCGTGAGGTCTCCGGGTACGTACGGGAAGTACCGTCTGGTGCTCGACGGCGAGGCGGTGGTGTCGGAAGTCGAACTGCTCGCCTGAGCAGCAGCGTTGGGGGTCTCATGCAGGGTGTCGATCCGGCCTGGCTGCCGGACGGGGCGTTCCGGCCGATCGGCACCCGGCGGACCCTGATCCGTGGCTCGGGTCCACTCGTGGACACGGTGTACGGGGAGGTGGCCAAGGCCTGCGAGCGGTTCGGAGGGAGCGTCTCGCGTGAACCCGGCTCGTACGACCTGGTGTTGGAGCTGGACGGGGACGACGGCTCCGAGGGGTTCGTGTACGAGCGGGCTGACGGGTGCACGACCGTCACCGCGTCCGGCGCGCGCGGGCTGCTGTACGGGTTCTTCCAGGTCGTACGGCTCGGCGAGACTGCGTTCCTCGATGACGCTCACCCCGCCTCGTATCAGCCCCGGTCGGCGCTGCGGATGCTCGATCACTGGGACAACGTGGCCGTGCATCCGGTCATGGGGCAGGTGGAGCGCGGCTACGCCGGCGGGTCACTGTTCTGGGAGGACGGGCGGGCGCGCGGGGACCTGGAGCGGGTGCGGGCCTACGGCAGGCTGCTGGCGGCCTGCGGGATCAACGCCGTGGCCGTCAACAACGTCAACGTGCACGCGACCGAGGCACGGCTGCTGACCGACCGGATCGGTGAAGTGGCGGACATCGCGGGCGCGTTGCGGCCGTACGGCATCCGGACGCATCTGTCGGTCACCTTCGCCGCGCCGATCGTGCTGGGCGGACTGGTGAGCGCGGATCCGCTGGACGAGTCGGTGCGCGCGTGGTGGGCCGGGGCGACCGCCCGGGTGTACGCGGCGATCCCCGACTTCGGCGGGTTCGTGGTGAAGGCCGACTCCGAGGGGCAGCCGGGCCCGTTCGCGTACGGGCGCAGTCACGCGGACGGCGCGAACATGCTCGCCGCCGCGCTCGCGCCGCACGGCGGCACGGTCCACTGGCGGGCCTTCGTCTACAACCACCACCAGGACTGGCGGGACCGCTCGACGGACCGGGCACGGGCCGCGTACGACCATTTCGTGCCGCTGGACGGGGAGTTCGCCGACAACGCCGTCCTCCAGGTCAAGCACGGGCCGATGGACTTCCAGGTGCGGGAGCCGGTCTCCCCGCTGATCGGGGCGATGCCCGGCACCCGGCTGGCCGTGGAGCTGCAGGCGACGCAGGAGTACACCGGGCAGCAGCGGCATGTGTGCTGGCTGGGGCCGATGTGGAGCGAGGTGCTGCGGTTCGCGATCGACGGGGAGTCCTCGGTGGGCGCGCTGGAACGTGGCGGGCTCGTCGCCGTGGCGAACGTCGGGGACGACCCGTTCTGGACGGGTCATCCGCTGGCACAGGCGAACCTGTACACCTTCGGCCGGCTGGCCTGGGACCCGGACGCCGACCCGCATCGCGTCCTCGACGAGTGGATCCGGCTCACCTTCGGGTCGGGGCCCGGCCTCGCGGCGGGTCTGCGCTCGATTCTGGGCGGCTCGTGGCGGACGTACGAGAAGTACACCGCTCCTCTCGGTGTGGGGTTCATGGTCCAGCCGGGGCACCACTACGGGCCGAGCGTCGACGGCTACGAGTACAGCCCCTGGGGCACCTATCACTTCGCCGACCGCGACGGCGTCGGTGTCGACCGGAGCGTGGCGAGCGGGACCGGGTACGCCGGGCAGTACGCCAAGCCCTGGGCCGACGTGTACGAATCGCCTCTCTCGTGCCCGGACGAGCTGCTGCTGTTCTTCCACCACGTGTCGTACGGGCACATGCTGCACAGCGGCAAGACGGTGATCCAGCACATCTACGACACGCGCTTCGAGGGTGTGGCGGAGGTGGAGGCAGCCTGTGAGCGGTGGGCCTCGCTGGTGGACCTCGTGGACCCGGCGCGCCACGCACGGGTGGCGGAGCGGTTCGAGGAGCAGCTCCGGAGCGCCCGCGAGTGGCGCGATCAGGTCAACAG
This sequence comes from Streptomyces sp. SAI-127, assembly GCF_029894425.1. NCBI lineage: Bacteria > Bacillati > Actinomycetota > Actinomycetes > Kitasatosporales > Streptomycetaceae > Streptomyces > Streptomyces sp. SAI-127. Next base: position 2,797,694 of record NZ_JARXYJ010000001.1, read on the forward strand.
CTACTTCTTCCGGAAGTCGGGGGCGGCGGACGAGCGGGGGCGGACGATCTACTGAGCACGGAGTACGGCGACGCCGAGCGGGTCGAGGGTGAGAGGGTCGCCCGCCTCCACCTTCTTGCCGCTGAGCAGGTCGGTCGCGGTGGTGTGGGCCGTCAGCCCGGCCGGCTGTGCCGAGTGGTTGAGGAGGAAGAGCAGGTGGGTGCCGTCGGGGGCGACCCGGGCGGCCGTCTCCAGGCCCTCGTGGTCGGCGTACGGGCCGATGAGATCGTGACGGGACAGGACCCGGCGGACCACCCGGTCGACGCCCGGCTGGTCGAGGGCGGTGGCGACGTACCAGCCCTCGCCCCGCCCGTACGGGTTGCGGGTGACGGCGGGGGTCCCCGCGTAGAAGTCGGAGCCGTAGGTGGCGACCGTCTCGGCACCCCGGGGCTGCACGATCTCGAAGACGAGCCGTCCTGCCGAGGCAAGCTCCGGGATCGGCTGGGCGAATTCCGCCTGGCGGGAGTCCCATTCGTCGATCCGGATGCCCATGAGCGGGGCGAGGGGGCCGGGGACGTCGGTGAGGAAGGCACGGTCGTGTTCGTCGACGCGGCCGGAGAGGAAGGTGGCCACGACGGTGCCGCCGCGTTCCGCCACCGCCTCGAGGCGGGCGGCGAGGTCACCCTTGACCATGTGCAGGGCGGGGGCGAGGACCACGTCGTACGGGGTGAGGTCGGCGGTGTGCGGGACGACGTCCACGTCGGCGCCGGCCCCGCGGGCGGCCCGGTAGTAGGCGTGGACCACCTCCTGGTACTTCACCAGCCGCGAGGGGCCGTCGGAGATCTCCAGGGCCCACCAGCTGTCCCAGTCGAAGAGCAGGGCGGTGCGGGCGGGAGTGCGGGCGCCCAGGGTCGCGTCGCCGAGCGTCTCCAACTCCGCGCCCAGTGCGGCCACTTCCCGGAACACCCGGGTGTCGTCGCGGCCCGCGTGGCCGATGACCGCCCCGTGGTACTTCTCGCACGCTCCGCGGGAGGCGCGCATCTGGAAGTAGAGGGCCGCGTCGGCGCCGTGGGCGATCGCCTGGAAGGTGGCCAGGCGCAACTCGCCCGGTCGGCGCAGGGGGTTGACGTCACGGCAGGCCGTCGTGGAGGGGGTCTGCTCCATGAGCCAGAAGGGGGCTCCGTCCTTGAGGCCGCGCATCAGGTCGTGGGCCAGGGCGGGCCAGGTCGGCGGGGCGTCCAGGGGCGGGTAGCTGTCCCAGGACGCGAAGTCGAGGTGGGGTGCCCAGCGGTGGTAGTCGAGGGGGCGAAACATGCCCATGAAGTTGGTCGTGACGGGGGTGACCGGATCATGGGTGCGGATCACCTCCTTCTCGGCGAGGAAGCAGCCGAGCAGCGCGTCGGTGGTGAAGCGGAAGTAGTCGAGCGTGATGCTCTGGAAGGCGGTGTGGTCCGGGCCCCGCCAGTGCTCGGTGAGGGCGCTGGGCGGCTCGATCTCCTCGAAGGAGGTGTAGCGGTGCGACCAGAAGGCCGTCCACCAGGCGTCGTTGAGGGCGTCGAGGGTGACGTACTTGTTCCGCAGCCAGTCACGGAAGGCCCCGGCACACAGGTCGCAGTAACAGACTCCGCCGTACTCGTTGTTGATGTGCCAGGCGAGCAACGCCGGGTGGTGCGCGTACCGTTCGGCGAGCCGTGCCGCCATCGCGGTCGCGAGCCGGCGGTACGCCGGTGAGTTGGGGCAGAAGTTGTGGCGCTGGCCGTAGCGGTGGCGGCGGCCCTCGAAGTCGGTGCGGTTCACCTCGGGGTACGCCTTGGCCAGCCAGGGCGGCAGGGCTGCCGTACCCGTGGCCAGACAGATCTGTCGGCCCTCGGCCGCCGCCCGGTCGAGGACGCGGTCGAGGACCGTGAAGTCGTAGGTGTCCTCGGCGGGTTGGGTGAGAGACCAGGAGAAGACGCCCACGGTGAGGGTGTCGATGCCGGCCCGGGTGAACAGCCGGTGGTCCGCGTCCCAGAACTCCTGCGGCCACTGCTCGGGGTTGTAGTCGCCGCCATAGGGGATCTTGGAGCTCGACGGGCTCATGCGGTGAAGTCCTCCTGGGTCTCGGCGATCACCGGACGGCTGCTGTGCAGCAGGGACAGCAGCAGCGGGGCGGCCAGCAGCGCGGGCAGGGCCTCGGTCAGTGCGGCGGTCCCGGCGGCGGTCAGGACGAGCAGCGAGGCGGCGCCGAGAGTGGCGCTGCGGTGCCGGAACAGGAAGTGTCCTGCGAGGCGTGCGGTGTCCCTCGCCCGGAAGGCGAACAGGGCGGTGAGGACCAGCGCGTGCGCGCCCCAGAGCAGGGAGCCGAGGCCGATCGCCGCGAGCAGCACCGCCCACCAGCCGGGCAGGCCGGTGGCGGCGAAGTGGGTCAGGGTGAAGGCGATGACCGTGAGCCAGGCCAGCAGGGGTGTCCACAGCTTCAGGGAGGGGACGGCGTTGAGGCGCCAGCCGCGCCAGTAGGCACGGGCCGGGTGGAGCTCGGTGAGGTCGCGGTCGCGGTGCTGGAGGGCGTACAGGGCGGCGGCCGTCGCCGGTCCGAGGGGCAGCAGGCATACGGCGGCGAGGGGGAGGTTGGCGGGGGCGGGGCCCAGCAGGAGCAGACCCGCCAGGCCCGGCGAGGCGGCGACGAGGAGCAGGGCCTCGACGGTGACGAGGGTGTGGATGAGGGCGGCGGCCCGGGAGAGGGAGCCGGTACCGAAGGTGGGGGCGGCGGAGTGGGCGGGGTAGGAGGCGGGGGGTTCACGGTTCACCGGCGGCCGCTGCCCGGCAGGTGAGCAGCGTGGGGCGGTGCCGGGTCGGTCGTCGCCCACCGTGGATGTGACGCCGGGCCCGGGCGTGGCGGCAGGGACACCGGGCGGCCGCACTCCTGCCCCTCCCGCGCGGCTCACCGGCGCAGGACCGGGTCGGCCGGCGGCCGGGGCGCCTTGGGACCGCGCTCTGGCGTGACCGGCCGCCGCCCGCGCTCGGCTCATTCCGCTCACCGCGGTCCCGCCCCGAGCAGTCGGCGTTCGTCCCACCACTCCGGTGCCTCCTCCACGACCGGGGTCACCTCCACGAGTGTGATCTCGTGGCGGGCCAGCGTCAGGTCCAGTACGGCCCGGTCGTCCTCCACGGGCAGCCGCAGGTGCTGCCGGCCGGGCTCGGCGGCCTCGTGAAGTACGTCGAGCCGGTGCGGGCCGGGTGAGCGCGGGCTGCCCATCCGCTGCCAGGCGGTGCGGGCGTTGCCGTACTCCTCGTCGACCACGGACCGCCGTACGAACGCCTCCCTCGCGCCCCGCACCGGCACGGACAGGCGCAGCCGGTGCCGGGACGGCCCGGGGGTCCGCCCGCTCGCGTCGACCGGTGCCCAGGCGAGGACGGTCACCCGGCCGTCGGGGTGCCGGGTGACCAGGTGGTCGGCGCCCCGGGTGAGGAGGTCGGGGCCCATGCGGGCCATGAAGGCGTACAGGTGGTACGTCGGTTTCTTCACCTGTCGGTGGGTGAGCAGACCGAAGCCACCGTGGAAGAGAGCCGTGGGAGGCCCCGCCTCCTCGAACATGTCGCTGAAGGTCCAGTACGAGAAGGAGTCGACGTGGTCGCCGCCGCGGGCGAGGACCGGTGCCAGGTACGCCGCGTGGAAGGCGGTGTCGTGGACCGGGTTGTCCGGGCGGTAGGAGGAGTTGAACTCCGTGATGTGGACCGGGAGTTCAGCCAGTCGGGTGCCCTTCAGACGCTCGCGGGGCGTGGCGAACTGGTCCAGGAGGTGCTGGGCGGGCTCCAGTGTCTGGTGGACGCCGAAGGGGACGTGCCGGGCGGGGCCCGAGGTGTAGGCGTGCTTCGACACGAAGTCCACGGGGACATCGCGTTGTTCGGCGAACTCCGCGAACCGGTCCAGCCATGCGTCCGCGCCGGGTGAGATCGCGGGTCCGCCGACCTGGAGGGACGCGTCCACCTCCTTCACCACGCCGGCTGTCACCTCGTAGAGGCGGTGGTACGCCTTCTCGTCCGCGCCCTGCCAGAAGTCGGGCAGGTTGGGCTCGTTCCACACCTCGACGGGCCAGGTGCGCACCTCGTCGAGGCCGTAGCGGTCGATGAGATGGGTGAGGGTCGCCCGGACCAGGTCGGCCCACTCCCCGATGTCCCGGGGCGGGGTGACGTTCCCGTGCCACCAGAACACGGTCTGCTCCCCCGACGCCAACTCCGTCGGCATGAAGCCGAGTTCGAGGAAGGGCCGGACGCCGAGTTCCAGGTAGGCGTCGACGACCTGGTCGACGTACATGAAGGAGTGCCGGACGCGGCGGGTGCCCTGCCACTCGTACGGCCGGTACACGCCCATACCGTCGCTCAGCAGTCCATGTCCCCGGATGTACCGGAAGCCGATCTCGCGCTGGAGCAGCTTCAGGGAGTCCTGGTAGTCGCGGCGCAGGGCGAGTTCGATCCGGCCGGTACCGACGCAGTGCCGCCAGGCGTCGGACAGGGGGCCGGAAGGTTCGGCGGGGACGCGGAAGATCACCCGTTCTCCTTCTTGAACCGGTCGTGCGCCTTGTTGTGCAGGTCGACGAGTTGCTGCATGTTCTTCGCCTTCAACTCGGTGACGAACGCGTCCCATTCGGACATCGGGCGTTTGCCGAGCACGAACTGGAGAGTGTTCTGGATGGCGTGGTCCTTGAGCGGGGTGTCCCAGAGGGTCGCCTGCTCCTGCTCGAAGGACTGCAGGGGGTGGGCCGGGTCGACGGGCAGTTCCTTGCGCTGGGACATGACGTCCTGGAACTTCTTCTCGTCAGGGCTGAAGTTGGAGGGACACCAGCTCCCAGCTGCCGCCGTAGGTGAACACGCCGTTGAAGAAGCCGTAGTCCTTCTGGAGGTCCTTCGGGGCGTCCGGGTCGGAGCCCATCAGCGAGATCCCGGGCTTCAGCGTGTACGTGCCGCCGGACTCGGTGTAGGTGACGCCCTCCACGCCCCACTTGCAGAACTTCTGGCCCTCGTCGGAGTACCAGAGCCAGTCCACGAACTGCATCATGGCGACGAAGTCGGCGCTCTTGAGGGCCTTGCTGGAGATCATGACGCCGTTCTCCAGCCGGATGCCGCTCAGCAGGATCGGGCCGGCCGGGCCCAGCGGCACCGGGACCATCTCGATCTCCGAGCCCTTGACCTGCTTGGCCAGGTTGTAGCGGTAGTTCTGCACCAGCTCCTGCGGATTGGCGCTGATCACATAGGACTTCTCTGCCAGCAGCTTCTGCACGGCCTGGTCGTCCTGCTGGGTGAAACTCTCGGGATCGAGGAGCTTCTCGGCGACGATCTTTCTCAGGTACTCGATCATCTGCCGGTAGGCGTCCTGGGCCGCGGTGAAGACGAACTTCTGCGCCTTGGTGTCGAAGCTGATGTTGTCGTACGACCACCCCGCCTTGACGCCGTACGCCTGGCCGAGGTAGCCGAACAACGCGCCGCACGGGAACGGGGAGTTGGTGCTCCAGCGGTCGGTCCAGGGGTACTTGTCGGGGTACTCCGCCTTGAGCGCCTTGAGGACGGTGTACACCTCGTCCCAGGTCGTCGGCAGGGTCAGTCCGTGCTTGTCGAGGATGTCCGTGCGGAAGGACAGCGAGTAGCCGGACTTGGGCCGCTCGTGCAGGCCGGGCAGCAGGTAGTACTTGCCGTCGGACTGGCGGATGGAGTCGAGCTCGGGCTCCAGACTCCACTTCTTCACCTTGTCGCGGAAGTTGGGCATCAGGTCGACGTACTCGCTGACCGGGAGGATCGCGCCCGAGGACACGAACGCCACCTCCGCGGGGTGGTACGTCTTCGGGATCAGGAAGGGTGCGTCACCCGCGCCGATGAGGACGCTGCGCTTCTTCTCGTAGTCGGCCAGCGGGACGTCGAGGGGTTTGATCGTGATGCCGGTGCGCTGGGTGACCTCCTTCCAGAACAGCCAGTTGTTCTTGAGGGGGTAGACCGGGTTGTCGTTGTGCAGCATGGAGAAGGACAGCGCCTTGGTGGCCTTGAACTGCTGGCCGGCCCGGTACTCCTTCATCGCGCCGTTCTGCTTCTTGGACAGGTCCTTGGAGTCGCCTCCGTCCTCGCCGCCACCGCAGCCGGTGAGGGTGGCGAGGCCGACGAAGCCTGCGGCGGCGAGGACTTGGCGCCGTGACAGTTGTCCACCGTTCATCACTCAGATCCTCCTGGTCTTGGGACACGGTTGTGGTTGGTGCCGACCGGGCTGCCTGCGCCGTCGCAGGACACTCCGGCGCCGCGCCGGTGGGCCGGCACGCCGTCAGCCCTTGACCGCGCCGAGCATCACGCCCGAGACGAAGAAGCGCTGGACGAACGGGTACGCGCAGATGATCGGCAGCGCGGTGAGCACGATCGTGACGGCCTGGATGCTCGCGCCGACCTGGCTGAGGTCCGCGGTGCCGGCGCCCGCGTTGCCGCCGCCGGTGGCGCCCGCGATGAGATTGCGCAGATAGACGGTGACCGGCATCAGGTCGGAGTGGTCCATGTAGAGGAACGCGCTGAACCAGGAGTTCCAGAAGGACACCGTGTAGAAGAGCACCATGGTCGCCACCACCGCCTTGGACAGCGGCAGCACGATCCTGAGCAGGATGCCGTAGGTGCTCAGGCCGTCGATCTGTGCGGCCTCCTCCAGCTCGGTCGGCAGGCTCTCGAAGAAGGCCTTCATCACCAGCAGGTTGAAGACGCTGATCGCGTTGGGCAGCGCGATCGCCCAGACGCTGTTCTTCAGTCCGAGCTCGGTGACCAGGATGTAGTTGGGGATCAGCCCGCCGGTGAAGAACATCGTGAACACGGCGATGCCGACGAGCAGCCCGCGCCCCCTGAGGTTCTTCTTCGACAGGACGTAGGCGTAACAGGTCGTCAGGACCATGGCCACGACGGTCGACACGACGGTGTAGAACACGGTGTTGCCGTAGTTCCGCCAGAACATCGAGTCCTGGAACACGATCCGGTACGTGGTGAGGTTGAACCCCTTGGGCCACAGGGTCACTTCACCGGCCCGGATCTGCCGCTCCCCGCTGAAGGACCGGGCGACGATGTTGACGAAGGGATAGAGGGTCACCACCACGACGAGGGTGAGGATCACCCCGTTGACGCCCTGGAAGACCCGGTGGGAACGGCTCGGCTTCACCACAGGCTGGTCCCCACTGTGCGGCGCGAGAGCGTGTTGGCGGTGGTGATCAGGACCAGGCCGATGACCGCCTCGAACAGCCCGATGGCGGCGGCGTAGCTGAAGCTGTTGGACTCCACGCCCGCCCGGTACACATACGTCGAGATCACGTCGGCGGTCGGGTAGGTCAGCGGGTTGTACAGGAGCAGGACCTTCTCGAAGCCGACCGCCATGAACGTGCCGACGTTGAGGATCAGCAGCGTGATCATGGTGGGGCGGATGCCGGGCAGGGTGACGTGCCAGATCTGCCGCCAGCGGTTGGCGCCGTCGATGCGCGCGGCCTCGTACAGGTCCTCGTCGATGGTGGTGAGTGCGGCGAGGTAGAGGATCGTGCCCCAGCCCGCGGTCTGCCAGATCTCCGAGCCGACGTAGATCGTGCGGAACCAGCCGGGTTCCTGGATGAAGCGGATCTCGTCGTGGCCGAGCCAGCCGAGGGCGTGGTTGACCGGGCCGTCCGTGGCGAGCATCTGCAGGGTGAGGCCCGCCACGATCACGATCGACAGGAAGTGCGGGAGGTACGACACCGACTGCACGAACCGCTTCAGGGAGCGTCGGCGCACCTCGTTCAGCAGCAGGGCGAGGACGAGCGGGATCGGGAAGCAGAACACGAGCGTGAGCCCGCCGAGCCACAGGGTGTTGCGGAACACCTGCCAGAAGGTCGGGTCGCTGAGGAACATGCGCACATAGCGCAGCCCCACCCAGTCCTCACCGAACATCGAGCCGCCGGGCTCGAAGCGCCGGAACGCGATCACGTTGCCGATCATCGGCAGATAGCGGAAGACCAGGAAGAACAGCAGCGGCAGGACCGCCAGCGAGTACAGCTGCCAGTCGCGGCGCAGGGCCCGGCGCCATCCGCTGCGCGGCGCCGGACGGGCGACTGCGGCGGGCGGGTCCTCGATGCCGGGTGGTGGAGAGGCCGACTTGACGGATGTGCTCATGCTCGGTCCTCTCAGACGGAGGCACGGAACCGAAACTTTCGAGCGCTTACCGGTAACTGCGCGGCAACTTAGAGGCACGAAGAAAGCGCTGTCAATGGGTCAGACGTGAGATACCTGGGGTACGTGTGGGGTAGGACAGAGGGGCCAAGACCCGGCGCCGTCCGCAAGTTTCACTAGTTGGACCGACTCATGCGAGGTGTCCTGTGACTGCGTTCGACCTGCCGACGAGGGAGCTGGAGCGCTACCGTCCCGATGTCCAGGAGCCCCCGGATTTCGACGGGTTCTGGCGTGACACCCTCAAAGAGGCAGCGCAGAGGGACGTGTTGGGGTCGGTGCGCCCGGTGGAGAGCGGGCTGCGGCTGACGCAGACCTGGGACGTCACCTTCCGGGGCTTCGCCGGCGATCCGGTGCGCGCCTGGTACAGCAGACCGGCCGGGGTGGGCGAGCCCCTGCCCGCGGTCGTCGAGTACGCCGGTTACGGCCGCGGGCGCGGCCTGCCGCACGAGCGGCTGACCTGGGTGAACGCCGGGTACGCGCATCTGCTGATGGACAACCGCGGACAGGGCGACCAGTACGGCAACGGCGGAGCCACCCCCGACCCGCACGCCTCGGCACCGGGCGGCCCGGGACCGGCGGCACGCGGCCTGCTCGACCCCCGCGACTACCACTACCGGCGGCTGATCACGGACGCGGTGCGCGCGGTGGCCGCCGTGCGCGCCCTTCCCGGGGTGGACGCCTCCCGCGTCGCGGCCGTCGGCAACAGCCAGGGCGGCGGGCTGGCGCTGGCCGTCGCGGGACTGGTGCCGGACCTGGCGGCGGTCCTGGTCACCGCGCCTTTCCTGTGCGGCATCCGACGGGCTCTGGATCTGACCGACGCGAGTCCGTACGGCGAGATCGGCGCGTACCTCTCCGTGCACCGGGGTGCGCAGGAGGCCGCGTACCGCACCCTCGCGTACATGGAGGGCATCTCCTTCGCGCGGCGCGCTGCCGCCCCGGCCCACTTCGGGATCGGCCTGCGCGACACGGTGTGCCCGCCGAGCGGGGCGTACGCGGCCTTCAACCGCTACGGCGAGCTGACCGGCGCGGACCCCCGCAAGGAGATCCACGCCTATCCGTACAACGGCCACGAGGGAGGCGACGCGGTGCAGGTGCGGCGCCAACTCGACTGGCTGCGCGAGGTGTTGGAGCCTGGCCCGGTCAGCTCACAGCGAGGATGAAGACGTGCGGGTCCGTGCTGTCGGCCAGCTTCACGCCGGCGACGCTCTGCCCTTCCGGCGCGACGTAGGCGCCGTTCTCCGTGGTCCAGCCGATTGCCCAACTGAGTTGACATCGTTGTCTGTTGACGCGGTAGAGTCATACACAGACCGCTCGACAACGTTGTCGTACGTCGGGTCGTCACCAGCCATGCACCATCCGCGTCGGCCATCACCCCCGTTATGTTCTTCGCGGTTCCGCAATGGGACCGCTGGCCTCCGGGCCCGGCATGACTGTTCCCCCCTGTCGCAGGGATGACCTGGGGGGTGGTGTCACCGGGTCCGCGGGGTGCCGTTGGAGACGCTGATGAGAGGTCCGACTACCGCCCGGCCTGGCGCAATGCCCGGCTGCTTGCGGGCGGCAGGTCTGCATAACGTGGATGCGCGCATACGACACCGAAGCCCTGGCCAGCACCACACGAACCCTGCTCGGGAGGATGGGTTGGACGACATCGACGACGTGGGCGTCTTCCTCGGCCTGGACGTCGGCAAGACCGCTCACCACGGGCACGGGCTGACCCCGGCCGGCAAGAAGGTCTTCGACAAACAGCTGCCCAACAGCGAGCCCAAGTTGCGGGCCGTGTTCGACAAGCTGGCCGCGAAGTTCGGCACCGTCCTGGTCATCGTGGACCAGCCCGCCTCGATCGGCGCCCTGCCCCTGACGGTCGCCCGGGACGCCGGCTGCAAGGTCGCCTACCTGCCCGGCCTGTCGATGCGGCGGATCGCCGATCTCTACCCGGGCGAGGCGAAGACCGACGCGAAGGACGCCGCAGTGATCGCGGACGCCGCCCGCACCATGCCGCACACCCTGCGCTCGCTGGAACTGACCGATGAGATCACCGCCGAACTCACGGTCCTGGTGGGCTTCGACCAGGACCTGGCGGCCGAGGCCACCCGCACCTCCAACCGAATACGCGGCCTGCTCACCCAGTTCCACCCCAGCTTGGAACGCGTACTCGGGCCCCGCCTGGACCACAGCGCCGTGACCTGGCTGCTGGAACGCTACGGATCCCCGGCCGCACTGCGAAAGGCCGGTCGCCGCAAGCTCGTTGAGGTGATCCGGCCCAAGGCCCCGCGCATGGCCCAGCGCCTGATCGACGAGGTCTTCGACGCACTCGGCGAACAGACCGTCGTCGTCCCCGGCACCGGCACCCTCGACACCGTGATCCCGTCCTTGGCCCGCTCCCTCGCCGCCGTCCACGAACAACGCCGGGCCCTGGAAGCCCAGATCAAAACCCTCCTGGAGGATCACCCTCTTTCGAAGGTCCTGACCTCGATGCCGGGGGTCGCGGTCAGGACCGCTGCCGTGCTGCTGGTCACCGTCGGCGACGGCACCAGCTTCCCCACCGCCGCCCACCTCGCCTCCTACGCCGGCCTGGCACCGGCCACCAGATCCTCCGGGACCTCGATCCACGGCGAACATGCACCCAGAAGCGGAAACCGGCAGCTCAAACGGGCCATGTTCCTCTCCGCCTTCGCCGCCCTGCACGATCCCGCCTCCCGCACCTACTACGACAAATGCCGGGCCCGCGGAAAGACCCATACGCAGGCCCTTCTCCGCCTGGCCCGTCACCGCATCAGCGTGCTGTTCGCCATGCTCCGCGACGGCACCTTCTACGAGCCCCGCACCCCCGAAACCGCCCCCGCATGACCCACTCAGCATTGACGAAGAACATAGAGGCACCCCCCTGCGTCGGCACGGCTCGCGGACCCGGTGGCGCACAGCCCCACCGGGTCCGCCCTGAGCGGAGGGTTCGAGCGCGTTCTGACGGCGGCTCAGCCGACGCGGCAGGGAAGGGTCGTGGCCGTGTCGCCTCCGGAGCCGGTGACGACGTAACCGAACGTCGTACTCTGCCCCGGACTGAGCGAGCCGTTCCAGTTGGCGTTGTGGACCATCACGCCCTGGCCGGTGTAGGTGGCGTTGCCGTTCCAGAGACTGTCGACCTTCTGGCCGGTCGGCAGGGTCCAGTCGACCATCCAGCCCAGCATCGGGACGTCGCCGGAGTTGGTGACGGTCACCTCGGACTGGTAGCCGCCGCTCCAACTGCCCGTGGTCTTACGGGTGGCCGTGCAGGTGCCGGGCACCGGTTCGGTGGGGTTGCCCGGCTCGTGGATGCCGGTGACCTCGCCGTTGCCGCCGTCGAAGACGACGTCGGAGCAGGAGTAGAAGGTCTCCGCGCTGTCCGAGCGCTGCCAGACCATGTAGATGATGTGGCGGCCGGACTTGTTCGCCGGAAGCTGGCCGGTCCAGGAGTAGTTGGCCTCGACCGTGCCCGGACTGCCGTTGAGCGGCGGGTGGTCGACACTGAGGAACGGCTGGGCCTCCATGTCGTCCCAGGTGAGGGTCTTCTTCGGGTCGAAGCCGTCCTTGGTGACGTAGACGTAGAACCAACCCGGGTGCGCGGCCCAGGCGTTGTAGGAGAAGTCGACCGTCTTGCCCGAGGTGAGGTGGGTGAGCGGCCAGTCGTCGCGGGCGGCGTTGAAGCCGGTGAAGTTGGTGTTGCCGCCGCTGCACAGCTCGCCGTCCGGCACGAAGCCGCGGGTGCGGCCGGCGCCGTCCGAGCGGAGCACGGAGAACCAGTTGTAGAACGGCGTGGTGCCGCTGACCGCCTGCGCGTTCTTGCAGGCCGGGTTGATCGGCTTGATCTCACCGGTGTCGGTGAGGCCGTCCTGCCAACACAGGAAGGTGCGGCTGGCGGGTTTCATCGGGGTGCCGTGGGCCTCGGCCTTGCCGCCTGCGGTGAGGACGAGGCTGAGGGCGGGGATGGTGGCGAGCAGGGAGACGAGGACCAGGAAGAGGGCTCTGGGGCGGGTCACCCTCGATAACTTTGTCAGGATCATGACATTCCAGTCCGTTCCTTGAGGTACGGGCCGTTGCGGGTGTGTGAGGTTGCCGTGGGGTGGGGGCGGCACGCGGGCGGGTTCCGGTCCGTCCGCATGGGAGCGCTCCCACCCCACGTGTTGCGGAAGGTAGCGCGAACCGGGGCGACTGTAAACAGCTGACGGTCTTTCATCTGCACGCGATCACGGTCGTGCGGGGGTCACACGGGGTGGGCCGCCTGGAAGGCCAGCCGCTCCTGAGCACCTTCTCCTACGGCCGTCAGCGCGTCGTCGAGGTCCAGGAACTCCTCCCAGACCGCCCGCCCGCTCACCTCGGCCAGCCTCCTGACCACCAGGTCCTCCAGCTCCGGCACCCGTTTGTTCTTCCAGATCTTGTCGGCGACGCTGACGAGCAGGTCTTCGAGACCGATGTCCGGGTGGGTCCAGCTCGCGTGGGTGGCGGCGAAGCGGGCGAGTTCGGGGGCTGTGCCGTGGGCCAGGAGAAGCTCGCGTCCGGCCTCCTCGTGTGCGGAGCCGGAACCGGAAAGCTCGCGGATGTGCACGGCCTTGCCCACGTCGTGCGTCGCGGCCCCGAACAGCACTGCCTCGCGGTCGAGTGGCAGCGCCGGGTACCGCTGTTCCAGCCACTCGACGAGCTCGTACGCCACGTCGTGCACAAGCCTCAGGTGGGCCGCCAGGCGGGGCGGGGCGTCGAGGGCACGCAGGAGACGGACCACCTCGTCGGGGAGGGGGCGGGGGCCGGGGGCGTCGAGGGCTCGGTGCAGGGGGTCGGGGGTGGTCACGGGGCAAGGGTAGGAGTGGGATGGGAGTCGGAGCCGGCTCTCTGCTGACTTGGTTGGTCTGTGCGGGTGGTTGACGATCAGGGTGATAGGCGTGAGGGCGGCAGGGGGTTCCGGCCGATCATTCCGCAGAGCCGATGGCGACGGCGGCCCTGTCTGTTTGCTGAAGGGTTTACAGCGGCGCCAACTCCACCCTCCCTGTGAACCGGCCGCCCACTTGATCGGCGAGCCAGTGGACGCGGCCGATCTGGTCGCCGTTCCGGTCCCGGGCGTGAACGTGGACGGTGTGGTCCTGCGACGGTTCGTCCTGGTAGAGGTCCCGGGAATTGACCGTCAGCGTGAGGTAGGCCCACTTCTGCGAGATCGCTTCCAGCCCGGCTTCGGGAACCGCGGGCCATGCGTCCAGATCCCACCGAACTGCCGCGGGATCCGGCCCCAGAGCGGTGATGAAGGGCTCCGCGCGGTCCAGCGGGCGCCCCCAGTCGAACACCCGGATCGGCAGATGGTCTGCAGGGTTGTCACCGGCCTTTGACGATCCGTGCTCTTCGCCGACCAGCGCCCACCATTCGAGATCGGGCAGTACGTGACGTACGTGCTTCATGACATCCGGCGACCTGATCACGCCTTCGAAGTCGACCTCTCCTCGGCGGATGTCCGCGAGCCCCAACAGGGTGCGCACCGCGCGTATGGCTTCCGGCAGGTCGGCCGTCGTCAGGACAGCAGCCGCGGCAGAGTTACTCATCCCGGCACCATAAGACGCCGGCACCGGCTTGGCTCCACCAGGTGTGCGAGCAGGCTCCGCGACGGTGTTTCGCCCGCACGGCGGCGCCGTATATCGATACGGCCCGGCGGCCCCGGGCGGGTTACACCGAAGCCCATTTCCCTGAGACCGTCCACTCCTCACCCCCGGCCTCCAGGACCGCCGGAAGTTCGATCGTGAACTCCGTACGGCCCGGGGTGCTGCCCACTTGGATGCGGCCGCCGTGCGCGCTCGTGATCGCGGCCGCGATGGCCAGGCCGAGCCCGGATCCGCCGGACTTGGCGTCGGCTCGGGAGCGGGACGTGTCCGCTCGGGTGAAGCGTTCGAAGACAGTGGGGAGGAGCGCGGGCGGGATGCCCGGGCCGTTGTCGTGGACTCGGATCACTCGGCGGTCGTCCGTCGACTCCACCGACGCCACCACCCTCGTGCCCGCCGGTGTGTGCATCCTCGCGTTGGACAGGAGGTTGGCCACCACCTGGTGCAGGCGGGCGTCGTCGCCGGTGACCAACGCCGGGGCGTCCAGGCGCAGTTCGAGCTGCCACTCGTGGCCGCTGCCCGCGGCTCGCGCGTCCCACACCGCCTCCGCGACCAGCGCCGCCAGGTCGACCTCGCGGGACTGAAGAGGGCGGCCCTCGTCGAGTCGGGCGAGCAGGAGCAGGTCCTCCACCAGACCCGTCATGCGCGCCGACTCCGCCGAGACCCGGCGCCAGGCCAGCACCGGCTCGATCCGGTCGGTGCCGCGGTTCATCAGCTCGGCGTATCCGGCGATCGAGGCGAGCGGTGTACGGAGTTCGTGGCTGGCGTCGGCCAGGAACCGCCGCATCCGCTCCTCGCTGCGCTGCCGTTCGGCGAGGGAGGACTCCACGTGGTCGAGCAGATGGTTGAGAGCCGCGCCCACCTGGCCGGCCTCGCTGCCGGGGTCGGTGTCCCGTTCCGGCACCCGGGTCAGGCCGGTGACCTCGCCGTGTCCGAGCGGGGCGCGGGAGACCTCGGCGGCGGTGGCGGCGACCCGGCCGAGGGGGCGCAGCTGCCGTCGTATGACCACCGTGCAGACACAGCCGGCGGCGGCGAGCCCCGCCACGGCGACGCCCGTCTCGATCACCACGAGGCCGCTGATCATGTCCTGGACGTCGTCCATGGGCAGGCCGGCGAGGACCCGGACGCCTCCGTCCACGAGGACGGTGAGCCGATAGGTGCCGAGGCCGGGCACGGTCCGGGTGTGCATCGCGCCGTCGGCCCGCATCCCGGCCAGGGCGGCGCGCTGGTCGGTGCCGAGGTTCTGGGTGGCGTCCTGGACGACGACGGCCGCGGAGACGATGGCGCCGTCCTCGTCGAGCCGGGCGGCGAGCATTCCGGCGGGCTGCCCGGTCTCCCTCAGAAACGTCAGGTCGTCCTCGATGTCCGGGTGCAACGAAGCCCCTCCCAGGGCCCGCTCGGCGGTGTCGAGGACGCGGTCGTCCAGGTTGCCCATCAGATAGGCGTGCTGGAAGAGCGTGGTGATCAGGCCCATCGCGACACAGACGACGACCAGCGTGGCACTGACGAAGACCAGCAGGCGGGTACGGAGGGACCGGGTGCGCGTCCTCGCGTTCGGTCGCCGGCTCATCTCCCGTCCTCCGCGGCCCTGATGGCGTACCCGAGGCCGCGCACGGTGTGGATCATCGGTGCCCGTCCCTTGTCGATCTTCCTGCGCAGACTGGAGATGTAGACCTCGACGAGATTGCCGCCGCCGTCGAAGGAGCTGCTCCAGACGTGGTCGAGGATCTGTGCCTTGCTGAGCACCTGGCGTGGATGGCCGAGCAGCAGGCTGAGCAGGTCGTACTCCTTCGCGGTGAGCTGGACGGGCACACCCGCCCGGCGCACTTCGCGCGTGTCCCCGGTCATGACGAGGTCGCCGAGCACCTGGACCGAGTCGTCGGTGCGGCCGTCCCGGGCCGCGGCCCGGCGCAGCAGTCCGCGCAGCCGCAGCACGACCTCCTCCAGGGAGAAGGGCTTGGTGACGTAGTCGTCGGCGCCTGCTTCCAGGCCGTCGAGGCGGTGTTCGAGGGCGTCGCGGGCGGTGAGCATCAGGACGGGCAGCTTCGGGTTCTCCTGGCGCAGCCGGCGCAGCACCTGGAGGCCGTCCAGGTCGGGCAGCATCCCGTCGAGCACGACGGCGTGTGGTGCGCAGCCGCGCGCCGTACTCAGTGCGCTGCGCCCGTCGAGCGCCGGATAGGGACGCCAGCCCGCCTCGGTGACGGCGACGGACAGCACTTCGTTGAGTGCGGGCTCGTCGTCGACGATGAGCACTCTTACGCGGCCGGTTCGGGACCCGGCGGTGCCAGTCATGTACCGATCGTGTCCCGGTGGGCTGAGGGAATCCTGTGTTCCACCTGAGGGTGGGTGATGTCCTGCGGCGGGGTACGGCGAAGCGAAGGGCCGCACCCCCGTCACCGGGAGTGCGGCCCTCAGGCGCCCGAAAGGACTTACTTGCGGATCAGGCTGCGCAGCACGTACTGCATGATGCCGCCGTTGCGGTAGTAGTCGGCCTCACCGGGGGTGTCGATGCGGACGACCGCGTCGAACTCCACGCCCGTGTCGGTGGTGACCTTGACCGTGCGCGGCGTGGTGCCGTTGTTGAGCTCCTCGACACCGGTGAAGGAGAAGGTCTCCTCGCCGGTCAGGCCGAGGGACTCGGCGCTGGCGCCCTCCGGGAACTGCAGCGGCAGGACGCCCATGCCGATGAGGTTCGAGCGGTGGATGCGCTCGTACGACTCGGCGATGACGGCCTTGACGCCGAGGAGCGCGGTGCCCTTGGCAGCCCAGTCGCGGGACGAGCCGGAGCCGTACTCCTTGCCGGCCAGGATGGCCAGCGGGGTGCCCTGCTCGATGTAGTTGCGCGAGGCGTCGTAGATGAAGGAGACGGGGGCGTCGTCCTTCGTGAAGTCGCGGGTGTAACCGCCTTCCGTCCCCGGCGCGATCTGGTTGCGCAGGCGGATGTTGGCGAACGTGCCGCGGATCATGACCTCGTGGTTGCCTCGGCGCGAGCCGTAGGAGTTGAAGTCACGACGCTCCACACCGTGCTCGGTGAGGTACTTGCCGGCCGGGGTGTCGGCCTTGATGGCACCGGCGGGCGAGATGTGGTCCGTCGTCACCGAGTCGCCCAGCTTGGCGAGCACGCGGGCGCCGGTGATGTCGGAGACCGGGGTGGTCTCCATCGTCATGCCCTCGAAGTACGGGGGCTTGCGGACGTACGTCGACTCCGCGTCCCACTCGAAGGTGTTGCCGGTCGGGATCGGCAGCGCCTGCCACTGGGCGTCGCCCGCGAAGACGTCGGAGTAGGACTTGTTGAACATGTCCTCGCCGATGGCGTTCGCCACGACGTCGTTGACCTCGGCCTCGGAGGGCCAGATGTCCTTGAGGTAGACCGGGTTGCCGTCCTGGTCGATGCCCAGGGCGTCCTTGGTGATGTCCACCTTCATGGAGCCGGCGAGGGCGTACGCGACCACCAGCGGCGGGGACGCCAGGTAGTTCATCTTGACGTCGGGGTTGATACGGCCCTCGAAGTTCCGGTTGCCGGAGAGGACCGAGGTGACCGCGAGGTCGTGGTCGTTGACGGCCTTGGAGACCTCCTCCGGCAGCGGGCCGGAGTTGCCGATGCAGGTGGTGCAGCCGTAGCCGACGAGGTTGAAGCCGACCTTGTCGAGGTAGGGGGTGAGCCCCGCCTTGTCGAAGTAGTCGGTGACGACCTTGGAACCCGGGGCGAGGGTGGTCTTGACCCACGGCTTGCGGGTCAGGCCCTTCTCCACGGCCTTCTTCGCGACGAGCGCGGCGGCGACCATGACGTACGGGTTGGAGGTGTTGGTGCAGGAGGTGATGGCCGCGACCGTCACCGCGCCGTGGTCGACCTCGTACGTCGAGCCGTCGGGGGCGGTCACGGTGACCGGGTTGGACGGGGCGCCGTTCGGGGCGACGGCCGGGGCGTCGGAGGCCGGGAAGGACTCCTGGCCGGCCTCGTCCACGCTGTCGACGTAGTTGCGGACGTCGACCTTGAACTGCTCGGCGGCGTTCGCGAGGACGATGCGGTCCTGCGGGCGCTTCGGGCCGGCGATGGAGGGGACGACCGTGGAGAGGTCGAGCTCCAGCTTCTCGGAGAAGTCCGGCTCGGCCTTCGGGTCCAGCCAGAGACCCTGCTCCTTGGCGTACGCCTCGACGAGCGCGAGCTGCTGCTCCGGGCGGCCGGTGAGCTTCAGGTACTTGATGGTCTCGTCGTCGATCGGGAAGATCGCGGCGGTGGAGCCGAACTCCGGCGACATGTTGCCGATGGTGGCGCGGTTCGCGAGCGAGGTGGCGGACACGCCCTCGCCGTAGAACTCGACGAACTTGCCGACGACGCCGTGCTTGCGCAGCATCTCGGTGATCGTGAGCACCAGGTCGGTGGCGGTGGTGCCGGGCTTGAGCTCACCGGTCAGCTTGAAGCCGACGACGCGCGGGATGAGCATCGAGACCGGCTGGCCGAGCATCGCGGCCTCGGCCTCGATACCGCCGACGCCCCAGCCCAGCACACCGAGACCGTTGACCATCGTGGTGTGCGAGTCGGTGCCGACGAGGGTGTCGGGGTAGGCCTGGCCGTTGCGGACCATGACCGTGCGCGCCAGGTGCTCGATGTTCACCTGGTGGACGATGCCGGTGCCGGGCGGGACGACCTTGAAGTCGTCGAAGGCGGTCTGGCCCCAGCGCAGGAACTGGTAGCGCTCGCGGTTGCGGCCGTACTCCAGCTCGACGTTCTGCGCGAAGGCCTCGTTGGTGCCGAACTTGTCGGCGATGACGGAGTGGTCGATGACCAGCTCGGCCGGGGAGAGCGGGTTGACCTTCGCCGGGTCGCCGCCGAGCTCCTTGACGGCCTCACGCATGGTGGCGAGGTCGACGACACAGGGCACGCCGGTGAAGTCCTGCATGATCACGCGGGCCGGCGTGAACTGGATCTCCTGCGACGGCTGGGCCTGGGAGTCCCAGCCGCCGAGAGCGCGGATGTGGTCGGCGGTGATGTTCGCGCCGTCCTCGGTACGGAGCAGGTTCTCCAGGAGAACCTTGAGGCTGTACGGCAGGCGGGCCGAGCCCTCCACCTTGTCCAGCCGGAAGATCTCGTACGACTCGTCGCCCACGCTCAGCGTGGCGCGGGCGTCGAAGCTGTTCGCCGACACGACAGTCTCCTTCATTTTTGTGCGCTTACCACCGCATCCTGCCGCCACGCCGTCTTGGCCGATCCGCTAAGGTAAGGCTAAGTTAGGTATGCCTTACTGCCAGACCCAGCGAAAGCGTGCGACTGCGGTACGCCTCGGCAGATATCTCGATGTCGAGATAACTCTAGTACATGAGGCCCGGATGGTCATGCCCGGCTTCCTTGTGATGTCCGCCGCCATGGCCCCGGGTCGACGCGGTCGCGGTCATCAGTTCGCCAAGTCGGGGTATACGGAGGGAGTTGGCAGCACCAGACCGACCCGAGGGGAGACCCGCATGGGCCTCACGTTCCGCAAGAGCTTCCGGATCCTGCCCGGCGTGCGGCTGAACATCAACCGGCACTCCTGGTCCATCACCACCGGCGGCGGCAAGCACGGCCCGCGGCACACGCACAGCAGCACGGGACGTCGTACGACATCGATGGATCTGCCCGGACCTTTCGGCTGGCGTCGCACCCGTACCGCCAAGCGCCACTGAGGCTCCCTCAGCTCCGCGGAGGCCCGTCACCCGAATGGACCTCCCGGAATGCGCCATCTCATATCTGAGATAGCCTCGAGCTCATGGCAGACGACTACCTCGTACGCATCGGCAAGCTCATCCGTGACGCCCGGCAGCACCGGGGCTGGACACAGTCGCAGCTGGCCGAGGCGCTCGGCACCAGTCAGAGCGCCGTCAATCGCATCGAGCGCGGCAACCAGAACATCAGCCTTGAGATGATCGCCCGTATCGGTGAAGCACTGGACAGCGAAATCGTCTCTCTGGGCTACGCGGGTCCCATGCATCTGCGCGTGGTCGGCGGTCGCCGGCTGTCCGGCGCGATCGACGTCAAGACGAGCAAGAACGCGTGTGTGGCCCTGCTGTGCGCCTCGCTCCTCAACAAGGGGCGCACGGTGCTGCGCAGGGTCGCCCGCATCGAGGAGGTCTACCGCCTCCTGGAGGTGCTGAGCTCCATCGGGGTCCGCACCCGCTGGATCAACGAGGGAGTCGACCTCGAACTCGTGCCGCCGGCCGAGCTGGACATGGACGCCATCGACGCCGAGGCCGCCGTCCGCACCCGCTCGATCATCATGTTCCTCGGTCCGCTGCTGCACCGCATGGACGGCTTCAAGCTGCCCTACGCCGGCGGCTGCGACCTCGGCACCCGGACCATCGAGCCGCACATGATCGCGCTGCGCCGGTTCGGTCTGGACGTCGCGGCGACCGAGGGCCAGTACCACGCGCGCGTGGACCGGTCGGTCCGCCCCGGCCGTCCGATCGTGCTGACCGAGCGCGGCGACACCGTGACGGAGAACGCGCTGCTCGCGGCCGCCCGCCACGACGGCGTCACCGTCATCCGCAACGCCTCCTCCAACTACATGGTCCAGGACCTGTGCTTCTTCCTGGAGGCCCTGGGAGTGCGGGTCGAGGGCATCGGCACCACCACCCTCACTGTGCACGGCGTGCCGCACATCGACGTGGACGTCGACTACTCCCCCTCCGAGGACCCGGTCGAGGCGATGAGCCTGCTGGCCGCGGCCGTGGTGACGGAGTCGGAGCTGACCGTGCGCCGGGTGCCCATCGAGTTCCTGGAGATCGAACTCGCGGTCCTGGAGGAGATGGGGCTCGACCACGACCGTACGCCGGAGTACTTCGCGGACAACGGCCGTACCCGGCTGGTCGACCTCACGGTCCGGCCCTCCAAGCTGGAGGCGCCGATCGACAAGATCCACCCGATGCCGTTCCCCGGGCTGAACATCGACAACGTCCCGTTCTTCGCGGCCATCGCGGCGGTCGCGCAGGGTCAGACCCTCATCCACGACTGGGTCTACGACAACCGGGCGATCTACCTGACGGATCTGAACCGGCTGGGCGGGCGCCTCCAACTCCTCGACCCGCACCGGGTGCTGGTGGAGGGCCCGACCCGCTGGCGTGCCGCCGAGATGATGTGCCCGCCGGCCCTGCGCCCCGCCGTGGTCGTCCTGCTGGCGATGATGGCGGCCGACGGCACGTCCGTGCTGCGCAACGTCTATGTCATCAACCGCGGTTACGAGGACCTGGCCGAGCGGCTCAACTCGGTGGGAGCGCAGATCGAGATCTTCCGGGACATCTGAAACGCCGATGCCGCCGCATACTACCTGACCTGCGTGAATGCGGCTCTGGGGAGGGTGCGGCGGCATCTCTGGGACTTCTCTGGGACTTTGGGCCGCGAGCGGGCTGTCGCTGGTCTCTCGGGGCTGCGGGCTACGCGAAGACCGCGTCGATGGCCACGCTGCCGCGCGCGCCCGCGCGGGGCAGGAAGTGCGCGTACTTCCGGAGCGTGAAGCCGGGGTCTGAGTGACCGAGCCACCGGGCCAGGGAGACGACCGACTCGCCGGCCTCCAGCTGCTCGGAGGCGTAGAAGTGGCGCAGGGCATGGTAACCGTGCTCTCGGGAGGGCTCCCAGACGCGGGCTCCGTCCAGGGCGCTCTCCTCCAGCGTGGCGATGACGTCGGCGTCGGCCAGCGCGGGCTTCCAGACGTAGGAGTTGAAGTAGTTCCGGTTGATCGCCATGCGCTCACGCCCTGTTACGAGGAGGTTGTACGTCCTCGGCCGCCGGTGCTTGGCCTCGACCGGCGTCTCGGCCGGGCGCGGGTCGTCCCAGGGCATGGTGACCGGGACGGGTTCGAAGACCTTCATGTGCTGCCGTACGGCCTCGGCCACGCTTGAGGGCAGAGGCACGTCTCGGACTTTGCGCCCCTTGGGAAGCGCGAAGCACAGCTTCGTCCGTACCATCTTGACCTGGCGTCGAACGTGGACGACCTCCTCGTCGTAGTCGATGTCCTCCGCGGACAGGCCGAGCCCGCCGCATGGAGGACGCCGCCGATGCCCTGCTCGCCCACCGCGACGGCGGTGCCCCGACACCACGTCGGGGTACGCCGCCCCGGCGGCGTTCTGCATCAGCGCTTGTCACTCGACAGTCCTACGCGATCGCAGCAGTAGAGAGGTCCGGTTCCGGCGGTGGCGGGTGGCTCGCCGCCATGGGCAGGGTCAGCACCATGGTGAGGCCGCCGCCCGGTGTGTCCTCGGCGTGCAGGGTGCCGCCGATGGCCTCCGTGAAGCCGCGGGCGACGGCGAGTCCGAGGCCGACGCCGTTGCCGCGCGGGGAGTCGCCGTAGCGCTGGAAGGGTTCGAAGATGCGGTCTTTGGCCTCGTCGGGGACGCCCGGGCCGCGGTCCACGACCCGGACCTCGACCCGGTCGGCTATGGCGCTCGCCTTCACCAGCACCCGTGTGTCCGCAGGGCTGTACTTGACGGCGTTCTCGACCACGTTGGCCACGGCCCGCTCCAGGAGGCCCCGGTCGACCTCGACCATCGGCAGGGTCTCCGGCACGTCCATGTCGACACTGTCCTCGGGGACGCCGCCGAGCGCCATCGGGATCACCTCATCGAGATCCGTCTCGCGGATGAGCGGGGTGACGGTGCCGGTCTGCAGGCGGGACATGTCGAGGAGGTTGCCGACGAGGTGGTCGAGGCGGTCGGCGCCCTCCTCGATGGCCTCCAGCAGGTCCGCCTGGTCCTGCTCCGACCACTCGACGTCGTCCGAGCGCAGGGACGTCACCGCCGCCTTGATCCCGGCGAGCGGGGTCCGCAGGTCATGGCTCACTGCGGCCAGCAGCGCGGTGCGGATGCGGTTGCCCTCGGCCAGCGTCCGGGCCCGGTCCGCCTCCTCCTGCAACCTCCGGCGGTCCAGGACGACGACGGCCTGGGCGGCGAAGGCCGCGAGGACGCGGCGGTCCTCGGCCGGCAGCACGCGTCCCGTCAGGGCCAGTGCCATGTGGTCGCCGACCGGTACGTCGACGTCCGCGTCGTCGGGGACGACGCAGGGCTGCGGGCCCACGCTCCCTGCGCAGGTCCACGGTGCGACGTCGCTCTCGCGCTCCAGCAGTGCCACCGACTCCATGCCGAAGGTCTCGCGGACGCGTTCGAGGAGCGCCTCCAGCGTGGTCTCACCGCGCAGGACGTTGCCGGCCAGGAAGGAGAGGATCTCCGACTCGGCGCGCAGACGGGCGGCCTGGTGGGTGCGGCGGGCGGCCAGGTCCACGACCGAGGCGACGGACACGGCGACCCCGACGAAGATCGCGATGGCGACGATGTTCTTCGGGTCGGCGATGGTCAGGGTGTGGACGGGTGGGGTGAAGTACCAGTTCAGCAGGAGGGAACCGGCCGCCGCCGAGGCCAGGGCGGGGAAGAGCCCGCCCAGCAGGGCCGCCGCCACCGTCATGGCCAGGAACAGCAGCATGTCGTTGGCGAGCCCGACGTCCGGGAAGGCACTGCTCAGCAGCCAGGTCAGCAGGACGGGGCCACCCAGGCCGGCGAGCCAGCCCCAGATCAGGCGGGACCGGCCGAGGCGGGCGCTCCGGGCGACCGGGAGTCCCCGCCCCTTGCCGACCTCGTCGTGGGTGATGAGGTGGACGTCGAGGTCGGGCCCGGAGTCGCGGGCGACCGTGGCACCGACGCCCGGACCGAAGACGTACTGCCAGCCCTTGCGTCGGGAGACCCCCAGCACGATCTGGGTGGCGTTGACCCCGCGCGAGAAATCGAGGAGCGCCACCGGTATGTCGTCGCCGACGACGTGGTGGAAGGTGCCGCCGAGGTCCTCGACGAGGGTGCGCTGGACGGCCAGTTCCTTCGGGGACGCGGCGGTCAGGCCGTCGCTGCGGGATATGTAGACGGCGAGGACCTCGCCGCCCGCGCCCTTCTCCGCCAGCCGGGCCGCGCGGCGTATGAGCGTCCGGCCCTCGGGGCCGCCGGTGAGCCCGACCACGATCCGCTCGCGCGAGCCCCAGATCGTGGAGACCCGGTGCTCGCTGCGGTACTCGGTCAGATAGGCGTCGACCCGGTCGGCCACCCACAGCAGCGCCAGCTCCCGCAGGGCGGTGAGGTTTCCGGGCCTGAAGTAGTTGGACAGGGCCGCGTCGACCTTGTCGGGCTTGTAGATGTTGCCGTGGGCCATACGGCGGCGCAGCGCCTGGGGGGACATGTCGACCAGCTCGATCTGGTCGGCCCGGCGTACGACCTCGTCCGGCACGGTCTCCCGCTGCCGTACGCCCGTGATCGATTCCACGACGTCACCGAGCGACTCCAGGTGCTGGATGTTCACCGTGGAGACGACGTCGATCCCCGCCGCCAGCAGTTCCTCCACATCCTGCCAGCGCTTCTCGTTGCGCGAGCCGGGGATGTTGGTGTGGGCGAGTTCGTCCACCAGCGCCACATCGGGGCGGCGCGCGAGGACCGCGTCCACGTCCATCTCCGTGAAGGTGCTGTCCCGGTAGGCCAGTTCCCTGCGCGAAATCTGCTCCAGGCCGTGCAGCATCACCTCGGTGCGCGGCCGGTGGTGGTGCTCGACGAAGGCGACCACGCAGTCGGTGCCCCGCTCCACGCGGCGGTGCGCCTCGGACAGCATGGCGTAGGTCTTGCCGACGCCGGGGGCCGCGCCGAGGTAGATCCGGAGCTTGCCGCGTGCCATGTTCATCCTTCGAAGCGGTAGCCCATGCCGGGCTCGGTGATGAGATAGCGGGGGTGGGCGGGGTCTGTCTCCAGTTTGCGCCGCAGTTGGGCCATGTAGACGCGGAGGTAGTTGGTCTTGTTGCTCTGGGAGACGCCCCAGACCTCCTGGAGCAGGTGCTTCTGAGTGATCAGCCGCCCCGGGCTGGTGACCAGGATCTCCAGCAGGTGCCATTCGGTGGGCGTGAGCCGCACGTCGTGACCGCCCCGTACGGCCTTCTTGGCGAGCAGGTCAATGGTGAAGTCAGCTGTCTCGACCAGGGTCGCCCCCGGCGCGAGCGGCACCTCCTCGGTGCGGCGGACAGCGGCCCGCAGCCGGGCGAGCAGTTCGTTCATGCTGAAAGGCTTGGTGACGTAGTCGTCGGCGCCGGCGTCCAGCGCGGCGACCTTCTCATCGGACGCCTGCCGCGCGGACAGGACGAGGATCGGCACCCTGGTCCAGGCCCGCAGCCCCTTGATGACGTCGACGCCGTCCATGTCGGGCAGCCCGAGGTCGAGGAGGACCACGTCGGGCTGACGGGCGGCTGCGAGCCGGAGTGCGGTGGTGCCGTCGGGGGCCGCGTCGACCCCGTACTGGCGTGCCTGGAGATTGATGACGAGGGCACGTACGAGTTGCGGGTCGTCCTCCACCACCAGCACCCGTGTCATGGGCGTACGCCTTTCCTGTCGTATCGGGCCATGAGTGCCGGAGGCCGTACAACCGACCTCATGGCGGCGGGAGTTGGCGGAACCCGGTTCTCCCCGGACCCGCCAACTCCCCTGTGGATCGCGTAACGCCATCAGCTCTTCGCCGCGAGTTCCTTGAGCGCGATGTTGAGTTCGAGGACGTTCACCCGGGGCTCGCCGATGAAGCCGAGGGTGCGGCTCTCGGTGTGGTCGTCGACCAGCTTCTCCACCTGCGCCACGGACAGCCCGTTCTTCGCTGCGATCCGGTGGACCTGGAGGTCCGCGTACTGCGGGGAGATGTCCGGGTCCAGGCCGGAGCCGGAGGAGGTCACCGCGTCGGCGGGCACTTCGGAGGGCTTGACCGTGTAGCCGTTCACCGAGTTGTCCTCGATGACGGCCTTCTTGGCGGCGGTCACCCAGTCGATCAGGTCCTTGTTGTCGGCGGACCGGTTGGTGGCGCCGGAGAGGATCAGCTTGTACTGGGTGTTGACGCTGTTGCTGCCGAGACCGTTCTGCGGACGCCCCTGGAACCACTTCAGGTCCGGCTCCGGGGTCTCCTGGCCCTTCGTCAGCGGCAGGTTGTACGACTGCCCGATCAGGGACGAGCCGACGACCTTGCCGTCCGCCTTGATCTCGGAGCCATTGGCCTGGTCGCGGAACAGCCCCTGGGCGATACCGGTCACCACCAGCGGGTAGATGACGCCGGTCACCAGGGTCAGCACGAGGAGAGCGCGCAGGCCCGCCCAGAGCAACCGGGCCGTGTTCGTGATCGAGTTGTTCATGGCGGTCAGCCGATCCCGGGAATGAGGGAGATGAGCAGGTCGATGAGCTTGATACCGACGAAGGGGGCGACCAGGCCGCCGATGCCGTAGATCGTGAGGTTGCGGCGGAGCATCTTGTCCGCGCTGACGGGCCGGTACTGCACACCCCTCAGCGACAGCGGGACCAGCGCGATGATGATCAGCGCGTTGAAGATGACCGCGGACAGGATCGCTGAGTCCGGCGAGGACAGGTTCATGATGTTGAGCTTGTCCAGCCCCGGGTAGACCGCCGCGAACAGCGCCGGGATGATCGCGAAGTACTTCGCCACGTCGTTGGCGATGGAGAACGTCGTCAACGCGCCCCGGGTGATGAGGAGTTGCTTGCCGATCTCGACGATCTCGATCAACTTGGTCGGGTTCGAGTCGAGGTCGACCATGTTGCCGGCCTCCTTCGCGGCCGACGTGCCCGTGTTCATCGCCACGCCCACGTCCGCCTGTGCGAGCGCGGGCGCGTCGTTGGTGCCGTCGCCGGTCATCGCGACCAGCTTGCCGCCCGCCTGCTCCCGCTTGATGAGCGCCATCTTGTCCTCGGGAGTGGCCTCCGCGAGGAAGTCGTCGACACCGGCCTCCTCGGCGATCGCCTTGGCCGTCAGCGGGTTGTCACCCGTGATCATGACGGTCTTGATGCCCATGCGCCGCAGCTCGTCGAACCGCTCCCGCATGCCCTCCTTGACGACGTCCTTGAGGTGGATGACGCCCAACACCCGGGCGCCGTCGGTGTCCTCGACCGCGACGAGCAGCGGAGTGCCACCCGCCTCGGAGATCCGGTCGGTGAGTGCGCCGGCGTCCTCGGACACCTCACCGCCCTGCTCCCGGACCCAGGCGACGACCGAACCGGCCGCGCCCTTGCGGATCTTCCGACCGTCGACGTCCACACCCGACATCCGGGTCTGCGCGGTGAACGCGATCCACTCGGCGCCGGTCAACTCGCCCTGGTGGCGCTCGCGCAGCCCGTACTTCTCCTTCGCCAGTACGACGACGGAGCGGCCCTCGGGCGTCTCGTCGGCCAGCGACGACAGCTGAGCGGCGTCGGCCAGTCCGGCCTCCGTCGTCCCGCTCACCGGAACGAACTCGGACGCCTGACGGTTGCCGAGCGTGATGGTGCCGGTCTTGTCGAGCAGCAGCGTCGACACGTCACCCGCGGCCTCGACCGCACGCCCGGACATGGCCAGCACGTTGCGCTGCACCAGCCGGTCCATGCCTGCGATGCCGATCGCGGAGAGCAGCGCGCCGATGGTGGTCGGGATGAGGCAGACCAGCAGGGCCACCAGCACGACCATCGTGAGGTGGGTGCCCGCGTAGTCCGCGAACGGCGGCAGGGTCGCCACCGCCAGCAGGAAGACGATGGTCAGCGAGGCGAGCAGGATGTTCAGCGCGATCTCGTTCGGCGTCTTCTGCCGGGCCGCGCCCTCGACGAGGTTGATCATCCGGTCGATGAAGGTCTCGCCCGGCTTCGTCGTGATCTTGATGACGATCCGGTCGGACAGCACCTTCGTGCCACCGGTCACCGCGGACCGGTCGCCGCCGGACTCCCGGATGACGGGCGCCGATTCACCGGTGATCGCCGACTCGTCCACGGAGGCCACACCCTCGACGACGTCACCGTCGCCGGGGATGACGTCGCCCGCCTCGCAGACGACCAGGTCACCGATCCGCAGCTCGGTGCCGGGCACCTGCTCCTCGGACTCCCCCACGAGCCGCCGGGCCACGGTGTCGGTCTTGGCCTTGCGCAGGGTGTCGGCCTGCGCTTTGCCGCGGCCCTCGGCGACCGCCTCCGCCAGGTTGGCGAAGATGACGGTGAGCCACAGCCAGGCGCTGATGGTCCAGCCGAACCAGTCACCCGGGTCCTTGAAGGAGAAGACGGTGGTCAGTACCGAGCCGATCCACACCACGAACATCACGGGCGACTTGACCATCACCCGGGGGTCGAGCTTGCGGCAGGCGTCCGGCAGCGACTTCAGCAGCTGCTTGGGATCGAAGAGGCCCGCGCCGACACGGCCCTCGGGGGACTTGTGCCCGGTGGGTACATCGCTGTGCGGCGCCCGGGCCGGAGTGGCTGTGGACATCGCGTCCTCTTGGTTCGTTACGTCGGTGGTCATGACGCCAGCCCCTCGGCCAGCGGCCCCAGCGCGAGGGCCGGGAAGTAGGTCAGACCGGTGATGATCAGGATCGCGCCCACCAGCAGGCCGGTGAACAGCGGCTTCTCGGTGCGCAGGGTGCCTGCGGTGGCGGGCACCGGCTTCTGCTCGGCGAGCGAGCCCGCCAGCGCCAGCACGAACACCATCGGCAGGAAACGGCCCAGCACCATGGCCAGCCCCAGGGTGGTGTTGAACCACTGGGTGTCGGCGTTCAGACCGGCGAAGGCCGAACCGTTGTTGTTGGCGGCGGACGTGTAGGCGTACAGGATCTCGGAGAATCCGTGCGCGCCGCTGTTGGTCATCGAGTGGCCCGGGGTGGGCAGGGCCACCGCGGCGGCGGTGAAGATGAGCACCAGCGCCGGGGTGATGAGGATGTAGCAGGCCGCGAACTTGATCTCGCGGGTGCCGATCTTCTTGCCCAGGTACTCGGGCGTGCGGCCGACCATCAGCCCGGCGATGAACACCGCGATGATCGCCATGACCAGCATGCCGTAGAGACCCGAACCGGTACCGCCGGGCGCGATCTCGCCCAACTGCATGCCCAGCATGGTGATCCCGCCGCCCAGACCGGTGAACGACGAGTGGAACGAGTCCACCGCGCCGGTCGATGTGAGCGTGGTCGAGACCGCGAAGATCGACGAGGCACCGACCCCGAAGCGGGTCTCCTTGCCCTCCATCGCCCCGCCCGCGATCTGCAGTGCCGGGCCGTGGTGCGCGAACTCGGTCCACATCATCAGCGCGATGAAGCCGACCCAGATGGTGGCCATGGTGGCGAGGATCGCGTAACCCTGCCTGATGGAGCCGACCATGATGCCGAAGGTGCGGGTCAGCGCGAACGGGATGACCAGCAGCAGGAAGATCTCGAAGAGGTTGGTGAAGGGGGTGGGGTTCTCGAAGGGGTGGGCGGAGTTGGCGTTGAAGTAGCCGCCGCCGTTGGTGCCGACCTCCTTGATGGCCTCCTGCGAGGCGACCGCGCCGCCGTTCCACTGCTGGTTGCCGCCCATGAACTGGCCGACCTCGTGGATGCCGGAGAAGTTCTGGATGGCACCGCAGGCGACCAGGACGATCGCGGCGACGACGGAGAGCGGCAGCAGGATGCGGGTCACACCGCGCACCAGGTCCGACCAGAAGTTGCCCAGCTCACCGGTGCGGGAGCGGGCGAATCCGCGCACCAGCGCCACCGCGACGGCGATACCGACCGCGGCCGACACGAAGTTCTGCACGGCGAGGCCGGCCGTCTGCACGACGTGGCCCATGGCCTGCTCGCCGTAATACGACTGCCAGTTGGTGTTCGTGACGAAGGAGACGGCGGTGTTGAACGCCTGGTCCGGGTCGATCGACTTGAAGCCGAGCGAGCCGGGCAGGTGGCCCTGGAGCCGCTGGAGCAGGTAGAGGAAGACGACGCTCACGGCCGAGAAGGCGAGGACGCCGCGCAGGTAGGCCGGCCAGCGCATCTCGGTGTTCGGATTGGCACCGATGCCCTTGTAGATCCACTTCTCGACGCGCCAGTGCTTGTCGGAGGAGTAGACCTTGGCCATGTAGTTGCCGAGGGGGACGTAGGCGAGAGCCAGCGCCGCTATGAGCGCGAGCAGCTGGAGCACGCCGGCGAGTACGGGACCCATGCTGTGTCTCAGAACCTCTCGGGGAAGATCAGCGCGAGGACGAGATAGCCCAGCAGGGCGACGGCCACGACCAGGCCGACGACGTTCTCGACGGTCACAGCTTCGTCACCCCCTTGGCGACGAGGGCCACCAGCGCGAAGACCGCGACTGTGGTGACGACGAAGGCCAGATCGGCCATCGCGAACTCCTGGAGTGAGGTTCGGGTGGAACGGACGATTAGAGGTAACCGCTTCTGTGGCCGGATTCGGCCGCCGTTGACGCCTCTCTTACGGCGGCCCGGGCACCTTTGACGGGACTCTTACGGCGCGGGAGGCGAGGGTCACAGCAGCCGGAAGCGCAGTCGGCAGATGACCGCGTCGGTCTCCCTGCGCACGGCGTGGGCGACGACTGCGCCGCGCTGGTTCTGCAGCAGCCGCTGCCACAGCCGCTCCGGCTCGGTCTCCGGGATCAGCACGGTGACCTGGGTGGCGGGTTCCGCCGCGGCGACCTCGCGCACGTACGCGGCGATGGGACGGCCCAGGCTGCGGCTTTCGCAGGTCAGCCGGACCAACGGCACCCCGGGGTCCCACTGGGCCCAGGAGCGCTCCAGCGCGTGCAGCTGGGCTCTGTCCTCCGGGTCGGGGTAGCAGACGGTGACCGCGCGCACCTCGTCGCCCAGGGAGGCCGCCGCGGTCAGCGCCTCGGACGTCAGGCGGGAGAGAGAGGACACGGGGACGATCACCAGCGAGCGCTCGCGATGAGGGGTCTCGGGGATGCTGCCCAGGCCCAGGCGCTCCCCGATACGGGCATAGGCGCGGTGCACGGCGACGAAGGCCGCCACCAGCAGCGGCAGGGTCACCGCCACCAGCCAGGCCCCCTCCTCGAACTTGCTCGCCGTGACGACGACGGTGGAGACGCCGGTCAGCAGCGCGCCAAAGCCGTTCAGCAGGGCCTTGCCCCGCCAGCCCCGCCCTCGCTCCTGCCGCCAGTGCCGCACCATGCCGACCTGGGCGATGGTGAAGCCAACGAACACGCCGATCGCGAACAGCGGCACCAGGGTGTTGGTATCGCCGCCGGAGAACACCAGCAGTGCTGCCGAGACCACGGCCAGGGCGAGCACACCGTGACGGTGGACCTGACGGTCGGCCCTCAGGGCGAACACGTGCGGCAGGTAGTTGTCGCGCGCCAGCAGCTTCAGCAGCACCGGCAGCCCGCCGAACGACGTGTTCGCGGACAGGGCCAGCAGGATCACCGTGGCGAACTGAAGGAGGTAGAAGGCCCAGTTGTGGCCGAGGGAGGCGTCCGCGAGCTGGGCGAGGACGGTGACGCCCTCGACCGGCTGAAGGTGGAAGCGGGAAATCAGCACCGACAGCCCGATCAGCATCAGACCGAGGACGGCACCGAGCGCGACCTCCGCGTGCTGGGCGCGCTTGGCGCGCGGGACGCGGAAGGAGGGGACGGCATTGGCGATGGCCTCGACGCCCGTCAGGGCACTGCACCCGGAGGCGAAAGCTTTCAGCAGGAGCAGGGCGCCCACGGTGGTGGCGTTGTGGGCCAGCACCGAGGCGTGCCCGTCCGCCGTGGCCGTACTGACGGGGGCGGACCGGAACAGCCCAACGCCGATCAGCACGAAGATCGACCCCACGAACACCACGGTCGGCACGATGAACACCTTCGCCGACTCGACGATGCCCCGCAGGTTGACCGCCGTGATCAGCGCCAGCACGGCCAGGCACAGCCACAGCCGGTCGCCGTACAGGGCCGGGAAGGCCGAGGTCAGCGCGGCCACCCCGGCCGTGACGGCGACAGCGACGTTCAGGACGTAGTCCAGGACCAGCGAGGCGGCCGCGACCAGGCTCGTGCGTGCGCCCAGATGGGTCTTCGCCACGGCGTACGACCCGCCACCGTCGGGGAAGGCGGCTATCACCTGCCGGTACGAGGCGACCAGCACCGCCAGCAGACCCGCGATCGCCAGGGTCACCGGGAGGGTGAACCCGAGGCCGTGGGCGCCGGCTGCGGCCAGCACGAGGACGATCGCCTCGGGGCCGTAGGCCACGGACGCCATCGCGTCGAGGGAGAGTGCGGCAAGACCTGTGACGGCGGTCAGCCGGTGGCGCTCGCCGGTATCGGGCGGCTCCTCGTCGGCGGGGGTCGCGCCCGGCTCGACAGTCAGGACGGACATGAGTGCGTGCTCCTTCTTCCCTTGGCCGCGCACGAGGGCTGTGGTGTGCGCGGTGCACTCAGGGTGTGTCCGTTTCCGGCTGGGACCGACTGCTCCTTGCGAGTTCTTCGCGCCGAACGGGCCGACTTTGACGGGTCCTTGACGGTGATGTGGCCCAGGTGACAGAGCCGTGAGAACAAGGCCGTCAGAGTGGCGTCAAAAGGGAGGCGATCCGGCCATGCGGATACCTACGGTCGGCGCATGGCACCCCGCAACGGCGCGCGCGGCCCCGCGGACGCGGCGCACGACCTCCTCTGGGCGCGGGACGTGCGGGACTCGGTGCGCTGCGCCGGCGTGCTGCTCGCCCTGACCCTCCTCCTCGACTGGGGAACGGACCGGCTGTCGCTCTGGCGCGGCGCCCTGTGGGTCGCCTCGGCGCTGCTCCTCTTCCTCGTGCTGTGTCCCGCCCGCGTCCGGGCCGGTGAGGATTGGTTGTCGGTGCGCCGGCTGCTGCGCGAGCGGCGGGTCCGTACGGATCTGCTGGTGTCCATCCGCTGCCTTGACGGCGTCTCCCAACGGCTCGTGCTGCGGGACGCGTTCGGCGGCCGGGTGGAGATCGACCCCGAAGTCCTGGTGACGAACCCGCCGTTGTGGTTTCGTCTGGAGGCCGGCGCCAGAAAGGCGGCGGCCGGTGGCACGCTACTGTGCGGAGCGTCCGCCTTGCGCCGCCTCTCCCTGCGCGTCGACCGCGAGGCCGCCCAGGCCGTCTTCAAGGTTTCCGGGCTGGAGTGACGCCCTCGGAGACAGCCTTTTCTGGAGTCGTCCCTTCACGCACCACCTACGTTGCGCGCACCACGCGGGTGGTGCGGGCCGGTCGGGGAGGGCACCGACTCCGTCTGCTCGGCGAAGGGCAGCGACACGACCATGGTCAGGCCGCCGCCGGGGGTGTCCTCGGGGGTGAGGGTCCCGTTCATCGCCTCGGTCAGGCCCCGGGCGAGGGCGAGTCCGAGGCCGAGTCCGGTGGTGTTGTCTGTGTCGCCGAGCCGTTGGAAGGGCTCGAAGAGGCGGTCGCGGCCGGTCGGCGGGAGGCCAGGGCCGCGGTCCACGACCCGCAGTTCGACCCGGCCCGCGAGGGCGCTGGCGGTGACCAGCACCTTCTGCCCAGGTGGATTGTGGCGGGCAGCGTTACCGACGAGGTTGGCGACGACGCGCTCCAGCAGCGGCGGATCAGCCAGCACGGCCGGGACCTCCTCCATGTCCCGCACCTCGGCCCCCGGCACGTCCGCCAGCGCCATCGGGAGCACCTCCTCCAGGGTCGTGGCCCGCAGATTCAGTGTGAGGACCCCCGCTTCCAGGCGGCTGAGGTCGAGGAGGTTCTCCACGAGGCGGTTCAGCTTGGCCATGGACTCGTCGGCCGTGGCCAGGAGTTCGTCGCGGTCCTCCGGCGAGAACTCCACATCACGGCTGCGCAGCGAGGTCACGGCCGCCCAGCCGGCGGCGAGCGGAGTGCGCAGGTCGTGTCCGACGGCCCGCAGCAGCGCCGTACGCATCCGGTCGGCGGCCCTGACGGGCTCCACCTCTGCCGCCGCCTCCGCCAGCCGGGCCCGCTCGACGGCCGACCCCACGTGCGCGGCGAACGCGGCCAGCACCCGCCGCTCGGAGGACGACAGGGTGCGTCCACGCAGCGCCAGCCACGCCTCCGGCCCCGCGGGCACCACCGTGATGTCCTCGGCATCGGGCGGCTCATCGACGAGTTCCGCCGTCTCCATGCCGAAGGTCTCCCGGGTGCGTTCCAGCAGTGCCGGGATCGTCGCTCCGCCCCGCACGATGCTGCCGGCCAGTGACGACATGGTCTCGGCCTCGGCCGTGGCCCGGGCCGAGCGGCGGGACAGACGCAGCGAGCGGTCGACGACGGCGGCCACGGTGACGGCCACCGTCGCGAACACCCCGAGCGCGAGAAGCGCGTTGGGGTCCTCGAGCGTGAACGAGCCGATGGGTGGGATGAACCAGTAGTTCAGCAGCAGGGACGCCGTCACCGACGCGATCAGCGCCGACAGGACCCCGCCTATGCAGGCCACGCCGACCACCGTGAGCAAGAACAGCAGCGCCTCGCTGGTCAGGTTGACCGTCCCGCGTACCTGGGTGAGGACGACCGTGAGCAGCACCGGCAGCACCAGACCGGCCACCGGCCCCGCGATCTGCCGGGCCGTGGACAGGGTGCGGCGCCGGGACGGCAGCAGGGTGCCACGGCCGGCGCGCTCGTGGGTGACGCGGTGGACGTCGATGTCGCCCGACAGAGCGGTCACGGTCTCTCCCGTGCCCGGCCCCGTCAGGAACCGCTCCAGGCGGCCCCGGCGGCTCGTGCCGAGGACCAGCTGGGTGGCGTTCTCGGCCCGGGCGAAGTCCACCAGCGCGGAGGCTATGTCGTCGCCGACGACGGAGTGGTAGCTGCCGCCGAGGTCCTCCACCAGTTGGCGCTGACGGGTCAGTGACGCGTGCGAGACCCCGGCGGCGAGTCCGTCGCTGCGGGCCACGTGCACGGCGAGCAGATCGCCGCCGGCCGACCGGGCGGCGATCCGGGCGGCCCGCCGGACCAGCGTGTCGCCCTCCGGCCCGCCGGTCAGCGCGACGACGACCCGCTCCCGTGTCTCCCACACGCCGCCGATGCCGTGTTGCGAGCGATAGTCCTGGAGGGCCTCGTCGACCCGGTCGGCCACCCACAGCAGCGCGAGCTGGCGCAGTGCGGTGAGGTTTCCGGGCCGGAAGTAGTTGGCGAGAGCCGCGTCGACCTTGTCGGGGGCGTAGATGTTGCCGTGCGCCATGCGGCGGCGCAGTCCGTCGGGCGGCATGTCCACCAGCTCCACCTGGTGGGCGCGCCGGACGATGTCGTCGGGCACCGTCTGGTGCTGCGGCACGTGCGTGATCTTCTCGACCACGTCGTTGAGGGACTCCAGGTGCTGGATGTTCAGCGCCGTGACGACGTCGATGCCGGCGGCGAGCAAGGCCTCGATGTCCTGCCAGCGCTTGGGATTGCGGCCGTTCCCGGGGACGTTGCTGTGGGCGAACTCGTCGACGATCGCCACTTGCGGGTGGCGCGCGAGGACCGCGGCGAGGTCCATCTCCTCGAACTGCCCGCCACGGTACGAACATCGGGTTCGCGGGATGA
The DNA here is from genome assembly GCF_029894425.1 of Streptomyces sp. SAI-127. Classification (NCBI taxonomy): domain Bacteria; kingdom Bacillati; phylum Actinomycetota; class Actinomycetes; order Kitasatosporales; family Streptomycetaceae; genus Streptomyces; species Streptomyces sp. SAI-127. Next base: position 2,832,732 of record NZ_JARXYJ010000001.1, read on the forward strand.
CCTCCAGGCCGTCGAGCATCTCTTCCGTGCGGGACCGGCCGTGGCATTCGGCGAAGCCGACCACCACATCCGCGCCGCGGGCGGCACGGCGCCGCCCCTCGTCGAGCATCCGGTAGGTCTTGCCCACCCCCGGGGCCGCCCCGAGGTAGACCTTCAGTCGTCCGGGCCGTACGTCACTCATCGCCGCCGACGCGCTCCGCTCACTGGCTCAACTCCCACGGGAGACGGGTTGCTTCCCCCTACCGATCCCTACCGAAGCGCTTTCGAGGGCCGGCCGGTGCGGGTGTTAGCGCGTTCTTGGCGCCGATCACGGCGACCTTGACACTGTCTTGACATCCCTTGGCCGGATAGGGTGAACGCGGTGTGCCGGGAAGTCTGGTCGGCGGGGAGTCAGAGTGGCTCCTTCGTAGTCCCAGGGGGACGGCATGCGCGGCGTCGGCACGGTTCTGGCTCTGGTCATCCTGGCCACCGTCGTGGCGACCTTCGCCCGCCGTTGGCGCATTCCCGCGCCCTCCCTGCTCGTCGTCGCCGGCCTGACTGTCGCCATGCTGCCGGGCACCCCGGACATCGAGATCAGCCCGGAAATCATCGGCCTCGTCGTACTGCCACCACTGCTGTACGCCAGTGCGGAGGAACTGTCCTGGCGTGAGCTGCGCGCGGTGTGGAAGCCGGTCGGGATCCTCGCGATCGGACTGGTGCTGGCCTCCGCGGCGGCCGTCGGCTGGGTCGCGTCGCTGGTCACTCCCCTGTCGTGGCAGATGGCTTTCGTGCTCGGCGCGATCCTGGCCAGCACCGACCCGGTCGCGGTCACGGCCCTGGGCCGACGGCTCGCGCTGCCGCCGAAGGTCCAGATGCTCGTGCAGGCGGAGAGCTTGTTCAACGACGCGACCTCGCTCGTCCTGTACCGCGTCGCGGTGAGCGTCGCCGTGGCCACCGCGGCGGTCGGCTGGGGCTCGGCAGGCAGTGAGTTCGTGGTGCTCGCGGGCGGCGGCACGCTCATCGGCGCCGCGGTCGCCGGGGTGGTCGCGCTGATCCGACGGCGCACCGAGGACCCGGTGCTGGAGACGGTGATCGCCCTGGTCACGCCGTACGCCGCCTATGTCCTCGCGGAGGCGGCACACACCTCCGGGGTCACGTCCGTGGTGGTCGCGGGCGTGGTCCTCGGCGGCCGCGGCGACCGGCTGACCAACGCCCGCATCCGGCTCCAACTGCACGCTGTCTACGGCACCGTGGTGTTCCTCTTGGAGAGCGTGGTGTTCTCCCTCATCGGCCTGGCCCTGCCCGCACAGGTGCAGGCACTGGACGACGGCGACCGGGCCTGGCCGCTGTACGCCCTCGCAGTGGCAGGCACGCTGATCGCGGTACGGCTGCTGTGGCTGGCGCCCCTGTCGGCCGTGGTGCAGCGCAAGGGCGGCATCCAGCGGATGAACTGGCGGGTGCCGCTCGTCCTGACCTGGGCGGGCACCCGGGGAGTCGTCCCCCTGGCCGCAGCCCTCTCCATCCCCGAGACCACGAAAGCGGGTGCGGCACTGGCGGACCGTCCCCTGGTCCTCGTCCTGACCACCTCGGTCGTGGTCGTCACCCTCGTCGTCCAGGGCTTCACCCTCGCCCCGGTGGTGCGCCGCTCCGGCATCGCCCTGGAGCCCGACCACACCGAGCGCGAGGAAGCATCAGCCCGCTGCCACCTGGCCGACGCCGGCATCCGCCGCCTCGACGAGCTCTCCGACCTCGAAGCCGTACCGGACGTCGTCGTCGAACGCCTCCGCCGGGGCCTCACCGCCCGCCTCGACGACGCCCGCGACCGCCTCGCCGAAGACAACACGAACGCGGCTCCGGCCGGGTCCGCCGACCTTGTCTACCGCCGGCTGCGCCGCGACCTGATCGCCGTGGAAGCCCTGGAACTGCAACGCCTCTACGACGACCACGCCATCAGCGACACAACGCGGAGGAGGCTCCAGCGCTCCCTCGACCTGGAGGAGGCCCGGCTGGCGGATGCCTGAGCGGCGCTCGGCGAGGCTCCGCGAAGCCCGACGATGCAGGGACTTGGGGCTCCTCGCCCTGACGACCGCCGTCTGACAGCTCAACCGATTGCGTTTCGGAGCCGGTCAACGGCTTCCGCCAGATCGTTGAAAGCCTTGTTCTCCTGCTGCCCGGTAGTACGGGAAGCCGACAAGATGCTGTCGCGACCTCCGCGGATCCGAGCGTAGGCGTCAAAGCAGATGAGGACCTCTTGCACCAACTCCCGGGACGAGAACTGGGGCACGGAGGGCAGATCACTCTGCGGCGACATCATCAATCTCCTTCCCTGAGCAGCACAGGAACTCAGCGGAACTCGGCCAGCCGTGGCCGCAGCCCGAGCGCGGTCAGCAGCATCGCGGCGAGCAGCAGACCGGCCGCCCACGGCAGCAGACCGCTCACCGCCGACCGGCCCGTCCGCACGGACGCCGCGAAGTGGGCCTGGTTGATGTCCGTCACCTTGTCCAGCGCGGTCATCCAGGCCCCGAAGTGCGCGTTGGACGTGCCGGGCTCCCAGCCCATGCAGAACTCCACGGCCTCCTGTTCCTTCCCGGCCGCCACCAGCGCCCGGATCTTCCGATCGTCGCGCTGGTAGACGGCGTACGTCTCCACCGTCTTCTCGGCCGCCGCCCGCTCCCCGTTGAAGGTGATGTTGTCCAGCTCGCGCCGGAACTCGCCGGTGAAGCGCAGGTCGTGGTGGTCGGACTCGTACGCATTCCAGGTGGTGGCGAGCCCGGCGTCGTACGTGGCGAGGGTCGCGCCCTGGATGCCGTACAGCTTCTGCGACTTGGCCAGGAATGCGCCCGCGTACTGGTCTCGGCGCTGGGGGTCGAGAAGGTAGCGGCTCTCATCGGCGTTGGCGTCGTAGGCGACGGCCCGGGCACGGGAGAGCGCGACGACGGAGTCGAAGGCGTCGCGGCGGGCGCCCCGCAGTTGGCCGGAGGTGGAGATCAGCATCTGCGCACCGAGGATCACCGCGAGCAGGGCGCAGACAGTGGCGGCCAGGACAGCGGGGTTGAGGATCCGCCGGAAGCGGCGGGCCAGGTACCACTGCAGGATGCCGAGCGCGGTGAGCAGCAGGACCCCGAGTGCGACGACTGCTATGAGCCGGCCGGAGAGCGTCGAGCGGGCGGCGGTGTACCGCGTCTCGAAGGAGCCGTCGTTGGACGACACCAGCACGCGTGAGGCGGGCAGGAGCCTGTTCTGCAGGAGGTCCGTAGCCCGGCGGTATTCATCGACCGCGGACGCCTTGCCGCCGCTGCGGTCGTCGCTCTCCAGCGCGCGGCCTATGAGTTCCTGGTACTCGGCGAAGTCGTCGGTGAGGGACTCGACCGTCTTCTCGTCGGCCCGGTTCCCCTGCGCCGCGACGGCCAGCGTCCGCAGGTCATGACCGATACCGCGCCGCGCGTCGCCGTAGAAGCCGACCGACTTCTCGTACGGCGTCTTCAGGCGCCCTTTCCCTGCGTCCCCGTTGGACAGCAGGATGTTGGCGGCCTGCGCGTCCATGTCGTTGAGGGCGAGGTTGAGGTCGGCTGCGCTGGTGGTGCGGGGTGCGTCACGGTCGGCCACGCCGTCCCAGGTGCCGTTCGCTGCGAGCCCGGCGACGAGAAGCAGCACGGCCAGGGCGGCGGTGAGCACAGCCGTGGCCGCGCGCAGGAGACGCAGCCGCGCGGGCACCGTGGCCCAGAAGTGGCGGCTCAGCAGGGCCCGCGCGGCCACGGCCTGCTGTCTCGGGTTCGGCCGCGGCCCCGGACCGGGATCACCCGGCCGCGATCCGCTTCCTGGCCGTGGTCCGGGGCCGCCCGGCGGCCCGACCACCTTTCGCGGTGGCTGTGCGACACCCTCTTGCGGTGTCCGCGCTGTGCCGGCCGTGATCGTCACGGTCCCTCCCAGGTCCAGCCACGGACGGTCACCCGTCCTCAGTCGCCGATCAGTCTGCGACCGGATCCGGCCACCAGCGGCAGGCCTTGATGCCTCCCTGACGGTTCCTCAGGGTTGTTTGACGGGGCGTTGACGGCACTCAGGCGAGAGCCATGTGAGTGCCGCACATTCCTTGCCGGACCGGTCAGTTACGACGTCGACCACGACCGGTGCTCCACGTGGCGCCAACACAGTGCGAGAACCACCACGTGCTGACCTCAGCCGGCGGGACTAGGGCGCACCGGCACGTGACGACAGCGTCGGATCAGGATCCTTACCGGACCCGGTCGAAGAGCCATGTCGGCGAGGTCGACGCCTGTAAACCTGAGAGGTCGTTTTCACCCGTTGTTTCATCCCGGTATGCGTAGTTGGTCCGGTGATGTCGGGTCGCGCCAGGAGATGGTGTTCTCGCCGGTGAGGCGGCGGGCCATGAGGTCGGTCATGGCGAGGTAGATCATGGCTTCGGAGCGGACAGGGAGGGTCTCGTAGTCTCGCGCCAGGCGGCGGTGCAGCATCAGCCAGCCGTAGGTCCGCTCGACCGTCCACCGCTTCGGGATCGGGGTGCAGCCACTGGCCCCGGGGGTACGTTGGACGATTTCCATGTCGATGCCGAGGGTGGCGGCGTGCTCGACGAAATGCCTGGGATAGCCGCCGTCGACCCAGACCTTGCGGATCGAGGCGTGAGTGGTGGCGACGCGGTCGATCAGTTGGGTGCCGGCCACGGAGTCCTGGACACTGGCCGCGGTGACCAGCACCGCGAGGAGGAGGCCGAGGGTGTCGGTCACGATGCTGCGCTTGCGTCCGACGATCTTCTTGCCCGCGTCTGTGCCGTGGCTCGTGGCGGGGATGCTGGTGGCGGTTTTCACGCTCTGTGCGTCGATGACGCAGGCGGACGGTTCGGCGTTCCGTCCCTCTCGCTGTCGCACCAACTCTCGCAGCAGGCCATTGAGTTGGGCAAAGATGCCGTCCGCCTGCCAATTGGCGAAGTAGCCGTAGACCGTGTTCGCCAGGGCCGGCCGCGGAGTTCGAAGCGCCACGCGGACAGGACCGGTTCAATCAACTCCCACCGGGCATCGGACAGATCACTCGGATCCTGACGGCGGCCTCGACGCAGTCACCAGCGCCACAGGCAGCACGGTGCTCCAGCTGACCGACATCCACGGTGACGTCACGGTCCAACTCCCCCTGGACACGTCCGTAGCGCCGACCGCACAGTCCTACGACGAGTACGGCAACCCGGAGGACAGCACAGCCGCCACCCGCTACGGCTGGCTCGGTGGCAAGGAGCGCTCCAGCGACACCCTCACCGGCGCCACCCTGATGGGCGTGCGTCTCTACGACCCGACGACGGGGCGGTTCCTGCAGACGGATCCGGTGCCGGGAGGGTCGGCGAACGCGTACGACTACGGCGACGCCGAGCCGCTCGACCACTACGACCTCGACGGACGCTGGTGGGGTCACCGCTCCTTCTGGAACGCGGTGTCCTTCTTCAGCTACCGCTCCTGGATCGACGCGGGCGGTGCGGGGCTTCACGGGCACTACCGCAAAGCGTGGCACTACGCGTCCGGTGGTACCGGCTCAGTCACGGCCGGGTACTTCCACGGCAGCTTCTGCAACCGGTTCTGCCGGTACGGGGCACGCCATGCCCGGCGCAGCGGCTGGCACCTCTTCGGGAGGGGCGTCGCCCGGACGTTGGGCTGGGAGGTAAGCCTGGTCGCGACCGGTCTGGACTACTGGCACACGAGGGGCCCGGTCACCAGCTACCGGCGGACCTACTACGCCCCCGGATACCGGTACGGCTCCTACCACCGCTATATCTGAACCGACGGTTCACAGGTGCCTCAGCGACCGCTTCGGTCGCGGAGGCACCCCCCGCCGCCGAGACATGAACAGACACGGAGACACGTATGGCCATTCCCCCCGACTCGGTGCGCGGGCTCATCCTCTTCGCACGCCCTACCAACCCCTGGTCCCTGCTCTCTGCCCGACTCGCCGTCTGGGCCGCCTTGTCGGTGCTGTCGGTCCTCACCCCCGTCTACAACGCCGACGCCCCCCTCTGGATCTGGCCCTTCGCTCTGGTCGCCTCCCTCCTTATGGCCGGTCAGACGATCGGCGCGATGAGAAGCAAGAGCCAGGACGGCACCGGGTGAGTGTCGCCGAAGACGGTTATGCGCATGCGGTCACCTCTACCGGAAAGGGCCAGGGGCAGGGGTGAGTCGCTATGTTCGGATTATGTTCGATACAGGTCTGCCGCGCGGCGACATCTCCTGCGCCAACCCTTGCGCCAACTCCTGCGGCAACTCCTGCGGCATCTCCTGCGACTTCTCTTGCGCGAGCCTCGCCGACGCCGCCGCGTTCGTGCAGGTCACCCCCACCGTACGGGCGTGGTCGGGCCGGGCCGCGGGCGAGGGGATCGGGCGCCGCTGGTGTTGCTCGCGCGACGGCGGGGCCGCGGGCGTCGCCCGCCGGGGCCTGCGGCCGGAGCTCGAGGGCCGGGGTCTGTCGGCTTGCAGGCCGCCACGTCTCGGCAGAGCGGTACGGCAGCCACCAGCGGGAACCGGTGCGGAGACAGTGGGCATGGTCAGCCACGGCGCGATGATCCGGACCTGGGTCGCAGCCCGAGCGGCCAACGTCGATGTGGCGTACGCGTCCAGCCACCCACTGGGCAACACCGGCATCGTCGTCCTCTCCGGCTCACCCGACCAGGGCTGGCAGGCCCTCCTGTGGGAGGAACACCCTTTCGGCCCGGAAGGGACCTTCCCCGAGGACAGTGGCCCGGCCGGCGCGGCCGCTCCTACTCGCTGAAGGGCCGCCCTCGGCGACGACAGCATCGAAACGGCCCAGGGCCTCCACGCCGTTCTCGCCGCCGGGCAATACCTGTTTCCAATCCGGGCCGGAGCGACGATGCAAGGTTTCCTGAATTCAGCAATCCATGTACTGTCGTTGGCGTGCTGACTCTCGCTGCTGACGTCGAGATGCTGGCGCGGTTCGGCCGCGCCCTCGCCGACCCGATTCGCTGCCGGATCCTCCTTGCCCTGCGCGAGGCCCCGGCCCATCCCGCGGACCTCGCCGACGCCCTGGAGGTCTCCAGGACCCGGTTGTCGAATCATCTGGCGTGCCTGCGCGACTGCGGCCTGGTTGTCGCGGTGCCGGTGGGCCGCCGCACCCGCTATGAGCTCGCCGATGAACGACTCGGGCACGCGCTGGACGACCTGCGCACCGCCGTGGTGGCGGTCGAGGCCGACAAGATGTGTACGGACGCGGATGAGAAGGGCTGCTGCTGAGATGACTGCCGAGATGTCCATCGGCTTAGGCCCGGTCCGCTGCCCGCCGGGACGCTCTGGCCCGCCGGATACGTCTGCTGGTCGCGGCGACCATCACCTACAACGTCATCGAAGCGGTCGTCGCGATCACTGCCGGGACGCTCGCCTCCTCCACCGCGCTGATCGGCTTCGGCCTGGACTCGGTCATCGAGGTCTCCTCCGCGGCCGCCGTGGCCTGGCAGTTCTCCCCCCGCGAGCACGCGGTGCGTGAGGCGCGGGAGAAGCGCACGCTGCAGATCATCGCGGTGTCGTTCTTCGCGCTCGCTGCGTATGTCGGTATCGACGCCGCTCGCGCGCTGGCCGGCACCGGCGGGGCCGAACGTTCCATCCCCGGCATCGTCATCGCCGCGCTGTCGCTCGCGGTGATGCCGTTTCTGTCGGCTGCTCAGCGCAAGGCAGGCCGCGAGCTCGGCTCCGCCAGTGCGGTCGCCGACTCCAAACAGACCCTGCTGTGCACGTACCTGTCCGCCGTTCTCCTGGTCGGCCTGGTCCTGAACGCCACGCTCGGCTGGTCCTGGGCCGACCCGATCGCCGCCCTGGTCATCGCCGCCATCGCGGTCAAGGAGGGCCGCGATGCCTGGCAGGGCAAGGGCTGCTGCACGACACCGGCCGCCGCCGTGACGGTGTCGTCATCGGACGCCGAAACCGATGCCTGCGGCTGCCGTCCTGGATGCGACTGCTGCAGCTGACCAGCCTGGCCACGTCGTTCAGGCAGCTTGCGTGAGCGGGGGCGGAGTGACGGCAGGCGGGCCAGGCTCTTCCCGCCCTGGGTGAGCCGACGAGTCATCAGCGTGATGGCAGCCCACGTGATCAAGGTCTCCGAGTGTTGAACAAGGCGCTCGTAGTCGCGGGCGTGTCGGCGCGCGTGCATCATCCAGGCCAGGCTGCGTTCGACCCGTCAGGTCGTCCATCGCGATTCCCCCTCAGCTCCGGTACTGCGTACCGAGTACCGCGGTATCACCGAGTATCGGAGGGGTCGCAGCATCCCGGGTGGGCGCGGACCTGGCACCGATCCGCCAGGACCCAGGCTCCGCAGCGGCGACCACCTCACCTCACCGGCCCGGCTCTGTAGTAGGCGGGGGCTGCACGACCACGAGGGTCGGCGTACGAGATGACGCTGGGTGCCTGCCGCTGATCCCCTGACCGCCCCCCCCAAATGGCCCAACCCGTTCCCATGCGCCCGAAATATCCACACCTTGATGTGCCGTAGACGCTTCCGTGGTCCGTCTTAACGCAAGCTTGACGCCGTCGCATGCCCCATCCGTGGGCCCCTGCGTCACGCTCTGCATACGCTGGTGCCGCCGTCCGCGTGATGGCCGGAACCCGACGCCGAGCCGCACATCAGGAGACCCCGCCGATGGCCATCACCGAACACCCGCCGCCGAGCCGTCTGCGGACGTGGATGCTCGAGGGTCTGTCCGACATGGGCAAGCAGGGCGGCCACACGGGACCGCACGCCCAGCCGGAGCCCCCGCACAAGGGCCAGCGCTGGTGGCGCGTGATGTGTCTGACCGGTGTGGACTATTTCTCCACCCTCGGCTACCAGCCGGGCATCGCGGCCCTGGCGGCCGGTCTCCTGTCGCCGGTCGCGACCATCGTGCTCGTCATAGTCACCCTGGCCGGCGCTCTGCCGGTCTACCGGCGGGTGGCCGAGGAGAGCCCGCACGGCGAGGGCTCGATCGCGATGCTGGAACGGCTGCTGACCTTCTGGAAGGGCAAGCTGTTCGTCCTGACCCTGCTGGGCTTCGCCGCCACCGACTTCCTGATCACCATCACGCTCTCGGCGGCGGACGCCTCGACCCACCTGGTCGAGAACCCGCATCTGACCAGCACCCTGCACGACAAGCAGATGCTGATCACCCTGATCCTGGTCTCCCTGCTCGGCGCGGTGTTCCTCAAGGGCTTCCTGGAGGCCATCGGCGTCGCGGTCGCCCTGGTGGCCGTCTACCTCGCGCTGAACGTCGTGGTGGTCATCGTCGGCGTGTGGCACGTCGCCACCGCCGGCCACGTGATCACCGACTGGTCCAGCGCGCTGACCGCCGAGCACGGCAACGTCTTCGCCATGGTCGGCGTGGCGCTCCTGGTCTTCCCCAAGCTCGCGCTCGGCCTGTCCGGCTTCGAGACCGGCGTCGCGGTCATGCCGCACGTGCAGGGCGACGAAGGCGACACGGAGGAGGACCCCCGGGGCCGTATCCGCGACACGAAGAAACTGCTGACGGCCGCCGCTCTCATCATGAGCGTCTTCCTGATCGCCACCAGCTTCATCACGACACTGCTGATCCCGGAGAAGGAGTTCGAGTCCGGCGGCCAGGCCAACGGCCGCGCCCTCGCCTACCTGGCCCATGAATACCTGGGCGGCACCTTCGGCACGGTCTACGACGTCTCGACGATCGCGATCCTGTGGTTCGCGGGCGCCTCGGCGATGGCCGGCCTGCTGAACCTGATGCCGCGCTATCTGCCCCGCTACGGCATGGCCCCGCACTGGGCACGGGCGGTCCGCCCGATGGTCATCGTGTTCACGCTCGTCGGCTTCCTCGTCACGTGGATCTTCGACGCGGACGTGGACGCGCAGGGTGGGGCGTACGCCACCGGCGTCCTGGTCCTGATGTCCTCCGCCGCGATCGCCGTGACCATCGCCGCCCGCCGCGCCCAGCAGCGGGGCTGGACCATCGGCTTCGCCGTCGTCTCGGCGGTCCTGCTCTACGTCACCGTCGCGAACGTCGTCGAACGACCCGACGGCGTCAAGATCGGCGCCTGCTTCATCGCCGGCATCATCCTCATCTCCCTGCTCTCCCGCCTGGCCCGCGCCTTCGAACTCCGCGTCACCAGCGTCACGCTGGACGACATGGCGGAACGATTCGTCCGGGACATGGCCAGCCGCAAGATGCGCTTCATCGCCAACGAGCCCGACCAGCGCGACAAGGCCGAGTACCGCGACAAGATCGAGCAGATCCGGGCCGACAACGACATGCCGGAGCAGGAGGACTTCGTCTTCGTCGAGGTGACGGTGACGGACCCCTCCGAGTTCGAGGCGAGCCTGACCGTACGCGGCGAGGTCCTCCACAACCGCTACCGCGTCCTGACCCTGGAGTCCTCCTCCGTCCCCAACGCCCTCGCCGCGCTGCTCCTCCACGTCCGCGACTCAACGAGCTGCACCCCGCACATGTACTTCGAGTGGACCGAGGGCAACCCCTTCGCCAACTTCCTGCGCTTCTTCCTCTTCGGACAGGGCGAGGTCGCCCCGGTCACCCGAGAGGTCCTGCGTGAGGCGGAACCGGACCGCGCCCGGCGTCCCCGGGTCCACACCGGCTGAATCCGACGCCGCCGTCAGGGCCCCGTCAGGATTCACCCGTACGGCGTCAGGACCCCGTCAGGGACAGCCGCCAGGACCCATACAGCCGCATAGCGTCAGCTGTATGACAGGGATCGACCGGCGGGTCCTGGCCAGCGACCGCCACTGGGGCAGCAGCGCTCGACTGGCGGTGGCCTGCGCCCTGGTGTTCTGCACCCTCTCCCTGCTCGTGGACGGGGATGCCGGCACCCTGACGCTCCTCCGAGCTCTGCTGTGGCTGACCTTGTCCGCCACCGTCTTCGCCGTCCTGCTCCCGCCCCAGGTGACGGCGGGCCCCGGATGGCTGGAGGTACGCACACCCTGGCGCAGGCACATCGTGCGTACCGACGCGCTGGTGGCCGTACGGCAGTACAGCGGCGTGTCAGCGCACCTGGTCCTGCGCGACACCCACGGCGGGCGCCTGGAACTCGACCCCCGCGTCCTCGCCGCCAACCCCCTGATCTGGCACGAGCTCGACACCGGCGTCCACCGCTCCGTCGACCGCGGCACGCTCCTCCAGGGCACGGACGTCCTGGGACAGCTCGGTCACCGGATCGACGACGAGACCGCGCGAGCGGTTCTGAGGGCCTCCGGACTCTCCTGATCAGAAGACTGAGATGACAGAAATAATTGTCACTCCGAGCATGCTGCGTGCCCATAGCGTGCCCTTAAGACTGGTCAACCACGGTCAACAGCGGTGATGTTGGCGGCCTGCGCGTCCATGTCGTTGAGGGCGCGGTCAAGGTCGGCGGCGCTGGTGGTGCGGGGTGCGTCCCTGTCGGCCACACTGTCCCAGGCGCCGTTCGCGGCGAACCCGGCAACGAGCAGCAGCGCGGCCAGAGCGGCGGTGAGCGAGACCGTGGCCGCGCGCAGGAGGCGCAGCCGTGCGGGCACGGTGGCCCAGAAGCGGCGGCCCAGAGCGGCCCGCGCGGCCACGGCCCCCGATGCCGATCAGTGTGCGACCGGTTCCGGACATCGATGGCCGACGTTGACGCTCTCCTGATGGTTTCTCAGGTCGGTTTGACGGGACCTGACGGCGTCCGCACGTCGCCGGCTCGGCAGTAGAGTGAAAAAGTGACCTCTCTGCCGGAAAACTCGCCGTCACTGTTCAGTGAAGACGACCGCGACGCGGCCGTGCTGCGCCTGCAGGAGGCGTACGCCGAAGGGCACATCCCCCACGAGGAGCTGGACGAACGCCTCCACCAGGTGCTCACCGCCAGGACAGACAGCGAACTCGTGTCGGCGCTGGCCTCGCTCCCGGCGGAGAATGCTGGCACCACGTCCACAATCGCTACGATCGCCGCCGCCGGCGGACGGATCAAGCGCGGCGGCGCATGGCGGGTACCTCGGATCGTCAAGGTCGAGTCCGCGTACGGAAGGGTGCGCCTGGACCTGTCCCGGGCGGTCTTCGAGCATCCTGTGGTCGACATCGAGCTGCAGCTCGGCACCGGCGGGGCAAAGATCACGGTGCCTCGCGACGCGGTCGTCGAGTACGAGGATCTGCACACCGGGTGGAAGGACACGCACTACAAACCCCCGCGGCGCCCGCGCTCCGGGGGGCCGAGGATCCGGATCTTCGGCACCATGGGGTACGGACGGCTGAAGATCCGCCACGTGCGGCGTTGAGGCCGCTGCGGTCACTACCCATGGCAGGCCCCCGTGCGGCCCACCCCTCACCGGCACCACCAGAACAGCCACTCCTTGCTGTGCCACAGGTGTTCGCGCGGCCGCCTTAACGCAACCCTGACGCCAACGTGTGATGCATATGTTGATGTCGCCGTCCGCGTGATGGCCGTCACCGAACACCCACCGTCGAGCCGTCTGCTGACGTGGATGCTTCAGGGCTTGTCCGACATGGGCAGGAGGGGCGGCCACACGGGCCCGCACGCGGAACCCGAGCCCCCGCACCGGGCTGGTACCGGGTGAAGTGCCTGACCGGTGTCGACTACTTCTCCACCCTCGGCTACCAGCCGGGGATCGCCGCCCCTGCGGCCGGCCTGCTCTCCCCGATCGCGACCATCGTGCTCGTCATAGTCACCCCCTGGTCGGCGCTCTGCCGGTCTACCGGCGGGTGGCCGAGGAGAGCCCGCACGGCGAGGGCTCGATCGCGATGCTGGAACGGCTGCTGACCTCCTGGAAGGGCAAGCTGTTCGTCCTGACCCTGCTGGGCTTCGCCGCCACCGACTTCCTGATCACCATCACGCTCTCGGCGGCGGACGCCTCGACCCACCTGGTCGAGAACCCGCATCTGACCAGCACCCTGCACGACAAGCAGATGCTGATCACCCTGACCCTCGTGGCGCTTCTCGGCGCGGTGTTCCTCAAGGGCTTCCTGGAGGCCATCGGCGTCGCCGTCGTCCTGGTGGGCGCCCACCTCACGCTGAACATCGGGTGCAACGGCTCACGCGGTCGGGTGCGGGTTGCGGGCCATGAAGTCCTCAGCCACCTTCAGCAGCGAATCGTCCGCCGTGAACAAGGAGATGTGGTCACCGTGCGGTTCCACCCGGAGCTGCCCGCGCGGCAGACCGACGACGACGCGTCGTGAGCCCTCCGGGTGGGCGATGTCGTCGTCCCGGCTGGTGACGACGAGGGTGGGCGGCTCGACCTTGGCGAGGTACGGCTCCACCGGGGCACCGGTGATGCCGAGGTTGAGCCGGCAGTAGCGGTAGAGCAGTTCCGGACTGGCGTACGGATACAGCACCAGGTGCGCCACGTCGGCGGGCGTGCTGGTGAGGACCGCCTGACAGAAGGCCGAGTGCACGGCCTGCGCGGCGGACCGGCTGCGGGCCGCCGCGGTCATCAGCTCGATCAGCCCCTGCTGGTGCGATGTCTTCGGGTAGTCCTCGGCGAACCCGTAGGCGCCGTGCCACAGGCTGAGCGAGCGGACTCTCGACGGCTGTCCGGCCGCGGCGACCAGCGCGATCGCCGCCCCTCCGCACAGCCCGATCACGTGTGCGTCGGGCAGGCCGTGATGGTCCATCACCGCGAACAGGTCGGCCGCCTGGGCGTGGATGTCGGTGGCGTGCTCGCCGCTGAGCCCTGCGGCGCCGAACAGCCCGCGGCTCTCCCAGGTGAGGACTCTGCGGTCACACGCGAAGAAGCGCACCCAGTTCTCCGCGAGGGCCGCCGGCATACCGCACGCGGGGACCAGGACCACGGTCTCTTCACCCTCGCCCGCCGTGTACACGTTCAGCGGCACGCCGTCCGGCGACAGGACGGTCTCCCTGCGGGTGTACCCCTCGAAGGTGTTCGCCAGGGCGTCGGCGACCACCCGGTCCACCTCACCGAGTCGGTCCACCGGCACCACGCCGACGGAGTCCAGCACGTCTGCCAGCGCCAGCCGTTCGCTCACCACGCGTTCGAAGACCTGCAGGTCGTCGAAGCCCTCCGCGCCGGACAGCACGAGCCCGTCGACTCCGGCCCGGCGGGCCACCCGGTCCAGCAGCGCGCGCAGTGCTCGCCACTGACCGGGAGACCGGCCACCGGGGGACGCGTCCGCGGTGCGGGCGACCGGAACCACCCGCACCGGGGCGGCGATCCCCTCGAGGAGCGGTTTCACCGACTGCACGGCCGTGGCCAGGCGGGCCACCGCCGACCTCGTTTCCGGTCCCAGCATGCGTTTCGCCTCCTTCGGGCCTACGCCGTCACCGCTTGGGGAACTCGTGTCCCTTGGTGGTGCGCGTGACCCGTCGGTTGTGCTGGTAGGTGTCGGTGCCCGCGACCAGGACCGTGCCGTACTCGCTGAGGCTCACCCGGCCGCCGTACTCGTCGACTTCGTCGGTGTCCGGGTACACCGCCACGGAAGTCGGCACGTACCGGCCGGCGAAGCCGAGCCGCATCTCCTTCTCCGGTGCGGAATGCGGTTTGGAGGCGTGCATCATCGTGGACCAGAACATCACCGCTTCACCGGGACGCATCACCATGGAGACGGCCTGCTCCTGCGGAGGGCGCCAGTCAGGATCCTTCTGCAACTGCCGGTAGTCGTAGCCGTAGAACCCGCGGGGAACACCCTCCTTGTGCTGCCTGTTGATCGCGTCCGGCTGGTAGTGCATCTCCTTCGACTCGTCGTAGTACATGGTCCGTTGCGTGCCGGGGATGAACTGCAGGCAGCCGGTGTCCTCGGAGGCCTCGGTGAACGCTGTCCACACGGTGATGGTGCCACCGAAGTCCTTCTCCGACTCCGGCCACACGATCTGCGGCTTGCCCGAGGCGAAGGCGAAGGTGTCCGCCTGGTGCCAGTCGGTGCCCTCGTCACCGGGGTACTTCGGGAAGAACTCCGAGCGCCAGCACAGTACGTTCGGTCCCAGCACCGCGGTCACCCGGTCGACGATCTCCGGCCGGCATATGTGGTCGGCCAGGAAGGCGGAGTCGAGGTGCCGGTCGTAGTTCGCGATGTTGGTGTTCCCGGCCTGGGCGTCGCCCTCGTCGTAGACGGCGCCGCTGCGGTCCATCAGCCGCAGCCGCTCGCGGCGCCACAGCCGCCGCATCTCCTCCTCCTCGTACACCTTGAACGGGCCCAGGTAGCCCAGCTCGTGGAACCTGGCGACCTCTTCGGGGGTCGGTGTGAACGTCTGCTGCACCGTGTGCGTCATCGTGAAGGCCCTTCTGCGTCAGTGGTCTGTGCCGGCGGTCTGGGTGTCGACGAGCGCGGACAACGTGTCGATGCTGGCTTCCTCCAGTGCGGCGACGTCGAGCGTGATGTCGTACTTCTCGTTGAGCTGGGCGACGATCCGTATGAAGGCCAGCGACGTGACGCCCTGGTCGAAGAGGTCGACGACGGGGTCTATGCCGCCCCCCTCCAGCACCGTGCTGACGATCTCCGTCACCGAGCGGCGGATCGCGGTCGCGGACACATCCGGCGACACGGTCATGATGTGGGCTCCTCTCCCCTACTCGACTCATTTGCCAAGCGCATCGCGGTTCACCTTTCCTTGCAGGGTCATGGGGAACTCCGAGACGACCTCGTAGCGGGACGGCCTCAGGTGTCTGGGCAATTGGCTCCTGATGTGCCGTTCCGCCAGGGCGACCAGCCGGGCCGCCTCCTGTCCGCCGGGGTCGGCCGGACGTACGGGCAGCAGGTAGGCGACCAGCCGCACGTCGCCGTCGCCGAAGTCGCGAGGCGCGGCGACGGCACGTGCCACGTCCGGAAGGCGTGCCAGGCATTCCTCGATCTCGGCGGGTTCGATCCGGTAGCCGCGGATCTTCAATTGGTCGTCCGTGCGACCGAGATAGACCAGCTCGCCGCCTGGCAGCCGCATCGCGCGGTCGCCGGTGCGGTAGAGCCGCTCCTCATCGATCCCGGCCACCGACGGCACGAACCGTTCGGCGGTGAGTTCGGGCCGGTTGAGGTAGCCGCGGGCGAGCCCCGCGCCGGCGACGTACATCTCTCCCGGCACACCGTCCGGTTGGGGCGTGCCGAGTTCGTCGAGGACGTACACGCGCAGGTCGGGCAGCGGCACGCCGATCGGGCTGGTTCCCGTGCCGAGGGTGACGTCCGAGGTGGTGATCCGGCGGTACGTGCAGTGCACAGTGGTCTCGGTGATGCCGTACATGTTGACCAGTTCGGGTGTGTGGTCGCCGTGCCGGTCGATCCAGGGGGCGAGCATCCGCGGGTCCAGTCGCTCGCCGCCGAAGATGATCAGCCGCAGTGCGAGGCCGTCCGTGTCCGGTGCGCCGCCCCGGCCGGAGAACAGCACGCCCAGCAACTGGTGGAAGGCCGAGGGGGTCTGGTTCAGCACGGTCACCTGTTCGTCCCGCAGCAGGGCGACCAGGTTCTCGGGCGACCGGGAGACGGTCTCCGGCAGCAGCACCAGCCGCCCGCCGTGCAGCAGCGCGCCCCAGATCTCCCAGACCGAGAAGTCGAAGCTGATGGAGTGGAACAGCGACCAGGTGTCACGGTGGTCGAAGTGGAACCACGACCGAGTCTGCTCGAACAACCGCACGGCATTCCGGTGTGTGACGGTGACGCCCTTCGGCGCGCCGGTGGAACCGGAGGTGTAGATGACGTAGGCCAGGTCGTCCGCGGAGGGCTCGACCGACTCCGGCGTCGTGGCCCCGCGGTCGGCGGGGATACGGCCGGACGCGGTCGTTCCCGGGTCGAGGGAGACGTCGTCCCCCTCGACCCACACGATGGCGGGGTGACGCCCGCCGAGCACGTCGGCGGTCTCCCGTGCGGCCACCACGAGGGGCACCGCGCTGTCGGCGAGCAGATAGTCGATCCGGGCGGCCGGATAGCCCGGATCGATCGGCACGTAGGCCCCGCCCGCCTTGAGGATGCCCAGCATGGCGACGATGGCTTCCGTGCTCCGCCGAGCGCACAGCCCGACCAGGCCGCCCGGCCGCACGCCGAGCCCGGCGAGGCGTGCGGCCAGCCGGTCGCTGCGTGCGTCGAGTTCGCCGTACGACACCGGTCCGGTCGGTGTGGACAGGGCGACCCGACCGGGTGCCGCCCGGGCACGTTCGGAGAAAATTGCGTGGAGGAAGTCAGCCGACATCACGAATTCCGTTCGTGTGGCAGGAAAGCGACGAATGAGCGACCCATTTACGGCGGTCGGTCGATAATCGCGAACAATCAGATGCTAGCGAGCGGCACCCGCCGCGCAGAAGCTGGTACGGGGTGTCCAACCGCCGGTTTTCCGCAGTTGGACGGAGTGGCGCTCAATCAGCCAATGACGTCTTCTGCGCAATGCGCGCGGCGATGTCGTCCCACACCCGCGCGGATTCCCGTGCCGCCTGCTCGACCAGTTGCGCGCAGTGCGCCGGCACGTTGTCGACGATCTTCTGCCACTCCTCGCCCGTCATCGCCTGCACCCGAAGGACGCGCAGCAGGGCCCGGCCGGCGTCGGTCTGCCGGACGGCGGGGTCGGCGGCCAGCCGACGCAGTACTTCGTCCTGGTCGACGGGAGGCCTGGCCTGGTTTCGCGGGGGTGGTTTCGATGTTCGCGCGGGCGCCGACTGCCTGCCGTAGAGCAGGCGGTTGCGGACCGCGCGCACGGTCTCGGGCGATATCCCGGCTGCCTGGGCGACCTGCCGCAGCGACAGGTCCGGGTTCTCGGTCAGCAGCGCGGTCGCCAGGCTGCGCCGCCGCGAGGCGTCTACCGGCCGGGCGCGGCCGTCCTGCCCGATGCGGACCCCGGAGCATGCGTCAGCCGTTTTTCTCCGGCGTATTTCGGCGACGGTTCGGGCGGAAATACCGGCGACCGACGCGATCATCCGGTCCGACCATTGCGGGTGGGTCGTGACAATGCGTTCGGCGGCCGAAATCCGGTCCTTGAGGGACAGCGGAAGTCCGTGTCCGATATTCGCCCGGACGGCCAGCACGAAGGAATCCTCCACGCTGCCGCGGAAATAGCGGGCGGTGATGTGTTCCTGCCCGCGCAGCCGTGCGGCACGCACCCGGTGCGCCCCGTCGATCACCCGCATCGTCGCGTGGTGCACGATGATCGGCGGCAAGTCCCGCTCCGCGGCGATCAGGGACCGTACGTGCTCCTCGTCCTCGCCTGCAGCGCGCGGTGAGCCCTTGAGCACCAGCGCGGCGACCGGGAGGCGCACCACCTCGTCGTCCGTTACGACGTACCGGCCCGGATCCGGGCGGTCGCTCATCCGTCCGCCCCGCGCGCCGGCGGCGACAGCTCGGCGGGCCGTAGCTCCAGGAGGCAGCACTTCACCCCGCCACCGGCCTTCAGCAGCTCGGACAGGTCCACGCCGATCGGCTCGAACCCCCGCTCGCGCAGTTGTCCCGCCAGCCGCCGGGCCGCCTGTGCGAGCACCACGTGCCGGCCGTCGGACACGGCGTTGAGGCCGAAGACCCTCGCGTCCTGTTCGGAGGCCAGGACCGCTTCCGGAAACCGTTCGGCCAGCGCCTCGCGGCTCTGCGAGCTGAAGGCGCCCGGGTAGTACATGATCTGCTCGTCGTCGAGCACGGCGAGCGCGGTGTCCAGATGGTAGAAGCGCGGGTCGACCAGCGTGAGCCCGAGCACGGGCCTGCCGAGGAATTCAGCGGCCTCCGCCCATGCGGCCGTCTCGCTGCGGAACCCCGATCCGGCCAACAGCAGTTCCCCGGCGAGGAGGAAGTCCCCCTCCCCCTCGTTGATCCTGGTCGCCTGCTGGATCTCCGTCCATCCGTGCGCCCTGAACCACTGCGCGTACGCCGCGGACTCACCGGTCCGCTGCGCGTGCCGGAACCGGGCGACCAGGACCTTGCCGTCCACGACGACTGCCCCGTTCGCGGCGAACACCATGTCGGGCAGTCCCGGATCCGGCGGCATCAGCTCGACGTCGTGGCCGAGTTCCACCAACAGGTCGTGCAGCTGTTTCCACTGCGCCAGGCCGGTCTCCGTGCTCGTCGGCACGACCGGGTCCATCCACGGGTTGATCGAGTAGTTCACCGTGAAATGGGTGGGACGGCACATCAGATAGCGCCGAGGGCGTACCACGCCGCCCGACGCCGGAGACTGCCCGGTCGCTGTCCGCGACATTTCGCTCCCCCTCTGCTCGGGTCCGCTTTGTGCGACGGCGGGTCAGGCGGACGGCATCCGCTCGGCGATCCGGCCGGCGAGTGCGGCTTCGTTGTCGACCAGGTAGAAATGACCGCCGGGGAACGCGCCGACGTCGAATCCGCCCGTGGTCAGCTCACCCCACGACGCCAGTCCGGCGTGGTCGACGTCCGGGTCCTCGACACCGCCCGTCGCGAGCACCGGTGCGCGTACCGCGGGCGGGTCGCCAGGCTGGTAGATCTCGAACAACCGGTAGTCGTCGCGGATCATCGGCAGCAGCACCTCGACCAGCTCCGGGCTGGCCAGCAGATCCGCGAACGACTCGTTGTCCCGGGCGACTTCGGCGGCGAACTCGGCGTCGGGCAGCCGGTGCACCTCGCCCGGCTGCTTGCGGTGTGGTGCGGTCACGCCGGAGACCACGAGGAGGTCCACGACCGGTCCGCGACGGCGCTCCAGTTCCACGGCCACCTCGTAGGCGACGTAGGCGCCCATGCTGTGGCCGAAGACGGTCAGGGGCTCGTCGGTGAACGGCTCGACCGCCGACGCGATCTCGTCGGCCATCTTCTCGATGCTGTCCGCGGCGGGCTCGCCGTACCGGTCCTGGCGTCCGGGGTACTGCACCGCGTACACGCCGATGTCCGACGGTAGCAGTGCTGGCCAGGAGGTGTAGGTGTTGGCGGTGCCGCCGGCGTGCGGCAGGCAGACGAGCCGTCGGCGGGGCCGCGAGACGGCGTCGCCGCAAGGGCGCAGCCAGAGTTCGGCCGTGGTCGCTTTCCTGGTGTGCATGAATCTCCCCCTCATCCGAACAGGCCGGCGATCGCTTCCGGGTCCAGCGAGACGGGCGTGAGCCGGTACCCGTCCGGCGGTTCGGCGCCCCTCACATGGCGGACCAGGAAGTCCCACCGGCGCCGGTTGAGGTAGTGGTCGTAACCGACGAAAGCATGGTCGGAGCCGGGCACGATGAGCAGCTCGAAGTCCTTGTCCGCCGCGATCAGGCGCTCCACCAGACGCATCGTCAGATGCGGCGAGAAGCTGTCGTCCAGGCCGCCGTGCACCAGCAGCAACTTGCCGGTGAGCCGGTCCGCGATGTCGACGTTGGAGGCGGCGGCATAGGTGTCGGCGTCGAACGGGCCGTTGTACATCTCGGCGACGCCCTGCTCGGCGTAGCGCAGGTCGTGGACCCCGCACTCGGCGACGCCGGCCTTGAACACCTCGGGGTGGTCGAGCAGGGCCCGTACAGCGGCGAACCCGCCGGAGGACATCCCGAACACCCCGACCCGGTTGAGGTCCATCCATGGGCGGTCGCGGCCCAGTTCCCGCAGTGCCGCCACGTGGTCGGCGAGGCCGGCCGCGTCGCCGACCCGGCCGTAGGAGGCGTCGTGGAACGCCTTGTCCCGCCCCGGAGAGCCGCGGCCGTCGATCGCCACCACGACGAACCCGAGGGCGGCCATGGCCTCGGCGTCGTACCCGTAGTAGCCGGGGTCGAAGGAGGGCACGACCCGGGTCGCGCTGGGGAAGCCGTACGGGTGGTCCAGGACCGGGTACCGCGCGGCCGGATCGAAGCCGTGCGGCCGGTGGAGCATGCCGTGGATCTCGGTGTGCCCGTCGGCCGCTGTCACCCGGAACCGTTCCGGCGGGCTCCATCCCGTCTCTGTCAGGCGTGAGATGTCCGCGCGCGCCAGTTCGACGAGTACGCGCCCGTCCCACCCGCGCACGGTGGTCACCGGCGGGAGCGCGTTGGTGGATGCCGAGTCGATGAAGTACGCCGCGCCGGGCGGGACCGTTACCACGTGGTCGAGGTCGTCGTCGGTGACCTTGGCGCACCCCGAGCCGTCCAGGGCTGCCCGGCACACCGTGCGCCGGTAGGGGTCGTCGGCGACCATGCCGGACGCCAGGAAGTACACCACGCGCTGTTCCTCGTCGACATGGAGGATCTCCTGGACCGCCCACGAGCCCCGCGTCACCTGTGCGCGGAGCTCGCCGTCCCGGGTGCCGTGGAGGTAGAGGTGGCCCCAGTTGTCGCGCTGGGAGTACCACAGCACCTCCGTGCCATCGGACAGGACCCTGACCATCGGTGCCTGGCCGAGCAGTTGGGTGGGCTCCACACGGGTCGCTCCCGACTCGTTCAGCACGGTGCGCACCTCGCCCGAGGTCGGGTCGAGCCGGTGCAGGGTGAGGGTCCTCATGTCCCGTGCCGAGCTCAGGTAGTACACCGCCGAGCCGTCCTCGGTCCACCAGGCCCAGCGGCGGGAGATGGGCGACATCAGCGGCATCGCGACCGGTTCCGCCAGAGCTGGCACCGCCTTCCCGGATTCGACGTCCAGCACCACGAACTCGGCCAGCGGCATCCGCTCGTCACCGGGGTGAGCGAACCTCTGCGTGCGCAGCTTCGGCGGTCCTCCGTCCGCCGGCAGCGCCTCGACGAGGTGCGTCTCGCGGACCCCGCGCATATCGGTCCGATGGGTGAGCACCCGTCGGGAGTCCGGCGACCACAGCACCGCGGGCGGCAGGTGCGGGATGCCGAGCTTGCCGAGCAGCGTGGAGTACATGAAGTAGTCCGGGTTGGCGCCGTAGTCACGGTCCGCCGAACCGTCGTCGGTCAGCGCCCAGTCCCGCCCGTCCGCCAGGGAGCGGGCCCGGATGTCGTACTCCTGCCGGAACACCGCGTGCCGGCCGTCCGGCGCGACGACGTCGAGGAGTCCACGGGGCGGTGGCCCCTCGACGCCGGCGCAGTCGTAGTCGTCCAGTGAGCACCGCCAGTGGGCACCGAGCGCGTCGAACTCGATGGCGCCATCGGTCGGTTCGAACGCCGCGAAGGGCAGCGCGCCGGCGTCCACGTCCCGGCCCGAGGCCGTCGCCAGCGCGGTGGCGAGCCGCGCGTGGTCGAACGCGGCTTCCCGGGTGCCCTCGACGGGGTCGACGAGGAGGAAGCGGGGGCTGTCCGGGGCGTCGCTCGTGTACCAGAAGCGGGCGCCGCCGTCGATCCACCTCGGACGGATCCTCCCGTCGAGCACGAGTTCGCCGCGGTTGTGCCGCAACAGGCGTTCCGCGGTTCGGTACGCGTCTGCGTCGAGCCTGGTCGGGTTCATCGGGGTGGTCCTCCAGACCGGCCGGTCAGCCGACGACGACGGGGAGCCGGGCCACGCCGTTGAGGTTGGGGTTGGTCATGAACGCCGGCGGGTTGTCCGGGTCGCAGCGCAGGTCCGGGAAGCGGTCGAACAGCGCGTTCATCGCGATACGGCCTTCCCGCCTGGCCAGCGCCGCCCCGATACAGAAGTGCACGCCCCGGCCGAAGGCGAGGTGCGGGTTGTGCTCACGGGTGGGGTCGAAGGTGTGCGGATCGGAGAAGACTCGCGGGTCGCGGTTGGCGGTCGAGATCCACACACCGACCATCTGATCGGCCCCGATCGTCACGCCGCCCACCTCGGCCGGTGCATTGGTCACCCGAACCATGGAGGCTATGGGGCTCAGGTAGCGCAGCGACTCCTCCAGCAGCCCTGGGACCAGCCCGCGCTGCTGGCGGACCGTCCGGTCGATGTCCGGATGGGCGTCGAGGCACAGGACGGTACTGCTGATCAGCAGTGTGGTCGTGACGTGGCCGGCGACGAGCATGACGTTGGCGAAGTTGGCCACCTCGTTCTCGGTCAGCCGCTCACCGTCCACTTCCGCCTCGACGAGCCGGGTGAGCAGGTCGTCCCGCGGGGCGGAGCACCGGTCCCTGACGTGTTCGCGCAGGTAGTCGGTGATGTGGCGGACCTGCTCCATCGCGAACTCCACCTCGTTCCCCACGCTCTCGTCACGCTCACCGAGCGAGAACTCCGAGGTGATGCTCATCATCTTGTCGACCCACCCGTTGAGCAGGGCGTGATCGCTCGCGGGGATGCCGAGCAGTTCGGCGATCACGGTGATGGGCAGCGGATAGGCCAGTTCGGCAATGAGATCGAAGCTCTTGCGGTCGGCAACTTTGTCCAGCAGGTCGCCCACGATGGCGTGGACCCGGGGTTCGAGTTCGTCGATCGCGCGGGGGGTGAAGGCGTGGGTGATGAGCTTGCGCAGCGCGGTGTGCCGCGGCGGGTCCAGCTGGGTGATGGAGCCTTCGTCGAACTCGCGTCGCTCCGGGATCAGCCGTCCGGTGTCCGACGAGAAGATGTGCGGGTTGTTCGCCACCTGCACCGCCTCGACGTGGCCGTACACGTTCCAGATGCCGGTCGCCTCGTCGAGCACGACCCGTCCGGACGACCTGTCCTCGCCGTACATCCAGAAATATCGCTGTCGGTCCAGTTTCCACTTTTCGGCCAGCGCAGACATGACACTCCCGTCGTCACGGATTCGGCGATACAGGCCATCTAATTTTCCGGGGAATTCGTCCATGGATTTCCGCACCGGAATGAATACCGCCTGATTCTTTCAGACCGGCGACGCGCCTGTCGACGGTACGGCAATCCACCGGGCGTCCTGTCGGCGGGACAAGCCGGGGGCGGGGGCGGGGGCGCCGACGGATGGCGCCATGCGAAACGGGGGCGGGGGTTCCGGAGTGGTCCGCACGGGGTCGTCGGCGCACCACCGGAGCGGGTGCGGTGCCGGGCGACTCGCTCCCCTTCCCCCCGCGGCTTGCGATGGCGCCACGCAGGCGCCATACTTGCGCCATGGATCTCACACCCTACGTCGACGGTCTCCACCGTGAACTCCTGGCCTCCGCCGGGGCGGGCGACGGCGAAGCCATGGCGCTGGCCGAGCGGCTGGCCGCCTCGGTCGCGTCCGCAACCCGGCTCACCATGCTGGACGTCCTGTCGGCCGCCGCGGACGAGATCACCCGAGACCTCGTGCCCGGGTCGGTGGAGATCCGGCTGCGCGGACGCAACCCGCACTTCGTGGTCACGTCCCCCAGCTTCCACGAGGCGCCCGACGACGACCTCGAGCCACCCGAGGACGCACCCACGCCCGAGGAGGCGCTTCCGGCGCCGAGCGGCACCGAAGGCGCGGTGGGCCGCATCAACTTCCGGCCGCCCGAGCAGCTCAAGGCCCGTATCGAGGCCGCGGCCGCCAAGGAGGGGCTCTCGGTCAACGCCTGGCTGGTCCGGGTCGCCACGGCCGCGCTGGACGCCGGCGCCACCCAGCCCCGCTCAGGCCGCCGCAGCCCCGGACCGACGCGTCACTTCGTCGGCTGGGTCGGCTGAGCCCCGCCAACCACGAGACAGGACGGTTCCCATGCCCGAGTTCACCACCCCCGAGCCCATCACCGTCGTACTCGCCATGAACAGCGGCAAGCTGTCCCTCGTGGCCGGGGACCGCACCGACACGGTCGTGCGGGTCCGGCCCGGCGACGAGACGGCCCCGGCAGACGTCAAGGCGGCCGAGCAGACCGTGGTCGACTACACCGCGGGCAGGCTGCAGGTGAAGGCCCCCGACCCGCACTGGCTGAGCGGCATCCTCGGGAACAGCCCCTCGATCGACGTCACCATCGAACTGCCGGTGGGCTCGAACCTGCAGGCCGAGGTGAACAGGGCGCAGATCCAGGCCGAGGGCCTGCTGGACGAGGTCCACCTCAACAGCGTGTCGGGCCACGTCCACCTCGACAGGGTCGGCTCGCTCCACGCCGACACCGTCTCCGGGCACATCGCCGTCGACGACGTGTCCGGGTACGCGAACGTCAACGGAGTCTCGGGCAAGGTACGGGTGCGCCGCGCCCGGGGCAGCGCAGTGGTCAAAGGCGTCAACGGCGACATCTGGATCGGCGAGGCGGACAGCGAGCTGCACCTCAGCGCGGCCGGCGGCGACATCTTCGTGGACAGTGCCGGCCCCGGCACCACGGCCAAAACCGCCGGCGGCAGCATCCGCGTCGGCCGGGTGACGACAGGCGAGGTGGAACTGCTGACCTCCACGGGAGAGGTCGAGATCGGCATCGGCGAGGGCTCGACGGCCTGGATCGACGCGCGGAGCGCGACCGGGTCGGTGCGCAACTCGCTGCCGGCCCAGGACGGGCCCACGCAGCAGGCCGACATGGTCAAGGTGCGGGCCAGGTCGCGACACGGCGACATCATGATCCACCGTTCCCCGCAGCCCAGCCCGTCGGCGAACGTGTGACCGGCGCGGGGTGACGCACGTCAGGGCGTGCGTTCACCCCGCCCCCACGCCGGGCGGCCGAGACTTCAGCGGGCGCGGCGATCGGACGCGCCCTTCAGGGACGGCGGCTCCTGTCCAGCCGGCGCCCGCGCATCTGTTGCAGCGGGCAGCCCGTGCATCAGCCGTGGCGCGCAGCCCACGACCTTCGCGCATCAGCCGTAGCACCTTGGATCGCTGCCGGCGACAGCGCCTGACCCCGCACACCAGCCGCCGACTCAGTCGACCGGGAAGCGGCTCGAACCGTGGCGCTCAGCGGACCCCGCCGCACTGCGGCCAACGCGGGCTGGATACGCGGCCTGGCGGCACTCGCAGAGCTGCGATCAGCTTGTCAATATGGCGCCAATGGAACGCCAACTCCACTTGTATTGGCGCCATCCATGCGCCAAGCTGGCGCTCCCGGCAGACGCACCGCCCTGGACGTCCCGGCGACAGGACACGTCGTCCCGCAGCAACGGCAACACGGGCGCCCCCACCCATTCCGCTCGGACAAGTCTTCCGACCGCGCGCCAGAAATCTTCCCCACGTCAAAAGGAGAGGGATATGACCACCACCAGCCCACCGGCCATCACAGCCACCGGGCTACGCAAGTCGTACGGCGAAAATCTGGTTCTCGACGGAATCGACTTCGTGATTCCCGCAGGTCGCATCTGGTCGTTACTCGGACCGAACGGCGCCGGTAAGACGACCCTCGTGCAGATCCTCTCCACGCTCATCCGTCCGGACGCCGGGACCGTACAGGTCGCCGGTCACGACCTGCAGCGCGAGCCCGAAGCGGTACGCCGGGCGATCGGCGTCACCGGACAGTTCGCGGCCGTCGACGAACTGCTCACCGGCGAGGAGAACCTGCTGCTGATGTGCGACCTGCATCGGCTGAGCCGGCAGGAGAGCAGGCAGCGCACCGCTGAACTGCTCGAACGGTTCGAGCTGGCGGGCGACGACGCGAAGAAGCTCGCCGGAGCCTACTCGGGCGGCATGCGCCGCAAGCTCGATCTCGCGATGACCCTCGTCGGCAGCCCGCGGATCATCTTTCTCGACGAGCCGACCACCGGTCTCGATCCCCGCAGTCGGCGCACCATGTGGGACATCATCCGGGATCTGGTCGCCGACGGTGTCACGATCTTCCTGACCACGCAGTACCTGGAAGAGGCGGACGAACTCGCCGACAGGATCGCGGTGTTGCACCACGGCACCTTCGTCGCGGAGGGAACCCCGGCGGAGCTCAAGCGTCTCGTTCCCGGCGGCGACATCCGACTCACCTTCGACAGTGCCGAGCAACTGGCCACGGCCGCGGCGGCGTTGGGGGTCTCCGACGTCGACGAGGAGGCGCTGAGCCTGCGGGTGCCCAGCGAGGGCGACTTGGGCTCGATGCGGCAGGTCATCGACCGGCTCGACCGGGCATCGGTCACCGCGTCCAGCCTGTCGATGCACAGCCCCGACCTCGACGACGTGTTCCTGACCCTGACGTCCCAGACCGCCACGACGGGCGGAAAGCAGGAGGCAGCACGATGAGCACCCTCTCCCTCGCATGGCACGACTCCTCCACGATGCTGCGCCGCAACCTGCGGCACGCAACCCGCAACCCGTCGACGCTGCTCGGGTCGGTTGTCATGCCGTGCGTGCTCATGCTGTTGTTCGTCTTCGCCTTCGGCGGCACGATGGGCAACGGGCTGGGCGGAGCCGCACAGGGCATCGACTACGTCGACTACCTCGCCCCGGGCATCTTCCTGCTGGCCCTGACCGTGGGAGCGATGGGCACCTCCATCGCGGTCGCGGTCGACATGACCAAGGGCATCATCAACCGGTTCCGCACCATGGCCATCTCCCGCGCGTCGGTCCTGACCGGACATGTGGTGGGCAGCGTGATCCAATCGATGGTCAGCATCATCGTGGTCATCGGCATCGCGGTCGCGGTCGGTTTCCGCCCCACGGCGGGTGTGCTGGGCTGGCTCGCGGCCTTCGGCCTGATGGCTCTGGTGAGCTTCGCGCTCACCTGGGTGGCGGTCGGCTTCGGCCTGCTGGCCAAAACCGTCGACTCGGCGAGCAACATGCCGATGATCCTGCAGGTCCTGCCGTTCCTGTCCAGCACGTTCGTACCGGCCGAGTCGATGGCCTCCGGTCTGCGCTGGTTCTCCGAGAACGAGCCCTTCACCCCGATCACCGACACCCTGCGCAACCTGCTCCTCGACCGGCCGGTCGGCAACGACTGGATCATCGGCGTCGCCTGGTGCCTCGGCATCGCACTGGTCGGCTACCTGTGGTCGAAGAAGCTCTACAAGCGCGACCCGCGGCACACCTGACGCACCACCCCCTCACCCCCCATCCCTCACACGAGGAGGCTCTCGATGGCAACGGAAGCACTCGATCCGCCGGACGTCATGTCGGACGCGATGATGACGGACCCGTACCACGGTGCCGGTCTGCTGCGCGAACAGGCGCCGGTGGTACGCGGTCGGCTCATGGGCGCCGTGCCGGTCTGGTACGTGACCCGGTACGAGGAGGCGATGACGGTCCTCGGCGACCGCAGGTTCGTCAGCAACATCGCCTCGGTGTCGGGGTCTCAGGGCGAGGACGCCCGGACGCAAATGGCGGAGCGGCTCGGGGTGCCGGCCGAGGACTATCCGTACCTCGCCAACGGAATGCTCGGCCAGGACGCGCCGGACCACTCGCGGCTGCGCAAGCTGGTGATGCGCGTCTTCACGGTCCGCCGGATCACCGAACTGCGCCCGCGGCTGGAGGCGATCACCACATCCCTCATCGACGCGTTCGACGACTCCGGGCGCGTGGACCTGATCGCTCGGTTCGCCTACCCGCTGCCCCTCACAGTGATCTGCGAGCTCATGGGCATCCCGGAGTCCGATCACGCGGACTGGCATGCGTGGAGCAGCGGGCTGGCGTCGCTGGAGCCGGGTGTCATGCCGCGCGCGCTGCACGACATGGTGACGGGAGTGCGCGAGCTCGTCGAGCGGCGCCGCGACTCGCCGGCCGACGACCTGCTGACGACGCTGATCAGGACCCACGACGAGGACGGTGACCGCCTGAGCGTCGAGGAGCTGGTCACTTTCGTCATCACACTGATGACGGCCGGTCACGAACCGTCCGCCCACGCCCTCGGCAACAGCATCGCCGAACTGCTGACCCATCCCGACCAGCTCGCCCGGCTCAGCCAGGACCCCGAACTGTGGCAGACGGCGGTCGACGAACTGGTGCGCCGGTGCGGCCCGACGCAGGTCTCCGTGCCGCGGTACGCGGCGGTCGACGTCGAACTGGGCGGCGTCCTGATACGAGCCGGAGACGTCGTCCAACCGATGCTCACGGCTGCCAACTACGATCCGCGCCGCTACGCCGATCCGGACCGGTTCGACGTCGGTCGCCGTATGAAGGCGCCCGGCCACGGCCACCTCGGTTTCGGGCACGGTCCGCACTACTGCCTCGGCGCCTACCTGGCGAAGCTGCAACTGGGCGTCGCCCTTCCGGCGCTGTTCGGCCGCTTCCCCCGGCTGGCGCTGGCGGTGGATCCGGCGGACCTCCCCTGGCAGAAGCTGCCGGGTCTGCGGCGGCTGGCCGAACTGCCGGTCGTCCTCGCTCCCGCCGACCGGTGACGCGCCACTCCCCCATCACGTCCAAGGACGGACTTCATGCCCACCTTCTCGACCCCCGGCGGGGTCTCCGTCACCGTCAACCTGCCGGCCGGCGATCTGCTGCTCGTCGCGAGCGACCGGACGGACACCGTCGTGCTGCCGCACGCCGGTGATGACGACTCCGCCGGTCTGCGCGTCTCCTACGCCGACGGCAGGCTCGTCGTCGACGGCCCGCAACCGCGCAACGGTTTCGCCAGCTGGCTCGGATTCGGTGAGTCGTTCGAAGCGAGAATCGATCTGCCGGAGGGCTCGAACGTGCGGGGCGTGGCCCTGGAGGGCGGCTTCCGCAGCATGGGCAGGCTGGGCGCGTGCACGTTCCGGACCGACTACGGCGAGATCTTCCTGGACGAGACCGGTCCCCTGACGGTCACCACCGACAGCGGCGACATCGCCGTACGGCAGGTCACCGGTGACGCCGAGGTGACCAGCGACTCCGGCGTGATCCAGATCCAGAGGATCGACGGGAGCGCCACCATCACCAACGAATACGGTGAGACGGAAATTCGCGAAATCACCGGAGTACTACGCGCACGCGGTCGCGATTCCGATCTCCTCGTCGGCCGTACCCACGGCGATGTCGAGGCCTTCAGCGAATCCGGTGACATCCGTATCGCGGAAGTCACCCGCGGGACGGTCGACACGACGTCCGACTCGGGAAACATCGACATCTCCGTTCCCGAGGACGCCGCGGTGGCGGTCGACCTCGAATCCCCGAACGGACGGGTGCGCAACTCGGTGCCCCGGAGCGGGACGGCCGGAAAGCCGGACCGGAGCATCACCGTCCGGGCCCGCTCGCACCAGGGGGACGTCACCCTCACACCGCTCCGGCCGCGGCCGGGCACGTGACCACCACGCGGGCGCGCGCCGGCCGTACGGCGTTCGCCCGCGCACGGGTGTCCTGTCGACCGGACAACATCACGTCACGCACGCGAAATCGGGCGCGACCGCAGGAATTTCGCACCCTTGGTAATTCCGCGTGGACATCGGTCGGCCACCGGTCCAAACTGGCAGCCGATTCCGGCGAACGCTTTCCGGCCCGCCTTTCTCTTCTCGCGGCGCTGCGCCCAGCACGGCGCTTTCCACCTTGCTCTGCGCCTTAAGAATTCACCCGGCCGTCCAGCAATCCACAGCGGAGGCGCGCGGGTTGCCGCGGTCAGTGCGGGTGCCGGTCGCCGTGACAGATCCCAAGGCAGGAGGTTGGCATGACACGAGTGCTCAAAGCCGCCGGGCCCGCGAGTCCGGAGACACCCGACCAACTCGATACGCCCGACCAGCAGACGGACGTCCCGCTGGTGGTGCCGTGGAGCCCTGCCACGCGTGTGGCGTTCCGGTTCGGGCTGGCCTATGTCGCCCTGTTCTTCCTGACCGAGATGCGGATCATGTATCCGCTGCTCGGAGTCTTCGGCAATGACCTGCCCGCGGGGGCACTGGTCTGGCAGTACCACCTCGTGCGCCCTGTGGTGACCTGGGTCGGCGAGCATGTGTTCGGCGTCGACGCGGCGTTGATCGAGCCCGTGCAGAGCGGCGACCAGAGATTCTTCTGGGTGCTGGCCTTCTGCTGGTTCGTCGGTGCCCTCGTGGTCACGGCGGTGTGGTCCGTGATCGACCGGCACCGCACCGACTACGTGTGGCTGCACAAGTGGTTCCACGTCGTCGTCCGGTTGTGCCTGGCGGCCCAGTTGTTCTCTTTCGGGTTCGCCAAGGTGTTCCCGCTGCAGATGTCGCTGCCGCTGACCCGGCTGGTGGAACCGTACGGCGACTTCGGGATGCTGAACGTCTTGTGGTCACAGGTCGGCAGCTCCCAGCCGTACGAGATCCTGCTCGGGTGCGCCGAGGTCACCGCTGCTGTCCTGCTCCTGGTCCCCCGGACCGCGATCCTGGGGGCGCTCCTGGCGTCGGTCGAGTTGACCCAGGTGCTCATCCTCAACGTCACCTACCAGGTGCCGCTGAAGATCTTCACGTTCCACCTGCTGCTGCTGGCCCTGATCCTGCTGGCTCCGCACGCGGTCCGTCTGGTCGGGTTCTTCGTGACGGACCGGGGTGTGGGCCCCCTCCGCAGGCCACAACTGTTCCGGACCCGCCGGGCCGCGTCCCTCGCCCTTGCCGTGCAGATCCTCTTCGGGGCATGGCTGGCCGGCTCCCAGGTGCACGAGGAATGGAAGCTGTGGGACTCGATCGGCACGTCGGGGCCGAAGCCGCCGCTGTACGGCATCTGGAACGTCGCCGAGTTCTCTCTGGACGGGCACGACCGCCCGCCCCTGACGACGGACGGCGAGCGGTGGAACCGCCTCATCGTGGACACCAGCCACTCCTACCAACCGGGGCCCGTGTCCAGCCAGCGCATGGACGGCTCCATCGTCGACTACGCGGCCACCTTCGACGCGAAGAGCCGGACGATGGCCCTGGCACGGCTCGACGACCCGACCTGGTCCGCGCGGCTGGTCTTCACCCAGTCCACGCCCGACCGGCTGACGCTGAACGGCGTGCTGCACGGTCACAAGGTCCGTATGCGGCTGGAGAAGGCCGACCTCTCGTCCTTCCCCCTCACTCACAACGGTCCGCGCTGGGTGCAGGACGGTCCCTACCAGCCGCGTCTGGAACTTCGGTGACGCACCGGAGCCGTCAGCGGACCGACACAGGGAAACCGGCGGGCCGGCGCGCGCCTCGGCGCACGGCCCGCTGGTCGGCGGGCCGTGCGCCGAGGCGCCGGCACAGGGCGCAGCGCCTCGTTCAACCGCGCACCACCATCGCCCCGAGCCCCGCCGTCGGCAGCTCCCGCGCGAACCGGAAGTCCCTCTCGCGCCTCTCCTCCACCGTGTCGCCGCCGCAGGCCGCCAGGATCTCCTCCGCCTCCCGTACGACGTCGGCGGCTTCGGGCACCTGAGTCACCGCACTCGTCGCCTGCCGGTGACCGGCGTCCCGGGTCGACCCGGCGTCCGCCCGACAGGCGCACGGAGTGGTCGTCGATCGTGCGAATCGGTACACGAACCGGAGGACGGTACACAGGGCGGCCGCGTGCCGGTGGGCGGGCAGTCCGGCTCCGCGGATGATCCCTGCTCCCGCCGGTCCTCGTCGGCGTCCGCCTCGGCCAGCCGCAGCCGCCGAAGGTGACGTCCACCCCGGCGGCCAGCGCGTGGAGAACCTCGGCAGGCCCTCGGCGTCCGAGGCCGGACCGCCGCCGTGACGATCCGGTCGCGGTCTGGCGCAGACGGATGCCGACCGTGCCCGGCACGGCGTGCCCGTCCCTCCGCCCCTTACGGCCCGCCCGGCCTGCCACGGCGTACCTCCTGCCGGCGCGGGCGCGGGCGCGGGCGCGGTTCAGCGGTCGGCGGACTCCCCCAGCGCGATGGCCTGCACCGGACAGGAGCGGGCCGCGTCCCGCACCAGCGGGTCGCCGGCTCCGTCGTCCCGTCCAGGCAGCACCGCGCCGTACCCGTCGTCGTCCTGGGTGAAGACGCCCGGCGCCGTGAGGGCGCACATGCCCGCACCCACGCATCGGTGGATGTCCACATGGATCCGCATGGTTCATCTCCTCGCTCAGCCCTGCAGGGCTCGGTCGATCACCGAGCAGATCTCGGCCGCGTACTCCGGCTGGGACATGTCCCGGTGCTTGCAGGCGATCCGGTGCTCCTCGATCCGGCCGCGCACATAGGGCGGCCACTGCGCGGCGAAGCCGTGGTCGTCGACCGTGGCGGTGAAGAACAGCACGTCACCGTCGAAGAGCGGGGTGGCGTACTCGTCGAGGAGTTTCGTGTGGCGCACGGTCACGGCCGCCACGGTCTCGACGACCGACTGATAGTCGGCCGCGCCCGCGGACCGGCCGAGGTAGTCCCTGACGAACGCCTGCGTGTTGGCGTCCTCGATGACGTCGGCCTCCGCGAAGTCGTTCTCCGTGCCCAGACCGCCGGCGACGGCGCTGTCCAGCATGGCCAATAGGCCCACCGCCTTGCCGCGCCGGCGCAGCTCCACCGCGATCGCGTGGGCCAGGGTGCCACCGCCCGACCAGCCGAACAGCAGGTAGGGCCCGTTCGGCTGGAGCGCGGTGATGTGCCGCAGATAGTGGGTGACCATGTCGTCGACGGAGGTCGCCTGCGGCTGCGTCGGGTCGTACTCGCGTGCTTGGATGCCGTACATCGGCTGGTTCGGCAGGTGGTCGGCGAAGCTCATGTAAGCCCAGCACAGTCCGCTGCCCGGGTGGATCATCCACAGGGGCGGCCGGTCGCCCTCCGTGCGGATCGGCAGCACCACGGCGAACGGGTCCTCCGGGGCCGCATCGGCGACGCTCCGCAACCGGGCGGCGAGGTCGGCCACCACCGGGTGCTGGAACACCGTCCGGACCGGCACGGACACCCCCAGCACTGCGGCGATCCGGTTGACCAGCCGGACCACGAGCATGGAGTGGCCGCCGAGCAGGAAGAAGTCGTCGTCCACGCCGACCCGTTCGACACCGAGCACCTCGCCGACCAGGTCGGCCAGGGCCTGCTCGTCGGCGGTACGCGGCGCGCGGTACTCGTCGGCGGCGAAGTCCGGGGCCGGCAGGGCCGCGCGGTCCAGTTTCTGGTGTGAGGTCAGCGGCAGCCGGTCCAGGAACACGATCGCCGACGGCACCATGTAGTCCGGAAGTCTGCTCGCCAGGTACTGGCGCAGCTCGTCGTCGGTGGTGCCGTCGGCGACCACGTAGGCGAGCAGGTGGGTACCGAGGTCGCGCAGTTCACGGGCGATCACCACGGCCTGCCCCACGGCCGGGTGCTCGGTGAGCACCGACTCCACCTCACCGGGCTCGATCCGGTATCCGCGGACCTTGACCTGGTGGTCCGCCCTGCCGCGGAACTCCAGGACCCCGCGGGAGTTCCACAGGCCGAGGTCGCCGGTCCGGTACATCCGCTCCCCCGGTTCGCCGAACGGGCAGGCCACGAACCGGCCGGCGGTCAGCCCCGCCCGGTTCAGATAGCCCCGGGCGAGCCCGTGGCCCGCCATGTACAGCTCCCCCGGGACGCCCGGCGGGACGGGACGCAGCCGCCCGTCGAGGACGTAGACGCGCATGTTGTCCATCGGCAGTCCGACGGGTACGTCGGTGCGCACCGGTCCGGGGCCGATCTCGTGCACCGTCGAGTTGCAGGTGATCTCGGTCGGTCCGAAGGCGTTCACGAACGTGGTGTCCGGGCACGCCGTGACGGCTCGGTCGACGGCGGCGGGCGAGAGGCGTTCGCCGCCGATCCACACCTCGTTCAGGCGGGCGAGGCAGCGCGGGTTCTGCTCGACCAGGTGGTTGAAGACCGGGGTGATCAGCAGCGTGCTGGTGACGCCGTGCCGGGTGACGAAGGACTCGAAGACATCGGCGTCGAGGTCGTCGGGCGGCGCCAGAACGACGCAGTCGCCGCGCAGCAGCGTCGGCCACAGCTCGTACGTCATGGGGTCGAAGGTGTGCCGGGTGCGCAGCAGTACCCGTTCGTTGCCCTCCCGGCGGCACCACTTGTCGACCGCGAACTGCACGACGCCGCGGTGGGAGATGGCCACGCCCTTGGGACGTCCGGTCGATCCCGAGGTGTAGATGACGTAGGCCAACTGGTCGCCGGAGAGGGCCCGGCCGGTGAGGTCGAAGGGAGCGCCGTGGCCGGCGAGGTCGCCGTAGGCCACTCGCGGGCAGTCGTCCTGGGCTGGCCGTCGGGTGAACTCCTCGTCTCCCACGATGAGTTGCGGACGGGCGTCGTCGAGCACGAACGCCAGCCGCTCCGCCGGGTACTCGGGGTCGACGGGCAAGTAGGCGGCGCCGGCCTTCAGCACCGCCAGCAGCGTGACGATCATCTCCGGGGACCGCGGCAGGGCGACGCCCACCAGGGATTCGGCGGTGACTCCGCGCCGCGCCAGCTCCGCCCCCACACGGTCGGCCGCCGCGTCCAGCTCCCGGTACGTCAGCGACGCCGCGTCGCCCGTCACGGCGAGCGCGTCCGGTGTGGCCGCTGCCTGCCGGGCGAACAGTTCCGTGATCGTCTCCCCCGGCAGGTCCGCGGCCGTGTCGTTGACCTCGTGGACGAACCGGTCGAACTCACCGGGTTCGAACAGATCGACCGCGCTGAGCGGCACCGCCGGGTCGGCAACGACCTGGTGGACGACGCTGAGCAGGCGGTTGACGAGTCCGCGCACGGTGTCGCGGTCGAACAGGTCGGTGTCGTACTCGGCCAGGCCGAGCGCGCCCGAGCCGCTCGGGTCGGGGCCCAGCGAGACGGCGAGGTCGAACTTGGCGGTGGTCGTACGGGCGAAGGGCTCGACCTCGATCACCAGGCCGGGCAGGCGCAGCTCGGCCTCGGGGCTGTTCTGCCACGCGCAGATGACCTGGACCAGCGGGTGGTGGGCCGCGGAACGGTTGGGGTTGACCAGTTCGACCAGCCGGTCGAAGGGCGCCTCCTGGTTGTCGTAGGCGGCCAGCGCCTTGGTGCGGACCGCGTCGAGCACCGTCTCGAAGGAGGGGTCGCCGCCGAGGTCGACCCGCAGCACCCAGGTATTGACGAAGAAACCGACGAGGTCGGCCATGGCCTCGTCCGTCCGGCCCGCGATCGGCGATCCGATGGTGATGTCGTCGCCGCTGCCCATGCGGTGCAGCAGGGTCGCCAGCGCGGCCTGGAGCACCATGGAGACGGTCACGCTGCGCCGGCGCGCCAGTTCCTCGACGGCGGCCATGAGATCGGGCCCAAGCGCGAACTCGATCCGGTCCTCGCGGCGTTCCCCGGCCGCCGAGCGCGGGCGGTCCAGTGGCAGGGGCAGGGGTTCCGGGGCGCCGTCCAGCTCACGCCGCCAGTACTCGACCTCGGCGGCCATCACGCTGTCCGGGTCGGACTCGTCGCCGAGCAGGGAGCGCTGCCACAGCGCGTAGTCCGCGTACTGCACGGCCAGGGGCCGCCAGGCCGGCGAGCGGCCGTCCCGGCGCGCGGTGTACGCCGTCGTGAGGTCCTTGACCAGTGGTGCCGCCGAGCTCCCGTCGCTGGCGATGTGATGGATGACCAGCGCGAGCACGTGGTCGTCGGGGGCGCTGCGGAACACCTTGGCGCGCAGCGGGATCTCCGTCGCCAGGTCGAAACGGTGGGCGGCCTCCGCGGTCAGGGCGTTCCCGAGGTCCGCACGCGGGATCTCGGTGACGGGCACGTCCGGCGTGATGTCGTTGGCGGGCACGATCCGCTGATACGGGGCGCCGTCGTCGTCCTCGGCGATCAGAGTGCGCAGGCTCTCGTGCCGGTGCACCACGTCACCCACGGCTGCCCGCAGGGCCCGCACGTCCAGCTCGCCGCGCAACCTCAGCATGGTGGTCGTGTTGTAGGTGGTCGAGGGGCCCTCGAACCGGTGCAGGAACCACAGCCGTTGCTGGGCGAACGACAGCGGCACCCGCTCGGGCCGCGGCTGGGCGGTCAGCGGCGGCCGTGCCGTCTGCGCCGCGGCCAGCCGTGCGGCGAGCCCGGCGACCGTGCCGACCTCGAACACGGTGCGGACCGGTGTCTCCACGCCGAGTTCGGCGCGGATACGGCCGACGAGCCGGGTGGCCAGCAGGGAGTGGCCGCCCAGCAGGAAGAAGTCGTCGTCCACGCCGACCTGGTCGAGGCCCAGCACCTCGGCGAACAGGCCGGCCAGGATCTCCTCGTACGGCGTCCGCGGTGCCTGTCCGTCGGACGCCGAGGTGAACTCCGGTGCCGGCAGGGCCCGTCGGTCCAGCTTCCCGTTGGGCGACAGCGGGATGCTGCCGACGGCCACGACCGCCGACGGCACCATGTACTCGGGCAGTCGCTCCCTGGCGTACCCGCGTAGGGCGGCAAGCAGTTTGCCGGACTCGCGTACGCGGGTGGGGTGGTTGGCCAGTGGCCGGGCGGGCGCGCCGGCGGTGACGAAGCCGCCGCCGAACACCTGTCCCGGTGCGGGGCGGTCGGGCAGCACCACCGCGTCGAACCGGTCGGCCGCGTCGGCGGACCAGGTCACCAGCGCGTCCCGGCCGCGGGCGGCGGCCCACTCCTGGAGGCACTGCGGATCGACGGCGGCGGGGCCGGGAGGTGCCGGTTCGTCCGTCGTGGTTTCCCCGGACAGACGCGCGTTGGGGATGCCTGCGATCCGCACGGGGGTTCCTTCGCGCAGGCGGCCCGGTCGGTCCAGGTCCGTCAGCTCCTCGATGTCGGATCCCCACACCAGTGTCGGTAGGCCGGCGAGGGAGACGGCGGTGACCGGTGCCTTGTGCAGGACCACCTCGTAGCGGTGCCGGGTCAGCTCGTTGTGGGCACGGCCCGCCTTGAGCCGTATGTCGACGGTGGCTCCTGCCCGCTCGCTCCACCGGGTGAACCACTCGGGGTCGAGCACCAGTTCCTTCTCCAGGAAGACGGCGTGCTCCACGGCGGCCCGCAGCACGCCGGGTGCGGCGCCGGGGCGCCGGGCCCGCTGTACGGCGTGGTGCAGCAGGCGCAGCGATCCCGCGTGCCGCACGTCACCGACGACCAGGCGGCCGCCCGGGGCCAGGAGGTCGAAGGCCTGGCGCAGCACGCGGTCGAGGTAGTCGGCGTCCGGGAAGTACTGCACAACGGAGTTGAGTACGACTGTATCGAATCGCCGCGTGGGCAGGCCCGAGATGTCGTCGGCGGCCTGGCAGCGCAGGTGTGTCCGGCCCGCCCAGCCCGCCGCCTCAACCTGGCCGCGCAGCCGGTCGACGGCGACGGCGGAGAAGTCCGTGCCCCAGTACTCCTCGACGTGCGGCACGATGTGGGCGAGCAACAGCCCGGAGCCGACGCCGATTTCCAGGACCTTCCGCGGCGCCCAGCACAGCACCCGCTCGACCGCGGCGTCACGCCACTGGCGCATCTCGGTGCGCGGTATGGGCTTTCCGGTGTAGCTGGAGTTCCAGCCGGAGAAGTCCTCGCCGAAACCGGCTTCCGGGGCGGCGTACATCCGCTCGTAGACCTGCTGCCACTCGTCGATGTGATCGTCCGCGGAGTCGGCCTCCTCGAGGTCCGGCACGACGTAGGCGACCAGGCGCTGGTCGTCGTCGTTGTCCTCGCGGGCGACCACGACCGCCTGGGCCACGGCGGGGTGCTCGGTCAGCGCGGCCTCGACCTCGCCCGGCTCGATCCGGAACCCGCGCACCTTCACCTGGGTGTCCGCCCGGCCGTGGAAGACCAACTCCCCCGCCCTGTTCCAGGCGGCCAGGTCCCCGGTGCGGTACATCCGTTCCCCGGGCCCGGCGAAGGGACAGGCCAGGAACCGTTCTGCGGTCAGGCCGGCCCGGCCCAGGTAGCCGCGCGCGAGGCCGACCCCGGCGACGTACAACTCCCCCACCACGCCGGGCGGAACCGGCCGCAGTCCGGGGTCGAGCACGTAGGTGCGCATGTTGTCCATGGGCCCGCCGATCGGCACCCGCGTGACCGGCTGCCCCGCCGGGACTACGTGGGCGGTCGCGAAGACGGTGGTCTCCGTGGGGCCGTACCCGTCGACCACCTTCAGCCCGGGGCACGCGGCACGTACGCGCGCCACCGCGTCCGGGGAGACCACGTCGCCGCCCACCCACAGCTCGCGCAACCCGTTCAGACAGCCCGGGTCCTGGTCGGCGACCACCGAGAACAGCCCGGCGGTCAGCCACATCGCGGTGAGCTGCCGGTCCTTCACCAGGGCGGCCAGGGCTGCGGTGTCCGGGTTTCCCGGCGGGCCGACGACAACCCGGCCTCCGCGCAGCAGGGGCACCCACAGCTCGAAGGTCGAGGCGTCGAACGTGTGGGGAGAGTGCAGCAGCACCCGGTCGTGCGCGTCGCTCCACCGCCGGTCCAGCGCCAGGCCGGCGACGCTGCGGTGGGTGATCGCGATGCCCTTGGGGACACCGCTCGAACCCGACGTGTACATGACGTAGGCGAGGTGATCGGTGTGCCGTGCGTCGGGCAGCGGGTCGTCGGCGGCACCGGTCAACTCGTCGATCCGTACGCCCGTCATACCGCCGGGCGGGGTGAACCCGCCCTCGGTGATCACGAGAGCCGGGGCGGCGTCGCGCAGCATGAAGGCCAGGCGCTCCGCGGGGTAGGCGGTGTCGAGGGGGAGGTAGGCGCCGCCCGCCTTGAGCACCGCCAGCAGGGCGACCACCAGGTCCGCCGACCGCGGCAGGGCGACCGCCACCAAAGTCTCCGGACCCACTCCCCCGCGGACGAGGTTGCGCGCGACGGCGGAGGCCAGGCGGTCGAGTTCGCGGTACGTCAGGGTCGTGGTGCCGGACTCGACCGCGACGGCGTCGGGAGTCGCCGCCGCCTGCGCCTCGAACAGGGCGTGGAGCGGCAGCGGCGGCAGCGGGGCTTCGGTGTCGTTGAACTCGTGCAGCAGCAGGTCCCGTTCGCCGGGTTCCAGGACGTCGACGGAGTCGATCCCGACGTCGGGGTGTGCGACGACCCGGCGGAGCACCGTCCGCAGGCGGGCGGCGAGCCGCTCGACGGTGTCCCGGTCGAACAGGTCCGTCGAGTACTCGATGACGCCGCCGGCGCCGCGTGCCGTCGGGTCCGGGACGATGTTGAAGAACAGGTCGAACTTGGCGGTCCTGGTCGCGACCGGCTCGGCCGTGACCCGCAATCCCGGCATCTCGAGGTCGAGCCGGGCGCTGTTCTGCCAGGCGAACATCACCTGGAAGAACGGGTGGTAGGCCAGCGAGCGGTCGGGGTTGAGCAGTTCGACCAGCCGCTCGAAGGGCGCGTCCTGGTTGTCGTAGGCGGCCAGGGCCTTGTCCCGCACCTGCTGGAGCACCTGGTCGAAGGAGGGATTGCCGACCAGATCCACCCGCAGCACCCAGGTGTTGACGAAGAACCCGACCATGTCGGTGAGCGCCTCGTCCGTCCGGCCCGCGATCGGCGACCCGACGGTGATGTCGTCACCGCCGCCGAGCCGATGCAACAGGACCGTAAGAGCGGCCTGCAACACCATGGACACGGTGCTGCCGCGGCTGCGGGCGAGCTCCTCGATGCCGGTGAGAAGCTCCGGGTCGATGGAGAAGTCGACGACGTCGCCCCGGTAACTGGCCATCGTGGGACGGGGGCGGTCCAGCGGCAGCGGCAGCGGCAGCGGCAGGTCCGCCAGTTCGCTCCGCCAGTACGCCACCTGCTTGGCCAGCAGGCTGTTCTCGGCGGACTCGTCACCCAGCAGCTCCCGCTGCCACAACGTGTAGTCCACGTACCGCACGGGCAGCGGGGACCAGCTCGGCGCGCAGCCGTTCGTCCGGGCCTTGTAGGCGAGGGCGAGATCGCGGGTGAACGGGGCCGAGGAACCGCCGTCGGCCGCGATGTGGTGGACGACCAGCACGAGCACGTGCTCGTCCGCCGCGCACCGCAGGATCCGCGCGCGCACCGGGATCTCGGTATACAGATCAAACGGATACTCGATCGCCTGCGCGACGGTGGAGGCGATGTCGGCCGGGTCCACGGGCACCAGCGGCACGTCCAGGGTCGTCTCGCTCGCCGACAGCACCCGCTGCGCAGGGGAGTCCGTGGCGTCGTCGACGATGAGCGTGCGCAGGCTGTCGTGCCGCAGCACGACGTCACGGAGGGCCGCACGGAGCGCTCCGACGTCCAGCCGGCCGTGCAGCCGCAGCACCGCGGGGATGTTGTACGTCGGCGACGGCCCGGTGAACCTGTACAGGAACCACAGCCGACGCTGGGCGAAGGACAGGGGAACCATGTCTCACTCCTCGGTCAT
Source organism: Streptomyces sp. SAI-127 (assembly GCF_029894425.1). Lineage (NCBI taxonomy): Bacteria > Bacillati > Actinomycetota > Actinomycetes > Kitasatosporales > Streptomycetaceae > Streptomyces > Streptomyces sp. SAI-127. Next base: position 2,873,266 of record NZ_JARXYJ010000001.1, read on the forward strand.
CTTGCGCAGGCGGGGCCGGACGGAGGCGGACAGATCGGTCCACCGGGTACTCAGGGCGGCGACCGTCGAGTGCCCGAAGAACGTCCTGATCGGTACGTCGACGCCCAGCTCGGCACGGATCCGGCCGATCAGGCGGGTGGCGAGCAGCGAGTGGCCGCCGAACGCGAAGAAGTCGTCGTCCAGACCGATCCGCTCGAGCCCGAGGACCTCGGCGAACAACCGGCACAGAGCCCTCTCCTCGGGTGTGCGCGGCGGGCGTGTGGCGGCGGGCGCGTAGTCGGGCGCGGGCAGAGCGCGCCGGTCGACCTTGCCGTTGGGCGTCAGGGGGATCTCGGAGAGGACGACGACGGCCGACGGCACCATGTAGTCCGGCAGCCGTGCCGCGAGGTGTTCGCGCAGTTCGGCGGCGAGCGCCCCGGATTCGCGTTCCCCGGCCCGGCCGTCTGTTCGGCGGACCACGTAGCCGACCAGCCGACGGTCGCCGGGGCCCGCGTCCCGGGCGGTCACCACGGCCCGCGCCACTTCGGGGTGCGACAGCAGGGCCGCCTCCACTTCGCCGGGTTCGATGCGGTAGCCGCGGACCTTCACCTGGAAGTCCGCCCGGCCGAGGTAGTCGAGGGCACCGTCCGGCCGCCATCGCACGAGGTCGCCGGTGCGGTACATCCGCTCCCCCGGCGCGAACGGGTCGGCCACGAAGCGGCCCGCGCTCAGCCCCGGCCGGCCGATGTAGCCGCGGGCCACGCCCGCGCCCGCGATGTAGAGTTCGCCGACGACGCCGGGTGGCACCAAAGACAGGCCCTCGTCCAGCACGTAGACCCGTGTGTTGGCGATCGGCCGGCCGATCGGCGGCGGGCCGGGGGCCCTGGTGACCGGTGACGCCGTGGACCAGATGGCCGTCTCGGTCGGCCCGTACAGGTTGGTGACCTCGTCCGCCGAGCTCAGCAGTGCCTCGGCCAGGTCGGCCGGGAGCGCCTCTCCGCCCACCAGGGCCCGTACGCCACGCAGACGTTCCGGGTCGTGGGACACCAGCATCTGCCACAGCGAGGGCGTGCCCTGGACGACGGTGATCCCGTGCCGCTCGATCAGACCGGCCAGGGCGGCGGGCTGGGCGACGTCCTCCTTGGCAGCCATCACCACGGTGCCGCCGGACAGCAGCGGCAGGAACATTTCCAGTGCCGCGATGTCGAACGCCGTGGTCGTGATCGCCAGCAGCCGGTCGTGCGGCCGCAGGGGGAACCGTCCCGCCATCGCGCTCAGGAAGTTGCCGAGCGAGGCGTGCGACACCGCGACGCCCTTCGGTGTCCCGGTCGAGCCCGACGTGTAGATGATGTAGGCCAGTTGGTCGGCGACGGCGCGCCGGACGTCCGGCGCGATGTCCGGGTACCTCGTGAAGTCCCGTGTCAGCGCATCCGTGTCGACCACCAGCGTCGGCTCCGCGTCACGCAGGACGAACGCGGTCCGTGCCGCGGGGTGGTCGGGGTCGACGGGGACATAGGCGCCGCCGGCCTTCAGTACGGCCAGGACGGCCACCACCAGGTCCGCCGACCGCGGCAGCGCCAGCGCCACCCGCCTCTCGGGGCCGACTCCGCGCTCCACGAGCCAGTGCGCGACCCGGTTCGCGCGGCTGTCCAGCTGCCGGTAGGTGACCGTGACGCCGTCGAAGACCAGCGCGGCGGAGTCCGGCGTGGCCCTCGCCTGGCGTTCGAACAGATCCAGGACCGTCTGGGTCGGCACCGGCCGCGCGGTGGCGTTGTACTCGCGCAGCAGCAGGTTCCGTTCGGCCGGATCCAGTACCTGCACCGATCCGATCGGTGCGTCCGGGTCGGCCGCGATACCGGTCAGCACGCGGGCGAGCCGGCCGGCGATGTCGCGTGCCCGTTCCTCGGTGACGTGCTCGGGCCGGAACTGCAGGCCCACCCGCAGGTGGGGGGCCGCGTCGGCGGCGACGATCAGCGGGTAGTGGGTGCCGGTCGAGGGGCGGATGCCGGTGATGGCGATGCCCGCTGCCGTGTTCGCCTCGGTGAGCCCGGCCCGGTCGATGGGATACGACTCGAACAGCACCAGGGTGTCGAACAGGGTTCCCAGGCCCGCCTGTTGCTGGATCTCCGGCAGGCCGCAGTGATGATGGTCCATCAGGGCGGCGTGCCGGTCGTGCAGCGCCGTGAGCAGATCGGTGAACGTGTCCCCGGGCGCGTACCGGACCCGTACGGGCAGCGTGTTGACGAACAGCCCCACCATCTCCTCGGCGTCCGGCACTGCGTGCGGACGGCCGGAGACCGTGGCACCGAACACGACGTCGCGCCGGCCGGTCAGCCGTCCGAGCAGGACGGCCCAGGCTCCCTGGACGAGGGTGCTCATCGTGACGCCCAGCTCGGCCGCCCGCCGGGACAGCTCACGGGCGACGTCCGGCGGTACCGGCACTTCGAGCTGGGCGAGCCCCCCGTGGGCGGCTTCGGCGCCGGCGCCGGGGACGAGCGTCGTCGGCTCCTGAAGCCCGTCGAGCTCCCGCGCCCAGGCGCGCAGCGACTCCGCGCGGTCCCGCCCGGACAGCCAGGTCAGGAAGTCCGAGTAGCCGCGCGTCCGCGGCAGCTTCGAGGCGTCACCGCCGGTTCCGTACAGTCGCAGGAGGTCCTTCATCAGCAGCGGCAGCGACCAGCCGTCGAACAACGCGTGGTGTGCGGTGAGGACGAGTTCGGCACGGTCGGGACCGGTGCTGACCAGGGTCATCCGCAGCAACGGCGGTACGTCCGGCCGGAAGTGGGTCGCGTGGTCCTCGGCCAGCAGCTGTTCGAGCGCGTCCGGCGTGCGCAGGTCGTACACGCGCCACGGCAGCTCGACCCGTTCCAGTACGAGCTGGACCTGTCGGCCGTAGGAGTCGGTGACGAACGCGGTGCGCAGGTTCGCGTGCCGGTCGAGCAGGGCCTGACCGGCCGCCCGCATGCGGTCAGGGTCCACGGTTCCCTCCAGGTGGAGCACCAGCTGGACGTGGTAGGCGTCGAAGGATGACCCGGCGAGCATGCTGTGGAACAGCAGCCCGGACTGCATCGGGGTGGCCGGCCATACGTCGGCGAGGCGGGGGTACCGGGCCTCCCACCGGTCGATGTCCTGCTGGCTCACCGTGACCAGCGGCAGGTCGGAGGGGGTCATGCCGCCCGCGCCGGGACCGCTGACGTGACCGGCGATGCCCTCCAGGGCGGCCACCCACAGGTCGGCCAGCCGTTGTACCTCCGCCGCGGACAGCACGCCGGTGGGGAAGCTGAACACGGCGGACAGCCGAGGCTCCTCGCCCGTGACCGCGGCGGAGATCTCCAGCGCGGACATGACGGGCAGGTCGCTGTCGGGGGCGGGGGCGCCGACGGTGGTGATCGCCCGCCAGCCCTCGGCGCGGCCGGGCATGTCGGCCGCGGTGAACTGGCCGAGGTAGTTGAAGGTGATCTGCCCCTCCGGCAGCCCCGCCAACTCCCCACACGTCTCCGCATTCACAAACCGCAGCAACCCATAACCGAGCCCCTTGTCCGGCACCGCCGCCAACTGCTCCTTGACCGACTTCACCAACCCACCGACAACACCCCCACCGGACACCACCTCACCCACATCCACCCCCGACACATCCACCCGCACCGGGAACATGCTCGTGAACCACCCCACCGACCGCGACAGATCCGCCCCCGCCACCACCTCCTCCTGCCGCCCATGCCCCTCCAACCGCAACACCACCGACGACCCACCCCCACCCCGCCACGCACGCACCGCCACCGCCAACGCAGCCACCAGCCCATCCCCAGCACCACACCGAAACGCCCCAGGAACCCCCCGCACCAACGCACCCGTCACCCCGGCCGACAACTCCACCCGCACGCTGTCCACCGTCCCCACCACATCCACCACCGGATCCACACCCCGCGACCCCACCAGCGGATCCCCACCCGCCAACATCCCCCGCCACCACGCCACCTCAGCCACCCGCCCCGGCCGCGACGCCTCCTCCACCAACGCATGCGCCCACCGCCGCACCGACGTCGACCCCACCGCCAACACCGGCACACCACCCCCACACAACACCCGCCACGCCGCAGCCAAATCCCCCACCAACACCCGCCACGACACCCCATCCACCACCAAGTGATGCAACACCACCAACAACCGGCCGGGTCCCGCCGTCGGTCGCAGCCAGACGAACTGCCCCATCACCCCGGCCGCCGGGGCGAGTCGGGCCGCGGCGGCGTCGAGCTCGGCCGCCGTGCGCCGTTCCCACGCGTCGGCCGCGCCGACGTCGACGACGCGGAGCCATGCGGCGGCGTCCACGGACCCGGGGGCGCCGACCACCAGGCCCGGTTCGGGCTCGGTGGTGAGGGTCGAGCGCAGTACGTCGTGGCGCTCGACCACGGCGGCCAGCGTCGCGGTCAGGCCGTCCTCAGTGATGCCGTCCGGAAGTTCGAGCACCATCGACATGGCGTACCGGTCGTGGCTCCCGCCCAGTTCGAGCAGGTACCTGGCCATGGGCAGCAGCGGCATCCAGCCCACGCCGCCGCCGGGCAGCTCCGCGAGCACCGGGGCGCCGCCGTCCGCGCCCTCCTGGAGGGCGGCCCGGGCGAGTTCGGCCACCGTCCGGCATTCGAAGACCTGGCGCGGGGTGATGGACAGACCCTGGGTCTTCGCGCGGGCGACCACCTGGATGGAGCGGATGCTGTCGCCGCCGATGGCGAAGAAGTCGTCGTCCACGCCGACCCGGTCCAGCCCCAGCACCTCGGCGTAGACGCCGGCCAGGACCTGCTCCGGCACCGAGGCGGGCGCCCGGTAGGCACCACCGGCCGACTCCGGTTCGGGCAGCGCGGCCCGGTCGAGCTTGCCGTTGGCGTTCAGTGGGAGCCGGTCGAGCACGACGAAGGCGGAGGGGACCATGTAGTCGGGCAGTCTGGCGGCGACGTGCCCGCGCAGTTCGGTCACCGACATGCCCGCCGTCAGGTCGACGTCCTCGAGAGTGCCCGGGCCCACCGGGACGACGTATCCGACCAGCCGTTTGCCCCCGCCGGCCTCCTCCCGGGCGGTCACCACGGCCTGGGCCACGCCCGGGTGGCCGGTGAGGACGGCTTCGATCTCCGCGGGTTCGATGCGGAACCCGCGCACCTTCACCTGGGCGTCGGCACGTCCGACGCACTCGATCTGTCCGTCGGTGGTGATCCGCGCCAGGTCGCCGGTGCGGTACATCCGGGCGCCGGGCGAGCCGAACGGGTCCGGAACGAACCGCTCGGCGGTCAGCCCGGCGCGTCCCCGGTAGCCGCGGCCGACCAGGCCGCCGACGTACAGTTCGCCCACGGCGCCCGGCGGCAGGGGGGCGAACCCGGCCCCCAGGACGTACATCCGCATGTTGGCCAGCGGCCTGCCGACCGGCACCACGCCGGTGTCCGGCAGTGCGTCGGCGTCGGCCACCTCGAACGCGCCGGCGTAGAAGGACTCGCTCTGCCCATACGCGTTGATCAGGCGCGCACCGGGCAGTGCCGTGCGGACCTGCCGGGCCAGCCGCGTGGTCAGCGCCTCGCCGGCGAGAACGACCGTGTCCACGCCGGCGCGTCCGGCGATGTCGTCCGCCAGCCCGGCGAGGACCGACGGCACGGTACTGAGCACACCGCCGGTCCATTGGTCCCCCTCGCCCAGGACCAGGGCGTCCCGCACCAGTTCGACGGTCCCGCCCGCGCACAGCGTGGTGAACATCTCGAACAGTGACACGTCGAAGTTGACCGAGGTGCCGGCGAGCATCCGGGTCCGCTCCGTCACGCCGACCGTGCGGATGAGGGCGAGGACACCGTTGGTGAGTGCCTCGTGGGTGATGCCCACGCCCTTGGGCGTGCCGGTGGTCCCGGAGGTGTACATCAGATAGGCCAGGTTGTCCGGCCGTGCGCCGAGCGGGTTCCGCTCGGATGCGTCGTACGGCCGGTCGAGCGTCAGCCGGGGCAGACCGTCGAGCGGCAGCTCGGCCGCGGTGGCGGTGTCGGTCACCACCAGGTGCGGCCGCGCGTCGGCCAGTATGTGGCCGAGGCGCCGGCTGGGGTGGGCGGGGTCGACCGGCAGGTAGACGCCGCCCGACATGAGCACGGCCAGCATCGCCACGACCAGGTGGGGAGTCCTGGGCAGCGCGACGGCCACCAGCGCTTCTGGGCGCACCCCGCGCCCGGACAGCGTCCGGGCGAGGCGGGCGGCCCGGGTGTGCAGCTGCCGATAGGTCAACTCCGTGTCCCGCCACACCAGAGCGGTCGCGTCCGGCGTCCGCTCCGCCTGCCGGGTGAAGAGACCGGCGACGGTGAGTTCCGGCAGCGGGGCGTGGGTGTCGTTCACCTCCCCCAGCAGTCGGTCCCGTTCGCCGTCGTCGAGGGCGTCGACGGCGCCGACCCGCGTCTCCGGTTCGGTGACGACCCGGCGCAACACCCGCAGGAAGCGGTCGCCGATCCGTTCGACGCTCTGCCGGTCGAACAGGTCGGTGGCGTACTCGAGGGCGCCCGAGGCACCGCCGTCCGGGTCCGGGGCGAGGTTGACCAGCAGGTCGAACTTGGCGGTGAGGGCCGGGACCGGCTCGGCGGTCACCCGCAGATCCGGCAGGTCGAGGTCCAGTGGGGCCGTGTTCTGCCAGGCGAACATGACCTGGAACAGCGGGTGGTACGCGGTGGAACGGTCCGGGTTGAGCAGCTCCACCAGCCGTTCGAAGGGCGCGTCCTGGTGATCGTAGGCCGCCAGCGCCTTGCCGCGGACCTGCTCCAGGAGGCGGGTGAAGGAGGGGTTGCCGGACAGTCCGGTGCGCAGCACCCAGGTGTTGACGAAGAAGCCGACCAGGTCGGTGAGCGCCTCGTCGGTGCGTCCCGCGATCGGCGAACCGATGGTGATGTCGTCGCCCGCGCCCAGCTGGTGCAGCAGCACGGCCAACGCCGCCTGCAGCACCATGGCCGTGGTCGCCCCGTGCGACTGTGCCAGCTCGTCGACGGCCGCCATCAGGTCCGCGTCGATCGAGAACGCGATGCGGTCACCTTGATGGCCGGCCACCGCGGGCCTGGGCCGGTCGGCCGGCAGCGTGATGGGTCCGGGGGCGTCGGCCAGTTCGGCACGCCAGTAGGCGAACTGCTCGGCGAGCAGGCTGTCCTGGTCGTTCTCGGCGCCGAGCAGCTCGGCGTGCCACAGGGTGTAGTCGGCGTACTGCACCGACAGGTCCGGCCACGCCGGCGCCCGGCCCGCGTGCCGTGCCGCGTAGGCGGCGGACAGGTCCCGGGTCAGGGGTGCCGCGGACCCGCCGTCGGCGGCGATGTGGTGGACCACCAGCACCAGCACGTGCGTGTCGGAGGCGAGGCGCAGCAGCCGGATCCGCAGTGGCAGCTCCGTGTACAGGTCGAACTCGTGCGCGGCGAACTCGGCGACCAGCCGGGGTACGTCGTCCTCGGTCGCCGGCAGGACCGGGATGTCCGGCATCACCTGATCGACGGGGATCACGCGCTGGTACCCGGTCCCCGCCTCGTCCTCGGTGACCAGGGTGCGCAGGCTCTCGTGCCGGGCGAGCACGTCCAGGACCGCCGAACCGAGCGCGGGCACGTCCAGCGGACCGTGCAGGCGCACCGCGAGCGGCAGGTTGTAGGTGGCGGACGGTCCCTCGAAGCGGTCGATGAACCACATGCGGCGCTGCGCGTACGACAGCGGGATGCGGTCCGGGCGCTGCGCGCGGGTCAGCGCCGGCCGGACGCGTGCGCCGTCCCGCAGCCGGGCGGCCAGCCGGGCGACCGTGGGTGCTTCGAGTACGGCGCGGATCGGCACCTCCGCGCCCAGGTCCGCGCGGATCCGGCCGACCAGCCGGGTGGCGAGCAGGGAGTGGCCGCCGAGTGCGAAGAAGTCGTCGTCCACGCCGACCCGGTCCGCCCCGAGGACCTCGGCGAACAGCCGGGCCAGGGCGTCCTCGCCCCGGGTGCGCGGGGCGATGTAGGTGGTGCCGGTGAACTCCGGCTCGGGCAGGGCGCGCCTGTCCAGCTTTCCGCTCGGTGTCAGCGGGAACCGGTCCAGCAGCACCACGGCGGAGGGCACCATGTACGAGGGCAGCCGGGTCTCGGCGAAGGCGCGTATCTCTTCCGCCGGTACAGGGCCGACGGGCGTCACGTACGCGACCAGCCGCCGCTCGGCGCCGGCAGCCCTGGCCACGACCACGACCTGACCCACCGCGGGATGTTCGGCCAGCGTGGCCTCCACCTCCGCGGGCTCGATGCGGTATCCGCGGACCTTCACCTGTGCGTCTGCCCGCCCGGTGTACTCGAGTTCGCCGTGGGCGTTGCGCCGGCCGAGGTCTCCGGTGCGGTACATCCGGGCACCGGGCGGTCCGAACGGGTCGGCCACGAAGCGTTCGGCGGTCAGCCCGCAGCGGCCCAGGTATCCCCGGCCCACGCACGCGCCCGCGACGTAGAGTTCACCCGGCACGCCCGCCGGGACGGGCTGGAGTCCCGGGCCGAGGACGTACACCCGTACATTGCCCAGCGGCAGGCCGATCGGCACGGCCGCGTCGGCCGGCAGGTCCCGGTCGTCGGGCAGGGTGAACGTGGTGGCGTAGAACGTCTCGCTCTGTCCGTACGCGTTGACGACACGTGCGCCGGGCAGTGTCTGCCGGACTCGGTCGGCCAGTCCGGCGGACAGCCCCTCACCGGCGAAGACCACCGCGTCCGCGGTGACCCGGCCGGCCAGTCGCCCGGCCAGCTCGCCGAACGCGGACGGCACCGTGCTGAGCACTCCGCCGGACCAGTTCTCCCGCTCACCGAGTGCCAGCACGTCACGGACCACGTCCACGGTGCCGCCCGTGCTCAGCGTGGTGAACATCTCGAACACCGAGACGTCGAAGGAGATCGAGGTGCCGGCCAGCGTCCGGCCGCCGGACGGCATGCCCGGACTGTCCAGCAGGCCCAGCACTCCGTTGACCACGTTGCGATGCGTGATCGTCACTCCCTTGGGGGTGCCGCTGGACCCCGAGGTGTACATCACGTAGGCGGCGTTGCCGGGCCGTGCCCGGCGGCCCGGATCGGTGTCCGCGGTCGCGGGGATCGCGTCGGCGAGGAGGAGCCGGGGAAGGTCCGGGCAGGGCAGTGCCGCGCAGGTCGCTTCGTCGGTCAGGATCAGCAGGGGCCGGGCGTCGGACAGTACGTGGTCGAGCCGTGTGCCGGGGAAGTCGGGGTCGACGGGGAGGTAGGCCGCTCCTGACTTCAGGACGCCGAGGATCACCGTCACCAGCCGGGCCGATCGCGGCAGCGCCACGGCGATCACGGACTCCGGGCCCGCGCCGCGGGCGATGAGCGCGTGCGCCAGCCGGTTGGCCTCGGCTTCGAGCTCTCGGTAGGTGAGCGAATCGTGTTCGTCGGCCACGGCGACCGCCCCGGGGGTGCGGGCGGCCTGTCGTGCGGTCAACTCGACAACAGTCAGGTCGGGCAGCGGCACGCTCGTGTCGTTGTGCGCGTGCAGCAGGTGGTCGCGCTCACCTGGCAGCAGCGTGTCCAGCGCGGCCAGCGGCGTGGCGGGGTCCCCGGTGAGCAGGCACAGGACATGGCCGAGCCGCTCCGCCAGGTCCTCGGCCGTCTCGGGGCCGAGCACCTGCCGCTGGTACTGGAGGGTGACGCGCAGGTGGGGGTCGGCGGCGGCGAGCAGGGTGAGCGGGTAGTGGGTGACGGTGAAGGGGCGGATGCCGGTGATCTCGACGCCCGCGGCGGTGTTGGCCTCGCTGATGCCCGCCCGGTCGACCGGGTAGGACTCGTAGGCGACCAGGGTGTCGAACAGCACGTCCAGCCCGGTCAGCCGGTGCAGTTCGGTGAGCGGGTGGTGGTGGTGTTCGAGCAGTGCGGCCTGCCGCCGCTGCAACCCGGTCAGCAGGTCGCCGACGGTGTCGCCCGGGGTGAACCGCACGCGTGCCGGGACCGTGTTGACGAACAGTCCGATCATCGTGTCCACTTCGGCGACCTCGGCCGGCCGGCCCGAGACAGTGACGCCGAACACGACGTCCTGCCGTCCGGTGAGCTGGGCCAGCAGCAGTCCCCAGGCGCTCTGGAGCACGGTGTTGACCGTGACGCCGAGGTCGGCCGCGCGCCGGGTCAGGAGCATCGCGTCCGCGGCGGACAGCGGTACGTCGAGCCGCCCGATGCCAACGGGGTCGTCGCCGGGCGCGGTGCCCGGGCCGGTGAGGACGGGGGCGAGCAGGGTGGGTTCCTCGACGCCGTCGAGTTCGTCGGCCCATGCCCACTCCGAGGCGGCGGGATCCCGCCGGGCCAGCCAGTCCAGGAACTGCCGGAAGTCGCGTGGCCGGGGCAGCGCGGCCGGGTCACCCGCGGTGGTGTACAGCCGTAGCAGCTCGGTCATCAGGACCGGCAGCGACCAGCCGTCGAACAGCAGATGGTGGGAGGTGAGGACGAGTTCGGCGCGCTCGGTGCCGGTGCGCAGCAGGGTCATCCGCAGTAGCGGCGGGGTGTCGAGGGCGAAGTGGTCGCCCAGGTCCTCGGCCAGGAACCGGTCGACGGCTCGGCCGACGCCGTCGGCGGGCAGGTCGGCGAGGTTGATCTCCCGCCAGGGCAGGGTCACACCGTCGACCACGAGTTGCACGGGCTCACCGTCGTCCGCGGTGACGAACGCGGTGCGCAGGCTGGTGTGCCGGTCGAGCAGGGCCTGACCGGCCGCCCGCATACGGTCCGCGTCCACCGGTCCGCTCAGGTGGAAGACGAGCTGGATCCGGTAGGCGTCGAACGACGTGTCGGCCAGGGCGGCGTGGAACAGCAGTCCCGACTGGAGCGGGGTCAGCGACCATACGTCGGCGAGGCGGGGATACCGGGCCTCCCACCGGTCGATGTCCTGCTGGCTCACCGTGACCAGCGGCAGGTCGGAGGGGGTCAGGCCGCCCGCGCCGGGACCGCTGACGTGACCGGCGATGCCCTCCAGGGCGGCCACCCACAGGTCGGCCAGCCGTTGTACCTCCGCCGCGGACAGCACACCGGTGGGGAAGCTGAACACGGCGGACAGCCGAGGCTCCTCGCCCGTGACCGCGGCGGTCACGTCGAGGGCGGACATGACGGGCATGTCCGCGGCCGGCGGTGCCTGCAGGCCGCCGGCCTCGGGAGCGGGGACCCAGCCGTCGTGTCCCGAACCGGAGGGGGTCCGGGCCAGGTCGCCGAGGTAGTTGAAGGTGATCTGCCCCTCCGGCAGCCCCGCCAACTCCCCACACGTCTCCGCATTCAAAAACCGCAACAACCCATAACCGAGCCCCTTGTCCGGCACCGCCGCCAACTGCTCCTTGACCGACTTCACCAACCCACCGACAACACCCCCACCGGACACCACCTCACCCACATCCACCCCCGACACATCCACCCGCATCGGGAACATGCTCGTGAACCACCCCACCGACCGCGACAGATCCGCCCCCGCCACCACCTCCTCCTGCCGCCCATGCCCCTCCAACCGCAACACCACCGACGACCCACCCCCACCCCGCCACGCACGCACCGCCACCGCCAACGCAGCCACCAGCCCATCCCCAGCACCACACCGAAACGCCCCAGGAACCCCCCGCACCAACGCACCCGTCACCCCGGCCGACAACTCCACCCGCACGCTGTCCACCGTCCCCACCACATCCACCACCGGATCCACACCCCGCGACCCCACCAGCGGATCCCCACCCGCCAACATCCCCCGCCACCACGCCACCTCAGCCACCCGCCCCGGCCGCGACGCCTCCTCCACCAACGCATGCGCCCACCGCCGCACCGACGTCGACCCCACCGCCAACACCGGCACACCACCCCCACACACCACACGCCACGCCGCAGCCAAATCCCCCACCAACACCCGCCACGACACCCCATCCACCACCAAGTGATGCAACACCACCAACAACCGGCGGGCGGTGGGGAACCAGACCATGCGCGCCATCACGCCCGCGGCCGGGTCGAGTTCGGCGGCGGCGGCCCGGGCTTCCTCGTCCAGCAGCCGTCGCCAGTCCTCCCCGTCCGTGTCCCCGGCCCACGCGGCGCGCCGGATCAGGCCGTCCGTGCGCAGGGGTTCGCCGGCCACCAGACCGGGCTCGGGTTCCTGAACCAGGCAGGACCGCAGGACGGCGTGGTGGTCCAGTACCGCGGTCACGGTCGCGGTGAGCCCGGCCTCGTCCACGTCGGGCGGCAGGGTCAGCACCATGCTCTGTGCGAAGGCCGCACAGTCCCCACCGAGTTGGAGGACGTATCGCGCGATCGGCGACAGCGGCATCCACCCGGCGGCGCCGCCGTCGAGTTCGGCCAGCGCCGTGCCTCGCTCGCCGGTGGTGTCCGCGGCCGCGGCGAGGCGGGCGACGGTCCGGTGCTCGAACACCTGCCGGGGGTCGATTCCGATGCCGGCCGCGCGAGCCTGTACGGCCACCTGGATGGAGCGGATGCTCTCTCCCCCGGCGGCGAAGAAGTCGTCGTCCACGCCGACCCGGTCCAGCCCCAGCACCTCGGCGTAGATGGTGGCCAAGATCTCCTCGACCGCCGACTCCGGGGCCCGGTAAGTCTCTGACGTCGTGTCGGGCGCGGGCAGGGCGGCACGGTCCAGCTCACCGGCGTCGGTCATCGGCAGCCGGTCCAGGACGACGAGCGCGGCGGGCACCATGGGTTCCGGCAGCCGGCGGGCCGCGAAAGCCCGCAGTTCGGCGACGGAGACGCCTGCCGTCAGGTCGACATCGGTGTCGCCGGTCGCCCCGGAGGCCGCGACCACGTATGCCACCAGCCGCCGTTCGCCCCTGGCCCCCTCGCTCGGCAGGACGACGGCCTGTGTGACACCCGGGTAGGCCAGCAGCGCCGTCTCCACCTCGGCCGGTTCGGCGAGGAGACCGTCCACCCGCACGCGCGTGGCGGTCGTGCCGACGAACTCCAGCGCCCCGTCCGGGGTGATCCGCGCCAGGTCACCGGTGCGGTACATCCGCGCGCCGGGTGGCCCGAAGGGGTCCGGAACGAACCGCACGGCGGTCAGCCCGGCGTGTCCCCGGTAGCCGCGCGCGACACCGGCACCGGCGACGTACACCTCGCCCACCGAGCCCGGTGGCGGCGGTGTCAGACCGGGCCCGAGCAGACGCACATGGGCGAGGGGAGTGTCCGTGGCCGTCTCGGAGCTCCCGTAGAGGTCGGCCAACGCGAGGGACCGGGGCAGTTGGGCGGTCCACTCGGCCAGCCGTGCCCTGTCGGGGCGTTCGCCGACCAGGAGCACGGTGCGGGACCTCGCGTCGGAGTCGGGTCGTTCGGCGGCGGTGTGTGCGTGCGTGACCAGCGCGTCGAGCGTGGCCGGATCGAGGGTGAGCGTGGTGACGGTGCCGTCGGCGAGCAGTCCCCACAGCGCGGCGGGAGACCGCCGTACCTCCTCCGTCACGACCGCCGTGCGGCCGCCGTTCAGCAGGGCCGCGCACACTTCCCACACCGCGATGTCGGTCGCGGGCGAGTGGCTCCAGGCCACTACGTCGTCCCGGCCCGGACCGCGGTCGGCGCTGGTGGTGATCGACGACAGTACGTTGCGGTGGGTCAGGGCGACGCCGCGCGGCCGCCCGTCCGGGCCGGACACGGACAACAGGAAGGCCAGGCCGTCGGGGTGCGCGAGGTCGACGCCGGCCGTCTGCTCGCCGGTGTTCTCCTGCGGCGGGAGAAGCAGTCTCGGGATGCCGACGGCGGGCAGCCGGTCGGCGCACGCCACGTCGGTCAGCACCAGTCGTGGGGCGGCGTCGGCCAGGACGAGGGCGGTCCGGTCGGCGGGGTGGGCCGGGTCGACCGGCAGACAGGCCCCGCCGGCCTTGAGCACGGCGAGGGCGGCCACGGCCCACTCCGGGGAGCGCGCAAGGGCGATCGCCACGACGCTCTCCGGGACGACGCCATAGTCCATCAGGACGTGGGCCAGGCGGTCGGCTCGGGCGTCCAGCTCGCGGTAGGTCAGCTCCGCCGGGCCGTGGACCAGCGCGACGGCATCCGGTGTCTCCGCCACCCTCCGGGCGAACTCGCCGGTGAGGGTGGTCTGCGGCACAGGTGAGGCGGCGTGGATCCGCCCGCCGGTCCGCTCGCCAGGGGTGCGGACATCGACGGCGCCCACGGGCAGCGCAGGGTCGGCCACGACCTGGCGCAGCACCCGGACGTACCGGTCCGCGATCCGTTCGACGCCGGCCCGGTCAAACAGGTCGGTCGCGTACTCGATCCCGCCGCGCAGCCCCCGCCCCTGGGCGTCCGGTCCCACGTTGAACAGCAGGTCGAACTTCGACGTGCCGGTGGAAGCGAAGGTCCACTCCGCGCGCACCCCGGCCAGGTCGAACCCTGGCAATACGTCCTGCCAGGCGAACATCACCTGGAACAGGGGGTGGTAGCCGAGGGAGCGCTCGGGGTTGAGGTGCTCGACGAGCTGGTCGAACGGCGCGTCCTGGTTGTCGTAGGCGGCCAGTGCCTTGGCTCCGACCTGCGCCAGCACGCGTTCGAACGGCTGGTGCGGGGACAGCCGCACGCGCAGCACCCAGGTGTTGACGAAGAAGCCCACCAGGTCGGCGAGGACCTCGTCCGTGCGGCCCGCGATGGGCGAGCCAAGGGCGAGGTCGTCCCCGCAGCCCATCTGGTGGAGCAGCACCGCCAGCGCCGTCTGCAGCACCATCGACGGCGTGGCACCCCGGTCACGAGCCAACTGCTGTACTGCGTAGAGCAGTTCGGGTTCGACGCCGAACTCGACGACACCGCCGCGGTGGTCGGCCACCTCCGGGCGCGGTCGGTCGGCCGGCAGCCGCATCGGCTGCGGCAGGCCCGCGAGTTCGCGCTGCCAGTACGTCAGCTGGCGGGCCAGCAGGCCGTCCGCGTCGGGTCCGTCCGCCAGCAACTGCCGCTGCCAGAGGGTGTAGTCGGCGTACTGCACGGGCAGTGCGGGCCAGTCCGGAGCAGTGCCGCGCAGCCGGGCCGTGTACGCCGTGGACAGGTCCCGTCCGAGCGGCAGGACGCTTTCACCGTCCCCGGCGATGTGGTGGAGGACCAGGACCAGTACGTGCTCCTCGGCGGAGAGGCGGAGCAGGTCCGCGCGGACCGGTAGGTCGCGGGCGAGGTCGAACAGCCGAGCCGCCGACTCGGTCACCGCGGCGTCGAGCGTCTCCGGCCGGGCCTGCAGGACGGGGATGTCGATCACGGCCTCGGCCGCGGGGATGACCCGCTGGTGGGGGACGCCGTGCTCGTCCTCGGCGACCACCGTGCGCAGGGCTTCGTGGCGGCCGACCACGTCCCGCAGCGCGGCGCCGAGGGCGGCCGGGTCGAGCGGGCCGCTCAGTCGGAACACCGCGGGGATGTTGTAGTCGGCCGACGGCTCCTGGAACCGGTGCAGGAACCACAGCCGCCGCTGTGCGTAGGACAGCGGCAGGCGGTCCGGACGCTGCGCCGGCCGCAGCGGCGGGCGCGCGGGGGCCTCTGCGTCCAGCCGGCCGGCGAGTTCGGCGACGGTGGGCCCGGCGAAGACCACGCCGATGGAGAGCTCGGCACCCAGCTCGGCCCGGATACGGTTCACGAGCCGGGTGACGAGCAGCGAATGGCCGCCGAGCAGGAAGAAGTTGTCGTCGACGCCGACCCGTTCCACACCGGTCAACTCGGAGAACAGCCGTGCGAGGGTCTCCTCGCGCGGTGTGCGGGGTGCCCGGTAGCGCTCGTGGTGGAGCTCCGGGTCGGGCAGCGCGGCGCGGTCCACCTTGCCGTTCGGGTTGATCGGCAGTCGGTCGAGCACGACGAAGGCCGCGGGCACCATGAACTCCGGCAGTCGGTCGGTCAGGAACCGGCGCAGGTCGTCCACGGCCGGCGGCTCGGCCGCGGCCACATAGGCCACCAGTTGCTTCCCGCCGCCCGCGCCCGGGTCGTCGCGGGCGACCACGACGGCCCCGGAGAGCTCCGGGTGGCTTTCGAGGGTGGCGGCGATCTCGCCGGGCTCGATCCGGAAGCCGCGGATCTTGACCTGGTCGTCGGCGCGGCCGACGAACACCAGCTCCGCGTCGGCCGTCCACACAACGACGTCCCCTGTGCGGTACATCCGCTCGCCCATCCCGCCGTAGGGGCAGGCGACGAACCGCTCCGCCGTCAGCGCGCTTCGGCCCAGGTAGCCCCGGGCGAGGCCGGAACCGGCCAGATACAGCTCACCGGGGCAACCGGGGGGCACCGGCCGCAACGCGTCGTCCAGCACGTAGGCGCGGGTGTTGTCCATCGGGCGGCCGATCGGGATGTCGTCGCCGGCGTTCCCCTCGGTGCCCACCGGGTGGCAGGTCGCGTAGACGGTCGTCTCGGTGGGGCCGTAGACGTGGACGAACGTCGTCCCCGGGCAGGCGCGCACCGCCGTGCGGACGGTCTCGGGGCTGACCCGCTCGCCGCCCGTCCACACCTGGCTCAAGCCGGTGAAGCAGCCGGGATCCTGCTCCACCAGGAGGTTGAAGAGTGCGGTCGTCAGAAACACCGACGAGAGGCGCTCTACGGCCACGAGGTCCGCGAGCGCGGCACAGTCGAGGTCCCCAGGGGGCGCCACGACGATGCGTCCGCCGTGCGCCAGCGGCACCCAGATCTCGTACGTCGACGCGTCGAAGACGTGCGGCGACCGCAGCAGCACCCGTTCCTGGCCGGACTCCCACCGCTCATCCAGCACAAGGTCGACGATGTTTCGGTGGGTCACACCGATGCCCTTGGGCACCCCGGTCGATCCAGAGGTGTACATGACGTAGGCGAGCCGGTCGGCCTGACCGCCCTCGCTGATCGTCTCGTCCGGCAGAGCACCCGGACTGTCCAGAAGGACCGAGGGGCAGACGGTGTCGGGGACGGCACCGACATGTGCGGTGGTGGTGAGCGTCAGCACCGGACGGGCGTCGCGAACCATGCGCGTCACCCGCTCGGGCGGGTACCCGGGGTCGATCGGCAGGTAGGCGCCGCCCGCTTTGAGGACCGCGAGCAGTGCCACCACCAAGTCGGACGACCTGGGCAGCACCACCGCCACCAGGGAGTCGGGGGTGACGCCGCGCCGTCGCAGCCCGGCAGCGAGCCGATCCGAGCGTTCGTCGAGTTCCCGATGGCTGAGCGAGGTCTCACCGTCGACCACGGCGACCGCGTCGGGCGTGGCGCGGGCCTGCCGCCGCACCAGGTCCGGAACGGTCCGCTCGGGGGTCGGCCTGGTGGTGTCGTTGACCTCGGTGACCAGCAGGTCGCGATGGTCCGGCCGGACCACGTCGAGCCGCCCGACGGGCACGTCGGGCCGGTCCGCCACGGCGCGTGTCAGCTGGAGCAGTTCCTCGGCGAGCAGCCGCAGTTCGGCGGCGCCGTAGAGAGACGGCGGGGCATCCAGGCGGATGTTGAGGTCTCCGCCGTCGCGACCGTCGTGGTACGTGGAGATCGTCAGTTCGTCGACGGTGCCCCATGCCCCGCTGTACAGGTGCGCCCGGCTGCCCGCGAAGTCGAGCGCGGTGACGTACGGGATCACGTTGACCAGGACTCCGAACGGGCTCCGCGTGGTCCCGACCGCGCCGGTGCCGCGCTGAATGTCGCTCACGTGGTGCCGGGCGTGGGCGAACACCACCCGGCGCTCCGCGGCCACGGCAGCGGTGATCTCGGCGAAGCTCGCCGAGACCGGGACCCGGGCCCGGATGGGCACCACGTTCATGGTCAGTCCGGGGGCGCGCTGCACTGCCTCGTCCCGGTTCTTCGTACTGAGGGAGAACACCAGTTCACGCAGTCCGCACCGTCGGCCGAGGTAGGTGGCCGCGGCTGCGGCGAGGAAGGCCGGCATGCGTACGCCCAGGTCACCGGCCGCCTTCTCCCACGCCGCCGCCTCGCTCCCGGGGACGGCCACCACGCGGCTCACCACGCCGATGGCGTCGCTCAGGCCGGCCCAGCGGTCCGCCGGCTCGGTCCGCTCGTGAAGGCCGTGGCCCAGCAGCCGTGACGCGGTGGTGCCGAGACCTGGCAGCCGGGCCGGTGCGGTGCCCTGCGCCAGGTAGTCCTGCCAGAAGCGCGCGTCGTCGGTGTACCGCTGCGACGTCCGGTACCGCCGGTCGGCGTCCACGATCCCCTCGGCTCCGTCGAACCGTGCCTCGGGCACGGGCCGTCCGCCGACCAGTGCGGTGTAGATCTCCGCCGTACGACCGGACAGCAGGGACATCACGCCGTAGCCATCGGCCACCACGTGGTGGAACACCTGCACCAGCAAATGCCGGGCGGGCGCGAGGCGGATCACGCCGACGCGGTACAGGAGGTCGCGGGCCAGGTCGAAGGGGCGACCGATCAGGTCGGTGAGGAGGGTGTAGGCGGCCGCTTCGGGATCCGGTCGGTCGCTGACATCGTGCAGGAACGGGCGCAGTCGGCCCGGGTCGCCGATCACCTGCCGGAGTGCGTCCCCCTGCTCCACGAAGTTCACGAGCGTGGCATCAGCCTCGTGGAACACCTGCCGGATTGCGGTCTCCAGGACGCCCGGATCGACGTCGCCGACGATGTCCCAGAGCATCGACGCGTTGTTGGAAAACTCCGGAGCCATTTTCTGTGCAAGCCACAGTCCTTGCTGGGCCGACGACACGCCAAACGAACGCAAGGTTCTGCTCCCTCGTCACTTCAATTCCCGGATCGACGCGGACTCGCGCATTTCTCACTCTCAGCCGCGCACACCTGGTCGGTCAATGTCGGTGCTGTCCTGCCGGCAGGACAGCGCGGAATTCCCTAGGGAATGCGCGGCACTGCGGAGTTGAATCGGTTACGCCGCTGCGCCGTTCACCCGTGGAACCGCGGGGCATTTCGAGAAACGGTCACCCATTCATGGCCGGGGCGCCGCGTGGGGCAGGGTCACGACGATCGGCGACTCGACGGCCTCGAGGTCCTTCGGGTCGAGGATCACGGACCGGTCGAGCACGCCGGCGTTGAAGAAGATCCTTTTCTGTGCGAGCAGACGGGCGTCCATGCTCAGCGGCAGTCCGAAGACGGAGCCGACGGACGGCAGTTCCCCGAAGGAGCAGCCGGTGGCCTCCCTCAGTTCACCGCCGCGGGCCATGCGAAGGCGCTTGGCCTCCAGGGGACCGGCCAGCGCATCGAGATCACCCCGCTGGTCGCCGGGCAGCACATGGATGAGCAGGTCCTTGCCACCGCCGCGGCGGTGGCGTCGCAGGAGCAGCGCCTTCGCCTGTTCGTGCAGTGCCGAACCCACCACCCGGCGGTATTCCTCGGCGGAGGCGGCAGGCGGATGCTCGATTTCCTGAAAGGGCACTCCGTTGTTCCTGAGATGGTCGACCAACCGGTGGTAGACCTCACTCATCGGCCGGTCCTTCGTGGTCGCGGGGCAACGGGCATGTGGACCGAGTCCTCCTCGGGAAGATCGAAGCGGCGCGCAGGCCTGGGATCGGACACCGCTTCACAGGCCAACGTGGATCCCGATCTGGCAGGGCACCGAGGACGGCCACATCCCGAACGGGGCCGCCCCGCCGGAATCGGCCGCGAGTGCGGCGCGGACGATCTCCGCGTCCTGCGGCCCGAGAATGATCTCGAACTGGGCTGCCCGTCCGGACAGACCGCCGTCGGAACCGAGTTCGACGTGTAACGAGACCTCGCGGTCGGCGCCCATGCTGATCGTCAGCGAACCGTCGACGACTCCGGGAACCGCCGTGGGGCGGGTGTCGCTGTGCCTCATCGCGTACTTCCTCTCGCGAGCAGGGGGGTGCCGTGCGGGAGCCCGTGCTGTTCCACGGCGGTCACGAGCCGCGCGACGGCGTCCCGCCAGTCAGCGACCACCCCGACGTCGACGGCCTCGAACAGGGGAGCCGTGGGATCGCTGTTGATCCCCAGGACGAGACCGGCCCCGCGGGCGCCGGCCATGTTGGTGAACTTGCCGCTGGTGCCGATCGCGACGTACAGCCGTGGTGCCACGCTGCGACCGGTCACACCGATCTGGCGGGCGCGGGGCTGCCATCCCCGGTCGGTGACCTTGCGTGTCGCGGCGAGCTCGGCGCCCAGTACGTGCAGCAGGGGGTCCAGCAGGGGGTAGTCCTCGGGCGGTACGGCCGCCCCCAGACACACCACGGCCGGGGCGACCTCCAGGGCTTCGAGGTCGTCGTCGAACTCGCGGACGCCACCCCCTGCTTCTCGCCGGCGGACCACGACCAGGTCCGGCGCCCGCCTGGCGACCGCGCCGCGCGGCACGAGCAGCCGCAGCGTGCCCCCGCGGACCGTCGCGAACCGGGTGGTGGACCGGCAGGTCACCGCGGCGACGAGACCGCCACTGAACGCCGGTTTCCAGCAGACCAGTTCGCCCTGCGGGTTCGTCATCACGTCGACGGCGTCACCCACCAGGCCGGCCCCCAGCCGAGCGGCCACTCGTCCGGCGATCTCGCGTCCCCACATGGTCGACGGGGCCAGGACGGCCCAGGGGTGACGGGCGGAACACCACGCGGCGAGCCCCTCGGCGATGTCCTGCTCGGCATCCGAACCGGTGATGGTGCCGACCGTGTCGGCGCCCCACGACCCGGCGAGCACCGGAGACGGCGGAGCCGGGCCGAGGGCCACGACGCGCCTGCCGGTGGATGCCGCCAGCAGGGCGGCGCGCCCCAGCAGCTCCCGGGTGAGCCGGTCACGGCCGGGTTCGGCCAGCACGAGGACGTCGCCGGAGCCGCTGTCCCCGGACGGCTCGGGCACCGGGAGCAGCGGTGGCTCGGGAGCGGTGTCGAAGGCGCCGAGTTCGGCCAGCTTGACCACCGCGCGCTCCACCTGGGTGTCGACGTCGCCGTCGAACCGGAGCCGCAAGCGGGTGCCGTCGAGCCGGCGGCTGGCGCCCACCACCGTCATGCTCGCCGCGTCGCCCCACGGTCCCGGGCCCAGCTCGGTCGCGTTCATGCGGCGGATGCGGTCGGCGCTCACGCCGGCGCGTTCGACGGGGGCCGCCTTCGCCGGGTGGATCAACCGCTCCGCGCAGGTGAGCAGCGCGGGCAGCGGCAGTTCGGTCCGCAGCCAGCCGTCGTCGTGTTCGCAGCGCACGACGAGAGTGGTGTCCTTCAGCGTCAGCTCGCGCACGCCGGCCGCCATGGGCAAGTCGAGCAGTTCGGCGATCTGCGCGGGCGTCTGACCCGTCTCCGCGTCGACCGAGTTGCGTCCGCAGAGCACGAGGTCGAACGGGCCCAGCCGGAGCAGCGCTGCCGCCAGCGCACGTGCGGTGGCCAGGGTGTCGCTGCCTGCGAAGACCTCGTCGCTGACCAGTACGCCGTGTGCGGCGCCGCAGGCGACGGCCTCGCGCAGGCAGTCCTCGGCCGCCGGCGGCCCCAGGGTGAGGACGACACATTCGCCGCCTGACTCGCGTGCCAGTTCCACGCCCTTGGCCACGGCGCGTTGGCAGTAGGGGTTCATCTCCAGCTGCTGCCCGGTCCGCTCCAGCCTGCGGTCACCGCCCAGCCGCAGGCTCTCGAAGTTCGGCACCTGCTTGACGAGAACCGCGATCCTCAACGGACGTACCACAGTCACATCCCCTTCGTCGTCTGCGGGAACGCCCGGGAGCCCGCCGCCTCGTGAGCAGCGGGCTCCCGGTTCCGGTCAGGCCGATATGAGGTCGGTCGCCGGCCGACCGGAAGTCAGCAGCGCGGAGTCGAGGACGTCCCACAGGGCGACCAGCGAGTCGAGGAAAGTGTCGACTCCTTCCAGGACCAGGGCCTGGTTCTGCTCGTTCAGCACGGAGCCGACAGCGGCGACCGCGTTCTTCTCGTGCTGCTGCTCGGCGCCGATCTCGCCCCAGTGCTCGAGCAGGTAGTGCATTTCCGCGTCCTCCAGCTCGGCGCCGTAGTTGCCGGCGTCGACGAGCGCGGTTTTCTCACCCGGGATCAGATGACGGTTGGAGATCATCTCCAGGGCCAGCGCTGTGCCGAGATTGCGCAGCGTGGAGTCCCGATCGACCTGCTGGCGGCCGTCGAACACGGCACGTGCCCGGCGGGTCTGGGCGAGGAGACCGGTCTTCGGGTCGTAGCCGGGCAGGTTCTTCAGGAGCTGGTCGGAGAACTCCTTGAGTCCCTGTTCGACCAGTTCCTGGTCGTAGAGGTCGCTGAAGACCGTGTGGCCGGCCGCCTGGTTGACGATGTAGCCGGCCATCGTGGCGAGTTCGGGTGCGTGGTTCTCCTCGCTCTCGATGATCTCCTGGAGCAGGTCGCTCTCCTTGGAGAGTTTGTGCATCGCCAGCGCCTGGGGGAACTTGCCGCCCGGGCGGGTGGCGTCGCAGAAGTTGCGGATCTGGTGGAAGAGCGCCCCCACCACCGTGCTCTCCGGCCGGACTTCGGCCCAGTGCTCGAAGATCGGGTGGTTGTAGCAGCGGTGACCGCGGATGCGGTCGACGAGGTCGTCGATGGTGACGGGCATGGCGTAGCACTCCTCTTGGCGAAAGGTGGTCGTGTATCTGGTCGGCACCGCGCGGGAATATCCGGACGGTCGATTCCGCAGCGACCTGCCCCCTTTTTTTGCTTCACCGACCGGGCTACCGAGGAAAGTCGAGGGCTCGTGGCACGGCGTGGTTCGACTCGCGAAATCGGCGAAAACTGCGACTGATTGTCGCGTCATGAAGGAAGGTGGCACGTCGAGCCTAGCGGATATTTCGCCCCATGACCCCTGAGCGCTGCCCGCCGCAGCTCGACCGTCCCGTCGACAGGACAGGGAATTGACGGCCCCCGGAACGGTCAAGGCGCACCGGCCGCATTACCCAGGACCTTTCCGAAAGCGAGGCGGTAGCATCGCCGACATGACAACCCGGTTTTCCCAGGACGCAGTTCGCGATCTTTCGAATCCGCATCCCGAGGAGGAATTGACCGACACCTGGAACCCACGTCCTTCGTCCGGCAATGCCATGAGGGTTGTGGTCGTCGAGGAGCAGGAGGTGATCCGTCGCGGCCTGCTCGCCCTCATGTCGTCAATACCGGGGGTCTCCGCCTCCGCCGTGGCGTGCGTGCCGGCCCGGGACGAGCAGATGTCCGCGGACTTCGACGTCACGCTGATCTCCACTTCCGCGCTGGTGAGCGCGGAACGTGCCGGATGTGGCGTGGAACACCTGCGGCCGGTGATCGTGATAGTTCCCGCGGCCGAACCACATCTGTTCGAGATCGCGACGCGGCAGCCGGCCGACGGCTATCTCATGCAGGACGAGCTGACGTCTCGATCACTGCACACCGCTCTCGTACAGGTGAGGGAGGGGCAACTGGCCGTTCCGGACACGGTGGCCGCCTATCTGCTCAGCCGCTCCCGCGGCACGAGTTCCGTGCTACTGCCTCAGCTCTACCACTTGAGTTCACGCGGGGCCGAGGTGCTGGGCCTCCTGGTCGCCGGGGCGAGCAACAAGGAGATCGCCAGCAGGATGGGCATCTCCATTCACGGGGTGAAGCGCCATGTCTCGGCGCTGCTCAGCCAGTTCCACTCACCCAACCGGGTCCATCTCGTCTCCCTGGTCCTGCAGTCCGGCGCGCTGTCCGCCGGAGAGTTCAACGGTACGTTCTCGGCGACGGCCGTCCCCACCGCTACGGCACCCACGCGCCGGCGCTGACCGCCGCCACGTCCTCGACGAGGGCCTCGACGACCTGGTCCACATGGTCGCGGACGAAGAAGTGATCCCCGGGGAAGTGGGTGACCCCGAGGAACCTGCTCGCGTGGCCGGCCCAGCTCGCCATCTCCTCGACCGGGGTCACGGTGTCGGCGACACCGCCCATGGCACGCACCGGCACACCCAGCCGCGGCCCATCCGGTTCGTACACGTATGTCCGACAGAGTCGGAAGTCGGCCCGCAGCACCGGCAGCGTGAAGGCCAGCACCTCCGGGTCCGCCAGGACCTCCGGCGGCACCCCGCCGAGCCGCCCGAGCACCTCGACGAACCGGTCGTCCGGTGCGGCCGGGTCCGGCAGTCGTTCCTGCGGCGTGCCCTCCACCAGCCAGGAGGCAGAGACATAGAGAGCGGGCGGGGCCAGTCGGCGGCGCTGGACGGCCCGGATCAGCTGGTGCGCGAGGAGCGCGCCCATGCTGTGCCCGAACAGCACGTACGGCGGCCGCAGTTCGGGTCCGAGACCGGCGGCCAGTCGGTCCGCCGCCGCGGTGCAGTCCGTGAACGCCGGCTCGGGGTGCCAGGCATGCCGGCCCGGCAGCCGGATCGCCCGCAACTCGATACCGGGCGGCAGACGGTGCGCCCACGCCCGGAACATCGTCGCGTCCCCGCCGGCGCACGGCAGGCAGTACAGCCGTACCGCGGCGGCCGGACGGGGAGCGTAGACGGAGAACCAGGGAGAGGGCACCTCAGCCGCGCCCGGTCGCGCGGTCGATCGCGCGGGCCAGGCTGCCGAGCCTCGGGTCCTCGTAGAGGGTGTCAGGCGACAGGACGTCGGGCCCGAACCTCTTCTCGACGCGCTGCAGCAGCTTGATCGCGGTGAGCGAGGTGCCCCCGGCTTCGAAGAAGTCGTCCGTGGAGCGGACGTCCGGGCGCGCCAGCAGGTCGCGCCACATCTCGGCGAGTGCCGACTCGGTGGGGGTCATCGTCTCCACGGCGGACTGGTGGGTCGCTTCGCTCATCGGATGAACTCTCCTGACGGGGCTGGCGATGAATGTGCGGTGAGCAAGGCACGGCGATCGATCTTCCCGTTGGACGTCAGCGGGAAGCGCTCGCACAGGTGGATCTGCGCCGGGACCATGTAGCGGGGCAACTTGGCCACCAGGTGCTCGCGGAAACCGTCCGGCGAGGCGTCGGGCCCGGTCGGCACGACGAACGCCACCAGGGACTTGTCGCCCCGGTTGTCGTGCACGGCCACACAACTCTGCTTAACCAGCGGGTGACTGTTCAGGTGGTGGGTGATCTCGCCGAGTTCGATGCGGAAACCGTTGATCTTGACTTGGTCGTCCCGCCGACCCTCGAAGACCACGTCCCCGCCGGGCAGCAGCCGGCCCATGTCGCCGGTCCGGTAGAGGCGCTCGGGCACTCCGCCGATGTCCCGGTGGACGAAGGCCGCTTCCGTCAGATCGGGCCGGCCCAGGTAGCCGACCGCCAGACCGTCGCCCGCCAGGCAGATCTCCCCCGTCTCGCCCGGCTCGCAGAGCCTGCGCGCGTCGTCGGCGAGCACGTAGAGCCGCGTGTTCTGGATGGGCCGGCCGATCGGCAGCGGCACGTCTGGGCGCGGCGGCTCGTCGACCGGATAGTACGTGGCGATGCAGGTGCACTCGGTGGGCCCGTAGAGGTTGACCACCCGGCCGGACCCGTAGGTCCGCACCGCCTTGGTCATGTGCCGGTGCGAGTGGGCCTCGCCACCGCTGGTGATGGTCGCCACCGTCTCCAGCGCTTCGGGTGCCTCGTCCACGACGGAGTTGAACAGGGCCGTGGTGAGCAGGAGGATGGTGACGCGCCCCGCCTTGATGACCCGCTCGAGGTGGGACAGCTGGACGAACTCGGCGGGGTACATCACGGACGTCCCGCCGTTGAGCAACGCCGCCCAGATCTCCCACGTGGCGATGTCGAAGGTCACCGGTGTCACCTGCAGGACATGGCTGTTCTCGTCCAGCGGCCCGTAGCTGGCGCCGTGCACCAGCCGGACGATGCCCCGGTGCAGGATGGGCACACCCTTGGCACGGCCGGTCGAGCCCGAGGTGAAGTTGATGCAGGCGACGCTCTCGGGGCCGGCCGGGCACTCGGGGCCGGTGTCGAGCGGGACCAGCGTCCGTTCCATGACCTCCAGCACACGGCAGCCGGTACCCTCCAGCCGCTGCGCCAGCGTGCCGGGCCGATCGCTGAGCACCCGGGTGCAGCCGGCGTCCGAGAGCACGGCGCGCAAGCGCTCGTCCGGCCACAGCGGGTCCACCGGCACGTAGGTTCCGCCGCACTTGAGCACTCCGAGCAGGGCGACGAGCATCTCGGGCGAGCGGGCCACGCACACCGCGACGGCCGTTCCCAGACCCACCCCGTCCTCGCCAAGTTCACGGGCCAGCCCGTTGGCGAGTCGGTCGAGTTCGCGGTAGGTGAGCGTACGGTCCTCCTGCACGGCGGCCGTTGCGTGCGGGCGGCGGGCGGCCCAGTACTCGAACCGTGCCACCACGCTGCTGTCGCGCGGATAGGGCGTCGTCGTCCGATTGATCTGCCGGTGCACGGCCAGGGCCGCTGAGGAACAGGCCACAGCCGGGGCGGCGGCTTCTTCCGTCTTCATCGCCCCTCGAAGGGTGTGCCGTTGATCGTGCGGTCGACGAACCGGTTGTGGCCGAACTCGTCCTTGCCGGAGACCAGCACGCAGCCCCACTTCTCCAAGCTGACCTCGACTCCGTACTCCGCCAGGGTGTCCTGATACGGGTAGACCCGCACCGCCGTGGGCACGTACCGCGCGGTGAAGCCGAGGCGCATCTTGTCGGTCAGGCCGCTGTGCGGATGCGAGGCATGCATGAGCGTCGACCAGAACATGATCGCCTGGCCTTGGCGCATGACCATCGACTCGGCCCTGGACTCGTCGGGGCTCCAGTTCGGGTCCTTCTGCAGCTGCCGGTAGTCGTAGCCGTAGAAGCCGCGCCGGACACCGTTCTTGACACTCTGGTTGATGCGGTCGGCGTCGTACTCGATGGCCTTGTTCTCGTCATAGTTCATCGTCCGGTGCGAGCCCGGGATGAATTGGAGGCAGCCGTTCTCGATGGTGGAATCCGTGAAGGCGGTCCACACGGTGAGGGCGCCGCCGAAGCCGGCGTCCTCCGGCCAGACGATCTGCGGATGCTTCCCCACGTTGGCGAAGTTGTCCGCCTGGTGCCAGTCGGTACCCTCGTCGCCGGGGTACTTGGGGAAGAACTCCGTCCGCCAACACAGCGCATCGGCACCGAGGACGCTTGTCACCCGGTCGACGATCTCCGGCCGAGTGACGTGCTTGGCCAGGAAATCGACGTCCAGGTGCCGATCATAGCTGGCCAGGTTGGTCGTGCCGGACAGTGCGTTGCCCTGATGGTAGACGCCCTTTCGACTGTCGATGAGTTTCGGCCGCATGGCCTGAAGCGCCCGCTCCATCTCCTCGGGCTCGTACACGTCGAATGGACCGATGAATCCATCGCGCTGGAATTGATCGAGTTCTTGAGAGCTCAGTGCGTGATTGACGGCCGCGCCGACGGCATTCGCCATGTGGCATCACCCTTCCAGAGTACGTGAGGTCCACCGCGTTCCACACCGTGTGGTCCGACCCTAGGACGCGTCTCGGTGTGGAGAGAAGAGCCCTCGGAACGCCGGACGGTGCGCACCAAAGGGGTAGCCGATCGGCTACCCGGAGAGGCATGTTGGCGTTACGGGCGAGCCCCGGGCGCATTTCTCCGGTATCCCCTACGCCAAGCAGGAATGGCGTGCCAAAATGGCGGCGGCGCGATGAGTTGTGATGCGAGTTGACCCGACTCCGCCCCGCCTCGACAGTCCTTGTTTCACATGGGGCCCCGGCTCACGGATCGGTGCGCTCTGCACTCCGCCGGAAGCGGCTGTGCAGTCCGGAATTCTCCGCCGAACAGCAGCAGAAATTGGAGTTGATCATGGGTGGCAACCCCTTCGACGATGACGAGGGACGCTTCTTCGTCTTGGTGAACGACGAGGAGCAGCACTCCTTGTGGCCGACCTTCGCAGAGGTCCCTTCCGGCTGGCGGGTCGTCTTCGGCGAGGCCGGCCGCCAGGAGTGCCTCGACTACGTCGAGACCCATTGGACCGATCTGCGGCCGAAGAGTCTCCGGGACGCCATGGCCGCCGACCAGGTGTCCACCGGCAGCGCATAGCGAGTCCGGACAGGCCGAGGGGCGGGCACGGCGCTGCGGGAGCGCCGTACCCGCCCCTTCGTGCGCCGGGTACGTCTGTGTCGGTGCCGGTCAGCGCGGATTACCGGCGTGCTCTGCGGGGATCGGCCGTTCGAGCTCACGCTCGATCCGGCGACGGCTGACGATGGACTCCGCGATCTCACCACTGCGCACCGCGATATTGGACAGGAGCGACGACGACAGCCCGTGGGTGTGCTCGGTCCCACCCTGCAGATAGATTCCGCCGGGCAGTTCGGGTCCGGCCGTCAGCCGGTAGTCGCGCTCGACCCGGTGCCGACCGGCCTCGTCCCGCAGGCAGTACTGATCGAGCTCCCCGAGCAGGCCGGTGGGCTCCATCGCCTGGTATCCGGTGGCGAACACGCAGAGGTCGACCTCGAGTTCCCGTGTCTCGCCGTTCATGAGCAGCACGCGGGTGTCGTCTCCAGCCCGCTTGACCTCGCTGACCCGGGTCAGGTTGAGGAAGTGCAGTCGCCTCGCGCCGCGGACGTCCTCCTCGTACGAACGGCGGTAGAGATCCCTGATCACGTCGTCGTCGACGACCGAGTAGTTGGTGTTCTTGTGGTAGTCCCAGAACGCCTGGCGGGCCCGGTCGGTTCCGAAGTAGTAGTCGTCCACCGCGTTCGGATCGAACACCTGGTTGGCGAAAGGCGTGTCGTCGGCGAGGGAGTATCCATACGCCGGGATGATCGAATGGACCTGGGCGTGGGGCACCGAGTCATGCAGGTAGCGCGTGATCTCGGCCGCGCTCTGGCCCGCCCCCACCACCGCGACGGACCTGAGGCCGGTCCGGTCCAGCCGGCGGAAGCTGGTCAGGAACTGCGAGCTGTGCCAGACCCGGTCGTCACACGGCACGCCTTCGGGCATACGGGGGACCAGCCCCGTCGAGACCACTACGTTGCGCGCGCGGACCGATCGCCTTTCCCGACTCGCTCCCCCACGTACCTCAATCTCCAGGCACGTGGGCACGCCCGAGCCGCCTTCCGGACGGCGCAGGCCGATGACCTCGGCTCCGTAGGAGACCCGATCGGTGAAGTTGGACGCCACCCACTCCAAGTACTGGTGGAACTCCAACCGAGTCGGGAAGAACGTCTGGTTGTTGACGAAGCCGGCCAGCCGGCCCGAAGCGTGCAGGTAGGAGACGAAGCTGTAGTGGGACGCCGGATTGCGGAAAGTGGCGACGTCCTTCAGGAAGGGTATCTGCATCGTCGTGGTCGGAAGCAGCATATTGCGGTGCCAGCCGAACGCTTCCTGCCGTTCGAAGAAAAACGCCGTGACCGGATCGTCCGGTGCCTGGATATTGTGCTCTTCCAGGGCCACGGCCAGCGATAGGTTGGACGGCCCGAAACCGATACCCACCACGTCGTAGACTTCAGCCGCACGAGCATCCATGAGAAACCTCCCGCCAGCGCTGCCCCATCAGGCAGCCACATTCTTGATCGGTCAATTCCCTAGCTCCCGGTGAATCCGGGTGAAAAATATGCCGACGAGTATCGTTGGTGTCACGTCGGACAGGATCGACCGCTGCCAGAAGCAGCGGAACGAAGGCGGGTTCGGGATGGGGACGCAGCGGAATTACCGGCGTCAATCTAGAACGCGCCCTTCTCCCTTTCAAGAGTCCCTGAGTCCTGGAGCAATGTCCCGCTGACAGGACGAGCGCGGATTCCGGGATTTCCACGTCCCGGCATCCTGGCGGACCCGCTGCACACGGCCGGCCCGGGGTCAGACACCTTTCTCCACACTCGGCTGAGGAATGGGCGCCGGAAGCGACTTCGACTCAAGGCGCAGGCGTTGCAGCAGCGGTCCCGTCATGAGGCTGGTGACCAGCGCCATGACGACCATCGCGCTGAACACGCGGTCGTCCAGCACCCCCAGGCCGAGGCCCACGTTCAGAATGACCAGTTCCGTCAGACCGCGGGCGTTGAGAAGGACGCCGAGCGCCATCGATTCCCGTCCCGACGCTCCCGTCAGCCGGGCCGATGTGGCGGCTCCGGCGAACTTGCCCACACAGGCCACCACGATGACGGCGACGGTCATGATGACGCCGTGCCCGCCGAGGCCACCCAGATCCACCGACAGCCCGGTCACGGTGAAGAAGACCGGCAGCAGGAAGAGACTGGTCTGTTCGATGCGTTCGGCGACCTGCGGGGCCTGTGCCTCGATGTGCTCGCGTGGCACCGCGGCACCGAAGGCGAAGGCACCGAACACGGCGTGCAGTCCGATCTCGTTGGTCGCCCAGGCTGACAGCAGGACCCCGGTGACGAGGAGGGCGTGGATGAGGGCGCCGCCCGCCGCCCACCGTCGCTGCGGGGCCAGCAGCCAGCGCAGTCCCGGACGCACGATGTAGACCAGGCAGATCAAAAACATGCCCGATTCCAGCACCATCCGCACCAAAGGAGAGGGGCCGCTCGCAGTCGCGATGACGACGATGACGGCGAGTACGCACCAGGCGAGGAAGTCCTGGATGGCAGCGCAGGCCAGTGACAGGGCACCGATACGGCTGCGCTGCAGGCCCCCTTCGGAGATGATCCGGGCCAGCACCGGGAAGGCGGTGATCGACATAGCCGCCCCGAGGAAGAGCGCCGGGGCCAACACGCCCTCGGTGCTCAGCTGCGACTTGTCGTACCAGGGGTACAGGAGCACGGCGAGTCCCGCACCCAGTGCGAACGGCAGCGCCACAGAACTGAGGGACACCACGGTGACCTGGCGGCCGGCGCCTCGCAGCCGGCGAAAGTCCAGCTCGTAACCGATGCCGAACATGAAGAGCACGAGCCCGAGTTGCGACAGGGCCTGGAGGATCGGCCGTGTGTCTGACGGGAACAGGTCTTCGGTGAGGTTGCCCGGCAGGAGGCCCAGCAGGCTCGGCCCCAGCGCCAGACCGGCGACGATCTCTCCCATGACCGCCGGCTGGCGAACGCTTCTGGCCAGCCGGGCGAACACGAATGCCGCGGCGAGAATCACGGCCAGCCCGGCGAGCATGTCGCCAGTCACAGCGTCGCCGGAGCGGGCGGCGGCCAAATTGACATCCAATATCAACACCCTTCCCGTCACTAAAAAAACGCGAGATATATTCACCAGGACACTGGTCGACGGTGATCAGCGGCAAACCGGAGTCTGCTGCGACCGTTTTCACGCCCTTCGATGACAGTACGAGCCAATGCACCCCCATGACGACACCATCCTGTCCCGCTGACAGGACAAGGCGCATTCTGATTCCAACTCGCCGCCCGTCTGGTACGGTACGCCGGGCGCGAAAATAGAGCAGGCCGTCTACAACCTGGCTCAAACAACCAGGACACCAGAGGTACATTCACGGAGATGCATTCCAAAGGAAGGGACTGCTGTCATGTTCGTTCCCTGCCAATATCGCCAACCGAACGGTACCTGGATGGCTGACCTGATCCGCAAAAATCCGTTGGCGTTGCTGACGACCAATGGCACAGACCATCGGGAGCCGTTCGCCACACACTTGCCCGTAATTCCGGATCCCCGGATGACCGGGGAGTGGGCCGCCGACCTGTCAGGCGGCCTCCTGCTCGGACACATGAACGTTCAGAACCCCCATTGGTCAGCGCTCAGGGACGGTGACCCGGTCCTGCTGGTCTTCACCGGTCCGCACGCCTACGTCTCGCCGACGGTGTACGAGAAGGCCCCCGCTGCTCCCACCTGGAACTTCACTTCTGTTCACGTGCACGGCGTGGCCGAGAAAATCAAACGCACCGAAGAGACCTTGGACGTCGTACAGTCCACGGTCCGCACCTTCGAGGCTGAATTCGGCACCGACTGGGACATGGCGGACTCCGTCGACTACTTCCGCAAAATTCTCCCTGGCGTGGGCGCATTTCGCGTCACAGTGTCCGGAGCGGACGGCATGTTCAAACTCAGCCAGGAACAGGAGCCCCAGATCCGCGAGCGAGTGCGACAGTCGTTCGCCGACAGTTCGCGCGGCATCCACCGGGAAACCGCGGATTACATGGGCCGACTGCCGTAGGGGCGGTGGACCCGGGCCGGTCCCGCCCCTGTCGTGGGACCGACCACGGCGGACCCGCTGGTCAGACTTCGGCCTCAGGCCGGTCCGCCAGCGCTTCAAGATCCTCCAGCGCCCGTTCAGCCGCGCGGTCGAGCGTCGTCAGGACCCATTTCTCGAGTTCGATGCCGGAATGCTCCGCCGCTTCATGCCATCGTCGGAAACGATTGCCGGGAACCTCTAGGCGGCGAGTGGCGTTGGATTGTTCCTTACCACTCACCTCTTTCTCGCGCGAGCCTTGGATGGCCTTGCGTAACTGCTTGGTGGTCCAGTTCCGCTGCTCCGCGCTGTTGAGCCAATACTCCTGTTCATCCACCGTCAGTGAAGCCACCTCGGCGTGATGCTGGAAGCTCAGCCTGGCGCGCCGACGACCGAACTCGAAACGGCGGGCGACCCACGCATAGTTGCGCAGTGTCTGGTATTTCAGCCCGGCCGATCGAATGCCCCGTTCGTACCGGTCCGCGTAGTTGTCCTTCCCGTAAACGAGCCAGTCGCCCAGCCACCAAGCGGACGAGTCCACAACGCCGGCTAGGGTGCGGCCGGCCCGCTCCCAGGTTTCAAAATTCAGGCCGGACGGTATCTGCAGACCGACTCGTGTAGTCAATACCTCGTTTCCCTGCGGCGCGGTGTGCGCCGATCTCGAGTTTCCGCGTCCTGACGCCGAGGCTCTCGCGGACAGGGCGACACCGGGCGAGGTCATGTTACGGACAGCACTCATGATCTTTCCTCCCGTTGGCCATTGAATCGAGTCAACAAACGGTGCCGATACTCCTGCTCACGCAGTCGATGCGGACGGTCGAGGTCGGAGAAATTCTTAGTTGTCGAAGGCCACCGGCTCAACCGGAGCACCTGGCGGTCACCCCCTGACACACGGCGCCGCAGGGCCTTTCACTCGCGTTCCCTCACGCACATCCGGATGCGCTGATCCGGCCACATTGAGGCCGAGCCGCCAAGGCAGTCATCCCTCGGCGGGACGGACGCAAGTCAAACCCAGCGCGCACAGCAGCAGCAAGGAACACACTGCGACCCACCGGGACTTTGGAATGTTTATACGTCCCGCCAGGCTGAAGCGTCTGGTCATTCCTGCCGCGCTGAACAGACCCTTTTACCTTCGTGACGACCGATGCCGATGCGTGGCCGCCGCCACGGGCGACGTCCGACCGGGCGGGCGCGCACACCTGTCACTGCTGTCTCAAAGGAGCCGCTGGAAGATCGGTTCCCCTTGCACCTACACCTCTGGCTGCGGATGCTTGCCGAGGGTTCCGAAGCGACCTCTCGACACCGGAAGGGTGACGGAAGTGGGACAGGCATGGAGCGACTCTCCGCAGTTCAGGGCCGAAGTCGATCATTCCCACAGAGCCGCGCACACCGTCCCGCACCGGCTGCATGACACTCCAGCAAGATCAAAACTGTCATGACACAAATTTGTGTCATGACAGTCAGGGCAGCTATGCTGCTAATGTGCCGCATGATACGCAGTTGATCTTCGCCGATCACCTCGGCCGCTTTTACGCGCGCCAGTACGGCTTCCCTCCGATGGCCGGCCGCCTGCTCGGGTACCTCTTCGTCTGTGATCCGCCGCAGCAGACGATCGACGAGCTGAGCGAGGCTCTACTGGCCAGCCGAAGTGCCATCACCGGGGCGGTCAAGCTGCTGGAGGGCTACCAGATGGCACGCCGAACGCGGACCGCCGGCGAGCGCGTGGACCGGGTGAGCCTGAACCCGGTGAGCCAGCAACCCCAGCACTTCGACTCAGCCGTCCACAAGGAGCATGCAGAGCTGTTCCGCGAGGGCCTGGCCTTGCTGGCCGATGCCCCACCGGAGCGTCGAGCGCCATTGGAGGAAATGATCGCACTGGCCGAGTTCCTGGCCGCGCGCTTGCCCGCGCTCCTGAATGAGTGGCACAAACACCGCGACCAGCTTCGAGCACCGACGAGCCAGCCCGCGTCGCCTGAATAGGCGGGTCCTTGCGGGGGCACACCGGCCAGGGCCGACCGGCTCTGGGAGAGACCATGGGAGAGCGTCCGGCATGACCGACTCCGATCTGTCCGACCTGCGTGAACGAGCCGCGAAAGGCGACACCGCCGCGGCCGACGAGCTGATCGAACTCGCCACCGAGAACGGCGACATGAAAGAACTGCGCCGCCTCGCCGA
This sequence comes from Streptomyces sp. SAI-127, assembly GCF_029894425.1. Classification (NCBI taxonomy): domain Bacteria; kingdom Bacillati; phylum Actinomycetota; class Actinomycetes; order Kitasatosporales; family Streptomycetaceae; genus Streptomyces; species Streptomyces sp. SAI-127. Next base: position 2,907,232 of record NZ_JARXYJ010000001.1, read on the forward strand.
CCAAGGCAACAGCACAGCCACCGACCAACTCATCGAACTCGCCACCGAGAACGGCGACATGAAAGAACTGCGCCGCCTCGCCGACCAAGGCAACAGCACAGCCACCGACCAACTCATCGAACTCGCCACCGAGAACGGCGACATGAAAGAACTGCGCCGCCTCGCCGACCAGGGCAACAGCACAGCCACCGACCAGCTCATCGAACTCTCTTCCGAGTAGCCGTCCTTCGCCGGTTCCTCGAGCGAGAGGCAGACCAGGAAGGCAGCCTCCTCCCGGCCGCCGTACTTCCATGGCACTCTTCCGACCTCGCACATCCACTGGGCCGGGCGAGCCACGGTGACGGGCACGGTCTCGACCGCCGCGTGTCCCAGTGACTCCCGCGACCAACCACCGCCCGCTCAATGAGAAGCCGAAAGTTTCAGATTACGGGGGAAGTGTGGCGAAACACTGCGGACTTGAAACACTCGACGAAATCATCGGTGACCACGCACCAGCGGCTGATGGTGAGCACCTCAAAGAGTTCTGCTCACAGATCTTCCGTCACCTTTCGCGGGTCGACCAGCGCCGCTGCGCGCACGCCTACCTGGAGGCTCTTCTCGCCACTCCTGGTAAGAAGTCCATCCAGCGCCTGGCCCGCACAGTTTCCGCCTCCCCTGCAGCAGCCCAGTCATTGCGTCAGTTCGTCAACGCCAGCCCCTGGAGTTGGGAACCGGCCATGCACGAACTCGCCGCTTGGGCCGAAGGGCACGGCCCGGTCAACGCCTGGTCCATCGGTCGTGCCTTCCTGCCCAAGTGCGGGGAGCGCTCGGTCGGGGTGCACCGCCACTACGACCCATTCTCCAACCGCACCCTCAACTGCCAAGTGGGTTACGGGGCATTCCTGAACATCGGCGCCGCGTACATACCCGTGGCATGGGAGCTGTCGCTGCCCGGGCCATGGAACGACAGTCCCAAACTGCGTCAACGCTCCCGCGTTCCGGACACCGAACGCTATCGTCCGCCATGGGCCCACGTCCTCGGTCTGGTGGACACCCTAGCGGTCCGTCGGAAACCCGCGCCCATAGTGGCGGACCTGGACGACGAGCAGGACGTAGGACTTCTCGTCGACGGCCTCACCCAACGCGGTCACACCTTCGTCATCGCTGTGCCGCGCAATATGCCGGTGACCGTGGACGAGCGCCTCGGCACCCACCGAATGCGGCGCGCCGCAACGCAACTCGCTTCCCTGGGCGGTCCGTTGAAGACGCTGGCCCTCGCCACGCGGGGCGGCGGACGCCGCCTTGCCCACATCCTGTCCGTGCCGGTGCACCTGCAGGGGACGAAGTCCGGTGCAGCCCCGGACCGGCCGTATCAGCTCTTCACCGAGATGCGGGCGGACAACCGCCCCGGTCCTGTCTGGCTCACCAATCTTCCGCACCAGGGTCTGCCGATCGCCGTCAACCTGGCATCGCATGCGGCCGGCCCTGCGGTCGCCGTGACTGCAATGGCCCAGTGGTTCGGATTACTGGACTTCGAGGGACGCTCGTTTCCCGGCTGGCACCATCACATGTGCCTGGTCTCTTCCGCGTACGCCTACAGACGCCTCGGCCGATCGTCAGGTCAAAAACTCCACGTGCCCACCCCATGCCGGGAAACCACACCCGCCCCCTGCAGGATTCAGTAGCGCACGCCGTCGTCCTCCTGACATCCGCAGGCACACAGCGGAACGCGAGAAGCTTCTCCATACCACGTGTATGGGAGGGATGAGGGACGCGGTCGCGGCGGCAGGCGACGCGTCGTACGTCGACTCGTTGCCAGAACTCGCCGACATGAGGAGGCATCACCAGTCGCTCCTTCGCGTGTCTGAGCGCGCCCACGACCGGATGAGGAGAAGTCAGCCGCGTGAGAACCGGAATCACCGGGGCATCGCCCGTCGGCTTCCGGCTCCGTGAGTTGGGCCCCTCTGCGAGGTACAGCTCCCACACACCTGCCCCGATGCGGACCTTCTCGATGCGTTTGCCGGGAGGTTCCAGTCCGTGCCGCTTCGCACAACCGATGACCTTCCGCCACTTGGCGCCCTGGTCGTCATCGGCGACAGGACACGCTCCACGGTGAGAAGCCGCTCGACCAACTCGGTCGCCTCGGCTTGTCGCGCACGAGCGACGGGCCGCTCGGCGTGGGACACGGAGCTACGCCCGCGCCCGGCAGGTCCGCCGGATGCCGCCTGGTCGCCCCCTGCAGTCGACGTCGGCTCCCCAGGACAGGAAGTAGCGACCATCCTCGGTGGCCTCCACGATCGCTTCCCCATCCGCCCCGACTGATCCTCAACAACCCTCGATCACGCAATGCATATGCCGACCGCCAAGCCCCCGGCGCCCAGGCTGCGAGATTTTCCTCACCGGCCGCGAGCCCTGGGACTTTCCTGGGACTTCCGGCCGCATCAGCCAGTACGAGCGTGAAACAACCGAAAGAGCATTCATGCAGGTCAACGACCTGCGACAGCAAGACACCGCAGGCTACGGCGTTGGCTCGTCTCTTCCGGGACATCTGACCGCGCCATGAGCTGGTCGGTGTCCGCGTCGTCCGGCGGTCCGGAGTGCCGGACGGCAAGGAGCACATCCAGCGGGTCCGTCTGATCCGTTCCCTCATCCAACGCGTCGGCCCCCTCGCTTGCACTGCGGAAACCGATCTGTTTTCCTACCTGGAAACAGATCGGTTTCCTACCGGTGCTCGGGCACGACCAGCGACAGAGGGAAAAGATGACCACCACCTACGACCGTGGGGCGCCCGCCTCCGGGAAAACAGACCTTGGCCGCCGCGGCTCACACGCCGTGCGCTGGTGGGTGCTCGTCGTGCTGGGCGTGGCACAGCTCATGGTCACGCTCGACGCGACCGTCGTGAACATCGCGCTGCCCGCCGCGCAGCATGACCTCGGTTTCAGCGACGGCAGCCGGCAGTGGGTCATCACGGGTTACGCCCTGGCGTTCGGCAGCCTGCTCCTCCTCGGCGGCCGACTCGGTGACCTGTTCGGCCGGCGTACCACCTTCGTCATCGGCCTGATCGGTTTCGCGGCCGCTTCCGTCGCCGGCGGGGCGGCCGGCAGCTTCGAAATCCTTGTCGCGGCACGTGTGGCCCAGGGACTCTTCGCCGCGCTGCTCGCACCCGCGGCCCTCTCACTGCTCAGCGTGACCTTCACCCGACCGTCCGAGAGGGCGAAGGCTTTCGGCATCTTCAGCGCGCTGTCCGGTGCGGGCGGCGCGGTCGGGCTGCTGCTCGGCGGCATGCTCACCGAATGGGCGTCGTGGCGCTGGGTGATGTACGTGAACGTCGTCTTCGCGGCGGTCGCGCTGGTCGGCGCGCTGCTGCTGCTGGCCAAGCCCGCGGTCACCGAGCGGCCCAAGCTCGATATTCCGGGCACCGTCGTGGTGAGCGCCGCGCTGTTCGCCGTCGTCTACGGGTTCGCGCACGTCGAATCCACCAGTTGGACCAACCCGGTCACCCTCGGCTCCATGATCGTCGGCGTGGTGCTGCTCGCCGTGTTCGTGTGGCTGGAGTCCCGGGTCGCGCATCCGCTGCTGCCGCTGCGTCTCGTGCTGGACCGGACCCGGGGCGGTTCCTTCCTGGCCGTGTTCGTCGTGGGCATGGGGATGTTTTCGATCTTCCTGTTCCTGACCTATTACCTGGAGGCAAGCATCGGCTACTCGCCGATCAAGACCGGTCTGGCGTTCCTGCCGATGGTCGGGGGAATCGTTGCCGCGGCGACCACGGCGCCTTCGCTGCTGCTGCCCAGGGTCGGTCCGAAGATCGTGGTCTCCGCCAGCTTCCTGGTCGCCGCGACCGGTATGGCCCTGCTGAACCGGCTCGCCCTGGACAGCGGCTACGTCGCCGACATCATGCCCGGCATGATCCTGCTGGGTCTCGGCCTCGGCGGGGTGATGACCACCGCGTTCCAGGGTGCGACGGCAGGTGTGCACCACGAGGACACGGGCGTCGCCTCGGCGCTGATCAACACCAGCCAGCAGGTGGGCGGCTCGATCAGCACGGCCCTGCTGACCACCGTCGCCTCATCGGCCGCGACCGACTATCTGACCTCGCACAAGCCCGGCGCGCTGACCGTGGCGCAGGCCGGGGTCGAGGGCTACACGGCCACCCTGGCGTGGGGCGCCGGGTTCTTCGTGGTCGGTGCGGTGCTCGCAGCGTTCCTGGTACCGAACGCACCCCTGGCACCGTCGGAAGGCGAGCCCGTCATCGCCCACTGAGTAAACCGATCAGTTTTCATTTCTCCGGAACCGGGTTAACCTCGCGGTATGACCACCGAGGCGAAGTCAAGTTCAAGGGAGCGGCTGCTGGAGGCGGCGGCCAGGCTCACCTACCGGGATGGGGTCGGCATCGGTGTCGATGCGCTGTGCAAGGCGGCGAAGGTGTCGAAGCGTTCCATGTACCAGCTGTTCGAGAGCAAGGACGAACTGCTGGCAGCGAGCCTGGAGGAACGCGCCGCCGCCTTCGTCGCCGGGCTCCTGCCCGCGGCGGACGACGGCCGTCCACCCCGCGAGCGGATCCTGCACGTCTTCGAGCAGTTGGAGTCGCAGGCCGGCGCCCCCGAGTTCCTGGGCTGCCGGTATCTGACCGTTCAGGTCGAGCTCAAGGACCAGAGCCACCCTGCGAGCCGGGTGGCCCACCGGATCAAGGCGAACCTGACCGGGTTCTTCCGTTCCGAGGCCGAACAGGGTGGCGCGAGCGATCCCGATCTGCTGGCCCGGCAGCTGATCCTGGTCTTCGACGGCGCCAGCGCCCGCGCGGGGATCCAGGCCGACAACCTGACGGGGCTCATCGCACCCACGGTGACGACCCTGCTCGATACGGCAGGAGTGCGCTGACGCGACCTCACGGGGTCACGCCCTCGCCCCCAGCCGAATCCCGTCGGCCGTGGGCGTTGATGAGCATGCCGACGCGAGTGAGGCCGTTGTCTCGTCGACCTCGACCCCCTTTGCGGGGTGCGCCGCGATCAACCGCGTGCATGCGTTCACCATGGCGCGGAGGCCGGCTCGGCGACGTCCCCCTGCCCCGTCTGGAAAGCACGGGCCCGCTGGGGCCTCGTGGAGACGCCACGGAATGCCGACGGCCATGAGACGCAGCCCCGGATCGCTGCGCGTCACGGCAGCGCTCCGCGCCAACTTCGCCGAGAGTCCGCAGGCGGCGCCCCCGCCATCGTCGCCGAGGTGATCGCCGCGGCGGCGACCGACGCGAGGCCGAAGCCGCGCTGCATCGCCGGATCCCGGGCCGGACGCGCGAGCACGCCGCGACTTCACCATGACCCGCTGCTGACGTGCCTGCGAGTGCGCTGCGCTCGGTGACGGCGTCAGCCGACTGGCCGGCTGAGCTTGTGGATCTGCTCGTCGAAGGCCCCGGGGGGAAGGACACGGCGATCGGCGCCTCCCCAACGGTCCGATCGAGATCGTCGACACCGCCGTCCGACCAGGCCCTGCGCTGCCTCGCCGACGCCTTCCGGAGCAAGCCCAGAGCAAGCCCGGAGTATCGAAAGCAGCAGACCGGCAAGCCCCCAACCTTTCCCCCGATCGACGTCCCGTACACGAAGTGACAGGCCCCGGTCAAAGGCTTCCCAAGTGCCGTGACACTCCCTTCCACCCATGGTCGGGTCCCAACGAAGGCCGTACGTATGCCTGTTTGGGAGGACCTCGTGTCAGTACCGACCCGTAAGAGACGATGGCTCACGACCTGGGCCATCACCGCATCCGCCGCACTCGTCGCGATACCCGCAAGCGCCGCGTCCGGCCAGAGCAGCAGCCCCTTCGGCGCCCGCGCGCTCGCTCAACTCGCCGCCGAACGCGCGGACTCGGTGGGCGCCATGAGCCCCAAGGCGAAGGCCGAGGACGGCGACGGTGACGGCGACGACGGCAACGAGGCCGACGAGATAGCCGAGGGCGCGGACCAGTACGCCGAGGCGCGCACCTCCCCCGGCGTCGTCGCGCCGGGCGCCTACGGTGCCGCCTGGTCCAGCCTGACCAAACTGCCGAGCAGCGGCGGCAGTTGGCGCAACGTCACCGACCTGCCGTACAACTCCGACGACCCCCGCTACCGCGACATCGACTCCAACTCAAGCGGCGGCTCCGGCAACGTCACCGGCCGGATGGCCGCGATCGCCTCCGACGACGACGGGTACGTGTACGCGGGCAGTGCGGGCGGCGGCGTGTGGCGGTCCCGGTCCGGCGGTGGACACTGGCAGCCGATCAGCGACCGGCTGCCCGCACAGTCCACCGGAGCGCTCGCGCTCGACGGGACCGGCCGCCTGTGGCTGGGCACCGGCGAGGCGACGACCAACGCGGACGCCTACCTCGGCAGCGGTGTCTACGTCCTGTCCCACCCGCACCAAGGCACCTTCTCCACCCGCAGCCGGGTCGGCGGCGACGAACTGGAGTCCACCACCATCCACGAGCTGCGCTTCGGCGGCGGCAAGGTGTGGGCGGCGACCAGCGAGGGCGTGTGGAGCCACTCCACGAAGACGCTGAAGGGCGCCTGGAAGCTGGAGTTCGCGCCCAACCCCGATTATCTGCCCGGCCGTTCGGAGGCCGACGACCCCGACGCCCCGTACAAGAACATCGCCAACGACATCGCGATCGACCCGAAGGACCCGAGCAAGGTCGTTCTTGCGGTGGGCTGGCGCAGCGGTGACGACTACAACGGCTTCTACACCAAGGGCGCGGGCGGCGCCTGGACACGGATCACCAGCGGCCTGGGCGACCTGCCCGCCGACGCGGACGACGTCGGCAACGTCACCTTCGCCCGCTCCGCCGACGGCTCCCGCTACTACGCCATCGACCAGTCACCGGAGCAGCTGAACACCAACCCGGACAGCGGCCTGGAGGGCATCTACGTCTCCAAGTCCGGCTCCCCCACGGGCCCTTGGACGAAGATCGCCGACTATCAGGGCCTGGCCGCCGACGGCTCCGCGCTGACCACCAGCGGCTACATGCCGGGCGTGCAGGCCTGGTACAACCAGTTCCTGACGGTCGACCCGGCGAACGCGGAGCACGTGTACGCGGGTCTGGAGGAGGTCTACGAGACCAAGGACGGCGGCAGCACCTGGTCGACCGTGGGCCCGTACTGGAACTTCTCCTTCCCCTGCTGGAACATCGACCCGGCCAAGCAGACCGGTGACTGCAGCCAGACCACCCACTCCGACCAGCACGGCGTGGCGATCGGCAGCTACCACGGCAAGAGCTTCGTGTACGTCGGCAACGACGGCGGCGTCTACAAGCGGCCGGTCAACGGCTCCCAGGACTCCTCCGGGCACGCCACCGACTGGACCTCGCTGAACGACGGCACCATCGACACCCTGCAGTACTACTCGGTGGGCATCGGCAAGGACCTGGACCACGGCGGCGTCTCCGTCACCGGCGGCCTGCAGGACAACGGCCAGTCCGTCCTGCGCAGCAACGACAAGGTGATGGGCTCCAACTTCGGCGGGGACGGCGGCGACACGCTCACCGACCCGGCCAACGGGTGCAACATGGCCGAGGAGTACGTCTACCTCTCCATCCAGGTGACCCAGAACTGTGCCGTCAACGACGGGAGTTGGATCGACGACGCCGCCAAGGCCACGTCGTACAACGTCGCCCCGGCGGACAACGCAACCGGCGAGGCCCGCTTCATCGCCCCGCTCGCGGCCGACGCCAAGAACCCCTCGACCTGGATCGCGGGCGGCCGTCACGTGTGGGTGCAGACCCACGGCTACGCCATCCGCAGCGGCAGCGAGTGGACCAGCCTGTACGACCTCGGCGAAGGCCGCACCGCGACCGCCGTCGCCACCTCCGGCGGCAAGGTCTACGCGGCCTGGTGCGGGCCCTGCAACAACCAGGGCTTCGCCCGCGGAATCTCCGTCGGCAACACGGACGGCACCGGCTGGCACGACATCGCCCTGCCGGCCACCGGCGCGGACGGGACCGTACCCAACCGCTACCTCAGCGGCTTCGCCGTCGACCCGAAGAACGCCGACCACGTCTACCTCACGGTCAACGGCTTCTCCCGGCAGTGGACCGAGGGGCCGGGCGCGGGCGTGGGTCACGTCTTCGAGTCCAAGGACGGCGGTACCACCTGGAAGGACATCTCGAAGAACCTCCCCGACGTGCCGGCCGACTCCGCGGTCGTCACACCGAACGGTGGTCTCGCCGTGGGCACCGACCTCGGTGTCGTCTACCGGGCGCCGGGACGTACGACCTGGCAGCGCGTCGGCAACCTCCCGGCGGTCGCCGTGCTCCAGGTGAAGCTGAGCCCCGACGGCAGCACGCTGTACGCGGCCACCCACGGCCGCGGCATCTACGCGATCAAGGTGCGCGACTGCGGCTGACAGCGGCGTGACAGGGGGTGGCTCCGGCTTCCGGGGTCACCCCTGCTTCGGGTACGGCAGCACGTCGACATGCAGGGTGAAGGCGACCCGCGCCGCGCCCGCCACGTCCGGGGCCTTCGCCCGCGCGGTGATCGCGGCCGTACCGCCCCGGGTGCCCGCGCACCGCAGCGATGCGCGGGCCGTGCCGTCCGCGTCCACCCGCCATCCGGACGCCAGGACGAAGGCCGGCGCGGAACTGAGCACGGCCGTCCAACGCCTGTCGTCCGTCCGGGGCTCCAGCACCAGGGACACGACGGCTCCCGGCCGCAGGCACAGCCGCTGGACGACCGCGTCACCGGGGCTGACGAGGACCTCAGCGCGTCCGGAGACACAGCTCACGGACGAGGACGGAGACGAGGACGAGGACGATGATGGAGACGGGGACGGAACGGCGGACGCGCGCGTCGACGCACCCCCCGACGGCTCTGTCACACCGCCGCTTCCTCCCGAAGGCCCCGAAGGCCCCGAAGGCCCTCGCGCCGACGTCCCGCACGCCACCAGGACGGTCACCCCGGCCACCGCCCACACTCCGGCCCACCATCGCATTCCGGCACCTCCTGGCCCGCGTACGGACACCAGCATGCCTCGTCGACGCGGACCGGGGCCCGCGTGCCGTGCGAGTCGTATTCGTGATCGCGGGGAGTGCCGATGGCGGTGGGTGTTTCGTGCCGTGTGCCGGTCATCGGTCCGCCTCGGTCCCGCGGCCCGCGGTTCAGTGGAGGCAGGGCCTTTCGGCCAGTACCGGGCCGGAAAGCGCGGCTTCGCGCGAGGGTCCGGGGCGGTCCCGCCGGCGTTGATCGCCTATCTTGGCGCGTATGCAGTCCTACACGATCGGCCAGGCGGCGCGTCTGCTCGGAGTGAGCCCGGACACCGCGCGGCGGTGGGCGGACGCCGGCCGGGTGGCCACCCATCGGGACGAGACCGGGCGACGCCTCATCGACGGGAAGGACCTGGCCGCGTTCTCGGTGGAGTTGGCCAAGAGCGGCGGCGACGAGGAGACCTCGTACACCTCGGTCCGCAATGCCTTTCCCGGCATCGTCACGGCCGTGAAGCTGGGCGATGTCGCGGCCCAGGTGGAGATCCAGGCAGGCCCGCACCGGCTGGTGTCACTGCTGACGCGGGAGGCCGTGGAGGAACTCGGCCTGGAGGTCGGGGTGGAGGCCACGGCCCGCGTGAAGTCGACGAACGTGCACATCGACCGCGCCTGAGCGGGAGTCGTGCGGGGTCAGAGGGTGAGCAGTTCCTCGTGGAAGCCGCCGAACCGCCGTTCCGTGTCGACGAGATGGATCTCCAGGATCCAGTGGCATCGGCGTCCGGCTTTGTCCGTACGGCGCAGTGGGGTGCCGTTGGCGGGCGCGATGTACGACTCCACGTCGGCGCCGTCGATCCACTCGTGCGGGAACTCACCGACCAGGTGGCCCGCATGCCAACCGCCCAGTTCCCAGCCGGACTTGGCGGCCAGCCCCTCGATCTCGGCGTACAGCCGCGCGCCGGTGATGTCCGGATCGGCCTCGAAGCGGCTCCGGCCCTCGGCGAAGATCTTCGGCAGGTCGTCGCGGAGGCGGTGCTTGACCGGGTCGTCGCCGAGGACGAAGGTCCGGCCGAAGTCGGCCTCGTACTCCTCGAAGATCGGGCCGAAGTCGGCGAAGACGATGTCGTCCGTGCCGATCACCCGGTCCGGCGGGTTCTCCCGGTACGGCTCGAGCGTGTTCGGCCCGGAGCGCACGATCCGCTTGTGCCAGTGCCGCGTGGTGCCGAACAGCTCGTTCGCCAGATCCCGGATCCGGTCGCTGACCGCCCGCTCCCCCTCCCCCGGCGCCACCAGCCCGCGCTCCTCGATCTCCGCGAAGAGCCGAACGGCCTTCGCCTGAGCGTCCAGCAGCCTCGCTGCGCGCGTGGGTTCGTCGTCCGCCATGGAGGCGAACGTAATCACCGGGATCGTCCCCGGCAACGGAATTGCCGCATCCCGTACAAACGCACATGCCACCCTGACGAATCCTGTTCCAGGCTCATGCGATGCGACAGGATACTTTCACCTCGCATCTGCGCCAGTATCGTGGGTGGTGGAAGGTCCGCCAGGACCGCAGGTGAAGGTGTCCGTCAGGACCCAGAGGGAGTGGACCGTGATGACCCGTACCGCGCGCCGGAACCGCCGGACCCTGCAGGTGACCGGGGCAGGCGCCGCCGCGCTGCTGGCCCTCAGCGCCTGCTCGTCGTCCGGCTCGGGCTCCTCCTCCACGGCGTCGGACTCCTCCGCGGCCGCCTCGGACAAGCTCTCCGGCACGGTGACCGTCTTCGCCGCGGCCTCACTCGAGGAGAGCTTCACGATGCTGGGCGAGCAGTTCGAGCGGGCCCACCCCGGCACGAAGGTGACCTTCAGCTTCGGCGGCAGCGACTCACTGGCCGCGAGCATCACCGGTGGCGCCCCGGCGGACGTGTTCGCCTCGGCCAGCCCCAAGACGATGAAGATCGTCACGGACGCCGGGGACGCCTCCGGCACGCCCGTCACCTTCGTGCGCAACCAGCTGGAGATCGCCACCCTGCCCGGCAACCCGGACAAGGTCGCGTCGCTGAAGGACCTCACGAACCCGGACCTGAAGGTCGTGCTGTGCGACAAGGAGGTGCCCTGCGGCGCCGCCGCCCAGAAGGCCCTCGACGCGAGCAGGCTGAAGCTCACGCCGGTCTCCTACGAGCAGGACGTCAAGGCCGCGCTGACGAAGGTCGAGCTGAAGGAGGCCGACGCGGCCGTCGTCTACAAGACCGATGTGCACGCCGCGGGTGACAAGGTGGGGGGCGTGGAATTCCCCGAGTCCGCCGACGCCGTCAACGACTACCCGATCACCCTGCTCAAGGACGCGCAGCACACCGACACCGCCAAGGCGTTCATCGCCCTTGTGCGGTCCGCCGAGGGCCAGAAGGTCCTGACCGAGGCCGGGTTCCTGAAGCCGTGAGCCGCGCAGACCTGCCCGAGGCCACGGCCGAGACCCTCAAGGGCGGTCCGCGGCGCCGGCGTCTCCGGACGGGTGCGGTCGGCCGCGGTGTGCCGCTGCCGCTGCTCGTGCCGGCGCTGATCGGTCTGGCGTTCCTGATCGTGCCGCTGGTCGCGCTTCTTGTACGGGCGCCCTGGCGCAGCATGCCCGAGCAGCTGACCAGCGCCGATGTGTGGCAGGCGCTTCAGTTGTCCCTGGTCTGCGCCACGGCCGCCACCGCGGTGTGCCTCGTCCTCGGGGTTCCCCTGGCCTGGCTGCTGGCCCGCGTCGAGTTCCCCGGCCGCGGCCTGGTCCGGGCCCTGGTGACCCTGCCGCTCGTCCTGCCGCCGGTCGTCGGCGGTGTCGCTCTGCTCATGGCGCTGGGCCGCAACGGGGTCGTGGGCAAGTGGCTCGACTCCTGGTTCGGGATCACGCTCCCCTTCACCACGGCCGGCGTCGTGGTCGCCGAGGCGTTCGTCGCGATGCCGTTCCTCATCATCAGCGTGGAGGGCACCCTGCGGGCCGCCGACCCGCGGTACGAGGAGGCGGCGACGACCCTGGGCGCCTCCCGCTTCACCGCGTTCCGCCGGGTCACGCTGCCGCTGATCGCACCGGGCATCGCTGCGGGCGCGGTACTGGCCTGGGCGCGGGCGCTGGGCGAGTTCGGCGCGACGATCACTTTCGCGGGCAACTTCCCGGGCCGTACCCAGACCATGCCGCTCGCCGTCTACCTCGCCCTCCAGAGCGACCCGGAGGCGGCCATCGCCCTCAGCCTGGTCCTCCTGGCCGTGTCCGTGGCGGTGCTGGCGGGGCTGCGCGATCGTTGGATGACGGCGGGATGAGCGGTATGGGTGGAGGCACTCGATGATCGAGAAGAGTCAAGCCGCCGTCCCCGGCAGCCGCCCGGACATCATCCCCGACGGCCTCGACGCCCGTCTCGTCGTGGACCGTGGCGCCTTCCGCCTCGACGTTTCGCTCACCGTCGCCCCCGGCGAAGTAGTCGCCCTCCTCGGTCCGAACGGTGCCGGAAAGACCACCGCCCTGCGCGCACTCGCCGGTCTGACCCCGCTCACCGACGGTCATCTACGGCTGGACGGCACCGCGTTGGAGCGAACGCCGCCGGAATCCCGTCCCGTCGGCGTCGTCTTCCAGGACTATCTGCTCTTCCCGCACCTCACCGCGCTCGACAACGTCGCGTTCGGCCCGCGCTGTCAGGGCGTGACCAAGACGGCGGCCCGGGCGCGGGCCGCCGCATGGCTGGAGCGAATGGGTCTCGCCGCCCACGCGGGCGCCAAGCCGCGCAAGTTGTCCGGCGGTCAGGCTCAACGCGTGGCTGTGGCCCGCGCGTTGGCGACCAACCCCCGGCTGCTTCTCCTCGACGAGCCCCTGGCCGCCCTCGACGCCCGCACCCGACTCGAGGTCCGTGCCCAACTACGGCGCCATCTGGCGGAGTTCGAGGCCGTCGCCGTACTCGTCACGCACGACCCGCTGGACGCCATGGTCCTCGCCGACCGTCTCGTGGTCGTCGAGCACGGCGAGGTCGTCCAGGAAGGCGCCCCGTCCCACATCGCCCGCCATCCGCGCACCGACTACATCGCCCAGCTGGTCGGCCTGAACCTCTACCGGGGCGAGGCCGACGGCCACACGGTCCGCCTCGACGCCGGGCCCGCGCTCACCACCACGGACGACCTCTCCGGACCCGTGTTCGTCGCCTTCCCGCCGAGCGCGGTGACCCTCTACCGTGAACCGCCCGCCGGCTCCAGCGCCCGCAACCACTGGCGCTGCGAGGTGGCCGGCCTGGAGACCCACGGCGACCAGATCCGCGCCGACCTCACCGGCGAGCTCCCCCTCGCAGCGGACCTCACCACGGTGGCCGCGGCGGAACTCGACCTGCACCCGGGCGCGGAGGTCTGGGCGGCGGTGAAGGCGGCGCAGACGCACGCGTATCCCGTCTGAGACGGCTGTCCGGGGTCCGAGCCGTCGACTCTCCTGGCGTCGACTCTCCTGGCGAGGCGAGGCGGAACGGGACGCTTGGGCGCACCGCACCCCTGTAACGCCCGGAGCACACGGTCGTCCCCCTTCACCCGAACGGCCGCCCCGACAGGCTGCCCGGCCTGCCCGTTCCTAGCGTGAGGGCATGCAGCGCAGGCCCGCCCAGCTGCCGGGCAGCAGACCACAGGACTGCCTGACCGCAGACTGCCGGACCCCAGGCCACAGGTCGCAGGACCGCGGGACGGCAAGACCGCGGGACGCGGGATGACCGGACGCGGGACGGCAGAACCGCAGAACCGCCCGACCGCGGGACGGCAAGACGCGGGATCACCGGACCGCAGCACCGCAGGAGGAGCAGACCATGACCCCGGCCAGGAGGAGCGGACCATGACGTCGCCCACCCCCGACCACGATTCCGACGCGACGTCGGCCGTCCGATGACGGCCGCGGACCCCACCCCCGCCCTGCGCTGCGCGAGCCGGCATTCCGGCCCGCGGGACGGCGAGGAGTGCGGGGCCCGCGCCCGCTTCGAGATCTCCTGTCACGCGCGGCCACCGCTGCTCGTGTGTCCTCAACACCTGGGCCCCGCACTGCTGTTGGCCGACGGTGTGCTGTGGCCTCCGGAGATCAGACTGGTGCGGTGAGCTGCCGACGGATGAGCGGGTCCCGTCGGCACGCGTGAGCCGCGCTCAGCCCTTCGTCAACGTCACGTCCTGCTGCGCGGCCGCGTGGAAGCGGGGCAGCGGCAGACCGCCCTCGGGGCTGAGTTCCATGAGGGTGGCCTCGACGTGGGCCTGGCCCGGTTCCAGGTCGTCGGAGCCGGGCTTGCCCGTGTTCTCCCAGTTGTGCTCCGCGCCGTCGCACACCGCGCGGGTGCCGCCGATGCCCTGGCGGACCAACGGGGAGCGCTGGCTCACGGAGGAGCTCACGAACACGGGACCCGTCCTCCCGGTGCAGCGGTAGGTGCCGGACAAGGTCACGGTGCCGTCCTCGGCGATACGGCCGACGGGGCCGATGGTGACGGTGTCGGACGGGGCGGCGCTCGCGGGCAGCGCCGGGGCGGCCAGCAGGAACAGCGCGGCACCGGCAGCGGTGGCTAGAGCGGAGCGCAGGAGCAGGGGGCGGACGGACATGGTGTGTCTCCCGGTCGAGTGGAATGAGGGCCTCCACTGCTACCGGGAACACGCGCCGACAGCCGTGATCGTCACTCCTTTGGTGGCGAGTCCGCACCGAGCGTCGTGGAACCGTCCGAGGGATGTCCGCGTGTTGTCACGCTTCATGCTGGGCCGTTCCGATGAGTTCGCGACGGGGGCATGGTCTACCCATACGGATACGGACCCCATGGGGACGGTCCCAAAAATATGGAGGTGCGCCATGTGTTCTCACCAGTCTTCGTGCGCTTCGTCCGACAGCACCACCCCGCACATCGTCGCGGCCCACCCCGAGCAGGGCTGGAACCTGCTGTGCAACGGCGCGATCGTCTTCGACGACAGCGGCGAGCTGCTGCCCGACGGCCGGATCGTCGCGCCGCACCGGGTGCCGGCCGGACAGCTGGCCGTCGCCGCCTGATCAGTCCCTGCGGCCGCAGCCGGCCGATCCGACCGGTGGTCCGAGCAGCGGCTCCGGCCCGACGCCGGCACCAGGAACGCCACCCCGAGCAACTTCCCGGCCCCCGGTGCGGGGCCCGCTACGGCAGCACCGCGAAGCCGTCGAGCTCCACCGCCGCCTGGTCGTCCCACAGCCGTACGACCTCCACGACCGCCATCGCGGGGTAGTCCCGGCCCGCCGACTCCCGCCAGATGCGGCCCAGTTCAGGTGCGTGGGTGCGGTAGGCGGCGATGTCGGTGGCGTAGACGGTGACGCGGGCGAGGTCGGACGGAGTGCCACCCGCGGCCGCCAGGGCGGTGAGGAGGTTGTCGAGCGCCTTCTCGAACTGCTCCGGCAGGGATTCCCCGACCACCTTGCCGTCGGCGTCGAGGGCGGTCTGCCCGGCGAGGAAGACCACCCGGGACCCGGTGGCGACGACCGCGTGGGAGAAGCCGGTGGGCGGGGAAAGTTCGGGTGGGTTGATGCGCTCGGCGGTCATGAAGCCTCCATCGTCTCTACGGCTCTACGGCTTCCCCGGCCTTCACGGTCGCCAGTTCCGCGTACAACTCCTTGGCGATGATGCCCCGTTGCACCTCGCTAGCCCCTTCGTAGATGCGCGGGGCGCGCACCTCCCGGTACAGGTGCTCCAGCAGATGGCCGCGCAGCAGTGCGCGTGCGCCGTGCAGTTGCACCGCCGTGTCGACGACGTACTGCGCGGTCTCGGTCGCGAGCAGCTTCGCCATCGCCGCGCGCTTGGGCACGTCCGGGGCGCCTTCGTCGTACGCCGTCGCCGCCGCGTACACCATGAGGCGGGCCGCGTCCGTGCGCAGGGCCATCTCGGCGACCGTGTGCGCGACACTCTGAAGGTCCCTCAACTTGCCGCCGAACGCCTCCCGTCGGGAGGTGTGCGCGAGGGTCGCGTCCAGCGCCGCCTGTGCCATGCCGACCGCGAAGGCGCCGACACTGGGCCGGAAGAGGTTGAGGGTGCCCATGGCGACCCGGAAGCCGCGGTCGAGCTCCCCGAGGACGTCGTCGGCGCTCACCTGCACGGCGTCGAAGGCGAGGGCGCCGATGGGATGCGGGGAGAGCATGTCGAGGCCGGTACCGCTCACCCCGGGCCGGTCCGCGGGCACGAGGAAGGCGGTCACTCCCCGGGCGCCGGCGTCGGGGGTGGTCCGCGCGAAGACGGTGTAGAAGTCGGCCTCGGGGGCGTTGGAGATCCAGCACTTCTCCCCGGTGAGCCGCCAGCGGGAGGGGCCGTCGGGGTCAGCGGACAAGGACAGCGCCGCCGCGTCCGACCCCGCCCCCGGCTCGCTCAGCGCGAACGCGGCCACCGCGTTTCCCTCGCTCACCGCCGGCAGCCAGCGCTCCCGCTGGACCGGAGTGCCGTACGCGTGGACGGGGTGGGCGCCGAGGCCCTGGAGGGCGAGGGCCGTCTCCGCCTCCGTGCAGGCGTATGCGAGGGATTCCCGCATGAGGCACAGATCCAGCGCGCCGGAGGTGAACAGGCGCTCCAGGAGGCCCAGTCGGCCCAGCTCAGCGACCAGCGGACGGTTCACACGGCCCGGCTCGCCCTTCTCCGCGAGCGGGCGCAGCCGTTCCGCGGCGAGGGTGCGCAGTTCCGCACACCGGGCGGTCCGGGACGGTTCGAGCGAGAATGCGGGCATTGCCGGTCCCCTCTCTCGACAGGGCCCTACGACAGTATCGCGTGCCGTTGACTGTCGTCACCAACACGATACGCTCCTTGTGCGAGCCCACTATCGACGCCCACAAGGCGGCCCACAAGGCAAGGGGGCGACCCGCCATGAACGTCTCGGCCCACGTCGACACCTTCGCGCGCGACCACCTTCCGCCCCCCGACCGGTGGCCGGAGCTCCTTTTCGACCTTCCGGAGCTGCGTTACCCCGATCGGCTGAACTGTGCCGCCGAGCTGCTGACGGGCCCACCCGACGACCGCCCGGTGTTCCACACCCCGGCCGGGACCACATGGACGTACGGCACACTCCGAGCCCGCGTCGACCGGCTCGCGCATCTGCTCACCGGCGACCTCGGGGTCGTCCCCGGCAACCGGGTCCTGCTGCGCGGCCCGACCACACCCTGGCTCGCGGCCTGCTGGCTGGCGGTACTGAAGGCGGGCGCGGTCGCGGTGACGGTGCTGGCCCAGCAGCGGCCGCACGAGCTGGCCACGATGTGCGAGATCGCGCGCATAGAGCACGCCCTCTGCGACATCCGCGCCGTCGACGATCTCGCCAAGGCCGAGATACCGGGCCTCAGGATCACGACGTACGGGGGTGACGCTCCCGACGACCTCCTGAACCGCGAGGCGCCCGGGACGCCGTACCCCGCCGTGCGGACCGCGGCCGACGACGTGGCGCTGATCGCTTTCACCTCCGGCACCACCGGGCGGCCCAAGGGCTGTATGCACTTCCACCGGGATGTGCTCGCGATAGCCGACACCTTCTCCAAGCATGTGCTCAAGCCCCAGGTGGACGATGTCTTCGCGGGCAGTCCCCCGCTCGGTTTCACCTTCGGACTCGGCGGCCTGGTGATCTTCCCGATGCGCGTGGGCGCCAGCTCGCTCCTCCTCGAACAGGCCGGTCCCAAGCAACTGTTGCCGGCCGTCGCCGAGCACCGGGTCTCGGTCCTGTTCACCGCCCCCACCGCCTATCGCGCGATGCTCGACGAACTCGACGCGTACGACATCTCGTCGCTGCGCCGTTGTGTCTCCGCGGGTGAGAACCTGCCCGCGGCCACCTGGCGGACCTGGCAGGAGCGGACCGGCCTGGGGATCGTCAACGGCATCGGCGCCACCGAGCTGCTGCACATCTTCATCTCCGCCGCCGACGAGCACATCCGGCCCGGGACGACCGGGGTGCCCGTACCCGGATGGCACGCGCGCGTGGTCGACGAGACAGGCCGGGACAGGCCCGACGGCGAGCCCGGCCTGCTCGCCGTGCGCGGTCCCGTCGGCTGCCGCTACCTCGCCGATCCCCGGCAGCTGGAGTACGTGCGGGACGGCTGGAACATCACCGGCGACACATACATCCGCGAGAACGACGGTTACTTCCGCTATGTGGCGCGCGCGGACGACATGATCATCTCCGCCGGGTACAACATCGCCGGACCGGAGGTCGAGGACGCCCTGCTGCGGCACCCGGACGTGGTCGAGGCGGCCGTCGTGGGGCGGGCCGACGAGGCACGCGGTCAGGTGGTCGTGGCCTTCGCCGTCCTCAAGGAGGGCGCCGAGCGGGACGCCGAGGCGCTGCGCGCATTCGTGAAGACCGAACTGGCACCCTACAAATGCCCGCGCGAGATCGTCTTCCTGGATGCTCTGCCGCGCACGGCGACCGGCAAACTCCAGCGGTTCAGGCTGCGCACCGATGGTGACCAGCAGTGATCCACACGAACTAAGATGATCAACGTGTCCGACCAGCATGCACCACGGTCTCTCATCGTCACGCTCTACGGAGCCTACGGCCGCTTCATGCCGGGCCCCGTGCCCGTCGCCGAGCTGATCCGGCTGCTGGCCGCGGTCGGCGTGGACGCCCCCTCCGTACGCTCCTCGGTGTCCCGCCTCAAGCGGCGCGGCCTGCTGCTGCCGGCCCGCACGGCACGGGGCTCGGCCGGGTACGAACTGTCGCGTGAGGCCCGTCAGCTGCTCGACGACGGCGACCGGCGCATCTACGCGGTGACCCCGCCCGAGGACGAGGGCTGGGTGCTCGCGGTGTTCTCGGTGCCGGAGTCGGAGCGGCAGAAGCGGCACGTGCTGCGTTCACGGCTGGCCGGACTGGGTTTCGGCACGGCGGCCCCCGGGGTGTGGATCGCCCCGGCGCGACTGTACGAGGAGGCCCGTCACACCCTCCAGCGGCTGCGGCTCGACCCGTACGTCGACTTCTTCCGCGGCGAGCATCTGGGCTTCGCCGCGACCGTCGAGGCCGTGTCCCGCTGGTGGGACCTGGCCGCGATCGCCAAGGAGCACGAAGCCTTTCTCGACCGGCACGCGCGTGTGCTGCACGACTGGGAGGTCCGGGCCGACACCCCGCCCGAGGAGGCCTACCGCGACTATCTGCTCGCCCTCGACTCCTGGCGCCATCTCCCCTACGCCGACCCCGGCCTGCCCGCCCCGCTGCTCCCGGAGGACTGGCCTGGCAGGCGGGCGGCGGCGGTGTTCCGGGGCCTGCACGAGCGGCTGCGGGACGCGGGCGCCGGCTTCGTCGGTCTGTGATCCCAGGGCACATCACAGCCCCCTGAGACCACCCTCCACGTCACCGTATCGCCCATCTGCTCGCTGACCGCCTGAAGGCCGAGGGGCACCGCGTGGAGGTCCTCGACGAGATACGCCGCTTCCTCTCCGCCGGCCTCGGCTTCTCCCGCGCGGACCGCAACACGAACGTGCAGCGGATCGGCCTGGTCTCCGAGGTCCTCGCGCGCAACAGCGTCCTGTCCGTCGTCCCGGTGATCGCCCCGTACCGACAGCCGCGAGGCCGTCCGCGCACGGCATCACGCGAGCGGGACACCTTACGTAGAGGTGCATGTGGCGACCCCGGTGCGGAACGGGGCTGCTCAAGTCCCCAGCGTGAGCCGGGGCTTGGGGGCATCCGTGCGTCCGGTCTGCGGGCGGCGGCTGCCCGCTCGGTACGGGACCGGCCAGACGACGCCGGGGCCGTCGTACCCCTGCTCGGCGGCCGCGTGCAGGGTCCAGTGCGGGTCGTGGAGATGCGGGCGGGCCAGCGCGCACAGATCCGTACGCCCGGCCAGGATCAGCGAGTTGACGTCGTCCCAGGAGGAGATGGCACCGACCGCGATCACCGGGACACCGGTCTCGTGACGGATCCGGTCGGCGTACGGCGTCTGGTACGACCGCCCGTACTCCGGGTGCTCCTCGGCCACGACCTGCCCGGTCGACACGTCGATCGCGTCGGCGCCGTGCGCGGCGAAGGCGCGGGCGATCTCGACGGCGTCCTCGGCCGTGTTGCCGCCCTCGGCCCAGTCGGTGGCGGAGATGCGGACGGTCATGGGCCGTTCCTGCGGCCACACTCCCCTGATGGCGTCGAAGACTTCGAGCGGGAAGCGGAGGCGCTTCGCGAGCGAGCCGCCGTAGGCGTCCGTGCGCCGGTTGGTCAGCGGGGAGAGGAAGCTTGAGAGCAGATAGCCGTGCGCGCAGTGCAGTTCGAGGAGGTCGAAGCCGGCCCGGGCGGCACGCCAGGCCGCCGCCGTGAACTGCTCACGGATGTCGGTCAGTTGGGCACGGCCGAGCTCGCGCGGGGTCTGGTTGGAGGGCTTGTACGGGATCGGGGACGGCGCCACGACCGGCCAGTTGCCCTCCGGCAGCGGCTCGTCGATGCCCTCCCACATCAGCTTGGTCGAACCCTTGCGGCCGCTGTGTCCGAGCTGCACGCCGATCGCGGTGCCCGGCGACTGCGCGTGCACGAACTCGGTGATCCGTTTCCAGGCCGCGGCCTGCCTGCCGTCGTAGAGGCCGGTGCAGCCGGGCGTGATCCGTCCCTCGGGCGAGACGCACACCATCTCGGTCATCACCAGCCCGGCACCGCCGAGGGCCCGGGCGCCCAGGTGGACCAGGTGGAAGTCGCCGGGGATGCCGTCGGTGGCGGAGTACATGTCCATCGGCGACACCACGACCCGGTTGCGCAGGGTCAGTCCGCGCAGCCGGAACGGGGTGAACATCGGGGGCGTGCCCGGCGCGCAGCCGAACTCGCGCTCCACGGCACCGGTGAAGCGGGGGTCGCGCAGGCGCAGGTTGTCGTGGGTGACGCGGCGGCTGCGGGTGAGCAGGTTGAAGGCGAACTGGCGGGGCGGCTGATCGAGGTACAGGCCGAGGTTCTCGAACCACTCCAGGCTGGCGCGGGCGGCGCGTTGGGTGGAGGCGACGACGGGTTTGCGCTCCGCCTCGTAGGCCGCCAACGCGCCTTCCAGTGAAGGCTGTTCCTCCAGACAGGCGGCCAGGGCGAGGGCGTCCTCGACGGCGAGCTTGGTGCCGGAGCCGATGGAGAAGTGGGCGGTGTGGGCCGCGTCGCCGAGCAGCACGGTGTTGCCGTGCGACCAATGGTCGTTGACGACCGTGCGGAAGGTGGTCCACGTGGAGTTGTTGGAGCGCAGCGGGCGGCCGCGGAGTGCTTCGGCGAAGATCTTGGCGCAGCTCTCCGTCGACTCCTGTGGGGTGACCTCGTCGAAGCCGGCCGCCCTCCAGACCTCCTCGCGCATCTCGATGATCACGGTGGAGGCGTCGGGTGCGTAGGGGTAGCCGTGGAGTTGCATCACGCCGTGTTCGGTCTCGGCGATCTCGAACCGGAAGGCGTCGAAGGGGAAGTCGGCGGCGAGCCAGATGTAGCGGCAGTGGTGCGGGGTCACATGGGGGCGGAACACATGGCTGTGGCGTTCGCGTGTCGTGCTGTTGACGCCGTCGGCGGCGATGACGAGGTCGTGTGTCTCATCGAGGCCGGCCGGGGCCACCGTACGGAAGCGGAGATCCACGCCGAGAGCGCGGCAGCGCTCGTGCAGTATCTCGAGCAGTCGTCTGCGGCCGAGTGCGGCGAAGCCGTGGCCTGAGGAGGTGTGCCGTACGCCCCGGTGCACGACGTCGATGTCGTCCCAGCGGACGAAGTCGGACTGCATCGCCTCGTGGACCACCGGGTCGGCGTGCTCGATGCCGCCGAGGGTCTCGTCGGAGAGGACCACGCCGAAGCCGAAGGTGTCGTCGGGGGCGTTGCGCTCCCACACGGTGACCGCACGCCCGGGATCGAGCCGCTTCAGCAGAGCTGCCGCGTACAGCCCACCGGGGCCGCCGCCGATGATCGCGATGCGGGGGACGGAGAGGGACATGATCACCGTCCCTGCCACTTCGGCGGCCGCTTCTCCGTGAAGGCCGCGTGGAACTCCCGGTAGTCCTCGCCGTTCATCAGGAGGGCCTGCGTCGAGGCGTCGAGTTCCACCGAGGCGGCCAACGGCATGTCCAGCTCCGCGGTCAGCAGGGCCTTCGTCTGGGCGTACGCCAGTGCCGGGCCGTCCGCCAGCCGGCGGGCCAGGCGCGCGGCGGCCTCGTCCGCGCCGCCCTCCTCGGTCAGTTCGCTGATCAGGCCGATGCGCTCGGCCTCGGGAGCGCGGACCGGTTCGCCGAGCATGAGGAGCCGGGTGGCATGGCCGAGGCCGACCACGCGAGGCAGCAGATAGGCCGCGCCCATGTCGCCGCCGGACAGGCCGACCCGGGTGAAGAGGAAGGCGAAGCGGGTCGAGGGGTCCGCCACCCGGAAGTCGGCCGCCAGGGCGAGGACCGCGCCCGCGCCCGCCGCCACCCCGTGCACCGCCGCGATCACGGGGAACGGACATTCCCGCAGGGCCCTCACCACCTGGCCCGTCATCCGGTTGAAGTCGAGGAGCTGGGCGGTGTCCATGGCGAGGGTCGCGCCGATGATCTCGTCGACGTCACCTCCGGAGCAGAAACCGCGTCCCTCGCCGGCCAGGACCAGGGCGCGGACGGAACGCTCGCGGGACAGTTCGGCGAGGAGGTCGCGCAGGTCGGCATAGGCGCCGAAGGTGAGCGCGTTGAGTTTCTCGGGGCGGGCGAGGGTGACGGTGGCGACCCCGTCGGTGAGGTCGACGCGCAGGTGCCGCCAGTCGGAGGTGCGGGCGGCGGAGCCGGTGAAGGGACTCATGGCGTGCGGCCTCCTCGTGCTCGGACGAAGTGCGAGTGGCGAGGTTCCAGGCGCACCCGGGTGCGCTCTTCCCTCGAAGCTATCACCCCTCTTTGACTGTCGTCACGAGTGCGCGATAAGGCATACGGATGTGACCTGGCCCGGTCACATCCGTCACGGCTCGTCGACAGACCGGCAACGGCGGGATCAGCGGCGGGAGGCAAGCCGTTGCTACGGGTAAGCCGCCTGCCAACGGGGCCGAAGGTCCCGTACGGCGCCCGCCGGACGACTCTGCCGACGGCGCCGTACCATTCATAAGGTTGAAAGCAGGACAGCCTGCTCATGAACGGACCCGCCTTGCAAGAACGCCCCCCGGCCTCCGCCTCCTGGCGCATCGCGCTGCCGCACTCCGCCGCGGCCGTGCCCGTGGCGCGCGCTCTGGTCCGCACCGCGCTGGCCGAGCTGGAGCACGGGGCGGACTGCGACACCGCGGAGCTGCTGACGGCCGAGCTGGTGGCGAACGCCGTGGAACACACCTCCGGCGAGACCCCGATAGAGCTGGTCGTGGAGTTGCTGCCGACCGGCTGCCAGGTGGAGGTGCACGACCCGGACCCGGCACCCCCGGGCCATCTGACCCAGCCGGACACCAGGGACCCGGACCCCTGGCAGGAGCACGGCCGGGGCCTGCTCCTGATCAGGGCGCTCAGTTCGTCGTGCGGGCACCGCCCGACCGAGACCGGCAAGGCGGTGTGGTTCCGTCTGCCGGTGGTGCCGCGGCAGTGGCATCCGGCGTGACGCTCAGGCCAGCGTCGCCACCAGGACCGCCTTGATCGTGTGCAGACGGTTCTCCGCCTCGTCGAAGACCACCGAGTGCACCGACTCGAACACCTCGTCCGTGACCTCCAGGGACTCCAGGCCGTGGGTCTCGAAGATCTCCTGTCCCACCTTCGTACCGAGGTCGTGGAAGGCGGGCAGACAGTGCAGGAACTTGACGTCCGCGTTCCCCGTGGCCCGCAGCACGTCCGTGGTCACCGCGTACGGCGACAGCGCGGCGATCCGCTCGTCCCACACGTCCTTCGGCTCCCCCATGGAGACCCAGACATCGGTCGCGACGAAATCCGCCCCCCGCACACCCTCCTCCAGCGACTCGGTGAGGGTGATCCGCGCCCCGCTGTCCACGGCGAGCGTACGGGCCCGCTCGACGACGTCCTGCGCGGGCCAGTAGGCCTTCGGGGCGACGATCCGTACGTCCATGCCCAACAGCGCACCGGTGATCAGATACGAGTTGCCCATGTTGAACCGCGCGTCACCGAGGTAGGCGAAGACGATCTCCCGGACCGGCTTCGCGGTGTGCTCGGTCATCGTCAGCACGTCGGCCAGCATCTGCGTGGGATGCCAGTCGTCGGTGAGCCCGTTGTACACCGGCACCCCGGCATACGCGGCCAGCTCCTCCACCTTCTGCTGGCTGTCCCCGCGGTACTCGATCCCGTCGTACATACGACCGAGCACGCGCGCGGTGTCCCGTACGGACTCCTTGTGGCCGATCTGCGAGCCGGACGGGTCCAGGTACGTCGTCGAGGCGCCCTGGTCCGCCGCCGCGACCTCGAACGCGCAGCGCGTGCGCGTCGAGGTCTTCTCGAAGATCAGCGCGATGTTCTTCCCGTTCAGGTACCGCGTCTCGGTCCCCGCCTTCTTGGCGGCCTTCAGCTCGGCTGCCAGCTCGACCAGCCCGAGGAACTCCTGCTCGGTGAAGTCGAGCTCCTTGAGGAAGTGGCGGCCGGCGAGGGCGGTCGGGACTGTCGCCATGGGGGCGCTCCAGAGGTACGTGAACAGCGGACCCTTGGAAGTCTATACGATACTCAGCATTTATATACAGACTCCTGTACGACTATGCGCTCGCGCGTTCCATAAGAGATCCCTCCTATACGGCCTCCCGCTCCACCGGACAGCTCATACAGCGCGGCCCGCCCCTCCCCCGCCCCAGCTCGCTGCCCGGGATCTCTATCACCTCGATGCCCTGCTTGCGCAGATGGGTGTTGGTGGTGGCGTTGCGCTCGTAGGCGACGACGACACCCGGCTCGACGGCGAGGACGTTGCAGCCGTCGTCCCACTGCTCGCGCTCGGCCGCGTGCACGTCCTGGGTGGCGGTCAGCACACGGATCTCGCTCAGCCCGAGTGAGGCGGCTATCGCGCGGTGCATGTGCTCCGACGGGTGGTCGGTGACCTTGAGCTCCTTGTCACCGACGCCCGGTTCGATGGTGTACGACCTGAGCATGCCGAGTCCGGCGTACTGGGTGAAGGTGTCGCCGTCGACCATCGTCATCACGGTGTCGAGATGCATGAAGGCCCGGCGTTTCGGCATGTCGAGGGCCACGATCGACTGCGCGGAGCCCTCGGCGAACAGCTTGTGCGCGAGCATCTCGACGGCCTGGGGCGTGGTGCGCTCGCTCATGCCGATGAGGACGGCGCCGTTGCCGATGACGAGGACGTCCCCGCCCTCGATGGTGGACGGGTAGTCGGCCTGCCCCTCCGACCAGATGTGGAACGTTTCGTCACGGAAGAGCGGGTGGTGGCGGTAGATCGCCTCGAAGTGGACCGTCTCGCGCTGACGGGCCGGCCAGCGCATGGCGTTGACGGCGACACCGTCGTAGATCCAGGCCGAGGTGTCGCGGGTGAAGAGGTGATTGGGCAGCGGGGCGAGCAGGAAGTCGTCGAGGTCCATGACATGGAAGCGCACGGAGGTCGGTTCCGGGTGCGCCTCCAGGAACTCCCGCTTGGTCATGCCGCCGACGAGGGCCTCGGCCAGCTCCGCGGCGGGCAGTGTCTCGAAGGAGGCCCGGAGGTGGTCGGTGGCCAGCGGGCCGTACTCCTTCTCGTCGAAGACACGGTCCAGGACGAGTGACCGGGCCGCCGGGATCTCCAGGGCCTCGGTGAGCAGGTCACCGAAGAGATGGACGGCGACACCGCGGTCGCGCAGCACGTCGGCGAACCCGTCGTGCTCGGCGCGCGCCCGGCGCACCCACAGCACGTCGTCGAAGAGCAGTGCGTCCTTGTTGCTGGGGGTGAGCCTTTTGAGCTCGAGATCCGGCCGGTGAAGGATGACGCGGCGCAGCCGCCCGGCCTCGGAGTCGACATGGAATCCCATGCCTCCATCCTGACCAACGGGGGGCGTCTTGACCCCTCAGTCCGCCCAGCTTCTTTCTCGTCCACTTGACGACAAGCATCTCACGCGGTTATCGTCCAACAGACGAAAAGAGGGGGTTCGATGGCCGACATCACCCGGCGCCTCGGCTGGCGCCATCTGCGCGGCGCGCCCACGGCGCACATCCGGCACCACCGCGGCGGCACACTGCTGCACGACGGTCCGGGGCTCAGCTTCTGGTTCCGCGCACTGACGGCCGCGCTCTCCGAAGTTCCGGTGGACGACCGCGAGTTGGCCATGACGTTCCATGCCCGTACGTCGGACTTCCAGGACGTGGCGGTACAGGCGACCGTGACCTACCGGATCGGCGACCCGGCACTGGCCGCCGCCCGCCTGGACTTCTCGATCGACCCGGACACCGGCGTGTGGCGGGGCGCGCCCCTGGAGCAACTGGGCACGCTGCTCACGGAGACGGCCCAGCAGCACGCGCTCGACGTACTGACCCGGACATCCCTGTCCTCCGCCCTGGTCGACGGCGTTTCGGCGGTGCGGGAGAGGATCGCGGCGGGCCTGGACGCCGAACCACGGCTGCCGGCCACCGGCATCGAGGTGGTGGCCGTACGCGTGATGGCGCTGCGCCCCGAGCCGGAGGTGGAGCGCGCCCTGCGCACCCCGGCCCGCGAACAGATCCAGCAGGAGGCCGACCGGGCGACCTACGAACGGCGGGCCGTCGCCGTGGAGCGGGAACGGGCCATCGCCGAGAACGAACTGGCCAGCCAGATCGAACTCGCCCGCCGCGAGGAGCAGTTGGTGGAGCAGCGGGGCACGAACGCACGCCGGGAGGCGGAGGAGCACGCGGCGGCGGACGCGGTACGGGCCGAGGCGGAGGCGACACGGTCGGTACGGCTCGCTCGCGCGGAGGCCGAAGGCGCGCGCACGGTGGGCGACGCGAAGGCACAGGCGCAGGCCGCCTGGTTGCGGGTGCACGCGGAGGTCGAGGTCGCCACGCTGCACGCCCTCGCCGGGACCCGGCTCGCGGAGAACCTGCCGAACATCGACAGCCTGACGATCTCGCCGGACGTACTGACGGGGCTGCTGGCGAAGCTGGGCGCACGGGAGCCGGAGTGAGCCTCGCACCGCGGGCCGTCCTGGTTCACCGCACCACGGAGTACGAGGAGTTGGTGGCCCACCACGGCACCCATGGCCAGGCCGCCTTCTTCCTGTCCTCCCGGGGCCGGGACATCGCGGAGGTCGCCGAACGTCATGAGCGCACCCGGCGGGCGCTCGCCGAGGTGACCTCCGCCATCCCACTGACCTGGCGTCAGGCGCGGGTGGAACGAGCCGACCTGGACCGCTTCCTGTTCGCACCCGAGGACGTCGTGATCGTGGTCGGGCAGGACGGTCTGGTGGCCAACGTCGCCAAATACCTCTCCGGGCAACGGGTGCTGGGCATCGACACCGACCCCGGCCGCAACCCCGGCGTCCTGGTACGCCACCGTCCCGCGCAGGCCGCGGCCCTGCTCCCGGCGGCCCTCGACACCACCGTGGACGAACTCACCATGGTCGAGGCCGTCGCCGACGACACACAGCGGCTGGTCGCCCTGAACGAGATCTACCTGGGCGCCGCCGGACACCAGACAGCCAGATACCGCCTGGGCCTGGAGGGCGACGGGGGTGTCGTCGAGGCCCAGGCTTCGTCCGGGGTGCTGGTGGGGACGGGGACAGGGGCCACCGGCTGGCTCCGCTCGCTCTGGCAGGAGCGGGGCGGCCGGCTGCGGCTGCCTGGCCCGACGGAGGACCGCCTGCTGTGGTTCGTACGGGAGGCCTGGCCGTCCCCCGCCACCGGAACGTCCCTGATCGCCGGCGAACTCCCCGCCCGCGCCCGCCTCCGCCTCACCGTCGAGTCCGAACGGCTGATCGCCTTCGGGGACGGCATGGAAGGGGACGCGGTGGAGCTGACGTGGGGGCAGACGGTGGAGGTGGGGGTGTGTGGGGAGCGGTTGCGGTTGGTGGGGTGAACCGGGGGGGGAGGGGTGACCGGCAGATCACCCCTCACCCCCCGACCCGCGCCTCACAGCCGTGGGTCGACCGGCTCCGACTCCAGCGCCAGCACCCCGAACACCGCCTCGTGGACCCGCCAGAGCGGCTCGCCCTCCGCCAGCCGGTCCAGGGCCTCCAGGCCGAGGGCGTACTCGCGGATCGCGAGGGAGCGCTTGTGGTTCAGGAACCTCTTGCGCAGGCGGTCGAGGTTCTCCGGGCGGGTGTACTCCGGACCGTAGATGATCCGCAGGTACTCCCGGCCGCGGCACTTGATGCCGGGCTGGACCAGCCGGCCCTCCGGGCTGCGGACCACCGCGCCGAGCGGCTTGACGACCATGCCCTCGCCGCCGCGGCCGGTCATCTCCAGCCACCAGTCGACGCCCGCCCGCACCGACTCCGGGTCACCGGTGTCGACGTAGAGGCGCCGGGTGGTCTGGAGCAGGCCGGTGCCGTCGTGCTCCACCAGGCGGTCCAGCAGGGCCAGCTGCTCGTCGTGCGGGAGCGCGGCGAGACTGCGGCCCTGCACCGCGAGGATCTGGAACGGCGCCAGGCGGACGCCGTCCAGACCGTCGGTGGTCCAGCAGTAGCGCCGGTACGCGTCGGTGAACGCGTCCGCCGCGTCGGCCCGTTCGCGCTGGCGGGCCAGCAGGTCCGTCACGTCCACGCCCCGGTCGGCCGCCCCCTGGAGCGCGGCCAGCGCGCCCGGGAAGACCGCGCCGGCCGCGGCGCCGACGGCCGCGTACTGCGACCGCAGCAGGCCGGCGGCCTTCAGCGACCACGGCATCAGCTCGGCGTCCAGCAGGAGCCAGTCCCCCGCGCCGGAGGCGCTGTTGGACGCAGTGAGTTCGGACCACAGGCCCGCCTCGCCGATCGCCTCTCGCAAGCGGTCCAGGATCGCCTCCGTCACCGACTCGTCGTCGAAGAAGGGGCGGCCGGTGCGCGTGTAGAGGGAGCCGGTCGGGCCGTCCACGCCGAAGCGCTTGCGGGCCGTCTCCGCGTCCCGGCAGACCAGGGCCACCGCCCGCGAGCCCATGTGCTTCTCCTCGCACACGACCCGCTCGACACCGTCCTGCGCGTACTGCGCGAAGGCCTCGGCGGGGTGCTCCAGGTACCCCTCGATGTGGCTGGTGGCCGTCGGTGCCATGGTCGGTGGGAGGTACGGCAGCAGCCGCGGGTCCACCGCGAAGCGGCTCATGACCTCCAGGGCCGCGGCCGCGTTCTCCTCCCGGACGGCGACCCGGCCCGTGTGCCGGGTCTCGACCGCCCGGCGGCCGTGCACGTCGGCGAGGTCCAGCGGCCGGCCGTCGTGCCCGCCGGGCGCCTCCGTCTTCAGCGGCTTGGTCGGCTCGTACCAGACCCGCTCCGCCGGTACGTCGACCAGCTCCCGCTCCGGCCAGCGCAGCGCCGTGAGCTTGCCGCCGAAGACCGCTCCGGTGTCCAGGCAGATCGTGTTGTTGAGCCACGTCGCCTCCGGAACCGGCGTGTGGCCGTAGACCACGGCCGCCCGGCCGCGGTAGTCCTCCGCCCACGGGTAGCGCACCGGCAGTCCGAACTCGTCGGTCTCTCCGGTGGTGTCGCCGTACAGGGCGTGCGAGCGGACCCGGCCGGAGGTGCGGCCGTGGTACTTCTCCGGCAGACCGGCGTGGCAGACGACCAGGCGGCCGCCGTCGAGGACGTAGTGGCTGACCAGACCGTCGATGAACTCCCTCACCTCGGACCGGAACTCGTCCGAGACGCTCTCCATCTGCTCGATGGTCTCCGCGAGGCCATGGGTGTGCTGGACCTTGCGGCCCTTCAGGTAACGGCCGTACTTGTTCTCGTGGTTGCCCGGCACGCACAGCGCGTTGCCCGACTTGACCATCGACATCACGCGGCGCAGCACACCGGGGCTGTCCGGGCCGCGGTCGACGAGGTCACCGACGAAGACCGCGGTGCGGCCCTCGGGGTGGACGCCGTCGGTGTAGCCCAACTTGCCGAGCAGCGACTCCAGTTCCAAGGCGCAGCCGTGGATGTCACCGACGATGTCGAAGGGGCCGGTGAGGTGGGTCAGGTCGTTGAAGCGCTTCTCGGTGACGACGGTGGCGTTCTCGACGTCCGCCACGCCGCGCAGGACGTGCACCTTGCGGAAGCCCTCGCGCTCCAGGCGGCGGATCGATCGCCTCAGTTCACGGATGTGGCGCTTGATGACCCGGATCGGCATGTCGGCCCGGTCGGTGCGGGCCGCGTTGCGCTCGGCGCACACCTCCTCCGGCACGTCCAGGACGATGGCGATGGGCAGCACGTCGTACTTCTTCGCCAGGTCGATCAGCTGCCGTCGGCTGTCCTCCTGCACACTGGTCGCGTCGACGACCGTGCGGCGGCCGGCGGCCAGGCGCTTGCCCGCGATGTAGTGCAGGACGTCGAAGGCGTCCTTCGTCGCGCCCTGGTCGTTCTCGTCGTCGGAGACCAGGCCCCGGCAGAAGTCCGAGGAGATCACCTCGGTCGGCTTGAAGTGCCGGCGGGCGAAGGTGGACTTGCCGGAGCCCGAGGCGCCGACGAGGACGACGAGGGAGAGGTCGGTGACGGGAAGAGTCCGTCCCGTGCGCTGGATCTCGGTCATGCCGCCTTCGCCTCCTTCTCGGTCCTGATCACAGCTGTGCTCAATGCAAAAATGGCCATCTGCGTGGGCGGCCCCACCTCCGGGTCGTCCGGCCCCACCGGCATGAACTCCACGTCGTAGCCGTGCCGTTCGGCCACCGACGAGGCCCAGGCCCGGAACTCCTGCCGCGTCCACTCGAAGCGGTGGTCGCCGTGCCGGACGTGCCCGGCCGGGAGCGACTCCCAGCGGACGTTGTACTCGACGTTCGGGGTCGTCACGAGGACGGTCCGCGGACGGGCCGCGCCGAACACCGCGTACTCCAGGGCGGGCAACCGGGGCAGGTCGAGGTGCTCGATCACCTCGCTGAGCACGGCGGCGTCGTACCCCTTGAGCCGCTTGTCGGTGTACGCCAGCGAGCCCTGGAAGAGCTGGACGCGCGAGGCCATCCGCTCCCCCATGCGGTCCAGCTTCAGCCGCCGGGAGGCGATGGTGAGCGCCCGCACCGACACGTCGACGCCGACGATCTCGGTGAACTTCGGGTCCTTGAGCAGTGCCTGCACCAACTGGCCCTGTCCGCAGCCGAGGTCGAGGACGCGGGCGGCGCCGGCCGCGCGCAGCGCCTCCAGGATGGCCTCACGGCGCTGGACGGCGAGCGGGGTCGGCTTCTCCTCGGTCTCGGTCTCCGCCTCGACGGCGTTGTCGATGTCCTCGACCTCGCTGTCGTCGGCCTCGGCCAGCCGCACCAGCTCCAGGCGTTCCATCGCCTCACGCGTCAGCGACCAGCGGCGGGACAGGTAACGGCTGGTGATCAGCTTCTGCTCCGGGTGCGCGGGCAGCCAGCCCTCACCGGCCCTGAGCAGCTTGTCGACCTCGTCGGGGGCCACCCAGTAGTGCTTGGCGTCGTCGAGGACGGGGAGGAGGACGTACAGATGACGCAGGGCCTCGGCGACGGTCAGCTGCGCGGACTCCAGTTCGAGGCGGACATAGCGCGAGTCGCCCCACTCGGGGAACTCGGTGTCCAGCGCGACCGGTTCGGCCGTCACGGTCCAGCCGAGCGGCTCGAACAGGCGGCGTACGAGTTCCGGGCCGCCGCGGGCCGCCACAGCGGGCACCTCGATGCGCAACGGCCGTGTCTGCGACGGGAGTTCGGGCTTGGCGCTGCACACCCCGCGCATCGCGCTGGAGAAGACCGCGCTCAGCGCCACCGCGAGCAGCGAAGACGCCGCGTAGGGGCGGTCGTTGACGTACTGCGCGAGCGCCGCGTCCGGGGCGCCGCCGCGCCCTTTGCCCTTGCCGCGCCTGACCAGCGCCACCGCGTCGACCTCCAGCAACAGCGCCGCCGTGCAACGCTGATCGTCCGCCTCGGGATACAGGACGTGCGCCCTGCCGTAGGAGGTGGAGAACGCCTGCGCCTTCTCGGGATGCTTGTGCAGCAGGAAGCCGAGATCGGTGGCGGGGCGCTCGGGAGTGCCGGTGGTACTGATCGTCAGAAACATACGAGTGGCCTCTCCGGCCGGTGGACGGGACATTGACGCCGTACGCGCGAAGGCCCCCGAGGAGGGTGATCCTGGGGGGCCGGCAGGACGACGTCCTCAGCTTCGCACGATCCGTCCGACCTGCGCCTTCGATTAATCGAAAGGCGCCGAACCGCTTACGACAGCTGCGACTGGACCTGCGCCGAGATCAGCTCCAGGTGGTCCAGGTCGTCGAGATCGAGGACCTGGAGGTAGATCCGGCGCGAGCCCACGGCGGCATAGCGGCCGATCTTGTCGACGACCTCGGCGGGGGTGCCGGCCAGGCCGTTGGTCTTGAGCTCCTCGACCTCGCGGCCGAGCGCGGCGGCACGGCGGGCGACCTCCTGGTCGTCCTTGCCCACGCAGACGACGAGCGCGTTGGAGTAGGTGATCGCGTCGGCCGCGCGGCCCGCCTCCTGGGCGGCGGCACGGACCCGGCCGAACTGCGTCTCGCTGTCCTCGGGCGAGGCGAACGGCATGTTGAACTCATCGGCGTAACGGGCGGCGAGGCGCGGGGTGCGGGTCGCGCCGTGGCCGCCGATCAGCACGGGGATCCTGCTCTGGGCGGGCTTGGGCAGCGCGGGTGACTTCGTGAGGTCGTAGTGCTCGCCGTGGAAGTCGAAGGTCTCGCCGGGCTCGGTGGCCCACAGGCCGGTGACGATCTCCAGCTGCTCCTCCAGGCGCGGGAACTTCTCCTTCGGGAACGGGATGCCGTACGCCGCGTGCTCCTCCTCGAACCAACCGGCCCCGAGGCCCAGTTCGACGCGGCCGCCGGACATCTGGTCGACCTGGGCGACCTGGATGGCGAGGACGCCGGGGAGCCGGAAGGTGGCCGCGGTCATCAGGGTGCCGAGGCGTATGCGCTTGGTCTCACGGGCGAGGCCGGCGAGGGTGATCCAGGCGTCGGTGGGGCCGGGGAGGCCGTCGGCGTCGCCCATCTTCAGGTAGTGGTCGGAACGGAAGAACGCGTCGAAGCCGAGGTCCTCGGTGGCCCTGGCGACGGTGAGGAGGGTGTCGTAGCTCGCGCCCTGCTGGGGCTCGGTGAAGATACGGAGATCCATGACTCCA
Organism: Streptomyces sp. SAI-127; assembly: GCF_029894425.1. Classification (NCBI taxonomy): domain Bacteria; kingdom Bacillati; phylum Actinomycetota; class Actinomycetes; order Kitasatosporales; family Streptomycetaceae; genus Streptomyces; species Streptomyces sp. SAI-127. The sequence goes on from NZ_JARXYJ010000001.1 coordinate 2,940,155, forward strand.
TCCTGCACGCAGGGGTTCACCGTGGTCCCATCGGTCCCCGTGGCCGCACCAGTGACCGAGTCCTGTGGTGATCGTTGGCCCAGGCGGAGCCGGCTTGTCGTCGCCGGTGCGTGATCCGTTACCCGCGTCGGCCCCTCCGCCGGGGTCCTTGGGCCGAGGAGGCCGTCTTGTCCGAAGAAACCGTGCCGCCGAAGGGGTTGCTGCAGCAGATGGAGGAGTTGATGGCGGCGCTGAACGCGGATCTGTCGGCGCTGGATGCGGAACTTCAGGGGGCCGGGGGTTCGGGGCGGGGGGTTGGTGAGCAGGAGGCGGGCTGAGGACAGTCTTCGGCTGCGGGTTGCGTCGTGGCTGGTCGCGCCCCGCGGCGGAGCCGCTGATGTCACAGCCCCGCGCCCCTGAGTGGGTGCAGTCGAAGCAAGCCCAGCTGTACCCACCTAGGGGCGCGGGGCTGTATCCATATGCGGCTCCGCCGCGTGGGCGCGACCAGCCCCCACCGGCCCGCAGCCGAAGAACTCACCCCGCCTCCGGCAACTCCTCCCCCCGATCCGCCAGTCTTCGCAGCATCTGCAGCACCCGGTCCCGCGACTCGTCCGCCGCGTCGATCGCCTCCATGCACTGCCAGTACGTCGTCTCGTCGTCCGCCGCGGACGCGAGGCCGACCAGGGCTATGCCCACCTCGCCGAGGAGGCCGCCGAGGTAGACGAGGGCCTGGCGGGCGTCACCGAGCTCGGTGAGCTGGGCGGCCCGCAACTCCGCCATGGCGATGTCGGGGCGGTCGAGGACACCGCAACCGCGGCCCGCCAGCTCGGTCAGCCCCAAGGCCTCGCCCCGGAGTTCGGGAGGCCCGGCGACCGCGAGGCGGCTCCCTATCGCCTGGGCCAGTGCCTGCGCCTGCCACACCTCCGCCATGACCTGAGGCGCCTCGCCGCCCCCGGCCAGGGCACGCCTGCTCGTCACGATGAGCCGCACCGCGTCCATCGGCTGCCCCCGTCTGTCCCGGCGTACGCCCGGGCACGTCCGCCCGCGCCTGCCTGTCCACTACCCAGAGTGAGCTCGCTCGGAACGAAAAACCAGAGGTAGACGGAAATCTGTGGACAACAAATCGGTTTCGGACCAACTTTTCATCACGGAGAGTGAAAGAGGACTGAACCCTTCCTTACGGCGCCGGAAACCTCCGCTCGTTCCGGTCGATCTTCGCGTCCAGCGCCGCCAGCGGATCGACGCCGAGCACCTCGCACAACTGGAGCAGATACGCGAGCACATCGGCGATCTCGTCCGTGACACGGTGCGCGGTGTCGGGGTCGTCCATGACCCGCGCCGACTCCTCGGGCGTCAACCACTGGAAGATCTCGACCAGTTCGGAGGCCTCCACGCTGAGCGCGGCGACGAGGTTCTTGGGGGTGTGGTACGGCTGCCAATCGCGGGCCGCCGCGAACTCGGCCAGCCGGCGCTGCAGTTTCGCCACGTCGAGAGGTTCTGTCACGGCTCCAGGTGTACCACCGTGACCCCGTCCACCCCGGCGGCCCAGGAGGCGTCGCTCACCGCGCCGACGAGCCGGATGTGTCCGCGTTCGCACATCCGCACGGCCAGCCGCAGCAGTTCGGTCCGCTGCCGTGGGTCCAGGCTCCGGTCGAGGTTGTCGGCGAGCACGGTGAGCGTCTGCATCGCCGCGGGCACCTCACCGACCGGATCGACCTCCAGCACCCCGGGCCCGGTGAGCAGCACCAACGCGAGCGCGAGGTACCTCAACTCGCCGTCGCCCAGCCGCCCGAGCGCCGTACGGCTGCCGTCCCCGCGGTCGAGAAGTGCCCGGACCGTCCCGGTGGGAAGGGGCTCGGCGAGGACGTCGGCGACGGGGCCCGCACATCCGGCGCGCACCGCGGCGACGAGCTGCGCGTGGCGCCGGCCGCACTCCGTGCGCGTACGCCACAGGACGTCGGCGAGGTTGTCGCAGCCGCCGAGGAGCCGTCCGGAGCCGGTCGGGACGGGCAGGCGCATGCGGCCGGGCCGTGGGTCGCAGCCGAAGACGGAGCGCAGGGCGACGACCATCTGCTCGGCGGCGGCGAGGACGCGCCGCTGTCCGTCCGTCTTGCCGGCCACGCGCAGCGGCAGCAGGGCGGTGCCGAGCTGGTCGTCCGGGAGCGGGGCGCGGGTGACCGGCGCGGTCCCGGCCGTGTGCCAGGCGGCCTGCACGGCCCGGCGGGAGGGGTCGCGCAGGGCGGTTTCGAGCAGCACGAGCCCGCCGGAGGTCAACCGCTCGCCCACGATGCGCAGTTCGGGCTCGGCCTGGACCGCGACGTCGAGCCGGACCGGCCCTTCGGGCCCGTCGGCCGTGCAGCCGATCCGGAAGCCGCGGCGGCGCTGTGCGTCGGGGCGCGCCCGGTCGGGGACGTACGAGAGGGGGTGCGGGAACACCTCACCGAGGCTCGCGCCGCCGCCGAGCCGCGCGAGTGCCTCGTACGCCCTGAGCGCGCTCGTCTTGCCGCTCCCGCTGGGCCCGGCGAACAGGGTCAGCGGCGCGAGCGGTAGCCCGGCACGCCGGTGGACGGCGTACGCGGACAGCCGCAGCTCGGTGAGACACGGCCGGTCGGGGCGGCGCTCACCGCCCTGCGACCGCTCCGGGCGCGGAGGAGCCGACTGAGCGGGCACGACAGAGGATGTGGGGGACACACGCATATCCGGACCGTAGGACTCCGCCACCGGACGAACCGTTCCTCCGCAGCGCCCTTCCTACGAACGAGCGAACCACCCCGAGGCTCACGACCCCGGCATGCCCGCGCCCTCCATCAGCCCCGTGACCTCGGTCCCGGCCGGTGTCAGCAGGAACACGTTGCGGTCCACGCGGTGCATCCCGCTCGCCAGGCCGAAGACGACGCCGGTACTGAAGTCGAGGACCCGCTTGGCGACTTCCGTCTCCGCGGTGGTGAGGTCGAGCAGGACGGGTATGCCCGCCATCAGGGTCTCGGCGACCTCGCGGGCGTCCGCGAAGACGTTGATCCGCAGGACCACGAAGCGGCGCCGGGCCTCGGTCTCGGCCTCCGGCATGGACCGGTGGCCGACCGCGGACGGCCATGCGTCCCGCCCGCGCAACGGAACGACCTGGGCGAGCCCCTCCCACTGTTCATCGGTGACGTCGTACCTGTTCACCGGTTGCCCCCGCTCCGACTCGCCTTCAATGCCTGCACCAGCCAATTCTTACGCCAAGTCACCCGTTCGGCCCAACAGCGACACGGTGCGCGACCGCGCCGGCTCACACATCGCACCGCGGCCCGCCGTGCCGAAAAGGGTCTTACTCGCCTCACACCGGACTCTTGGCCTCCCGCGACACCTGGCTCACCGGGTCCGATTAGCGTCCGATGTCGTGCTCCTGGCAGATACTCAGCTGTCGGCACCCGGCCGGCCCACCCAGCCCGCGGTGTCCACCGCCCCGGAACCTCCCACGCAGTGGCATCGCGTCCTGACGCTGCTCGCGGACGTCAGCCTCTTCATCGGTACACGTGAGGTGTGGACGCAGGCGGCCACCCACCGTCCGGCCGTGGCCGCGGTCATCTCCGTCTGCTACGCCTCGATCCTGGTCTGCGGCGTTCTCGCGCTGGTGGTGCGCGGCCGGCGGGCCCTGGCGCGGGTGGACCTGTGTGTGCTGGTGACCGGGCTGACGCTCGCCCTGTGCGCGTTCGTCCTGTTCCACCGCGGCTCCGACGAGTCCGTCCTCACCGCCCAGGCGGCGCGCGAACTGGTCGCCGGGCACGGGGTCTACGGCCACCCCTGGCCCTGGCTCTTCGGCGGCAACGGCATCGCGCTCACCCCGACCGTCACGGGCGGCTACGACTACACGTACGGCTATCCCCCGCTCGCGCCGCTGTTGACCGCACCCCTGCTCTGGCTCGGCCACGGCGGTCTGCCGGCCATAGCGATGAGCACGGGGGCGCTGCTCGTCGGCACGGTCGTGCTGTGGTGGCTGCTGCCCGTGCCGTGGCGGTCGGTGGCGACCATGGCGTGCCTGGGGTTCTCGATGATTTCCATGTACGGCCGGCTCGGCTACCCGGCGATCCTGGCGCTGGCCCTGCTGGTGCCGGTGGTGGTGCGCTGGCCCCGGATCGGGCGGGGCGGGCGGCTGGGTCCGGCCGGGATGGCGCAGGCCGCCTGTCTGGGCGCGGCATGCGCGGCGCAGCAGTTGCCGTGGTTCCTCGCGCCGTTCCTGCTCGCCGGGGTCTACGCCGTACGACGTGGGGAGCTCGGCGCGCGGGCGGCGGGCCTGGTGGTGCTGCGGCTCGCCGGTGTCGCCGCCACCGCATGGCTGCTGATCAACACGTACTTCATCGTGAGCCAGCCGGTCGCCTGGCTGAAGGGGATCGCGCTGCCGCTGCTCCAGGGTGCGGTGCTGCACGGCCAGGGCCTGGTGGGCGTGTCGCTGTATCTCACGAACGGCAGCGACCGGCTCGACTGGTACGGGTACGCGAGTCTGCTGCTGCTCGCCGGCCTGCTGGCGTTGTTCGTGCTGTTCGTGCGCCGCCTGGGCCCGGCGGCGACCGTGCTGCCGTGGCTGGCCTTCTGGCTGGCGACCCGTTCGCAGGACGGCTACTACCTCATGATGACCCCGCTGTGGCTGGCGGCGGCGGTGACCGCGCCCGCAGCGGAGTTCGCGGGGGCCTGGCAGCCGTTCACGTGCCGGCCGGCCGGTCCGTACCGGCGTCCGGCGCGGATCGCCGCGGCCGTGCTGCTGCTGAGCCCGGCGGTGGCGAGCGCGGCGCTGGCGGCCACCGGCTCACCGCCGCTGCGCATGGAGGTCACCTCCGTGCGCCACGACGTCCGCACGCTGTCCCGGCTGACCCTGCGGGTCACCAACACGGACGACGACTCGCTCACGCCGCACTTCACGCTGACCCGGGGTCAGGGCATGTACCCGTACTTCTCGGTCCTGCGGGGGCCGGCCACGCTGCCCGCGCACGCGACGGCGACGTACGAGCTCCGGCCGCCCGAGGGGACGTACGCCCTGCCGACGCCGGGTCAGCGGATCCGGCTCCGGGTGTTCACGTCCTCGCCGCAGACGCTGTCGAGCGCCGACGTCACGCTGCCGACCGTGTGAAGCGGAGCGTGGCGGTGACCGTGGTCAGGCCGCGGATCATGCCCATCTGATTCCAGCCCAGGCCGAAGTGCTCGCGGTCCACCGAGAATTCGGCGTTCAGGGTGACCGCGTCGGCGCTCGCGTCGGCGAGCTGCGCGGTGAAGGACTGGGGGCGGCTGATGCCGCGCGCGGTCAGCTGGCCGATCACATGCACCTGGTCGCCGTCCCGCAGCTCGGCGCTGCGCACCGCGAAGGTGATCTCGGGGTGGTTCGCGACGTCGAAGAAGTCGGCACCCCGCAGGTGCTCGTCGCGCTTGGCGTTCTTGGTGTCGAGAGAGGCGGCGTCGAGGGTCACGGTGCCGACGGCGGAACCGTCGGCCCGCACCTCGCCCTGGCCGTCCACGGTGGTGAAGGCGCCCTTCACGGTGACCAGGCCCCACATCGTCTTGTGCTTCAGGGCCACGGTGGTGGCGGTCCGGTCGAGCTGCCAGGTTCCGGTTTCGACGGCGACGGTCATGATTCCTCACTCAGGTGGTCCAAATTTGGATGACATCACGCTAGCCGATACTTCAAATTTGGACAACAGCTACACTTGAATCCATGGCCGACCCGTCCGAATGTCCCTCCGTGTCCGAAGGGCTCCTGCCGCCCGAACTGCATGCCTGGATGCTGCTGCTGGCCGCGACGGGAGCCGTGGAACAGGAGCTGCGCTCCGCCGTCAAGGACGGTCTGGACGTCTCGCACGACGAGTTCCTGGTGCTGTGCCTGCTGGGCGCGCGCCCCGCCGAAGGGGTGCGCATGACGAAGATCGCGGAGCTCCTCGGCCGCCCCAAGACCCGGCTGACCTATCAGATCGCCTGTCTCCAGCACGCCGGTCTGGTCACCCGCAAGTCGGTGTGCGGCGACAAGCGGGGCGTCGAGGTGTCCCTCACCGAGAAGGGCCGGCGCCTGCTGGCGGAGTCCTCCGGCACTCTCGCCGCGACGGTCAAGGAGGCGCTCACCCGGTTCATGGGCGCCGACCAGCGCGAGGCGCTGCGCGCGTTGCTGCCCGACCTCGCCGTGGAGGCGGGGCCGGAGTAGTCGTCGGTGCGGTTGCGGGTACCCGGGCCGGTGCCCGCGCAGACACCGAAGGAGGAGTTCATGGCGACCTCCGACCTGCCCGTTCCTCTCGTACGACGGTCTGACGCACCCCCGCCGGACACGGCGGCCCTGGAGCGCGCACTGCGCGAGCAGGTCGACGGCGAGGTCCGCTTCGACGCGGGGAGCCGGGCCGCCTACTCGACGGACGCCTCGAACTTCCGTCAGACCCCGATCGGCGTGGTCGTGCCCCGGACACCCGAGGCGGCCGCGGAGGCGCTGGCCGTGGCCCGCGAGCACGGCGCGCCGGTGCTGTCCCGGGGCGGCGGGACCAGCCTCGCCGGGCAGTGCACCAACACCGCCGTGGTGATCGACTGGTCGAAGTACTGCGACCGTCTGGAGTCCGTGGACCCGGACGCCCGCACCTGTGTCGTCCAGCCCGGCATCGTCCTCGACGAGCTCAACCGCCGACTCGCCCCGACGGGTCTCCGGTTCGGCCCCGAGCCGGCCACCCACGCCAACTGCACGATCGGCGGAATGATCGGCAACAACTCCTGCGGGGCCACAGCGCAGGCCTACGGCAAGGTCGTCGACAACATCGCCCGCATGGAAGTGCAGTTGTACGACGGCACCCGCTTCTGGTGCGGGGAGACCAGCGACGAGGAGTACGCCGAGATCGAGCGGCACGGAGATCTACGGGCCTCCCTGTACCGGCAGTTGCGCGCCCTGCGCGACACCTACGCCGACGAGATCCGTGCCCGCTTCCCGGACATCCCGCGCCGGGTCTCCGGCTACAACCTCGACTCGCTGCTCCCGGAGCACGGCTTCGACGTCGCCGGGCTGCTGGTCGGCAGCGAGTCGACCCTGGTCACGGTGTTGCGCGCGGAGCTGGAACTGGTGCCGGTGGTCAAGGAACGAACCCTGGTCGTCCTCGGGTTCCCCGACATCGAGACGGCCGCCGACGCCGTACCGACGATCCTGCCGTACGAGCCCATCGCGCTGGAGGGCATCGACTCGCGACTGCTCCAGGACGAGCGGATCAAGCACCTCAACCCGAAGGCCCGCGCCGAACTCCCCGAGGGAAACGCCTACTTGATGGTGCAGTTCGGCGGGGAGACCCTCCAGGAGGCCGACGAACACGCCCACCGCATGCTGGACGGCCTGCACGAGTCCGAGCACGATCCCGAGGTCGCCTTCCTCGACGACCCGTCCCACGAGCAGGAGTTGTGGCAGGTCCGCGAGGCCGGACTCGGCGCCACCGCACACATTCCGGGCCGCCCCGACACCTTCGAGGGCTGGGAGGACTCGGCGGTCCCGCCCGAGCGGCTCGGCGACTACCTGCGCCGACTGCGGGGCCTGTACGACGAGTTCGGCTACCTCAGTGACACCGGGCCCAGTCTCTACGGCCACTTCGGCCACGGTTGTGTGCACACCCGGATCCCCTTCGACCTGTACTCCGCAGACGGAGTGGCCGCCTACCGGCGGTTCATGGAGCGGGCAGCCGACCTGGTCGTCGAGTTCGGCGGCTCCTTCTCGGGCGAGCACGGCGACGGGCAGAGCCGGGGCGAGCTGCTGCCGCGGATGTTCGGGGACCGACTCGTCACCGCCTTCGAGCAGGTGAAGGCCGTCTTCGACCCGCTCGGCCGGATGAACCCCGGGAAGGTCGTGGCGCCGTACAAGCTGGACGAGAACCTGCGGCTCGGCGGTGACTGGGCGCCGTACGACCCCCGCGATCTGCACTTCCGCTTCCCGCACGACGGCGGGTCCTTCGCCGAGGCCGCCAACCGCTGTGTGGGCGTGGGGAAATGCCGTCAGCACACCACCGATGGCGGTGCGGTGATGTGCCCGTCCTACCAGGTCACGCACGAGGAGGAGCACTCCACGCGCGGGCGGGCCCGGCTGCTGTTCGAGATGCTCGACGGACACGGCGACAGCGCGCTGCGGGACGGCTGGCGGTCCGAGGCGGTCCGGGACGCCCTCGACCTGTGTCTGGCCTGCAAGGGCTGCAGGAAGGACTGTCCGGCGGACGTCGACATGGCCACGTACAAGGCGGAGTTTTTGTCCCACCACTACGAGGGCCGCTGGTGGCGCAGGCCCCGCGCCCATCTGTCCATGGGCTGGCTGCCCGCCGTGGCGCAAGTGGTCGGACGCACCCGACTCGGGCCCGTCGTCAACGCGTTGACCCACACCCCGCCCCTGTCCAGGGCCGCCGTGGCGATCGCGGGCGTGGAGAACCGCGAAGTCCCGCTGTTCGCCGGTGAGACGCTGCAGCACTGGTTCGCCCGGCACGAGCCGTACGGCGACGGGGCACGCGGCAGCGTCCTGCTCTGGCCGGACACCTTCACCAACCACTTCCACCCGCACATCGGCCAGGCGGCCGTGACCCTCATGGAGCACGCGGGCTGGCGGGTCGTGCTGCCCGAGGAGCCGCTGTGCTGCGGCCTGACCTGGATCTCGACGGGACAACTCGCCACCGCCGAGCGGGTGTTGGGCCGGACCGTGCCCCGTCTCGCCGAGCACGTCCGGGCGGGCGGCCTGGTGGTCGGACTGGAGCCCAGCTGCACCGCCGTCTTCCGGTCGGACGCGCCCGAGCTGTTCCCCGGCGACCGTGACGTACGGCGGCTGCGCGACCAGACGGTCACGCTCGCCGAACTGCTCACCGAGCACTCCCCCGGCTACGAGCCCCCGCACGTCCCGGAACGCTCAACGAAGGCCCTCGCCCAGGTGCACTGTCACCAGCACGCGGTCCTGGACTGGCAGGCCGACCGCACACTCCTGCACCGCGCCGGCGTCGACGCCGAACAACTGGACTCCGGCTGCTGCGGCCTCGCCGGCAACTTCGGCTTCGAACCGGGCCACTTGGAGGTCAGCGAGGCATGTGCGGAACGCGTACTGCTCCCGCGTCTGCGCGACGAGCCCCCCGAGACGGTGGTCCTGGCCGACGGTTTCAGCTGTCGCACCCAGATCCACGAACTCGACAGCGGCGGCCACGAGGCGGTGCACCTGGCGGAACTGCTGGCGTCCGCCCTGCCCGGGGCGCCGGGCAGCGCGTACGGCGTGGCGCCGGGCGCGAGGCCCAGTCCGCCGAGCCGGAAGGCAAGGGCGCTGGCCCTGGCCGGCACCAGCATGGCGGCCCTGGCCGCAGCGGGAACGACAGCCAGGTTCCTCCGAAACAAACGGTGACTGGAATGTTTTCGGGGGCGCGGGGCTGCGTCGATGTGCGGCTCCGCCGCGCGGGCGCGACCAGCCACAGGCGTGCCGCAGCCGCAAGACAACACGTCGCGGCACCCCCATAGGCGCTCTCACCCCACCAGCTCCACCAGCACCGCCCTGGCCCGCGCCACGCGGGACCGCACTGTCCCCACGGGACACCCGCTCACCACAGCCGCCTCCTCGTACGACAGCCCCAGCATCTGCGTCAGAACGAATGCCTCACGCCGCTCCTCGGGCAACGTGGCCAGCAGGTCGAGCAGCACTATCCCCTCGTCGAAGCCGGGCACGCCCCGCGGCTGAGCGCGCTCGGCCGCGGCCTGCCAGTCCGCACCGTCATACCGGCGGGGCCGGGCCGCGGCATGCCGGAAACCGTCGATCACCGCGCGGCGGGCGATGGACAGCAGCCAGGCCCGCGCCGAGGACCGCCCCTCGAACCGGTGCAGACTGCCGAGCGCCCGCAGGAACGTGTCCTGGGCGAGGTCGTCCACGGCCTGCGGGTCGGCGCACAGGTAGGAGACATAGCGCAGCACGTCATGGTGCAGCGCGCGGACGAAGTGGTCGACGGCGTCGGCGTCACCGGCACGGGCGGCGAGCGCCCAGGCGGTGGCGGAGGCGTCGGCGGACTCCCGTCGGGTGCGGAACTCGGCCGGGGCGGGCGGGGCGGAAGTGATCACCAGGTGTCCTTCTCGGGTCAGCCGGGATCCGGGCCACCGCTGTCATGGCGGTGCCACCGATGTGATGGCGGTGCACAGGGGTGCGCGGCGGTCCGGTGAGGGGATGCGGCCGTGCGGCGACCACGTGTGCGGGCAGCACATACGTGGGGGCACGACCGAGCCCGAGGCGCACAGGGGCTTCCTCGGGGTGCCGTCTGTCGTCAGGCGACAGCGGTCCCCGGGGGCGGTCCCCGGTGGGTGATCGCGTGGACGAGAAGGAGAAGCCGGGGCTCCCGCTCCGAGCGGGGCCGGCGCACCCGCAGACGCGGGCGGTGCGGAGTGGCGGGCAGGGCGAGCAACAGCCGCAGCGGGGCCGCGAGCCGTCCCGCGACGGCCCGCAGGATACGGAACGCGGCCCTCTCGCCGTACGCCAGCCAGAGGCCGGTCAGGAGCGCGGCGAGCAGGTGGGCGGCGTACATCCCGAACGGCATCCAGAACGAGAGAGCACCGACGCCCGCTGACGTCCCCATGGGGGACATATCCATGGAGTCCATGCCACTCGTGTGCATGGACTCCATGTGCATCGCGCCAGTGTCCTGTGCCGCCGGTGCGGGCTGCGCGAGGGTGAACGCCGAGTGCAGGGCCGTCTGGGCAGCGACCACGACGGCCACGATCAGCGGGAGTCCGCGTTCACGGCCGGTCAGACACCAGCCCGCGCCCCCGGTGAGGACCAGGCTCGCTGCCAGTGTCCATCCGGGCACATGGGTGCCGGACATGAGGACGTGGCCCAGGGCGGCGAGCAGCACACAGACGGCCGCGAACACCGCGGCCCGTACCGTGCGAGAACACCACCCTGCCGTCATGGCGCCTCATCCTTCCACCCGGGCACCGATCACCACCTGTGGGTACGCAGATCCACAGGTTCCCGCTCACTGCGTACGGCGGCTCCGTACGACGGCGAGGGCCCCCGCCGCGAGCCCCAGCACGCCCACGACCAGCCCGGCGACGCCGAGACCGCGGGCGGTGGAGTCGCTCGCGGAGGTCTTCGACGCCTTGGACGCGACCGCGGAGGTCTGCGACGCGGTGGCCGACGTGGTCCCGGCCGGCGTCAGCTTGAGGACCGGCGCCGGGTTCTCCGGCTCCTCGTCGCCCTGGGCGGCCTCCTCGATCCAGCGGACGACCTTCCCGTCGGAGTAGGTCTGGAGAGTCTTGAAGGTCAGCCGGGCGGTGTCGTCGGGGAGTTGACCGAAGGCTACGTCGAAGTCCTCGTACTGCCCTGGGCCGATCTTCCCGCCGGTCCAGGTGACCTCGGAGACCGCGTCGGTGATCGTGCCGTCGTCCGTCTTGACCGGTGTCGTGAGCTTGGTGTCCGTGACCTTCGCGGTCCACCCGTCGTGCGGGGAGACGAGCACGCCGAGCAGCGGGTGGTCGGTGGGCAGGAACAGCTGGACCTTCGTGGTGCTCGCGGTGTCGCTCTCGTCGGGGACCCGGAAGGTCAGGGCACCGTCGGTGGCGCCCTTGGCGTAGCTGTCGGGGTGGACGGTGACGTGCGCGGAGGCGGCGCCCGCGGCGGTCAGTACCGCGGCGGCGGCGAGGGCGCCGGCGACGCCGACTCGGCGCAGGGAGGTGCGTGCTGAGGACATGGCTGAGGAATCTCCGTACTGACAGGAAAGGGAGGAAAGGGTCAGATCGCGTACGGGATCGTGGTGGGCGGTCCGCGCCGGTGGACCGTGTGGCGGAGCAGGAGGGGACGAGGTGCGCACGGGCCGTCGGCCGGTGGGCGTACCGGGTCCGGGGCGACCGGTTCGCCGTACCCCCGCCACCAGGCCGCGAGGCCCGGTACGAGCGCGACCGCCCGGCGCAGCAGGGACCACAGGGCCGCCTCGCCGCGTCGGAGCCACCAGGTCAGCAGGAGAGCGGCCGAGACATGGGCGGCGGTGGCATGCGGGGTCAGGGCGTGGGGGTGCGGTGCCGCCATATGCGCCATGCGCAGGCCGTGCAGGGTCATCGTGTGCGTCGCCGGCATGTGGTGCATCGCCATGCCGTACGGCGTCCCCGTAGAGCGCGAGCGAGCCGCGCCGAAGCCCAGATGCAGCCCGCCCTGGGAAGTGAGGGTCGCTCCGCCGATGGCCTTGAGCGACCGCTCCCGGCCGCCGAGCAGCCAGCCGGTCACGAACATCGGCACGAACCCGGCCGCCTGCGCCCACACCGGCGGTGCCATCCCGGTCGCCAGTGCGTGGCCCCCGGTGGCCAGCAGCACGCACAGCGCGGCGAACACCGCCGCGCGCAGGCTCCGGACCGCTGGGGACGCTCTCATGGCGACCGATACTCCCACCTGTGGCCCGGGGCTCGCTGACGGGCCCGGTCAATAGATGTCACGCACATAGCGCTTGTCCGTGGCGAGTTGCTTCACATAGGCCGCCGCGCCCGCCTGGTCCAAGCCGCCGTGGAGGACCGCGATGTCCCTGAGCGCCTGGTCGACGTCCTTCGCCATGCGGGAGGCGTCGCCGCACACGTAGAAGTGGGCGCCGTCCTGGAGCCAGGACCACAGCAGCGGGCCGTGTTCGCGCATCCGGTCCTGGACGTAGACCTTCGCGCGCTGGTCACGGGAGAAGGCGGTGTCCAGGCGGGCGAGGGTGCCGTCCGCGAGGAACCCGGTCAGCTCGTCCTCGTAGTAGAAGTCGGTCGCCTTGTGCTGTTCGCCGAAGAACAGCCAGTTCGGGCCCCGGTGGCCGAGAGCGCGGCGCTGCTCCAGGAAGCCGACGAAGGGGGCGACGCCGGTGCCGGGGCCGACCATGACCATGGGCGTGCCGGAGTCGGCCGGCGGGCGGAAGTGCGGGGAACGCTGGACGTGCACGGGCACCGGGGTGTCCGCGGCGGCGTCGGCGAGGAAGGGCGAGCAGACACCCTGGCGGGGCCTGCCGTGCAGGTTCTCGTAGCGCACGACGGAGACGGTCAGCGAGACCAGGTGCGGGTCGGTCAGCGGGCTGGACGATATGGAGTACAGCCGCGGCTGGAGGCGTCCGAGGGTCTGCGTCCACTCCTGCGGGCCGGCCGTCACGCCGTACTCGGTGATCACGTCCACGGCCTGGCGGCCCCAGCCCCACTTGGCGAGCTCGTCCTTGTTGTCCGGGCGCAGGAGCTTCTTCAACTCCCTTGGGTCCCGGGTGCGTTCGGCGACGAACCGGAGCAGGCCGGGGGTGATCCTGGTGATGTCGAGGTGCCGCAGGAACGCCTCGCCGAGCGGGACCTCTCCCACGCCGTTCACGTCCACCGCGGCCCCGGCGTCCAGGCCGGTGACCGCCAGCCACTCCTCGACCAGGTCCACCGAGTTGAGCGGCCGGATGCCGAGGGCGTCCCCGGCGTCGTAGAGGAGCGGGCTCTCGCTGTCGCGGGTGTCGAAGGTGAACCTGCGGACCTCCTTGCCGGCGCCGGGCAGACTCAGGAGGCGGTTGCCGGTGAGGCGGGCGAGGACGGGGACGGGCTTCTTGGAGCGGGGCCGGGCGGCCGGGGGCGCCGGGGGTGTGACCGGGGGTGCCTGGATCACTGTGGGGGCGGAGGGGCGGGTGTCGGCCGCGCTGGTGTCGGAGATCCCGGTGTCGGCCGCCGGGGTGTCGGACAGCGCCGTCAGGACCTGGTCCAGCCAGCCGTGCGCCGCGTCCTCGAAGTCCGGTTCGCAGTCCGTGCGTGGGGCGAGCCGCCGCGCGCCCAGTTCGTCGAGGCGCTGGTCCAGGCGGCGGCCGTGCCCGCAGAAGTCGTCGTACGACGAGTCGCCGAAGGCCAGCACGGCGTACCGGCGGCCCTCCAGGCGGGGGGTGCCGGGGTCGGCCAGCGTCTCCCAGAAGCCACTGCCGTTGTCGGGGGCGTCGCCGTCGCCGAAGGTGCTGGTGATCAGCAACAGGTCGGCTCCGGGCGGCAGTTCGCCGAGGTCTGCCTGGTCCATGCCGACCATGGACGTGCTGTGGCCGGAGGTGGTGAGCCGCTCGGCGGTGGCGGCCGCGAACTCCTCGGCGTTGCCGGTCTGCGAGGCCCACAGGATGACGACCTCACGGCGCAGCAGTGTGGCCGAGGGCTGTGTGGCCCCCGCCCGTGAGTACATCCCGGCGAGTGTGCCGTTCACCCACAGGGCGTGTTCGGGGGTGAAGGGCGCGTCGGGCGGCAGGACCGGCACGCCGGGCACCCCGGCGGGGACCCCGGCAAGGAAGCCGACCAGGTACTGACGTTCCTGCGCGGTGAGGACGGGCGGCGGTGCGGGGTGGAGGCCGAAGACGGACGCGGCCATGGACGCGGGGGGAACCGCCTCAGCGACCGCCGGCGCAGCTTCCGGAGCCGGAGCCACCGCGGCCGCCGGAGCCCGCAAGGTCACCGGCACGGCCACCTTCGTCAGCGACACCGCGCACACCTTGAACTCCGGCTGGAACGACAGCGGGTCCACCGCGTCGCTCGTCACCGCGTTGACGCTCAGGTACTCCCCGAACAGGTCGTTCCAGTGGAAGGGCGCGAAGCAGCACCCGGGCCGCACCCGGTCCGTCACGACGGCCGGCAGCACGGCCCGGCCGCGCCGGGAGGCCACCTCGACGGAGTCGCCGTCGGCCACCCCCAGGGCCGACGCGTCCTGGGGGTGCAGTTCCACGAAGGGCCCGGGGTTCAGCTTGTTCAGCTTCGCCACCTTCGCCGTCTTGGTCAGCGTGTGCCACTGGTGCTGGAGCCGTCCGGTGTTGAGGACGAACGGGTAGTCGTCGTCCGGCATCTCGGTCGGCGGGATGTGCGGCCGGGCGTAGAAGACGCCCCGCCCGCTCGCGGTGGGGAACCTCAGCGAACCGTCCTCCCCCACGTACCGGATCGGGTTCCGGTCCGGCCCGTCCGGACTCGCCGCGGGCCACTGCACCGGCGTCTCCCGCAGCCGCTCGTACGAGACCCCGCGCAGGTCCCAGCCCGTCTTCGGGTTCCAGGCCTGCTTGATCTCCTCGAAGACGGCCTCCGCGCTGTCGTAGGAGAACCCCTTCTCGTACCCCATCTCGCACGCGACGGCCGCGATGATCCGCCAGTCCGCCATCGCCTCGCCGGGCGGGTCGGCCACCGCCGGGGTCAGCGTGAGGTTGCGCTCGCTGTTGACGAAGACGCCCTCGCCCTCCGTCCACAGCGCGCCGGGCAGCACGACGTCGGCGTAGGCGTTGGTCTCGGTGTCGGCGAAGACGTCCTGCGTGACGACGAACTCGGCGGCCTCCAGTCCCTCGATGACCGTGCGGCGGTTGGCGACCGAGGCGACCGGGTTGGTGCAGATGATCCAGCAGGCCTTGATCTCGCCGTCGGCCATCTTCTGGAACATCTCGACCGTGCCCTTGCCGACGCCGTCGGCGCGCAGGGTGTCCGGGGGCAGCTCCCAGAGGTCCTCCATGAAGGCCCGCTCGTCGTCGACGAGGACGGACCGCTGGCCGGGCAGGCCCGGGCCCATGTAGCCCATCTCGCGGCCGCCCATGGCGTTGGGCTGGCCGGTGAGGGAGAAGGGGCCGCTGCCGGGGCGGCAGATGGCACCCGTGGCGAGATGGAGGTTGACCACGGCGTTGGTGTTCCAGGTGCCGTGGGTGGACTGGTTGAGCCCCATGGTCCACAGGCTCATCCACTCACCGGCCGATCCGATGAGCCGCGCCGCCTCCCGGATGTCCTCCTCGGCGAGGCCCGTCATCTCGGCCACCGCGGCGGGCGCGTAGTCCGCGAGGAACTCCGGCATCGCCTCCCAGCCCTCGGTGTGGGCGGCGACGAACTCGGGGTCGATGCGGCCCTCGGCGTGCAGCAGGTGCAGCAGGCCGTTCAGCAGCGCGAGGTCGGCACCCGGCTTGATCTGCAGGAACAGGTCCGCCTTCGCGGCCGTGGCGGTGCGCCGCGGATCGACGACGATCACCTTGGCGCCCGCCGACTTCACCCGCTCCATCATCCTGAGGAACAGGATGGGATGGCAGTCGGCCATGTTGGAGCCGATGACGAAGAAGAGGTCGGCCTGCTCGAAGTCCTGGTACGAGCCGGGCGGACCGTCCGCCCCGAGCGACAGCTTGTAGCCGGTGCCGGCGCTGGCCATGCACAGCCGGGAGTTCGACTCGATCTGGTTGGTGCCCATGAACCCCTTGGCGAGCTTGTTCGCCAGGTACTGCGCCTCCAGGCTCATCTGGCCGGAGACGTAGAGCGAGACCGCGTCGGGACCGTGCTCGTCGATGATCTCCCGCAGCCGCCGGGCCGTCTCGGTGATCCCCACGCCGACGGCTTGTGGCACCGGCTCCTCGCCCCGCTCGGGCCGTACCAGGGCCGTGGACAGCCGCCCGGGCGCGGCGAGCAGGTCGGCGGTGGTGGCGCCCTTGGTGCAGAGCTTGCCGAAGTTGGCGGGGTGCTCCTTGTCCCCGGACGCCTTCAGGACCGTACGCCGTCCGTCCGGGCCGGTGCCGATGTCGAGGACCAGGCCGCAGCCCACACCGCAGTACGAGCAGACCGTCCGCACCACGGGCACGCCTCCCTGAGCTCAGTCGTTTCGATCTCCTCCGACCGTACGAAATGCCCATTACGCAGATGTCTCCCGAGCCGTTCATCAGGGGTTACACCGCCCGCACACCTCACCGGCCAGTGTTGTGAGCGCCTTTGCGTGCCGGAGGAGCCCCGAACCGAGGCGCCACAGATTTGGAACGGTTCCATTTCTTGAACCATTCGTGTTTGTGGGGGTAGGTTGGTCGCATGACCGCCCCCCGGCTTCCGAACACCGCCGACGAGCTGCGCGGTGCCGGCCTGCGGGTGACGGCCGCGCGCGTCGCACTGCTCGAGACCGTCCGGGCCGGTGACCACCTCGCGGCCGACGCGCTCGCCACGGGAGTGCGTGACCGTCTCGGCCACATATCCCTCCAGGCCGTGTACGAGGCCCTGCACTCGCTCACCGCGGCGGGTCTCGTGCGCCGCCTCGAGCCGCCCGGCAGCCCGGCACGGTTCGAGGGACGGGTCGGGGACAACCACCATCACCTGGTCTGCCGGTCGTGCGGGGCCGTCGTCGACGTCGACTGTGCCGTCGGTCACGCGCCCTGCCTGACAGCTTCGGACGACCGCGGCTTCTCGATCGACGAGGCCGAGGTCATCTACTGGGGCCTGTGCCCCGACTGTTCCCCCCAAAGGCTTATTTCAGCACCGTGATCCACCCAGTTCGGAAGGACTGAAATGTCTGAGAACCCCGATGCAATCGTCACCGACGCCAAGACTGAGGGCACCGGTGGCTGCCCGGTCGCGCACGGGCGCGCCCCGCACCCGACCCAGGGCGGTGGCAACCGCCAGTGGTGGCCGGAGCGGCTGAACCTGAAGATCCTCGCCAAGGACCCCGTCGTGGCGAACCCGCTCGGTGCGGACTTCGACTACGCCGAGGCCTTCCAGGCCCTCGACCTGGACGCCGTGAAACGGGACATCGCCGAGGTGCTCACCACCTCGCAGGACTGGTGGCCCGCGGACTTCGGCAACTACGGCCCGCTGATGATCCGGATGGCCTGGCACAGCGCCGGCACCTACCGCATCAGTGACGGCCGCGGCGGTGGCGGCCGTGGCCAGCAGCGCTTCGCGCCGCTGAACAGCTGGCCGGACAACGGCAACCTGGACAAGGCCCGCCGTCTGCTGTGGCCGGTGAAGAAGAAGTACGGCCAGTCCATCTCCTGGGCCGACCTCATGATCCTCACCGGCAACGTCGCGCTGGAGACCATGGGCTTCGAGACCTTCGGCTTCGCCGGCGGCCGCGCCGACGTCTGGGAGGCCGACGAGGACGTCTACTGGGGTCCCGAGACCACCTGGCTCGACGACCAGCGCTACACCGGCGACCGTGAGCTCGAGAACCCGCTCGGCGCCGTCCAGATGGGCCTCATCTACGTCAACCCCGAGGGCCCCAACGGCAACCCGGACCCGCTCGCCGCGGCCCGCGACATCCGCGAGACGTTCCGCCGGATGGCGATGAACGACGAGGAGACCGTCGCCCTCATCGCCGGTGGCCACACCTTCGGCAAGACCCACGGCGCGGGCCCGGCCGACGCGGTCGGCAACGACCCCGAGGCCGCCTCCATGGAGGAGCAGGGCCTGGGCTGGAAGTCCACCCACGGCACCGGCAAGGGCGGCGACGCCATCACCTCCGGTCTCGAGGTCACCTGGACCACCAAGCCCACCCAGTGGAGCAACGACTTCTTCGACATCCTCTTCGGCTACGAGTGGGAGCTCACCCAGAGCCCCGCCGGTGCCAACCAGTGGGTGGCCAAGGACTCGCAGGAGATCATCCCGGACGCCCACGACCCGTCGAAGAAGCGTCGGCCCACGATGCTCACCACCGACCTCTCGCTGCGCTTCGACCCGATCTACGGCGAGATCTCGAAGCGCTTCCACGAGAACCCGGACCAGTTCGCGAACGCCTTCGCCCGCGCCTGGTACAAGCTGACCCACCGTGACCTGGGCCCGAAGTCCCTGTACCTCGGCCCGGAGGTCCCGGCGGAGACGCTGCTGTGGCAGGACCCGCTGCCGCAGGCCGAGGGCGAGACCATCGACGCCGGCGACGTCGCGTCCCTGAAGGCCAAGGTCCTGGAGACGGGCCTGACCGTCTCGCAGCTGGTGTCGACGGCGTGGGCCTCGGCGTCCACCTTCCGCGGCAGCGACAAGCGCGGCGGCGCCAACGGCGCCCGCATCCGCCTGGAGCCGCAGCGCGGCTGGGAGGTCAACGACCCGGAGCAGCTCGGCCAGGTCCTGCGTGTCCTGGAGGGCGTCCAGGCCGAGTTCAACACCGGTGCCAAGAAGGTCTCCCTGGCCGACCTGATCGTCCTCGCGGGTGCCGCGGCGGTCGAGCAGGCCGCCAAGGACGCGGGCTACTACGTGGAGGTCCCCTTCACGCCGGGTCGCGTGGACGCCACCGAGGAGCACACCGACGTGGAGTCCTTCGCGGCGCTGGAGCCGGTCGCGGACGGCTTCCGCAACTACCTCGGCAAGGGCAACCGCCTGCCGGCCGAGTACCTGCTGCTCGACAGGGCGAACCTGCTCACCCTGAGCGCCCCCGAGATGACCGCCCTCGTCGGTGGTCTGCGTGTTCTCGGCGCCAACCAGGGCGGCACGACGCACGGCGTCTTCACCGACCGTCCGGGCGTCCTGACCAACGACTTCTTCGTCAACCTGCTCGACCTGGGCACGACGTGGAAGTCCACCTCGGAGGACCAGACCGCCTTCGAGGGCCGCGACGCGGAGACCGGCAAGCTGAAGTGGACCGGCACCCGTGCCGACCTGGTCTTCGGCTCCAACTCCGAGCTGCGCGCCCTCGCGGAGGTCTACGCGAGCGACGACGCGAAGGAGAAGTTCGTGAAGGACTTCGTCGACGCGTGGGTCAAGGTCTCGAACCTGGACCGCTTCGACCTGGTCTGATCGACTGAACGCCACAGGGGCCGGTCCACATGGACCGGCCCCTCTGGCATGTCTAGTCGAGCGTGGCCACGAACTTCCCGAGCCGCGCGATCCCCTCGCGCAGTTCGTCGGCCGAGGCGGCGTAGGACAGCCGTACGTGGGTCTCGGCGGTCCCCACCCCGAAGTCCCGCCCCGGTGTGAGGGCGACATGCGCCTCCTGGAGCGCCCGTCCGCAGAACTCCCACGAGCTGAGCCCGGTGCCGCTGACGTCGAAGTACACGTAGAACGCCCCGTCGGGCGGCACGGGCACCGGCAGCCCGATCTGCTCCAGCCCCTCGAGGACCAGCGCCCGCCGCCGCCCGAACTCGGCCCGCCGCTCCTCGCACACGGCGAGCGATTCGGGCGTGAAACACGCGAGCGCGGCGTGCTGGGCGGGGGTGGAGGCACAGATCATGTAGTTCTGGGCCAGCCGCTCCAGCGCGGGCACCAGCGCCTCGGGCACGACACACCACCCCAGCCGCCAGCCGGTCATCCCGAAGTACTTGGAGAAGCTGTTGATGACGACGGCCTCCCGGTCGTACGACAGCACACTGCGCGGCGGCCGTCCCTGCGCGTCGTGATCGCCGAGGTCGAGGTAGATCTCGTCGACGATCCGCCAGGCGTCCCGCTCCCGGGCGAGCTCGCAGATGGCCGCCAGCTCGTCGGCCGGGACGGAGGTGCCGGTCGGGTTGGAGGGGCTGGCGACCATGGTCCCGCGGGTGCGGTCCGTCCAGTACGACCGCACCGAGGCCGTGTCCAACTGGTACCGCGATTCGGCACTGGTGGGCACGAGGGTGACCCGCGCACCGAAGCTCTCGGCGATCTGCCGGTTGCAGGGGTAGGACGGGTCGGCGATGAGCACCTCGTCCCCCGGGTCGACGAGGGCGGCGGCGCCCAGCACCAGCGCCGCCGACGCCCCCGCGGTCACGACGACCCGGCCCGGATCGACGTCGACGCCGTGCTGATCGCCGTAGAACCGCGCTATGGCCTGCCGCAGTTCGGGCAGCCCGAGCGCTCCGGTGTAGCTCATGGGCCTGCTGCCCACGGCCTCCCGCAGCGCGTCCAGCACGGCCGGCGGCGCCCCGAAGTCCGGCTCCCCGAGACTGAGCTTGACGACGCGGTGCCCCTCGGCCTCCAGCGCCGCGGCGTGCTTGCCGAACTCCATGGCGTAGAACGGCGCGACGGACTGGGCGCGCTGCGAGATCCTCATGCGGGAATCATGCCAAAGTCGACGAAGGCCTAAGAACCCGCAGGTCAGACCTGGTCGGAGAGCTTCGGCTCGGTCCGGGCCGCCCGACGTTGGCGTATCACCGCGTAGGCCACAACGGCCAGGGCGACCAGGGTGGACAGGACGACCTGGTCCCGGCCTCCGCCGTCCGCGGTGTCGGTGAGCATGTAGCCCAGGACGAAAGTGATCAGGGCGATGGTGGCCCAGGTGAGGTAGGGGTAGAGCCACATCCGGACGACCAGCTTCTCCGGCGACTCCCGCTGGATGATCTTGCGCATCCGCAGCTGGGAGAAGCAGATCACCAGCCAGACGAACAGGGCGATCGCACCGGAGGAGTTGAGCAGGAACTGGAAGACGGTGTCGGGCCACAGGTAGTTGAAGGCGACCGCGACGAAGCCGAAGACCACCGAGGCCAGGATGGCCGCCTGCGGCACACCGCGGCCCGTGGTCCGCCCGAACGCGGCCGGGGCGTCGCTGCGGCGGCCGAGCGAGAAGGCCATGCGCGAGGCCGTGTACAGGCCGGAGTTGAGGCAGGACAGCACGGAGGTCAGCACGATGGTGTTCATGATCTGGGCGGCGTGCGGGATGCCGATGGAGCTGAGGGCGGCGACGTACGAGCCGTCCTTGAGGATGGCCGGGTCGTTCCAGCGCAGCAGCGACACCACGATCAGGATCGAGCCCAGGTAGAACACCGCGATCCGCCAGATCACGCTGTTGGTGGCCTTGGTGACGGCGGCCCGCGGGTCGGCGGTCTCACCCGCGGCGAGGGTGACGATCTCGCTGCCCATGAAGGAGAAGACCACCATCAGGACGCCGGTGAGGATCGCTCCGGGGCCGTTGGGCAGGAAACCGCCGTGCGCGGTGAGGTTGGAGAAACCGGAGGCCGGGTGGTCCGAACCGGGCAGCAGCCCGAAGATCGCGAGCCCTCCGACCACGATGAACGCGGCGATCGCGACGACCTTGATGCCGGCGAACCAGAACTCGAACTCGCCGTAGGAGCTGACCGAGACCAGGTTGGTGGCGGTCAGGACGACCATGACGATCAGGGCCCAGCCCCACTGCGGGACCGCCGGCATCCAGCCGGCCAGGATCTTGGCCCCGGCGGTCGCCTCGACGGCGAGCACCACGACCCAGAAGAACCAGTACAACCAGCCGATGGTGAAGCCCGCCCAGCGGCCCAGCGCGCGGTCGGCGTAGGCGGAGAACGAGCCCGAGGTGGGGTTGGCCGCGGCCATCTCGCCGAGCATGCGCATCACGAGGACGACGAGGACGCCGACGAGGGCGTACGAGACGAGGATGCCGGGGCCTGCGGCGGCGATGCCGGAGCCGGAGCCGACGAACAGGCCGGCGCCGATGACACCGCCGATCGCGATCATCGACAGATGGCGGTTCTTGAGACCGGCCTGCAGGCCACCGGACTCCGCGGGAGGGGTTTCGGGGAGGGTTGCTGTCATGGACCGGGAAATTAGTTCAGCACGATCAGAAAAAACAGTCTTGTTTAAGTGTTCATGTTGCTCTATTTTCCGTACATGCAGAGCACGCCGTGCCACCGTCCCCCGTAACCCCGCTCAGCAGGCCGTTAGGGTGGCGTCGTGGTGAACGCAGCGGGCAAGTTCGGGCCCTACAACCAGGCGGCGGCCGCGCAGGTCGGCGGGGTGTGGGACACCCGCGTCCTGGCCGGCCGGGGCACCACGGGAGCCGAACTCGTCCGGTCCAGGATCGCCCTGCGGATACGGCTGAGGTCCGTGGCGCCGGGCGACCGGCTGCCGGACGCGGGCGTTCTCGCCGAGGAACTGGGGATCAGTGAGATCACCGTGCGCCGCGCGCTGGAGGCCATGTGCCAGGACGGCCTGCTCGACCGCCGTCGGGGCCGTTCGGGCGGCACCTTCGTCGCGGCCGACTGGGACACGGTCGTCGCCGTGCTGCACGACGCCGAGGAGGCGGCCTCGCTGGAATCCTTCCATCTGCTGCTCGAATGCGGTCTCGTGGCGCACGGCACGGGGGAGATCCCGGACGGACGGCTCGACGGACTGCACGCCCTGGTCGAGGAGCTGGACCTGGCCGAGGACCCGGCCCGGCTGCTCGAACTGGAGACGCGCTTCCACCTCGACCTGGCCGAGGCGCTCGGCGGCGTCGGGATCCGTGAGTTCGCCGCCGACCTGCTCGGCCGCCAGTGCCTGCTGGGGCCCGCGCCCGCCCCTTCGGTCGTACGGGCCCGCAACCGCTGCCACGCCGACCTGCTCGACCAACTCACCCGCGGCGCGATGGACCCGGCGGTACGCGCGGTGAAGGCGCACCGGCACGCCGGCCTGAACTGATCACTTCTCCCCCTTTCCCGTGCCGCCGACCTCGCAGAAGGAGCTGTCCCATGCCGGTACCCGAGCCTGTCGGCCCCTCGTCGACGTCGGGCCCCGCCGGCGGCGCGCCGCAGCGGTTGCGCGGCGGTGTCCTCGGCATGGCGGACATCGCCGCCGCCACGATGGCCAACGTCGGTCCGGCGATGAGCTTCTTCTTCGGCTTCGCCTTCCTCGCCACCACCGCGGGGATCGCGTCCCCGCTGACCATCGTGGCGGCTGGGGTGGCGGTCGCGCTGCTCGGCAACACACTGGCCGAGTTCTCCCGGGCCCACCCCTCGGCGGGCAGTTTCACCACCTTCGTCGGCAAGACCTTCGGTCCGGTCAGCGCGGTGACCACAGCCCTGCTGGCCGGACTCGGCTACATCATCGCGATGGCCTCGGTGATCGCGATCTCGGGTGGCTTCGTACAGATCACCCTGCACCACTACACGGGCGTCGACGTGCCGTGGATCGTCTGGACGCTGCTGCTCACCGGTTGCTCGGTGGTGCTGATGCTGCGCGGGATCGTCGTCTCCACCAAGTGGGCCGGCTACTTCTTCGGCGTGGAGATGCTGGTGCTCGTCGTGGTCTCGGTCGCGGCGATCGTCGAGCATCGCGGCGCCCTCTCCGCCGCGCCGTTCCTGCCCGGCCATCTCACCCACGGCCTCAAGGGGCTGGCGGCCGGATTCCCGCTGGCCGTGTACCTGTTCATCGGCTGGGAGAACTCGGCGGCCCTCGCCGAGGAGACGGAGAACCCACGGCGCAACGTCGGCCGCGCCGTGTTCTCCTCGGTCGCGATCATGACGGTGAGCTACATCCTCTTCTCCTACGCCACGGTGACCGGCTTCGGCTACGACCTGGACCGGCTCGGCGCCTCCCCCATCCCGTTCATCGACGTCGCCCAGCACACCCTCGGCGCGCTGGCGTTCCTCGCCTACGTGGGCGGCCTGACCTCCACCCTCGGCGTCCTGATCGCGGGCATCAACTCCCAGGCCCGCCTGGTCTTCAACGCGGGGCGCGAGGGGCTGCTGCCGTCCTTCTTCGGGTACGTCCATCCCACGCGCCGTACGCCGAACAACGCGATCGTCGCCTTCGCCGTCATCGCGCTGCTGATCATCGGCGGCTGGGGCCTGGGCCATCTGCTCGGCTCCGGCGGCGGTTCGATGAACCCCGTGGTCTTCTTCACGGAGTCCTCCAGTCTGGGCGCCATCCTGATCCTGCTGGTCTACCTGGCGTCCAACATCGCCCTCCCCCTCTACTACCGCCGATACCGCCCCCAGGAGTTCCGGCCCGTCCGCCACCTCGTCCTGCCCGCGATCGGCGCCCTCGCCATCCTGGTCCCCCTCTACTACCTGGCCAAGCCCGGCCAGCCGGCCCCGTACAGCTGGTTCCCGAACGCCGCTCTGGTCACGTTGCTCGCGGCCATCGGCTACGCGACCCTCCTGGTCCGCCGGGACCCGAGCCTCGCGGAGCGGGTGGGATCGGTGGTGGCGGACGCGGAGTGAGCCGGCCTACCAGTAGCTCGGCAGCCTCGGCGCCCGGTGGATCGGGCCGGTGGTCCGGGTCAGGGGTCGGCCCGTGCCCTGGTGGGCCTGGGCGATGATCTCCGCGGTGATGGAGACGGCCGTCTCCTCGGGCGTGCGGGCTCCGAGGTCGAGGCCGATCGGGGAACGCAGCCGGGCCAACCGGTCTTCCGTGACGCCCTGCTCGCGCAGGAGGCGCAGGCGCTCCTCATGGGTGCGCCGGGAGCCCATGGCCCCCACGTAGGCGACGGGCAGGTCGAGTGCCAGGCGCAGCAGGGGGATGTCGAACTTGGCGTCGTGGGTGAGGACGCAGACGGCGGTTCTCTCGTCCACCTCGGTGCGTTCCAGGTAGCGGTGGGGCCAGTCGACGACCACTTCGTCCGCGTGCGGGAAGCGGGCGGGGGTGGCGAAGACGGGGCGGGCGTCGCAGACGGTGACCCGGTGACCGAGGAAGCGGCCGGCCTGGCTGAGGGCGGCGGCGAAGTCGACCGCGCCGAAGATCAGCATGCGGGGGCGGGCGGCCGCCACGTGGACCAGGACGGACAGGTGCTCGGGGCACCCCTCCCCTGTCCCCCCGAGGTCGACGCGAGCGGTGCGGCCGGCCCGCAGCAGAGCCCTGGCCCGGTCGGCCACCGCCCGGTCCGCCGGCCCGCCGTCCACGCGTCCGTGGGCGGACTGATCGTCACCGAAGACGCCGAGGGTTGAGCCGAGGAAGTCGTCAGGGCCGTCGACGACCTGCGCCACGGCAGCAGGTCGGCTGTGTACGACCTCGGTGAGGGCGTCGGCGAGGTGCGGCCGGGTCGTGGGGTCGATGCGCTGGACGAGGACGTCGAGTTCGCCGCCGCAGGTCAGTCCGACGGCGAAGGCGTCGTCGTCGGAGTAGCCGAACGAGGCACGCTGCGGGGCACCTCGGTCATGCAGTACCTGTCGGCACAGTTCGTGGACCGCGCCCTCCACGCAGCCGCCGGAGATGCTGCCGACCGCGTCGCCTTCGTCTCCCACGGCGACCGACGTACCGACCGGCAGAGGAGCGCTGCCCCGTACGGCGACGACGGTGGCCAGGGCGAATGGGCGTGCCTCGCGGCACCAGCGGTGCAGTGTGTCCGCGATGTTCAGCATGGTTCTCCACGGCGGGACCAGGACGGGAAGGTGAGCGGGCCGCCGCCACGACGCGGGGAAACGTCACGCGGCGGCGGCCCCGGGAGGTCCGGCAGCCGGGCGGGGCAGGCTGCCGGACGAGTGGTGCGCACCCGGCCGGACCGAGGTCCGCGGATCAGAGCAACGCCTCGGCGGTGATGGGCAGTTCACGGATGCGGCGGCCGGTGGCGTTGAAGACCGCGTTGGCGATGGCGGGCGCCACCCCGATCATCACGAGCTCGCCGAGGCCCTTGACGCCGAGCGGGTCGGCCTCGGGGTCCTCTCCGTCCAGGTAGATCGCCTTGAGGTCGGGGATGTCGGCGTTGACGGGCACGAGGTAGTCGGCGAGGTTGGCGTTGACGATCCGCCCGTCTCGGTGGTCGGTGACCGTGTGCTCCAGCAGGGCCGTGCCGATGCCGCCGACCATGCCGCCGAGGGCCTGGCTGTCGGCGAGCTCGGGGCTGATGATGCGGCCCGCGTCGTACACGCCCAGTACGCGCCGCACCCGCACCAGGCCGAGCGTCGCGTCGACGGCCACCTCGGCGAAGGTGGCGTTGTAGCCGTAGAAGGAGTGCCGCTCGGGGCCCGACGGCGGCGCGAAGGAGCCGTCCGCCTCCAGGTGGGTGCGGCCGTTGCGGGCCAGCAGCCGCCGGTACGTCTCCCCGCGCGTGGGATCGCTCTTCACGTGCAGTCGGCCGCCCCGCACCACGACGTCGTCTGCCGCCACCCCGTACAGCGGCGACTCGCGGTCCGCGACGGCCAGTCGGATCGCCTGTCGGCGGACCTTGTTGCAGGCGTCGAGGGTGGCGGAGCCGACGCTGGCCATGGTCATCGAGCCGCCGTGCGGCGGGGTCGGCGGGTAGAGGGAGTCCCCCAGCCGGAAGGTGACCGTGCGCACGGTCAGTCCGAGGGCGTCGGCGGCGACCTGGGTCTGCGAGGTGTACGTACCCGGGCCCATGTCGGTGGCGGCGGCCTCGACCAGCGCGGTGCCGTCGGCGTCCAGGCGGGCCCGGGCCTGGGCCGGCATGCGCGCGGTGTCGTAGACGCCGGCGGCCATGCCCCTGCCGATCAGCCAGTCCCCCTCGCGCGTGGAGCGGGGCTCGGGATCGCGGCGGTGCCAGCCGAACTCGCGGGCGCCGACGGTGTAGCACTCGCGCAGCCGGCGGGTGGAGAACGGCAGACCGGACGACTCGTCCTCCGCCGGCTCGTTGCGCCGGCGCAGCTCGATCGGGTCGACGCCGAGCTCGTGGGCGAGTTCGTCCATGGCCGACTCGATGACGAAGGAGGCCGTCTGGAAGCCGGGGCCCCGCATGTACAGCGGCGTGGGCAGATCCAGGGGCACCGTCCGGTACCTCTGGCTGACGTTGGGCATGCTGTAGAGCATCTGCCCGGCCGCCAGGACGGACTCGGTGAACGTCTCGTACGAGGACGTCTCGGCGTCCAGCTCGTGCACCGCGGCGGACAGCCGGCCGCGCCGGTCGCTGCCGAGGCGCAGGTGGTACTCGTAGGAGGGCCGGAATCCGGTCCCGAGGTACATCTGCTTGCGGCTGAGGACCAGCTTGACCGGGCGCTTCGTCTCGCGGGCGGCCAGCGCGGCGACGACCACGTGCGGCCAGCAGCGCAGCGCCGTGCCGAAACCGCCGCCGACGAACGGCGAGATGACCCGCACCGCGGCCGTGTCCAGGCCGAACACCGCCGCGAGTTCGGTCTGCGTGCCCACCACCCACTGGGTCTTGTCCCACACGGTGAGCTTGTCGCCGTTCCAGCGGGCGATGGTGGCGTGCGGCTCCATCGGGTTGTGGTGGTTGCGCGCCGTGCGGTACGTCAGGTCCAGGCGTACGGCCGCCGAGCGCAGGGCCGCTTCGGCGTCGCCGCGTGCATAGTTGGTCGGCTCGTCGGGCTCGGCCTCAGTCAGGTCGGTCGAGGGCTGTGCGGCGTCGTAGCCGACCTTGACCAGACTCGCACCGTGCTGTGCGGCCTCCAAGGTGGTGGCCACCACGACGGCGACCGGCTGGCCGTGGAAGCGGACACGGTCGTCCTGGAAGACGCGGAGTCGCCGGCCGGGCGGGTTGTTCGACCCGGCGTTGTCGCGGTACGGCAGCTTCGGCGCGTTGCGGTGGTGGAGCACCTTCAGTACGCCCGGCAGGGCTTCGGCGGCACCGGTGTCGATCGAGGTGATGCGGCCGCGGCCGATGGCCGCGTCGACGATGACGGCGTGCACCGCCCCGTCGACGTCGTGCTCGGCGGCGTACAAGGCCTGTCCGGTGACCTTGAGCCGGCCGTCCACCCGGGACAGCGGCGCACCCACGGCTGCCTGTGGCTGGGGACTCACCTGGTACCTCCTACGACGCGCAGCTGGCGTTCGACGGTGCGCTTGAGCAGCTCGACCTTGAAGCGGTTGTGCTGCAGGGGACGGGCGCCGTCCGCCGCCTTCGCGGCGGCGGCCGACCAGAGGGCTCCCGAGGGGCGTTCACCGACGAGGTGCTGCTCGACGGCGGGCAGCTTCCAGGGCACGGTGCCCACGCCCCCGGCGGCGACCTTGGCCTCGCGGATCACCCCACCGCGTACATGCAGCGCTACGGCCGCCGACGTCAGGGCGAACTCGTACGACTGCCGGTCACGCACCTTCAGATAGCCGGACCTGAGCGGGCGCGGAAGAGCCGGGATCTCCACCGCCGTGATCAACTCACCTTTGCTCAGGGCCTGTTCGCGTTGCGGGGTGCTGCCGGGCCGCAACAGGAAGTCGGCGAAGGGGACTTGGCGTGCCCCGTCCGGGCCCAGCAGGTGCACCCGTGCCTCCAGGGCGGCGAAGGCCACGGCGGCATCGGAGGGATGGGTGGCCACGCAGGCGCCGGAGGTCCCGAGGATGGCGTGGGTGCGGTTGACGCCGTGCAGCGCGGCGCAACCGGAGCCGGGCTCGCGCTTGTTGCAGTCGGCGGTCACGTCCCGGAAGTACGTGCAGCGGGTGCGCTGCATGATGTTGCCGCCGATGGTCGCCATGTTCCGCAGCTGGGCGGAGGCGCTCAGCTCCAGCGCCTCGGAGACGACGGGATACAGGGTGCGCACCTTGGCGTGGGCGGCGGCCTCGGACATGGTCACCAGGGCGCCGATGCGCAAGCCCCCGCGCTCGCTGACGGTGATCTCGCCCAGCGGCAGGCCGGTGATGTCGACGAGGGTCTCGGGGCGTTCGACGGTCTCCCGCATGAGGTCGACCAGGGTGGTGCCCCCGGCGATGTAACGCCCGCCGCCGCGACCGGCGTTGAGGGCTTCACGGGTGTCGGAGACGCGGGTGTAGGAGAAGGGATGCATGGCGGCCGATCCTCATTTCCGGCCCGCGGTCTGCTCCACCGCGCGCACGATCTTGACGTAGCAGCCGCAGCGGCAGATGTTGCCGCTCATCCACTCCCGGATCTCCTCCGGCGAGCCGGTGTGGCCTTCCTGGATGCAGCCGACACCGGAGACGATCTGTCCTGGGGTGCAGTAGCCGCACTGGAAGGCGTCCTGGTCGATGAACGCCTGCTGCAGCGGGTGGAGTTGATCGCCCTCGGCCAGGCCCTCGACCGTGGTGACGTCGGCCCCTTCAAGTCGGACCGCGAGCGTCAGGCAGGCGTTGTGCCGCTGCCCGTCGACCAGGACCGTGCACGCCCCGCAGGCCCCGGCGTTGCAGCCCTTCTTGGAGCCCGTGAGGCCGAGGTGCTCGCGGAGCAGGTCCAGCAGCGAGGTGCGGTTGTCGACCGTCACGGTGTGGCGGGTGCCGTTGACCGTCAGGGAGACACGGCTGGTGGGCGGCCCCTCGGCCGCCGTCGCTTCCTCCGGGTCGGCGAGGAACGTGCCTCCGATCACGCCGCCCGCGACGACGGCACCACCGACCGCGGTGCTGGTGGCGATGAACGTGCGCCGAGTGGGCGCCGGGGAGGATTCGCCGGCTCCGGTGCGGGGTGGAGCGGCAGGCTCGGGGAGTTCAGTTGACATACGTACGCCTTCGTATCGCTGACGGATCGGCCGTACACAACAGCGGGACGGGAGACTGGATCGTCGTCACCGCGGGGAATCGGGCAACCGCGCGCTTCGGCAGCGGCGACCGCTCACCTCGGGAGTCTCGCACCACCGGCAACGCTCGTGGCAGGGAGACTTTTCTCCCCCTTTACGCTCCGTGAGGAGCGGGTAGCCGACGTCCTGGAGGCGTTTTCGCGTGGCCGGGCTACTGGTTGCGGGTGCGCGGGCCGTTGTACTGCTGGTCGGTGACCGGCTCGGCCCAGGCGGTCTCGGGGGTGCCGTCGCCCGTGCCCTCCCACAGGGCGATGTGCTCCATGAACCGGTCGGGGACGGCGCCGTGCCAGTGCTCCTCGTTCGGCGGACACGCGACGGTCTCGCCGGGGTGGGCCTCGAGGACGGTGCCGTCCCGGGTGCCGATCAGGGCCGTGCCGGAAACGACGTGCAGGGTCTGGCCCAGGGCGTGCGAATGCCAGTTGGTGCGGGCGCCGGGCGAGAAGCGCACCATGTTGGCGCGCATCCTGGACGGGGCCTGGCCGGCCACGATGACGTCCCACCAGACGTCGCCGGTGAACCAGTCCGACGGGGCCTTGCTGCTGGGCTGCTGCTTGATGAATTCCATGGTGTCTCTCCGGTGTTGCCGATGCGTGGGCTGTCTCTAGCGGGCGACGTAGCCGCCGTCCACGGGCAGGGCGACACCGACGACGAAGCCCGCTCCAGGGCTGCACAGCCACAGGACGGCCTGTGCGATCTCCTCGGCGGTGCCGAGCCGGTTGATCGGCTGGTTGGCCTCGGCCTCGGCGCGGTCGAGTTCTCCCTTGGCGATCATGTCGCTGACCATGGGGGTGTCGATGGTGCCCGGGCAGACGGCGTTGACGCGGATGCCCCGCGGGGCGTATTCGAGGGCGGCGCTGGAGGTCAGGCCGATCACTCCGTGCTTGGAGGCGTGGTACGAGGCGCGGCCGGGGAGGCCGACGAGACCGCCCAGGGAGGAGCAGTTGACGATGGCGCCGCTGCCCTGTGCCCGCATGTGGCGCAGTTCGTGTTTCATGCAGGCCCAGACACCGCGGAGGTTGACGGCGTTGACGCGGTCGAACCTCTCGGCGGGTTCCTCGGCGGCGTCGCTGGGCGGGATCTGGATGCCGGCGTTGTTGTAGGCCATGTCGAGGCGGCCGAAGGTCTCCACGGTCCGGTCGACAGCAGCGGCGACCTGGTCCTCGTCGCTGACGTCGCACGTGAGGGCGAGGGCCTGGTGGCCGGCGTCGGTGAGTTCCTTCGCGGCCGCGTTAAGGGCGGCTTCGTCGATGTCGGTGAGGGCGACGGCGGCTCCGGCCTCGGCGAAGGCGCGGGCGGTGGCCAGGCCCATACCGGCGCCGGCGCCGGTGACGAGGGCGACCTGGCCGGTGAAGTCGTAGGTGGGGTTCATGTCTTGGTCTCCGTACGGGTGCTTTCGAGTGCTTTCGAGTGCTGAGGTGTGGCGGCGCGAAGGGTGCCCGGGCCGCCTGGACGGTCTCTCGCGGCAGGGCGCCTTGCCCGTCCGCCGTCAGACGGTCTGGCCGCCGTCGACGAACAGGGCGTGGCCGGTGGCGAAGGAGGCGGCGTCCGAGCAGAGCCGGAGCCGGCGGCGGCGATCTCGTCCGGTGTGCCGAGGCATCCGATGGGCTCGTCCGCGATCAGGGCGTCCCGTCCTCCGGGTGTGCTTTCGGCGAAGCGCCGGATCAGCTCGGTGTCGATGATGCCGGGGCAGACGGCGTTTGCGTGGAAATCGGGGGGCGTTGTGGCCCGCGTGGCGGGCCCGGCCGGCTCAGCGCCCTGAGCGGTGACCCGCGCCCGGCGCGACTTCGATGGTGATCTCGTCGGCGGTGGCGAGCTGCTCCGCGCCGCCCTGGGCCATACGCCCGAGGGGGACCAGTCCCGCCGCGTAGGGGGCGTCGCGGTAGTAGGTGGCGAGCTGGTTCCAGGGCGCGTAGTACGCCAGGTCACCGACCTCGGGGTCGGCGCCCTCCGGGGCACCGGAGGTGGACAGCTTTCGCGGCAGGTCGGCGATCTTCTCGGCCTGGTGGAAGTCGCGCAGGGACAAGGTGAGCGGAAGCTGGGCGGCGAAGTCGCGGGCGGTGGCGCTGTCGTTCAGGGTGGCGGCGACGCGGTGGCCGTTGAGCGTGAGCCGGATGTTCATGACGGTTGTCCTGCCGGGTGATGTGGCAGCCGCAGCTGTCGGAGCCCGTGGCGACGCGGAGGCGGACGAGGCCGGGGAATCGCTGGTGCAGGCGGTGACGACGAGCAACAGGGTGGCCGCCGGGACCACACGCGTGAAAGCGCGAAGGGGTACGGCATTCACGCGTCGCCCAGTGGCTGGTCGGGCAGGGGCTCGGAGTAGTGGCGGAAGCCGTCCCGCTGCTGGTGGATGTCGTACAGCCGCCGCGCCAGCACATCGGGGCTGTTGTGCTCGGCGTCGGGGCGGATGGCGCCGGGGATGATCAGCTGGGCGGCATGGATGTTCTCCGGGGCGAGCGTGTCGTGGAGCATGCGGGCGTAGGCGCTTTCGGCGGCGAAGGCGATCGAGGTGCCGGCGACGTTCGGGTTGGGGCGTACGGCGCTGCCGCCGTTGACGAACAGCAGCGTGCCGCGGCCGAGTTCGCGCATGCCGGGCAGGACGGCGTTCACCGCGGTGACCGGGCCCTTGACGGAGAAGGCGAGCGGCGCGTCGAGGTCGTCGGCGCCGGTGTCGAGGACCGGCTTCATGAAGTCGGCGCGGGGCACCGGGCTGTACTGGAGGATCTCGATGGACCCCAGGGCGGCCCCGGCCGCGTACAGGGCCGCGGTCAGCGACTCGCTGTCGAGGACGTCGGCGGTGAAGCCGCGGGCCCGGATGCCGTCGCGGGCCAGCTCGGTGGTGAGCTCGTCCAGCTTCTGGGCATTGCGGGAGATGAGGGCGACGGCATGGCCGGCGGTACCGAAACGGCGGGCGGTGGCCAGCCCGAGACCGGGGCCGGCGCCGACGAGGGCGAAGGTCGTCATGGTCAGTCCTTGTGCGAGCGGGGGTGGTTGCCGGTCCTGTGGCCGCACCGCCTCGGTGTGGCCCCGGGGGTGGACGCGCTGCGCTCAGGGCTTGAGGAGGGCCTTGACGGCGCGGCGTTCGTCCATCGCCTTGTAGCCCTCGGCGACCTGGTCCAGGGGCAGGGTGAGGTCGAAGACCTTGCCGGGGTTGATCCGGCCGGTCAGGACCCGGTCGATGAGGTCGGGGAGGTAACGGCGGACCGGGGCGGGGCCGCCGCGCAGGCCGACGTGGGAGAAGAAGAGTTCCTGGCCGTCGACCGCCACCTCGTGCGGGACGCCGACGAAGCCGACGTTGCCGCCGGGCCGGGTGGAACTCAGGGCCTGCCGCATCGACTCGGCGGTGCCGACGCACTCCAGCACGGAGTCGGCGCCGATCCCTTCGGTGAGGTCCTTGACGCGGGCGATGCCTTCGTCGCCGCGCTCGGCGACGATGTCGGTGGCTCCGAACTCGAGGGCGAGCTTCTGCCGGGAGGCGTGGCGGCTCATGGCGATGATCCGCTCGGCCCCCAACTCCTTGGCGGCGATGACCCCGCACAGGCCGACCGCCCCGTCCCCGACGACCACAGCGGTGGAGCCGGGCTTCACCTCGGCGGCGAGGGCGGCGTACCAGCCGGTGCCCATCACGTCGGAGACTGCAAGCAGGCTCGGCACGAGTTCGCCGGACGGGTGCTCGTCGGTGGCGACGAGGGTGCCGTGGGCGTTGGGGATGCGTACGTAGTCGGCCTGACAGGTGCTCATGAACTCGCGGTGCAGGCAGGAGGACTGCCAGCCGTTTTGGCAGTTGACGCACGTGTTGTCCGAGGTGGCGAAGGAGCCGACCACGAACTGGCCCGGCCTGACGTTGGCGACCTCGCTGCCGACCTCCTCGACGATGCCGACGTACTCGTGGCCCATCGGATGCGGGTCGCCGATGGGTTCCGCGCCGCGGTAGGGCCACAGGTCCGAGCCGCACACACAGGTGGCGACCGTGCGGATCACCGCGTCGGTCGGGTTGATGATCTTCGGGTCGTCCAGGTTCTCGAAGCGCACGTCGCCGGGGGCGTGGATGACTGCTCCGCGCATGGGGATGACTCCTTCGGTGCGGGGGTCGGTGAGCCGCAGCCGGTGACAGCGATCGGCCGCTCGACATCGAGCCTCACACGCGAGAGCAGGCGCGAAAAGCGGAGAAATTCATCCTGGGAGGAGAACATCCTGGGAGTAAATTCTCCCCCCTTTCCCGAGTGGAATCGGTGTCATGCTGGGACGCATGACCGCCAACGTTCCCCTCAATGAGCTGGGAGAATTCCTCAAGAAGCGCCGCTCCGAGCTGAGCCCGCGCACGGTCGGACTGCCCGAGAGCGGCAAGCCCCGCCGGGTGGCCGGGCTGCGCCGCGAGGAGGTCGCCCAGCTCGCCAGCATCAGCACCGACTACTACACCCGTCTCGAACAGGGCCGTATGCAGGCATCGGCGCCCGTGCTGGAGGTTCTCGCCCAGGTACTCCATCTGGATGACGACGAGCGCGGTTACCTCTTCCAGCTCGCGGGCAAGACCACCGGCCGCACCCGGCGGCGCGGCCGGCAGAGGGTCCAGCCGCAGCTGCAGCGCGTCCTGG
The DNA here is from genome assembly GCF_029894425.1 of Streptomyces sp. SAI-127. Classification (NCBI taxonomy): domain Bacteria; kingdom Bacillati; phylum Actinomycetota; class Actinomycetes; order Kitasatosporales; family Streptomycetaceae; genus Streptomyces; species Streptomyces sp. SAI-127. The sequence continues at coordinate 2,974,455 of NZ_JARXYJ010000001.1, forward strand.
ACGACCTCACCGCCACCCCGGCCATCGTGCAGGGCCGCCGCGGGGACATCCTCGCCTGGAACGCACTGGCCGCCGCACTGGTCACCGACTTCTCCCAGGTCCCGGAAAAGCACCGCAATTACCCGCGGATCATCTTCACGGACCCGGCGATGCGCACCCTGTACGCGGACTGGAAGACCTCGGCGCACATCGCCGTGGCACAGCTGCGGATGGAAGCGGCGAAGTATCCCGAGGACCCTCGCCTGATCGAGCTGGTCGGCGAACTGTCCATGCGGGACAAGCAGTTCGCCCAGTGGTGGGGCGATCACCGGGTCGCCGCACGCACGGTGGGCACGAAGACCCTCAACCACCCGGGCGTCGGCGAACTCGTCCTGGACTGGGACACCCTCACCGCCAACACCGACCCCGACCAGCACCTGACCGTCTGGACGGCCGCACCCGGCTCCCCCACCCACGAGCGGCTGCGCATCCTCGCCTCCTGGGCGGCCGACCAGAACCTGCCGGCCTCCTCCCCCCTCAGCTGACCCCGCCCGAGGACGTGCAGGTCAGTCACCCTTCGCCGCAGGCTCCAGCACCGTCAAATGAGCGTCATGGCCAACAGCCCCTCCCTCCTCTTCGGGCGGAAGAGGCCGCCGCGACCAGCTCACTTCACCCGTGAGACCGGCCGGGACCGGAGCCTGCCGGCCGAGACGGAGGACGCATTGTTGATCATTGTCAGTGAGCTGACAGCCAACGTTCAGCTGCACAGCGGCAGTGCCGACGTCTTGCTCCGGCTTCTCGATGAAGAGGCGTCGATCCGGATTGAGGTGTCGGACCGAGGACGGTGGCGGCCCCGGGCGGCCCGGCGGGATGAGGGACCGGCGACGACACACACCCTGACCATCAACTCCAGCCGGTCACGGCGTCATAGCGCCGACCGGGGTGAACGGCGAGCAGTTGCGCGGTGTGTGCGCCGACGCCGAAGGCGGCCGCAGCTCCCAGGTCCTCGATCGTGTCCACGTCGAGTTGGGCGCTGGGAGCACGCTGCAGACGCAACTCCATCGCCCCTGAGTCCAGATGGCGTTGCCGGGACGGCCCTTCAAATGCCGGTCGCAAGCGATGTCCGCGCCGGGCGGTCAGCACCGTCGTGCCCCTGCCCGTGTGGTCGGCGACGAACGCACGCGGGTGGCGTTGCGCCGCTCGCAGTACCGTGTCCAGGTCTGCCGCGCGAAGACACGGCAGATCGGCTGTGACGACGGCCACGGCGGAACCGGCGAGTGTCCGCCGGGCGCTCGTGACACCACGCACGATGGCGCGGTTGAGCCCCCCGCTGGACGAGTCGTGCACCACTTCCGCATTCCTGCTCGCCGCGTCCGCTGCCGCATCCTCACCGCCGGTCACAACAATGACGTGTGACACCAAGACCGCGCTCAGCACCGCGTCAAGCGTGTCCAGGAAGAATGCGCGTGCCAGACGCTCCCGGTGCACGGTCGCAGGGCCGAGACGGGATTTCCCGACCGAGAACGACTTGACCGGGACGATCGCCGTCCACGTTTGCCCTCTCACGGGTTCTCGTCCCTCTCCAGCACGGGCAGGAGTTCCGGCAGATGCCCGTCGGACACGGCGGCGGCCCGCTGCCGCTCCTCGGAGACCTCGCCGTACAGCGTGGTACGCGGCTTGGCGGGGCGCCCGGCCGCCTCCGCGACCGCGATCAGGTCCCTGACCGACTTGTACGAGCCGTAGGACGAGCCCGCCATCCGGGAGATCGTCTCCTCCATGAGCGTGCCGCCGAGGTCGTTCGCGCCGGAGCGGAGCATCTCAGCCGCACCCTCCGTGCCGAGCTTGACCCAGCTGGTCTGGATGTTGGGGATGTGCGGGTGCAGGAGGAGGCGGGCCATGGCGGTGACCGCCCGGTTGTCCCGCACCGTGGGACCCGGGCGTGAGATGCCAGCGAGGTAGACGGGTGCGTTGGTGTGGATGAAGGGGAGCGTCACGAACTCCGTGAAACCGCCGGTCCGCTGCTGGATCCGGGCGAGGGTCCGCAGATGCCCGAGCCAGTGGCGCGGCTGGTCGACATGCCCGTACATCATGGTCGACGAGGACCGGATGCCGACCTCGTGCGCCGTGGTGATCACCTCGATCCAGGTGGCCGTGGGCAGCTTGCCCTTGGTAAGCACCCACCGGACCTCGTCGTCGAGGATCTCGGCCGCCGTGCCCGGGACGGAGTCGAGCCCGGCCTCCTTGGCGGCGGTGAGCCACTCCCGGACGGACATACCGGTACGGGTCGCCCCGTTCACGACCTCCATGGGCGAGAAGGCGTGCACATGCATGCCCGGCACCCGTTCCTTCACCGCCTTCGCGATGTCGAAGTAGGCCGTGCCGGGGAGGTCGGGATGAATGCCGCCCTGCATGCAGACCTCCACCGCGCCGATGTCCCACGCCTGCTGCGCCCGGTCGGCGACCTGCTCCAGGGAGAGGGTGTAGGCGTCGGCGTCCGTGCGGCGCTGTGCGAAGGCGCAGAAGCGGCAGCCGGTGTAGCAGACGTTGGTGAAGTTGATGTTCCGGGTGACGATGTACGTCACCTCGTCGCCGACGGCCGCCTTGCGCACGTCGTCGGCGATGCGCGTCAGCGCGTCCAGCGCGGGCCCGTCCGCGTGCAGCAGGGCGAGGGCATCGGCGTCCGTCAGCTTCGTGGGGTCGTCGGCCGCGGTCGCGAGCGCCGCCCGTACGTCGGTGTCGATCCGCTCGGGGACCATACCGGGCGCGGCGGCCTCCCGCAGCTCGGCCCAGTCGCCGTACACCTCGTCGAAGTCGTCGCGCCGGTCGGACGTACGGCCCTCGGTGTCGATGGCTGAGTGCAGATCCGTGCGCCCCGAGGCGACGAAGACCTCGTCGGGCTCCTGCCAGGGATGCCCCTCGACCACGGCGTCGGGCCGCGCGAGCCCGGTCTCCCCGTCCACCAGCCCCCGTACGTGCGGGCGCAGCCGCGGGTCCAGCCAGGGCTCGCCGCGCCGCACGAACTCCGGGTAGACGCACAGACGTTCCCGCAGCTCGAACCCGGCCGCCGCGGACCGCTCGGTGAGTTCCTCGATCTGCGGCCAGGGGCGCTCGGGGTTGACGTGGTCGATAGTGAGCGGGGAGACCCCGCCCCAGTCGTCGACGCCGGCCCCGATGAGCCGCTCGTACTCGCTGTCGACGAGGTTGGGCGGCGCCTGGATGTTGGCGGCCGGGCCCATGATGTGCCGGGCGACGGCGACCGCGGCCACCAGCTCGTCCAGCTGCGCGTCGGGCATGCCGCGCATCGCGGTGTCCGGCTTGGCGCGGAAGTTCTGGATGATCAGTTCCTGGATGCCGTGGTAGGCCCGGGAGATCTTCCGGAGCGCGAAGAGCGACTCGGCGCGCTCCTCGTACGTCTCACCGATACCGATGAGCAGCCCGGAGGTGAAGGGGACGGACGACCGGCCCGCGTCCTCCAGCACCCTCAGCCGTACGGCGGGCTCCTTGTCCGGGGAGCCGTAGTGCGGGCCGCCCGGCTCGGACCACAGGCGGGTCGCGGTGGTCTCCAGCATCATGCCCATGGACGGCGCGACGGGCTTGAGCCGCTGGAAGTCGGTCCAGGACATCACACCGGGGTTGAGATGGGGCAGCAGCCCCGTCTCCTCCAGGATCCGGACCGAGATCGCGCGGACGTAGGCGATCGTGTCGTCGTAACCGTGCGCGTCGAGCCACTCCCGCGCCTCGGGCCACCGCTCCTCGGGCTTGTCGCCGAGGGTGATGAGGACTTCCTTGCAGCCGAGGGCGGCGCCCTTGCGGGCGATGTCGAGGACCTCGTCGGGGGACATGAACATCCCGTGGCCCGCACGGCGCAGTTTGCCGGGGACGGTGACGAAGGTGCAGTAGTGGCACTTGTCCCGGCACAGCCGGGTGAGGGGGATGAAGACGCTCTTCGAGTACGTGATGACGCCGGGCCGGCCCGCGGCTTCCAGCCCCGCGTCACGGACCCGGGCGGCGGACGCGGTGAGGTCGGCGAGGGCCGCACCGCGCGCCTGGAGCAGCACGGCCGCCTCGGCGACGTCGAGGGCGACGCCGTCCCGGGCGCGTTTGAGGGCGCGACGCATCGAGTTCTCGGTGGGACCGGCTGCCGGGATCATGGGAATCGTTCTCTTTCGCTCGCGTCTCGTGCTCCGTCCCGCCGCTGCGCTGCCGCATATGGACAGGGCGGTTCGTGAGTTGATGTCCGTTTCCAGGCGAGGTTGGGGGCAGGGGTCTGGCTGCGCGGCAAGCGGATCGGGGGCGCATCGCCCGCAAGGGCGTCGAGTCCAGCGAACGCTGAGAGCGACGCCGCTGGGTCACCGAGCGGGCGATGTGCGCCACGAGGCGCTCTGTTGGCGAGCGCCATGGCCTCTCTTCGGATCTGAACCAGCTGTGCCGTGTCAGTGCTCCTCGGCCGCCGGCTCCAGAACGAAGACCGGGATCTCCCGGTCCGTCTTCGTCTGGTAGTCGGCATAGTCCGGGAACGCCTCGACGGCGCGAGCCCACCAGACGGTCTTCTCGTCCCCGGTCACCTCGCGTGCCACCACGTCCTGGCGCACCGGGCCGTCCTGAAGCTCCACCCGGGGGTCGGCCACCACGTTGTGGTACCAGACCGGGTGCTTGGGGGCTCCTCCCATGGAGGCGACGGCGACGTAGGAGCCGTCGTGCTCCACCCGCATGACCGGGGACTTGCGGATCTTGCCGCTCTTCGCGCCCAGGGTGGTCAGGATGACGACAGGCAGGTCCCGCCCCGCATCCGGACCCATCAGCTCGTTCAGCGTCAATCCTTCCGTACCACCGGAACTTTCGTACAGCTCCACCTGGTCACGTACCGGTTGCATCGCGCTCGGCTCGTACTCGCCTTTAAGTGGCATGTCGCCTATCTCCCTACTGTCGAAGAGTTTTCGTTTGTACTGGTTCCGATGCCGAAACCGGCCGCGAGCTGGGTGTGTCCGCACCGCAGGTGGGCCAGCACCAGCAGAGCCTGCGGGACAGGAACCGAAGGGTCGAGCTGGACAGATCCAGCCCCGGGTAGGCAGGTACATGAAGCTCCGGGCGACCCTTATCCGTGTCACCACTGTATCGAATACATCTGGAGTTGCAACACTGGAGAATCGAGTAATGAGGTATGCGTAGCGTTCACGTATCCTCTACAAGGGAGCCGGGTAGCGAACCAGACAGGAGACAGACATGGGCCGAGCACTGCGGGCAGATGCCGAGCGCAGTGTGCGCGCGATTCTGGAGGCGGCCGAGCGGGTCCTCGCCCAGGACGCCGGCGCTTCCATGGAGCAGATCGCCGAGGCGGCGGGGCTGACGAGGATCACGGTGCACCGCCGGTTCGCGAACCGGCAGGCGCTGCTGGAGGCGCTCGCCGTCTCCGCGAAGCAGCAGATCATCGACGCGATCGAGGAAGCCCGGCCCGACTCCGCCCCCGCGCTCGTGGCGCTGTACCGGGTGACCGCGAACGTCCTGCGGGTCAAGAACACCTGGCGCTACACCCTCAGCCACGCCACGGCCCGCACCCCCGCCGCCGCGGTCGCCCTCTGGGCCGAGATCGACGCGCACACCATGAAACTCCTGACCCGTGTGCAGGGAGAGGGACTGCTCGCTCCGGACGCGGACCTGGAGTGGACGCGGCAGGTGTACTACGCCCTCCTCAGCGAAGCCCTCAACAGGCCCGGCGCCGATCAGGATCCGGCAGCGCAGGACCCGGACGCGCTGGCCGCGCTCGTCATCGACACCCTGCTGCATGGCGCAGGACCGCGAGGCTGAGTCACGGCTGCTCGGCGCATGCCAGGTCCCCTGTCGGCCACCAGCTCGCCCTGGTGGAGTGCGCCGTCGATCGAGTTCCTGTGCGCAGGCTCAGGGCCTGCGGCAACGGACGCGGAGGCTCCGCCCCGAGTGCCGGGGCGGAGCCTCTGGGCGCGGGAAGGTCAATCCGGCCAGCTGCCTTCGCCGGCGCCTCCCCGGTGCCCCGTGACTCCGGGAAGGTGAGCGGCAACCTGCAACGCCCCACCCGTTACGGCCGACGCCGCCAACGCGCCTTCTACACCTCCGCGTTGATCAGCATCCGCTGCTGCGACGAGTCCCGCCGCTTCTACGGCCGCAATCGCGCAGAAGGCAAACGGCACAGCCAGGCCGTCATGACCCTCGCACGCCGACGAGTCAACGTCCCCTGGATCGAGCGGACCTACCACCGACGCCGCCGTCAGGCCTCGCTCGGCCGACTGACACCTGTCGAATACGAAACCGTCATGACCACGCCGGCCCTCCAGGCCGCGTGATCGAACCTGTCACCCAAACCTGCATCAGACCCGACCTCGAGTTCGGTGATGTAGCAGATCGCGACGAGTCCGCCGGCGATCAGGTCCTCCCACTCGGTTGTGTTGACCAAGCAGGACGCGGGCGAGGGCGGAGGTGTCGATGAGGTAGTCGGCGACTGGCACGGCCGGTACTGCGCCTTGTCCAGGAGGATGTCGATGTCCAGGGCGCCTTCGGCCACCAGTTGCCGGGCGTCCTCGGGTGCGCGCAGGCGCCGGTAACGGGCGGTGATCTCGCGCAGGGCGTTGTTGATCGTGTCTCGCTTGGTGGTGGTGCCGAGTTCCTTGGCGGCGGAAGAGGGAGTCGACGAGAGCGTCCGGGGCTCCGCTCTGGAACGGCCGACGGTCCAGCCCGCGATGGATCACGAACCGTCTCCAGAACCACCACCAGAGCGGCAGCCTCACGCTGATGCACGCGGCTCGCGCCCTGACCGTCGTGGAGACGCTCCTTGCCGTAGCCGGGCTCTTCGGCGCTCTCCTCGGAGAGCAGCGGGAGATCACCGGGAAGGACGCGGCGAGCCCAGGGGCGAGTGGTTCCGCCCCGCTCCCTCGCGGCCGCAGGGCGGTGGCCGGCGGTGGTACGCAGAGCGCGAAGTTCTGAGCTTGAGCTCAGCCGAGCTGTGCGGCGACGAGGGCGAGTGGTTCGCTGCTTCGTCGTGCGCGGGCCAGGATGACGGCTCCTTCAGCGGCGATCACCAGCAGGGCGGCGCGCTGTGCGGCCTCGGCGGGCGCTACTCCGACCTGTTCGAGCCGGGCGGCAAGCGCCTCGCCGGTGGCGGTGAAGGCGGCCTCGGCCCGATCGAGGATCGCGGGGTCGTGTCCGCCGGTCGTGACCCCGGCCATCGTGCAGCCGGCGCGGAAGTCCGTGCCTTCGACCACTCTGCGCCAGATGTCGAGGTAGCCGGAGACCACGTCCTGCGGGGTCCGCGCGTCGATCGCGTCGATCTGGTCCTGCATCCACTGCAGGGAGTGGTCGACGGCGAGTTCGATCAGCTCGGCGCGGGGGATCACCGCTGTGGCCTGACTGCACGGTTCGGGGGGCTGCGGGAAAACCACGCTCGCGGAGGTGGTCTGGGCCGAAGAGGACCCCGGCCGTGTGACGGCCGGGGTCTCTCTGCCTCGTGCAGGTGTCGGATCAGCCGCAGCAGTCGCAGCCGGGGCGGCAGCCGCGGGCGTCTGTCTTCCCGCTGGCGGCCGGAACCACCGCGGTGGGTCGGTGTGCGGACCCGGGCAGGAGTTCCGGTTCCACCTCTTCCGCGATGTTCTGCACTCAGGTCCAGGCGTCGACCGAGGAGCTGCCGCCCGCGGGGCCCCGGACAGCCGTGGCGGTCAGTTCCCTCACGCGGTCGGCGGGTATCGGAACGCCCGGGGTCTGGAAAATCCATTCCATCGTCTTGTCCAAGCTCACGTCCTTGGGCACTTCGCCGTAGTAGGCCTTGCCGTAGACGGGCGTGCCTGGTTCGCTGCGCCAGCTGTCGGCGAGCGGGCCGATGTCCACCGCGTCGTAGCCGAGGAGGTCGAGCAACTCCACGACCTCTGCCTTGGCGGCGGCATCGTCGCCGGCGATCGGCATGGCACTGCGGTCCGGCGCACCCGAGGGGCGGGCAAGGCTGAACAGCTGGCTGGAGACGATGTTGCTGGCCGCCTTGACCACACGGGAGTCGGCCAGGTGGCGCTGCACCAGCTCGCTGCTCGTCAGCTCGTTCGCGTCCAGCTCGGCGATGCGGCCGTCGCGCTCCGGGTAGTAGTTCAGCGTGTCGATCACGATCTTGCCCGCCAGCGGCTCTGCCGGGATCTGCTCATAGGCGCTCAGCGGGATGGACACCACCACCAGGTCCCCGGCCTCGGCGGCCTCGGCGGGAGTGGCCGCCCGGGCGCGGGGGCCGAGTTCGGCGACGAGACCGGCGAGGGACTCGGGGCCGCGGGAGTTGCTCAGGACGACGTCCAGGCCGGCGGCGACAGCAAGGCGGGCCAAGATGCCGCCGATGGTGCCACTGCCGATGAAGGCGAGTGTCTTGTTCATGGTGCTCTGTTCTCCAATGGAATGAGGGAATGCCGGACCGGTCACAGCCACGAACCGTAACCGGACCGGCTGGTCACTTTAACTACCGTACCACCTAACCGGACCGCCCGGTCATATTGCGTAGAGTGGACCCATGAGCACTGAAGAAGAAGCCGTTGCAGCGCCTCCCGCGCGACGGATGAGAGCCGACGCGGTACGGACGCGCAAGGCGCTGCTGAAGGCTGCCGCGGAGGTGTTCGCCGAGCACGGCGCGGAAGCGTCCATTGCGCAGATCGCGGCACGGGCGGGGATCGGGAAGGGAACCGTCTTCCGGCATTTCCCCACCAAGGAGGACCTGTTCGCCGCGATCATCGGCGAGGCAATCGACGGGCTGGTGGCAGTGGGCCGCCAGCAGGCCGAGCAGGCCGACGCCGACGCCGCCCTGCTGCAGTTCATGAGCGCGGGCGTCGATCTCTACGCAAACAACCGGGCGCTCGCGGAGGCCCTGCGTATGGTGTCGGATGTCCGGCACCCGGAGATACAGGCCGGACAGGAGCAGTTGATCGCAACAGCCGGGTCACTGGCGCGGCGGGCGCAACGCGACGGCTCACTCCGTGCGGATCTGAACGGGCAGGACGTGATGCTGCTGATCTGCGGCGTGTACTACGCCGCCGCACCCTTGCTGGCTGCCGATCCGTCGGCCTGGCGGCGCTACCTGCGGCTCACCTTCGACGGCATGTGCGCCACCGGCACCGGGCCTCTGCCCCCGGCACTCGTCCACAACTCCTTGCTGCCGACGATCCGGTAGGGCCGGCCGGCATGCGCCAGAAGGTCACCGACGCGCGGGCTGCCGACACAACCGAATCCGGCTCCTACAGGCCTCCTCTCTGCGGTCTTCGGTCGGCACCCAGCCGACCGACGCTCCAGCTCGTCCGGAGCTGGGGAGGATTGTCGGTCCATGGATATGTGGTCCTCTCCCGCCCCCGCCGATACACCCCCATAGTCGAGACTGCCGGGCGCGCCCGGCCCTTGCGGCGAGGGAGGGAATCGCCGCGGTCAACGGCGCCTACGACCAGGTGCCGGCCATGCTGAGCGGGGCCAAGGCCTGATCCAGCAGCGCACACAATGGAGAGCCGAACGTGAAACCCACGAATGAGGACACTGTCGAAATCAGCAGGGCCGTGGCGCTGTGGGCGCACATCATGGACGACCATGAACTGGACCGTCTCGGCGAATGCCTCACCCAAGACGCGGTGTGGGACGGCAGCGTCTTCGGCGGCGACCCGGTCGTCGGGCTGGACGCGATCGCGGCCTTCATGAACGCTCCCGGACACGCGAAAGCCCACCACACGACGAACATCGTCGTGTCGGAAGGCCCGGGCGACGAGGTGCGGGCCCGATCCAAAGGCCTGAGCCTGCTGGAGGGCGGCACTGTCGCCAGCGTCGTCTACGCCGACGACCTGCGACGCACCGATGACGGCTGGCGCATTTCCCGGCGGGTCATCCATCTCACGTGGCCACATCGCTTCTAGGGGTGCTTTCAAAAAAGCCGGGTGCTTGCGGGCGAGTGTCATGCAGTGGGCGAGTTGCAGGAAGGCGTCGTGCATGTCGTCGCGTACTTCCCACCGGATCCACAGGCGGCGAGGGCCATGGAGCCAGGCGATGGCGGACTCGGCGTTCCAGCGGACCTTGCCCAGGCCCGAGCCGTGCGGCCGGCTCCGTCGAACGATCTTCGGTGTGATGCCGCGCTCGCGCAGTCGGCGGCGATAGAGGTCGTCGTCGTAACCGCGGTCGGCACACAGCATCCTGGGTTTGCGCCGGGGGCGGCCCCGCTTGCCCCGCACCGGCCCAAGGCTGTCGATCAGCGGCAGAAGCTGGGTGACATCGTCGCGGTGGCTACCGGTCAGCGACACCCACAGCGGAGTGCCGCGGGCATCGGTCAGCACGTGATGCTTCGAGCCCGGCCGCCCGCGGCCAACCGGGCTCGGACCGACTTTCGGGCTGCGTCGCCCCGCTTGGCCTGCACATGAGAGGCGTCGATGGTGGCGCGGGAGAAGTCGAGACGGTCCGCCGCCCGCAATCCGTCCTGCAGCACCCGCTGGAGCTCCTCCCACACCCGGCCTCCTGCCACTCGGCCAGCCGCCGCCAGCAGGTAGGACCGGAACCGAACCCCAACTCCTGCGGCAGGAACTCCCACTGGACACCTGCGTACAGGACGAACAGCACACCCTGGAGCGCCTTGCGGTCATCGATCCGCTTACGCCCCGGCTACCGGACCGCCGCTCGTGCTTCGGCAACAGCGGTCGATCACCGCCCGCAACCCGTCACTGACCTCTCACGGCTTCCGCTGCGGCTGGCAGATCCAGCGCGACCTGACGGGGGGCGGCTCCGACGCGCCTTCACTGTGACCACCATCAGGTCGACCCGTCGGCCGCCGCCAGCTTTCCGGCCGTCCCGAAAAAGGGTGGGTCTGAGAAGCCCAGCCGCGCCTGGCGGAAAGACCGACGATGCCCACGCCAATGGGCGTCTGGTGGGGGGGATGACATGGTGAGACTCCTACACAGAGCGATAAGCCGTTCGACTTCGACAATGACGGGTCACCGCGTCAGCCCCCGTCCCTGCTCACATGCAAATTGCGCGGTTCAGGCGGACAAGGAATTCCGCGTCTGGTTGCACGCCGGCCCCGAAGCGTTCCTGGACCACGGCGAACCCGAGGTCGCGCCGCTTCGGTGATCGCGCCGCGTCGGCCGTCGCCAGTGCGTCCGGCAGCTCCTGACGGGTGAGATCCGTGCAGTAGGCGGGCGTGCCGGGCTGCTGCCGCCAGGATTCCGCGAGCGGCCCCGCATCAAAGGCGTCGAACCCGGTGTCCTCAACGAGTGCCATTGCCAGCTCACGCTCTCGAGGACTGTCGGCCGCGACGGGGAGCGCGATGCGGTCCGCACTTCCCGTCGGCTTGTTCCTGTACGCGAACGACTCGGCTCCGATCGAGTTCCACGCCTTGACGATGGGCCGGCCCAGCTGCTGGGCAGCCCACACGCTCTCGGCCTGGCCGGCCTCGATCGCCGCGATTCCGTTGTCCCGATGCGGGATGTAGTTCGACGTGTCGATGACAACCGTGTCAGCCGGCACGTTGGCCATCAGTGGTGCGACCTGCGGAATGCGGTCGAAGGGGATGGAGAGGATCACGGCGTCGACGTCCACTACGGCTTCCGCCGCGGTCACCGCGCGTCCACCCGAGGACAGCACGTCCGCCTCGATCGTCTCCGGGCCGCGCGAATTGGCCACCTTCACCTCGTGCCCGGCCGCGCTCAACCGCCTGATCAGCGTCTTGCCGATGTTCCCGGTGCCGAGAATGCCGATCTTCATGGTGAAACTCCTTGTCCGGAAAGGAACCCCGGTTTCGGTGACCGGGGTTCTTGGAGCTGCGGGCCGGCCGCGGACGCGGTGGTGCGGGTGAGTAATGGCGGCCTTGCCGAAGTGAGCGCCGTTCTTCGTGTTCGTCGTGTGTGTTCGTGGCGTGCCGGCGCTGCCGCTCTCGTGTCGTTGGGTGCACGAGGGGCAGGTCGGTGTCTCAGCGGTGGGCGGCGCGGTTCATCTCGACGACGTCGTCGACGGTGGGGTTGGCGCCGAGGGCGGCGAAGCGTTCCGGGAGGCTGTCGCGGATGGCCGCGTCCTTGGCGCGGTCGGCTGCGGCCAGGGCCGCCGGCAGCTCGTCGAGGGTCAACTCGGTGCAGTAGGCGGGACCGTTGGGCTGCTGGCGCCAGGAGTCGGCCAGGGTGCCGGCGTCGTAGGGGTCGAAGCCGGTGTCGTCCACCAGGCTCATGGCCACGCGCCGCGCCTCCTCGCTGTCACCGGCGACGGGGATGGCGAGGCGGCCGGGTGTTCCGGCCGGAACACCCTTGGTCCGCTGGGTCTCTGCCAGGGCGGCGTTCCACGCCTTGATGACGGGGCGGCCGAGCAGTTCGGCGGTGTACACGCTCTCCACCTGACCGTTGTCGACCGCCTCGATCGGCTCGCTGAGCATGCCGGGATAGTAGTTCGCGGTGTCGATGACCACCGTCTCGTCGGGCACCGACGCGAACAGGCCGGCCAGCTGGCCCGCCACCCCGAACGGGATCGACAGGACGATGGCATCCCTGCCCTGGACGGCGTCGGCAAGGTCCACCGCGCGGGCCCCGGACTCCAGCACCTGTGCCCGGACGGCCTCGGGGCCGCGGGCGTCGGCCACCTGGACGTCGTGACCGGCCGTGCTGAGCTTGGCAGCGAGGTTCCCGCCGATGGCACCGGCGCCTATGACAGTAATTTTCATGATGTGTCCCTTGAGAGGTCGTGCCGCCCCTGCGGGCAGCACGAGGTGATGGCCGTGCGGTGGTGCCGCCCGGCCATGTGGGTGTGGGGCGGGGCGCCTGGCGGTCTACGCCTGGGTGTCCCGCTGGCGGTAGCCGCTCGCGATGAGGGTGCGGAGCCGGTCGAGCGACTCCTCCTCGGTGCCGGTGCCCTTGATCCAGGCGATGGAACAGGCCGCGAGGAACAGGTCGTGCCCCCGCACCGAGGCACGCACCCGCCCCGACAGCTGCGCGGCGCGCACGTACTGGTCGGTGGCGGAGATCAGGATGTCGCAGGGAATCGTCAGCGGGTTGTCCGGCTCCTGCGCCCTGGCCGCGGCCATGAGCGGGTCCGGCAGCCCGCTGAAGGCGCTGAAGTACTCCTCCATCGCCCGCAGCCACTGCTCCAGCGCCTCGGCCGGGTCGCCGAGCCGGTCGATGTCCGCCTGACGGGCCACCAGCTCCTCGGACCGCGTCTGCAGCACCGCCGCCAGCAGCGCCTCCCGGGTGGGGAAGTGCCGGTACAGGGTGCCGGGACCGACACCCGCCTCCTTGGCCACCGCCTCGAGGGAGGTGCCGACCCCGTGCTGCAGGAAGTGACGCTGCGCGGTCTCCAGAAGGGCCGCGCGGTTGCGCTGAACGTCCGCGCGCGGCTTACGTCCCCGCTGTTCGACGGCGCTCATACGCCCTCCCGCCTGCCGTGACCCTGCGACCGCACCAAACCGGATGCCGCCTCCGTATGCACTCGAGAGTAAAACGGAGGCGGCATCCGGTCAAACCGGCGGCCCGACCACGGGAGCCCGGACAGTGCGGGGGCCGACATATCTGGCCGCAGAGTGCAGGGCAGAACTCGTGCCGGCTGCACCATTCCAGGGTGCCCTTGTCCGGCCCCTGCCGCGCGAGCCCGGCCCGGTCCCCGGCCCGGGACGTCAGGGGGTGAGCTGCTGGTGTCCGATGACGGAGAGCAGTTCGAGTTTGCTGTGGCTCTCCGTGCCGGGGCGCGTGGTCAGCACCACCAGGGTCTGGGCGCGGTTCTCGGTGTACAGGAGCTGGGCGTCGACGTCGATGCGGCCGAGTTCGGGATGGAGGAGGGTCTTGCAGTCGCCGTAGCGGGCGACCTCCTGGAGTTCCCACATGCGGACGAACTCGGGGCTGTGTTCCTGGAGTTCGGCGAGGATCCGGGCGGCTCGGGTGGTGTCGCTGCCGGCGGTCAGCGCGGCCCGCAGGCGTGCTGCCTGGGCGCGGCCGTGGCGTTCGTGGGTTTCCTCGGGATAGACCAGACGTTCGGCCGGGTCCATGAACCAACGGTAGTAGCCGCTACTGGCCAGACCGGTGTGGCGGGTCTGGTCGCCGAGCAGTGCGGCGGCCAAGGGGTTCATCGCGAGGGTGTCGACCAGGTCGGTCGTCACCAGGGCCGGGGTGTCGTCCAGTCGGTCCAGGACCCGCATCAGCGTCGGGCTGACGTGTTCGGAGCGGTGGAAACGGGCCGGAGCGTTGTGGCCGATGAGGACGAAGAGATGGTCGCGTTCGTCCAGGGTCAGCCGCAGCGCCCGCGCGAGAGCCGCGGTGATCTGGACCGAGGGCTGCGGAGCACGCTGCTGCTCCAGCCGGGCGTAGTAGTCGGTGGACATGCCGGCGAGCTGCGCGACCTCCTCGCGGCGCAGCCCATGTGTACGCCTGCGCGGCCCCTCGACCAGCCCGACGTCGCGGGGCCGTAGCGTCTCGCGCCGGTGGCGCAGGAATGCCGCCAGTTCTCTCTTGTCCATGCCCTCATCCTCGCCGCAACCCACCCGGCTATCCAGAGACCGCCGATCCATGGCTGAGCAGTCCTTTCCCGCCTGCGCGAAGCCCACTCGGTCGGCCGACGTCGAGGCACTCGCAGCGAGAAGTCTCGATGGTCACCGGACGTGCATGACCCGCTGGGCAATGCGCCGCCCCTTGGCAGTGCGCCGCAGGCCGCCGGTACGGAAGACGGCCTGCGGCGACGGTCCCCCGTCAAGGACGCCCGCTTGGGACCGGTCCCGGGCCTCGTCGCCCGGCCCGGCCGGCCCGACGATGTTCGCCGTGCCGGCCGGGCGCTCGCGTGCCCGTCGGCCCTCAGGACGCAGCCGGCCCCCTCTCGTGCGACGACCGGGGCGAAGCCGAAGACGCTTCCTTACCGTTCCGCATCCTCGGTGAGGACCACGCCGAAGCGGGTCCGGCTCGCGTTCGTCCCTCATGTGGCCCCACGGGACCCGCCCGCGTGCTGCTGTTCCGCGTCGGTCAACTACGGGTCGGTCAGCTGCCGGTCATCATGGCGAGGACGTCGTCGTAGGAGCCGGTGGCCACCGCGTCGCGGATGAACCTTGCGGGCTCGACGACCAGCTCCTTCGCGTCGGGGTTCTCGCGCAGCAGATCGAGGACCTCGGTGAGGAAGTCGTCCAACGGCATGGCCTGCTCGCTGTCCTGCTGGCCCATCAGGGTCGTGCGCACGCCCGCCGGGACCACCTCGATCACCTGGACGCCGGCGTCAGCACCGGCGAGCTGGATGCGCAGGCTCTCGGAGAAGGAGTGCAGCGCGGCCTTGGTCGCGCTGTAGGTCGGCGTGATCGGGAACGGTACGAACGCCAGCGCGGAGGTGACGTTCATGACGACCGCGTCGTCCTTGCCCACCAGCAGCGGCAGGAAGGCGTACGTCATCCGGATCGTGCCGAGCAGATTGGTCGCGACGTGATCCTCGGCGACCTGGAGTCCGGCCGGGTCGAGGACGCTCTCCAGCAGCTGAATGCCGGCGTTGTTGACC
The DNA here is from genome assembly GCF_029894425.1 of Streptomyces sp. SAI-127. Taxonomy (NCBI): domain Bacteria; kingdom Bacillati; phylum Actinomycetota; class Actinomycetes; order Kitasatosporales; family Streptomycetaceae; genus Streptomyces; species Streptomyces sp. SAI-127. The sequence goes on from NZ_JARXYJ010000001.1 coordinate 2,989,896, forward strand.
AGGACGTTCAGCTCCGGGTGGCTCGCCGCCACGGTCTCACGGGCCCGGGCGATCGAGTCGGGGTCCGCGACATCGAGGACGAGCGCGTCGATACCCTGGTGCTCGGCCGTGATCTCGTCGAGGAGTTCCTTGCGCCGGCCGGCGACGATCACCTTGTTGCCGGCCTCGTGCAGACGCACCGCCAGGCCGAGACCGATGCCAGAGGTGCCGCCGGTGATCAGAATCGTGTTGCCGGTCATCTTCATGGGGGTCCTGCTCCTTCGGTACGGCGGGCCGGTGAGCGCCCGCAGCCTCGACCGTAAGAGCGCCCGCGCAAGGGCGGGAGAGGAAGGTTTGTCCATGGATCGGCGGTCTCTGCCTCGTGAAGAGAACGCCGGCCGTCGGGCCGGGTCCTGCAGAAGCTGGACGGGGGCCGCTGGCCGAGCAGTCGCGCCGGCGCATCACGTCGGCAAAACGCTCGCCGACGAGGGCGTCGTCCAGGAGCTCGTCGCGCGCTCACGCAGCGACTTCGCGCAGGCGAGCCTGCTCGTGCTCGAGACCGCCTGGTTGATCGACCGGCACGTCGCCAAGAGCGCGTGCTGAGACAGCAGCCGTAAAAGTCGCCGCGCCCGCCGTCGCCGCCGCTGTCATCGACCGTGCCATCGACGGCACGGCACGCGTTGCGCTGAGGGCCTGCACGTCACTCACCATCTCGCCGCGCCCCGTACACGAGGGGACGGCAGGCGCGGTCGAGGCTCCAGACCGACCCCGGAGCCGCGGGCAGCGTTGTCGGTCGCAATCCGAAGGCTTCTGGACCGACGTGACAAGGCGTGTCGAGACCGCTGACCGTGAGGTCACGTGGCGACTACGAGACCAGCACACTGCGGGGCCACCTTGGCGTGCCGGATCAGTACGGACTCGACCCGCGCCTGGCGTCCAACTCCTGAGCCCGCGTGCAGTCTGAGTTTGATCATTGACCTCGCTGCTGTTTCAGGCGCACGAGCCTCGTGACGCCCCATCAGAAGCAGCGTCGAACGAGCGTCAAGACACGTCCTCCACCGCCCCCTCACGAAGCCGAGGCAGAGCTTTCATCGCCCGCACCCCGCTGTTCGAAGCAGCAGGTGAGGCATGTGGCGCGAGCCTGCGACGCACTCCACGCGATGGACTGACGGAAACAGGTCGGGCACACCTCGACGCACCTGAGCAGTCCAAGAAAGCCGCAGGTCAGAGCGCCTTTGAAGCCGGTTCGAGAATCGCCACACACTCCATGTGATGCGTCATCGGAAACAGGTCGAACACCCGGAGCATCCGCACCCGGTACCCCCCGTCCCGGAAGTACCCCAAGTCCCGCGCCAGCGCGGCCGGATCGCAGGCGACGTACGCGATGCGCCGCGCGCCCAGGGACGACAGGTGCTCGACGGTCTTACGGCCGGCCCCCGCCCGCGGCGGGTCCAGCACGATCAGGTCGACCTCGGTGATCCCGGTGCGCGGCAGCACGGCCTCCACCTTGCCCTGCTCGATCCGCACCCGGTCGAAGGCGGCGAGGTTGTGCCGGGCGTCCTCGACCGCGCGCTTGCCCGACTCGATGCCGAGGACCGCGCCCTTGTCGCCGAGGCGGTCGGCCAACGCCCCCGCGAACAGCCCCACACCGCAGTACAGGTCGAGCGCCATCTCGCCCTTGCGCGGCAGCAGGCCCTGCATGACCGCCTTCACCAGCGTGTCGGCCGCCTGCGGGTGGACCTGCCAGAAGCCGCCGCTGCCCACCCGGTGGGTGCGGCCGTCGGCCCGCTCGCGCACGAAGGCGCGGCCGTGGACGCGGTGGATGCCGCCGTCCTTCTCCTCGACGCGCATGACGGAGACGGGCTTGTCGAGTTCCACGAGGGGCAGGCGGGCGCCCGGCCGGGGCTCCAGGATGACCATGCGGTCCTGGGAGCCGGTCGCCGCGATCGCCTCCACGGACGCCATCCCGGACCAGTCGCGGTCCTCGATGCCCAGCTCGCTCACGCCCGGCGCGGCGATCATGCAGTGCTCGATCGGCTCCACCTCGTGCGAACGGTGGCGGCGCAGACCGGCGTTGCCGTCGGCATCCACCGCGTACTGCACGCGGGTGCGCCAGGCAGGCACCTCGCCCGCCGGCAGCTTGTCGCCCTCGGCAGGCATCACCGTGCCGTCCCAGCCGGCCTCCTCAGGGGTGAGACCCGCGAGCCGCTTCAGCTGCTCGGCGACGACCTCGCCCTTGAGGCGCCGCTGGGCGCCGGGCTTGGCGTGCTGCCAGTCGCAGCCGCCGCAGCGGCCGGGACCGGCGTAGGGGCAGGGCGCCTCGATGCGGTCCTTGGACGCCTCCAGAACCGACACCGCGTCCGCGCGCAGGAAACGCGCCCCCTCCTCGCCCTCCGTCACCCGGGCCACGACCCGCTCACCGGGCAGCGTGTGCCGGACGAACAGCACCTGGCCGTCCTCCGTGCGGGCGATGCAGTGCCCGCCGTGCGCGACGGGGCCGACCTCGACTTCGAACTCCTGCCCCACCAGCGACTTCTTCGGTTCTGCCTGCATGGCGGGGTGACTCCACAACGTCAAGGGGAAAGGGGAACGCGGCCGGCCACGAAAGGACCGGACACGAATCGGCCGGACACAAAAGCAAAGCGGCCGAGACGACAGCCATCCAGTCTACTTCGGCGCCGGCGTCTCCTTCGCCCGCTGCTCGGCCGGACCGCGCCGCACCGAGCCGGGCGCGTTCCACTCCTGCCGCCTGCGAGCGCGGTTCTTCGCCGCCTCCGAGGACTGGAGCTGATAGGGCACCGAGGTCACCATGACCCCCGGCGTGAACAGCAGCCGGCCCTTGAGCCGGAGCGCGCTCTGGTTGTGCAGCAGATGCTCGTACCAGTGCCCGACCACGTACTCGGGGATGATCACGGACACCGCGTCTCGCGGCGACTCCTTCCGCAACCCCTTCACATAGTCGATGATCGGCCGTGTGATCTCGCGGTACGGCGAGTCCAGGACCTTCAGCGGTACGTCGATCCCGCGCCGTTCCCACTCGGCGCGCAGGGCCTTGGTCTCGGCCGGGTCGACGTTGACGCTCAACGCCTCCAACGAGTCCGAGCGCATCAGCTTGGCGTACGCCAGCGCCCGCAGCGCCGGGCGGTGGATCTTGGAGATCAGGACGACGGAGTGGACGCGGGACGGCCGCAGGCTGTCGTCGCTCGGGCCCTCGGGCGCCGCGAGTTCCTCGGAGACGCGGTCGTAGTGCTTCCGGATCGCCGTCATCGTCGCGTAGAAGATGCACATCCCGAGCAGCGCCACCCAGGCACCGTGGGTGAACTTGGTGACCAGGACGACGACCAGGACGAGCCCGGTGAAGAAGGCGCCGAAGGCGTTGATCGCGCGGGAGCGGATCATGTGGCTCCGCTTAGCGGCGTCCTTCTCGGTGGCCAGGTGGCGGTTCCAGTGCCGGACCATGCCGGTCTGGCTGAGCGTGAAGGACACGAACACGCCGACGATGTAGAGCTGGATCAGCCGGGTCGAGTCGGCGCCGTAGATCCACACCAGGAGTCCGGCCGCACCGGCCAGCAGCACGATGCCGTTGGAGAAGGCGAGGCGGTCGCCGCGGGTGTGCAACTGGCGCGGGAGGTAGCGGTCCTGGGCGAGGATCGAGCCGAGCAGCGGGAAGCCGTTGTAGGCGGTGTTCGCGGCGAGGAACAGCACCAGCGCCGTGGCCGCGGCGAGCACGATGAACAGGAAGCTGCCCTTGCCGAAGACGGCCTCGGCGACCTGGGAGATCACCGGGTTCTGCACATAGTCGGAACCGAGCGCGACGCCGTTGTGGATCAGGTCGACGGCCGGGTTCTCCGCCATGCGGACCTTGGTGACCATGGCCAGCGCGATGATCCCGCAGAACATGGTGACGGCGAGCAGGCCCATCATCGCGAGCGTGGTCGCCGCGTTCCTCGACTTGGGCTTGCGGAAGGCCGGTACGCCGTTGGAGATGGCTTCGACGCCGGTGAGCGCGGCGCAGCCGGAGGAGAAGGCGCGCAGCAACAGGAAGACAAGGGCGAATCCGGCCAGGCCCTGGTGCTCGGCCTTGATGTGGTAGTCCGCCGTCGGTGCCCGCATGGTGTCGCCCAGTACCAGACCGCGGAACGCGCCCCACGCGATCATGATGAAGACGCCCGTGACGAAGACGTACGTCGGAATCGCGAACAGCGAGCCGGACTCCTTCATGCCGCGCAGGTTCATCAGCGTCAGCAGCACGATCACGGCGATCGCGCAGAGCACCTTGTGCTCGACGACGAAGGGGACCGCCGAGCCGAGGTTCTCGATGCCGGAGGAGATGGAGACGGCGACCGTGAGGACGTAGTCGACGAGCAGGGCGCTGGCGACCGTGAGGCCCGCCTTGGGGCCGAGGTTGGTGTTGGCCACCTCGTAGTCGCCGCCGCCGCTCGGGTAGGCGTGCACGTTCTGCCGGTAGGAGGCGACCACCGTGAACATCAGCACGACGACCGCGACCGCGATCCAGGGGCTGAAGTGGTAGGCCGACACACCCGCGATGGACAGGACCAGCAGCACCTCGCCGGGCGCGTACGCCACGGAGGACAGCGGGTCGGAGGCGAAGACGGGGAGGGCGATGCGCTTCGGCAGGAGCGTTTCGCCGAGCCGATCACTGCGCAGTGCGCGCCCGATCAGGATCCGTTTGGGCACGTCGGTCAGTTTGGACACAACAGTGAAGCGTAAGCGTTCGAACGGGCGAGCAACCACCCGGCACCCCGCATCTGCTCTCCGGGTGAAATCCGGACCCGCTCCGGCTACGGATTCCGCAGGTGAGAGAGGCGGCATGCCTATATGACAAGACCCCGCCCCTTACTGTCCCCGGAGGTCCCATGCACACGACCGCAGAGCTGATCGGCGCCGCGGCCACCCTCGTCGGCCTCGGCATCCTGACTCTGGCGAGCGTCCGCAGCATCAGCCGCCGTTGACCGACACGAAGTCAGGGCAACCGTGCACAGGGGTGCCGTCGTCCTACCGCCCGTGTGTAGCTTGGGCGTCGGTCTGAGACCCTGATGTGGCTGAGCAGTACTTATTGACACCGGAAGGACGGTCGTGCACATCGTCATCATGGGCTGCGGGAGAGTGGGTTCCGCTCTCGCCCAGACCCTGGAGCAACAGGGGCACACGGTCGCCGTGATCGACCAGGACCCCACCGCCTTCCGACGACTGGGCTCCGGTTTCGGCGGTCGCCGTGTCACCGGGGTCGGCTTCGATCAGGACACCCTGCGCGAGGCGGGCATCGAGGAGGCCGGCGCCTTCGCCGCGGTGTCCAGCGGCGACAACTCCAACATCATCGCCGCGCGCGTGGCCCGCGAGATGTTCGGCATCGAGAACGTCGCGGCCCGGATCTACGACCCCCGGCGCGCCGAGGTCTACCAGCGCCTGGGCATCCCGACGGTGGCCACGGTCCGCTGGACCGCGGACCAGATGCTGCGCCGGCTGCTGCCGTCCGGCGCGGAGCCGCTGTGGCGTGATCCCACCGGTGGGGTCCAGCTGGCCGAGGTGCACGCCTCGACCGCCTGGGTCGGCCACAAGATCAGCAAGATGCAGGAGGAGACGGGCGTCCGGGTGGCGTTCCTGACCCGCCTCGGCGAGGCGATCCTGCCCACCTCGCAGACCGTGCTGCAGGAGGGCGACCTGGTGCACGTGATGATGCGCACGGACGACATCGAGAAGGTCGAGGCGTCCTTCGCCGAGGGCCCCGAAGAGGAGAGCGGTCACTGATGAGGGTCGCCATTGCCGGTGCCGGTGCGGTCGGCCGCTCGATCGCGGGCGAACTGCTGGAGAACGGCCACGAGGTCCTTCTCATCGACAAGGCGCCGACCGCCATCTCGGTCGAGCGCGTCCCGCAGGCGGAGTGGCTGCTCGCCGACGCCTGCGAGATCACCTCCCTGGACGAGGCCGCGCTCCAGCGCTGCAACGTGGTGATCGCCGCGACGGGCGACGACAAGGTCAACCTGGTCGTCTCCCTGCTGGCGAAGACGGAGTACGGCGTCCCGCGGGTCGTCGCCCGTGTGAACAACCCGAAGAACGAGTGGCTGTTCAACGAGTCCTGGGGCGTGGACGTCGCCGTCTCCACCCCGCGCCTGATGTCCGCCCTGGTCGAGGAGGCGGTGAGCGTCGGCGACCTGGTCCGCCTGCTCCGCTTCAGCCACGGCGACGCGAACCTGGTCGAGCTGACGCTGCCGGAGGAGTCGGCCCTGGCCGGCACGACGGTCGGCGACGTGGAGTGGCCCGAGGACACCTCCCTGGTCACCATCATCCGCGGCACCCGCGTCCTCACCCCGTCGCGGGAGGACTCCCTTGAGGCGGGCGACGAACTCCTGTTCGTGGCCGCCCAGGCCCGCGAGGAGCAACTGGAGGACCTGCTGTCGGTGCGCCGCGAGGACGCGACGGGCTGAGGTCTTCGAGGGGTACGACGACGGAGGGCGCCCTGCGTGTGCAGGGCGCCCTCCGTCGTCGTAACGGAACTACCGGGAACTACGCCTCGCGCCGATGCCGCCCGGCAGCGGCCTCCGAGTCCCCACGCTCCGCGGCCTGCGCCGCCTTGCGCTCCTCCTCGGCCTTCTCCTCCGCCTCCATCTCCGCGAACACGTCGATCGGAGCCGGCGCCTTCGCGAGGAAGACCCAGGTCAGCCATACGGCCAGCAGGAAGGGCGGGATCTTGAGGGCGACCAGGACCCAGCCGAGCTGCGCGGTGTCGGCCCACCAGTACAGCGGGAAGAGGATCGCGCACTTGGCGAGCAGGATCGCGCCCCAGGCGTAACTGGCCTTGGAGTAGGCCTTCTTGCGGCCCGGGTTGCGGGTCCGCCAGGAGAGGTTCTCCTTGAAGACCGGGCCGAGGATGAGCCCCATCAGCGGCACACCCGCGAGGGTCGTGATGACGTAGGCCAGGCCGAGGCCCAGCGTGTACAGCATGCCCGGCAGATAGAAGTTCTTGGCGTTGCCCGTCATCATCGCGAAGACGACACCGAAGGCGACGCCGAAGACACCGCTGAAGGCGTGCTTGACGGTGTCCCGCATCACCAGGCGGACCACGACCAGCAGCAGCGACACCGCGAGCGCGGCGATCGCCGACAGGTGCAGGTCCTTGTTGATCGTGAAGATCGTGACGAAGAGCAGGCCCGGCAGAACCGTCTCGACCATGCCCCGGACGCCGCCGAACGCTTCGAACAGGGCTGCCTCGGTCACCGCCCGTGCGTCATCGGCCTGAGTGTCTTCGGTCGGCTTGTCGAGAGACGTCACCGGCTACTCCCGTCCCACGGGTCGGAGTTCGTATTTCGGATTGAACAGCACCCGGCGGCCCCGGCTCATCGAGATCCGCCCGGAGGCGATCAGCTTGCGCCCCGGCTCGATCCCGACGATGGAGCGCCTGCCGAGCCACACCACGTCCAGGGCGGCGGAGCCGTCGAACAGCTCGGCCTCCAGGGCCGGGACGCCCGCGCGCGGCCGCAGGGTGACCGTGCGCAAGGTACCAGTAACTGTCACGATCTGGCGGTCGTGACAGTCGCCTATCCGGGTGCAGCCTGCGGTCTCGGTGTCCTCCCGCAGCTCCTCGGACTCCAGGTCCTCCTGCGACGAGGAGAGCCGGTCGAGCATGCGCCGGAACCGGCCCACCGGCTTCTCGGAACGCGGAACAGCACTCATATCCGAAAGCCTACCGGGGTGCGCCGACAGCGTTGTACCCGCAGCACTGGCGTTCGAACCGGTATCCCATACCCGGCTCCGTGATGCCGCATCCCCCGGGGCACGACCCCCGGACCCCCAGCCGACCCCGCAGCTCACTTCTCGAACCGGTATCCCATACCCGGCTCCGTGATGCCGCATCCCCCGGGGGACGACCCCCGGACCCCCAGCCGACCCCGCAACTCACTTCTCGAACCGGTATCCCATACCCGGCTCCGTGATGAAGTGCTTGGGATGCGAGGGGTCCGCCTCCAGCTTCCGCCTCAACTGGGCCATGTAGACCCGCAGGTAGTTCGTCTCCGTCCCGTAGGACGGTCCCCAGACCTCCTGGAGGAGCTGCTTCTGGCCGACCAGCCGGCCGGTGTTGCGCACCAGCACCTCGAGGAGGTGCCACTCGGTGGGGGTGAGGCGTACGTCCCTGCCGTGCTTCTGGACCTTCTTCGCGGCCAGGTCGACGGTGAACTCGTCGGTCTCCACCAGGACATCCTCCTCGCCGCCCCCGGTGGGCTCCGCGCGGCGCACGGCGGCCCGGAGGCGGGCCAGCAGCTCGTCCATGCCGAAGGGCTTGGTGACGTAGTCGTCGGCGCCCGCGTCCAGCGCCTCGACCTTCTCGTCGGAGGAGTGCCGGGCGGACAGCACGAGAATCGGCACCCGGGTCCAGCCGCGCAGCCCCTTGATCACCTCGACGCCGTCCATGTCGGGCAGGCCCAGGTCGAGGACGACCACGTCGGGGTGGCGGGCGGCGGCGATCCGGAGCGCGGTGGCGCCGTCGTGCGCCGAGTCGACCTCGTACTTGCGCGCCTTGAGGTTGATCACGAGGGCGCGCACGATCTGCGGCTCGTCGTCGATGACCAACACTCTGGTCATGTGGCCTGCCTTTCGGGTTCTGCTTCTGCTTCTGCTTCTGCTTCTGCTTCTGCTTCTGCTTCTGCTTCTGCGAAGGGTGCTTCGAGGAGCTCCGCGTGCGCGTCCGCCGCGCGCAGCGTCAGCACCATGGTGAGGCCTCCGCCGGGCGTGTCCTCGGCGTTGAGGGTGCCGTTCATGGCCTCCGCGAAGCCCCGGGCCACCGCGAGCCCGAGCCCCACACCGGCACCGCGCGGGGCGTCACCGTAACGCTGGAAGGGCGCGAAGATGCGCTCCTTGGCCTCGTCGGGGACTCCGGGGCCGCGGTCGACGACCCGTACCTCGACGCGGTCGGCGATGGCGCTTGCGGACACCCGGACGGGATTGCCGGGCGGGCTGTACTTGACGGCGTTCTCGACCAGGTTGGCCACCGCCCGCTCCAGGAGCCCCGGGTCGACGGCGACCATCGGCAGGGTCTCCGGGACGTCCAGCTCCACGCTTGTGTCGGGCACCCCGCCGAGGGCCATCGGCACCACCTCGTCGACGTCGATCTCCCGGATGATCGCGGTGACCGTGCCGGTCTGGAGGCGGGACATGTCGAGCAGGTTGCCCACGAGATGGTCGAGCCGGTCGGCGCCCTCCTCGATGCCCTCCAGGAGCTCGGCCTGATCCTCCTCGGACCACGCCACGTCGTCGGACCTCAGCGACGAGACGGCCGCCTTGATCCCGGCCAGGGGCGTCCGCAGATCATGCGATACGGCGGCCAGGAGCGCCGTACGGATGCGATTGCCCTCGGCGAGCGTGCGGGCCCGGTCGGCCTCCTCCTGAAGCCTGCGGCGGTCCAGGGCGACGGCGGCCTGGGCGGCGAAGGCGGCCAGCACCCGGCGGTCCTCGGCGGGCAGCACCCGGCCGGTGAGCGCGAGCGCCATGTGGTCCCCGACCGGCATGTCGACGTCGGCGTCCTCGGGCCGCTCCACGGGCGGTCCGATCCCCGCCCGGCCCGCGCAGGTCCACGGCTCGACCTCGCTCGCCCGTTCCAGCAGGGCCGCCGACTCCATGCCGAAGGTCTCCCGGACGCGCTCCAGGAGCTCCTCCAGACGGGTCTCGCCGCGCAGCACGTTCCCGGCGAGGAAGGACAGGATCTCCGACTCGGCCCGCAGCCGGGCGGCCTGGTGGGTGCGGCGGGCGGCGAGGTCGACCACGGAGGCCACCGAGATGCCGACGCCCACGAAGATCACGATGGCGACGATGTTCTTCGGGTCGGCGATGGTCCAGCGGTGCAGGGGCGGTGTGTAGAAGTAGTTCAGCAGCAGCGAGCCGACCGCGGCCGAGGCGAGCGCCGGGAAGAGTCCGCCCAGCAGAGCCGCGGCCACGACGACCGCCAGGAACAGCAGCATGTCGTTGGCGAGGCCGAGGTCGACGGTGGTGAGGAGGATCGTCAGGAGCGCCGGGCCCGCCAGGCCGACCAGCCAGCCCCACAGGATCCGGGCCCGCCCGAGCCGCGCGCCCCGGGCGACGGGCAGTCCACGCCCCTTGGCGACCTCGTCGTGGGTGACGATGTGCACGTCCAGGTCGGGCCCGGACTCCCGGGCCACGGTCGCGCCGACACCGGGTCCGAAGACGTACTGCCAGGTCTTGCGGCGGGAGGAGCCGAGGACGATCTGCGTGGCGTTGACGCCTCGTGCGAAGTCGAGCAGCGCGGCCGGTATGTCGTCGCCGATGACATGGTGAAAGGTTCCACCAAGGTCCTCGGCGAGGGTCCTCTGGACGGCGAGTTCCTTGGGCGAGGCGGAGGTCAGCCCGTCGCTGCGGGCTATGTAGACGGCGAGGACCTCGCCGCCTGCGCCCTTCTCGGCCAGCCGCGCGGCCCGCCGGATCAGCGTCCGGCCCTCCGGTCCCCCGGTCAGTCCGACCACGATCCGTTCCCTGGAACCCCAGATCTTCGAGACCCGGTGATCGCTGCGGTACTGCTTGAGGTACTCGTCGACCCGGTCGGCCACCCACAGCAGCGCCAGTTCCCGCAGGGCGGTGAGGTTGCCGGGCCGGAAGTAGTTCGACAGGGCCGCGTCGACCTTGTCCGGCTTGTAGACGTTGCCGTGCGCCATCCGCCGCCGCAGCGCCTGCGGCGACATGTCGACAAGCTCGATCTGTTCGGCCCGGCGTACGAACTCGTCGGGCACCGTCTCCTGCTGCCGCACTCCGGTGATCGACTCGACGACGTCGCCCAGCGACTCCAGATGCTGGATGTTCACGGTCGAGACCACGTCGATCCCGGCCGCCAGCAGTTCCTCCACGTCCTGCCAGCGCTTGGCGTTGCGCGAGCCCGGAATGTTGGTGTGGGCGAGTTCGTCCACCAGGGCGACGGCGGGGGCACGGCGCAGTACGGCGTCGACGTCCATCTCGGTGAAGACGGCGTTCCGGTACCCCAGCTCCCTGCGCGGGACCTCTTCGAGGCCGTGCAGCATCACCTCGGTGCGCGGCCGCCCATGGTGCTCCACGAAGCCCACGACACAGTCGGTCCCCCGCTCGACCCTGCGGTGTGCCTCGGACAGCATCGCGTACGTCTTGCCGACGCCCGGTGCCGCACCGAGATAGATCCGAAGCCTGCCGCGTCCCATGGGCCCATTGTCTTCCGCTCACTACTGCCTACGCAGCGCCGACCTTACGGCCAACAATCCCGGCAAAGGGGCCCGGGACCGACACGGAGCCAGCCTTTGACACAACTCTGACGCGGTCCTCGGGCGAAGGCCCGGTTGGGGAGCACGGAAGGTACCGGAGCCTGCGTCACCGGCCCGGGCGCAGCCCCCGACCGGCGCCAGGGGCCGGAATGGGAGGCCGCCTGCGGGCACCCGGGGGCCGGAATGGGAGGCCGCCTGCGACGCAACTGACGTGCCCCTCAGGCGGAGGCCCGGCCGGAGCACCCGGACGGTACCGGGAGGCTGGGTCACCGGCCCCGCGCAGTCCCGAGCAGCGCCCCGAGGCCAGGTTCGGCGGGGACGAGCCACGCGGCCGACGCGCGGAGGGCCGCCTCTGACGCAACTCTGACGCGCCCCTCGGGCGAACGCCCCGGCCGGGGAACGCGGACGGGACCGGGAGGCTACGCCACCAGCCCCGCGCGGTCCCCGAGCAGTGCCCAGGGGCTCCGGGCTCGGCGATTCCGAGCCACGCGAGCGCCGGGCGCAGCCACAGCTTCTCCGGGTCCTCGATCAGCTCGGCCCGGCTACATCACGGCGTCCTCGGTCACACCCGCCGCCTGGAGGTCCAGCAGCTGCGGCTCACCGCTGCGCGGAGGGTGCGGGAAGGCCAGGACCTGGTGTGGCCCTCAAAGGTCAGGAGCGGTTGGAGCCCGCGCAGCACATCGGAGCTTGCCCCATAGTGCGGCGTGGGCGACCCAGAGCTCCTCCAGTCGGCCCCAGCCGTCACCGCGAGCGCCGCGCTCAGTGCCCCACGATCTCCCCGTCCCCCAGCTCCAGCACCCGATCCGCCAGATCCAGCAGGGTCGCGTCATGCGTGGCCACCAGCGCGGTGACGTTCTCGCTGCGTACGACGGCTCGCAGCAGCTCCATGACGGCGTGCCCGGTCTCCGCGTCCAACTGGCCGGTCGGCTCGTCGGCGACGAGGAGCGAGGGGTTGTTGGCGAGGGCACGGGCGATGGCGACGCGCTGCTGCTGGCCGCCGGAGAGCTCACCGGGGCGCTGCTTCGCGTGCTCCGCGAGGCCGACCAGGGCCAGCAGCAGCTCGACGCGCTCCTCACGCGCGCGTGCGTCCACCCGGCGCAGTCGCATCGGAACGCCGATGTTCTCCGCGGCGGTGAGGATCGGGATGAGCCCGAAGGACTGGAAGACGAAGCCGATGCGGTCCCGGCGCAGCGCCAGCAGCCCGTCCTCGTCCAGCCCGGCGATGTCGACCCCGTCGAGCTCGACCCGTCCCCGGTCGGGCCGGTCGAGCCCGCCGACGATGTTGAGGAGCGTCGTCTTCCCGGATCCCGAACGCCCCTTGAGGGCGACGAGTTCACCGCGCGGCACCTCGAAGGAGACCCCACGCAGCGCGTGCACCGCGGCGGCCCCCTCGCCGAACGACCTGTGGATGTCCTCGACCCGCACCATGGTCTCCGTGACCACCTGAGTCATTGCGCTCTCCCCCGTGAAACCCGTAAAACCCGCGAACCCCGTGAACTCGTGGAACCGGGCGCCAGTATCACCGTCCGGCGCCCGGCCTTCAACGGTTTCAGTTCGGGTTGTCCCCGTGGCTGAGCGTCTCCCAGGCCACGAAGAGGTTGTTGCTGCCGGCCGGGCGGTTCCGCTCGGTCAGCGCCTGTGTGTTAGTCATGCCCATGCCAAGCCTGTGGTGCAGTGCGTTGTACCCCACCTCCGTGACCGGCCCGAGCCCGAGTTTCAGCGACCCGCCGCACAGCCAACTCGGTACGGCAGTGCCCATCTCGTACCTGGCCTGGAACCCCAGCGCCTGCCGCAGCCGCTCGCCCACATCCGTGCCGTACAGGTCCTGACCCTGGATACGGCTCGTCTCGGCGACGTGCGAGATCGCGGAGATGCCGTACCCGGTGTGCGTGAGGTCCCGGCAGGTCTCCTGGGTGAGCCCGGTGACGAAGGTGGACTGCCCCTGCCAGTAATTGACGATCTTTTCCCGGGTGTTGAGGTTCTGGCTCGGCACGGTCTTCGGCAACTCGCCGTCGGAGTCCAGATAGACGTAGGCCGCGGTACGGGTGCGGAACTTCGCCATGGCCTTGTCGTACGACGACTTGTCCTCGAGGAGGACGGAGATGCCGACGGCCGCCTCCATCATCGACAGCTCCCAGTTCCCGTTGGAGTTCGAGCCGTTGATGATCTCGGGCAGATGGACGCTGCGGAGCATGGTCGCGAAGCGTCCGGAGTTCGCCCAACTCCCGGTGTACGTGTTACTTGATGATCTCGGCCGCCCTGGGCCACGAGGAGCCGGCCCAGCCGGTCTGCAGGGGCGCGTTGCTGTTGGTGTGATCCGTGATCACCGCCGACCAGGCGTCCATGAGCTGGATGGCCTTCTTGGCGTACCGCTCGTCCCGGGTGATGTACCAGGCGAGGGCATCGGTGTAGGCGGCGATCGCGTCCTCGCGCTCGTCGGTGCAGCCGTGGTTCGGGTTCGAGTACGACCCGCACTCGACGACCGCCCGCGGCTTGGGCGTGCGGTTCAGGTCCGCGTACTTGCTCGCCAGCATCGTGTCGAAGGCACCCTTCCATGGCTGGGCACCTGCGTCGACCTTGCTGCGGACGAAGTCCAACTGCCCTTTCGAGACCGTGGCTCCGGGATGGACGAAAGCGGCGGGGGCGGTGGGGGCGGCGTCGGCGGGTCTTGCGAGGACACCCACGGCGAACGCGGTGACGACCACCAGCCGTACGGAATGACGCATAGCGACTCCGTTCTCGTATGTGAACGTAAGGCGCCCCTATGAACATAGGCGTTGGCGGATGACCGTAGGTACAGACCAATACGGCGTCAAGGTCCCGCGCACGGAAAAGGGCCGCACCCCCTCACGGGGTACGGCCCTCGACGTCGTACGACTAGCGGACCTCGGTGATCTCCGGTCCGCGCTGCAACTGGCCCATCCCGCCGGAGAAGCGGGAGCCCTCGTCCTGCTGCTGGACGCCCTCGGGGACCATCTGGGCGTCGTTCGGCAGCTTGAGGACGATCGGGTCGCGGGGCGCCATCGGGCCCTCGCCGCGGACCACGACGGTGTCCCGGAAAATCTGCTCGAGCAGCCCGGCCGCCTGCGGCTGCACCGCACCCTGGCCCGAGATCACCCCGCGCAGGAACCAGCGCGGACCGTCCACACCCACGAACCGCACGACCTGGAAGCCGCCCGTGCCGTCCGGCAGCTGCACCGGCACCTGGGCACGCAGCTCCCAGCCCAGCGGACCCTCGACCTCGTCGACGATGCCGCCCTGCTGGGTGATGCCGGAGCCGATCTCCTCGCGCACCTCGCCCCAGATGCCCTCCCGCTTGGGAGCCGCGAAGGCCTGCAGCTGGATGGCGCTGTCGCGCAGTACGACGGTGGCCGCGACGATGGCGTCGCCCGCGACCTCGACCCGCAGCTCCATGCCGTCGACACCCGGCACGAACAGACCGCCCAGGTCCACGCGACCCTCGGCGGGGTCACGGACCTCGGTGTCGTCCCAGGGCCCGTCGGGGCGCGGCTCCGGCTCGAGCCGTACGCGCTCGCGCTCTACGTCGTCCGCCTCAGTGTCGACGCTGTCGACGACCTGCTCGGCCTCGCCGGCCGCGTCCTCGGCGGCACCCTTCTTCTTGCGACGTCCGAACACGTCACTGTCCTTCCCGGTCGGATACGACCGAAGCGTATCGATTCCCACCCGTTGTGCCGCCCACGGCGGCCTCAGCGCTTGTATCGCCCCCGTCGCCCACGGCGGCGTGACCGCCGGTGGACCCGAAGCCCCCCTCGGCCCGCGCCGAGTCGGGAAGCTCCGCGACCTCCTGGAAGCGGACCCTCTCGACCTGCTGGACGACGAGTTGGGCAATCCGGTCGAAGCGCTCGAACCGCACCGACTCGTGCGGGTCGAGATTCACCACGATCACCTTGATCTCCCCACGGTACCCGGCATCAACCGTCCCCGGGGCATTCACGAGAGCGACACCGCAGCGGGCGGCGAGACCGGATCGAGGGTGCACGAAGGCCGCGTACCCCTCCGGCAGCGCCACAGACACCCCGGTGGGGAGTACGGCCCGCTCTCCCGGCTTGAGTTCACGGCTCTCGGTGGTCCGCAGATCGGCTCCCGCGTCACCGGGGTGCGCGTACGCCGGAAGCGGTACGTCGGGGTCGACGCGCCGGATCAGCACGTTCAGGGGGTCACGGCTCACGGGTTCACCTCGAAGGCACGGGCACGCCGGACCTGGTCCGGGTCGTCCATGGCGGCCCGGATCTCCTCCGGGCGGCCGTTGTCGATGAAGTGGTCGACCTTGACCTCGACGAACAGGGCGTCGGCACGGACCGCCACGGGCCCCTCGGGTCCGCCGATCCGGCCGGTCGCGGTCGAGTAGATCTTCCGCCCGGCCACCGCCGTCACCTCGGCCTCCAGATACAGCACCGTGCCCACGGGCACCGGCCGTACGAAGTCGGTCTCCAGACGCCCGGTCACGGCGATGGTGCGCAGCAGCCAGTTGAGCGAGCCCAGGGTCTCGTCGAGGGCGGTCGCGAGCACGCCGCCGTGCGCGAGCCCGGGAGCGCCCTGGTGGGCGGGGCGCACCGTGAACTCAGCGGTGACCGAGACCCCCTCGCCGGCCCGCGCCTCCAGGTGCAGCCCGTGGGACTGCTCGCCGCCACAGCCGAAACACTGGCCGTAGTGCGCACCGAGCAGCTCACCGGGCGCGGGAGCGTCCTGGTGTCGCAGAGGTTGCGCCGCGTCGGCGGGAGGCTTGAGAGCCGGGGAAGTACCACTCACAGGCGCAGACCTTACCCGCGCGTCGAGCCGGTCCGGACACCGTGCCAAGCTTGGTTCCATGCAGCCCTCCGCCGCCCCGTACGACGAACGTCTCACCGCCCCCCGCTCCTGGTGGCTGATCTCCTTCCTGGTCGGGGTCGCCTTCGCGCTGATCCTGCTGCCCTTCGGGACGCTTCCGCTGCTCGGCGGCCTGGTCGGTGGCACCGCCGTGGCAGCGATCCTCGCGAGCTCCTACGGCTCGCTGCGCATCCGCGTCGTCGGTGACTCCCTCATCGCGGGCGAGGCGAAGATCCCGGTGGCGGCGCTGGGCGAGGCGGAGATCCTGGACCCGGAGGAGGCCCGGGCCTGGCGGACCCACAAGGCCGACACCCGCGCCTTCCTGCTGTTGCGCTCCTACATTCCCAGGGCGCTGAAGGTGGAGGTCACCGACCCGGACGACCCGACGCCGTATCTGTATCTGTCGACGCGGGAGCCGGAGCTGCTGGCCGAGGCGCTGAAGGCCGCCCGGACGGCCGCCGCCTAGAACATTCGTGCAGGACTTCACCCGTCCGTCCGGACGGTGGAGCCCCGAGTCTCACGGAAGTCTTACTTCTCCAGCTGCAGCGGATGTGCAGGCGTCTCCAGGGCCGGGAGCCGGGGCAGTTCGTCCCACGGCACCTGCATCCTGCGCAGATCCTTACGGATCCGCTCGGCGAGCTTTCTGGTGTCCCGGCGGTTCATGACCGCGCCGACAGCCGCGCCGACCAGGAACGGCATCAGGTTCGGCAGGTCGCGGATCGTCCGCTTCATGATCTGCTGCCGCAGCTGCTGTTTCATCTGGCTGTTGAGCGCGCCGCTCACGGTCGACGGCTTCCTCGCGTCGATCCCGCGCTCTCCCGACCAGGAGTTCAGATACGCGGTGCTGCGCTCCTTGAGGTTCCCGGGCGGCCGTACGCCGTAGACCTCGTGGAGTTCGGCGATCAGCTTCAGCTCGATCGCGGCCACACCGGTGATCTCGGCGGCCAGTTCGGTCGGCATCGCCGGCGGCACGGGAAGCATCGCCGCCGCTCCGACCCCCGCTCCGACCGTCGCCGTGGCGCTGGCAGCACCCGTGACAAGCTTGTCCGCGAGTTCTTCGGGGCCGAGGCCGGGGAACTGGCGGCGGAGGGTCGCGAGGTCCCGTACGGGGACACGCGGGGCGATCTCGATGATCCGGTCGGCCAGGTACGCCAGACCCGCCCTGGCCCGGCTGCCGCCCTTGCGGACCCCTTCCCGGGCCCTGTCCCGGACCGCCGCCGCCCGTCGTCTGGCGACGGGCGCGGGCGTCCTGGTCGTATCGGTCGGCGCCGGGAGGTCAGCCCGGTCGGCCACCGGTTCGAGCGAGGCTCCCGTGTCGGAAGAGCCCCGCTCGTCGTCACGCGCGCGGTGAGGGCCGTCGGACGGCCCCTGGTCCGCTCCCTGCCGGGGAGAGCGGCGCTTCCAAGGTGGGGTCGAGCCAGTCATGCCCGACCCGCCCTCAGTCGCAGTCGCGGCAGATCGGCTGGCCGTTCTTCTCCCGGGCCAGCTGGCTGCGGTGGTGCACCAGGAAGCAGCTCATGCAAGTGAACTCGTCCTGCTGCTTGGGCAGTACCCGGACGGCCAGCTCTTCGTTCGAGAGGTCCGCTCCGGGCAGTTCCAGGCCTTCGGCGGCCTCGAACTCGTCGACGTCCACTGCGGAGGTCGACTTGTCGTTCCTACGGGCCTTGAGCTCTTCAAGGCTGTCCGAGTCGACGTCGTCGTCGGTCTTGCGTGGGGTGTCGTAATCCGTAGCCATGTCGCTCTCCCCCTCTGGGTGTCTGCGGTGTCTCCAGCGCACGTAACGCGTGAGAGGCCGGACTTGTGCCCGACCCGAGGCGGAGATTTTGCCTCACATCAAGGTCTGTTACTCAATCGACACCCAACCGGACTCCTCTTGAGTGATCGGGTTGGATGGCGATCGGGACCGTACACGGTCCGAATCCCGCACTTCAAAGGCGTCTCACCGTGTACTTCCCGTGATCAGGACCCCTGAAAACCCGGATTATCCCGGCTTTCCGACAGGGTGCATGATCACGGAGAGTAGATGGCCGGAAAATCTCCCTTGTGATCGATCACACATGGGGCGGTCCAACAGGTGCCCAGAAAATTCCGCGCAAAGCGAACATCCCTGTGTATCGATCTCAGTGCGGGGGCCATGGTCTCAGACCGGAAGGGTGACTCGCATCACGAGCCCACCCCCTTCGCGCGGCTGAGCGGTGATGTGCCCGCCGTGCGCCCGCGCCACGGACCGCACGATGGACAGGCCGAGCCCGACGCCCTTGTCGCTGCCGGTGCGGTCGGCGCCCCGCAGCCGCTTGAACGGCTCGAAGAGATTGTCGACCTCGTACGCCGGCACGACCGGGCCCGTGTTGGACACCGTGAGCACCGCGTGACCGTGCTGGACCTCCGTGGTCACCTCGACCCAGCCGTCCTCGGGCACGTTGTAGCGCACGGCGTTCTGCACCAGGTTCAGGGCGATTCGCTCCAAGAGGACGCCGTTGCCCTGGACGACCGCAGTGTTCCGGTCGCCGCGGATCGCCACGCCCTTGGCCTCCGCCTCGCCGTACACCTGGTCGACCGCCTGCTCGGCGACTTCGGCGAGGTCCACGGGCTTGCGCTCGACGATCTGGTTGTCGCTGCGGGCGAGCAGCAGCAGACCCTCCACGAGCTGTTCACTGCGCTCGTTGGTGGCCAGCAGCGTCTTGCCCAGCTGCTGCAGCTCCACGGGTGCCGCCGGATCCGACAGATGCACCTCCAGGAGCGTGCGGTTGATCGCCAGCGGGGTTCTCAGCTCGTGCGAGGCGTTGCCGACGAAGCGCTGCTGGGCGGTGAAGGCCCGCTCCAGGCGCTCCAGCATGTCGTCGAAGGTGTCGGCCAGTTCCTTGATCTCGTCGTCCGGGCCGTCCAGCTCGATACGGCGGGAGAGGTCCGAGCCCGCCACCGAGCGCGCGGTGCGCAGGATCCGGCCGAGCGGCGACAGGACGCGTCCCGCCATCGCGTAGCCGAAGGCGAAGGCGATGATCGCGAGGCCGAGCAGGGCCAGCAGTGAGCGACTGAGGAGGTTGTCCAGGGCGTGCTGGCGCTGGTCGTTGACGCACTGGTTCAGCGCGTGGTTGAGCTCGTCCGCCGGCAGCTCAGTGCCCGACAGCTTGCAGATGTCACTGGTCACCCCGCCCGAGACGATCTTGAAGGGCAGGTTGCTCCCCACGTTCAACGCGTTCGCGGCAAGCAGGTAGATGATCGACAGCAGCAGAATGCCGGCAATCAGGAACATGCCGCCGTACAGCAGCGTGAGCCTTATGCGGATGGTCGGGCGCAGCCACGGCAGCGGCGGTGCCGGCCGCCTGGGGTCCCAGGTGGGCTTCGGAGGTGCCTGGGGAGGAGCGGGAGTCGAGGCCACGGGTTATCAGATCCGGTAGCCGGAGCCGGGGACGGTGACGATCACTGCGGGTTCGCCCAGCTTGCGGCGCAGGGTCATGACCGTCACCCGCACCACGTTGGTGAAGGGGTCGGTGTTCTCGTCCCAGGCCTTCTCCAGGAGCTGCTCCGCGGAGACGACGGCGCCCTCGGAGCGCATCAGCACCTCCAGGACGGCGAACTCCTTGGGGGCGAGCTGGACCTCCTTGCCGTCGCGGAAGACCTCGCGGCGGTTCGGGTCGAGCTTGATCCCGGCGCGCTCCAGGACCGGCGGCAGCGGCACGCTGGTGCGCCGGCCGAGGGCACGCACGCGTGCCGTCAGCTCGCTGAACGCGAAGGGCTTGGGCAGATAGTCGTCGGCGCCGATCTCCAGACCCTCGACACGGTCGCTGACGTCGCCGGACGCCGTGAGCATCAGCACGCGCGTGGGCATGCCGAGTTCGACGATCTTGCGGCAGACGTCGTCGCCGTGGACCAGGGGGAGGTCGCGGTCGAGGACGACCACGTCGTAGTCGTTGACTCCGATGCGTTCCAGGGCGGCCGCACCGTCGTACACGACGTCGACGGCCATGGCCTCCCGGCGCAGTCCGGTGGCCACCGCATCGGCGAGCAGTTGCTCGTCCTCGACGACGAGTACGCGCACGTCGCTTGTCCTTCCTGTGTCCACCCGCGTAGCGCGTTTCGGGAACGCGCGGGCAGGGGTCCGGGTGAGTGTTGGCCTCCATCCTGCCCTTTTCGGCCATAAGTCGGCTGTAAGCCGGGTGAGCGGCAGCTGAAAGACGGGTGTGAGAGCGGGAATGCGGGATTTTCTCGCGCGGTTGAGGTTTCCGTCGGAAGGAGCGGGGGGAGGACGGCTTTACACCCCGCGATCACGCTCTGCATGTGCCGTACCACCATGCGGCACGACGCGATCCGCTTCCGCAGAGCGGGCGTGGGTGTCCGGCACCGTCGCCGCCCGGCAGGGCAGCGCTGGGCACCTACAGGAGACGTGATCGCCCCTTCCGAACGGCACACCCCCGTGCCACCGACCCACGACCCAGGACGAGGGGGCGCAGCATGGACGCATTCACCGCAGGACTTCTGCAGCGCATAAGGGCGACCGAGACCGATCTGACACGGGCTCGCAACGAGGGCGACGACTTCCTCGTCGAGGTGGAGCAGGGAGAGCTCGACGACCTGCGCCGCCTCGCCGCCGAACACGGTGTGGAGGTCAGCGCCTAGCGTCTGATCGGCTTCGCGGCACGACGGCGGACCCCCGGCGAATCCAGCGCCGGGGGTCCGCCGCGTCGGGGTCCGGACGCGTTCACCTCGTGTTGGTCCGGAGTCGGTCCGTCAGTCGTGCCAGGCGCCGAAGCCCTCCAGGAGCTCCTGGAGGGGCTCGAAGACCCCGGGGGTGCCGGCGACGGTGAGGCCGGGGTTCGGGCGTTCTCCGGGGCGGCCGCCGGTCAGGGCGCCCGCTTCCCGGGCGACGAGGTCGCCCGCCCCGTAGTCCCAGGCGTTCAGACCCCGCTCGTAGTAGCCGTCCAGGCGGCCTGCGGCCAGGTCGCACAGGTCGACCGCCGCCGAGCCGCCGCGGCGGATGTCGCGGAGCAAGGGGATCAGCTTCTGGGCCACCTCGGCCTGGTGGGTGCGGACCTCGGTGACGTAGTTGAAGCCCGTCGACACCAGGGCCTGGTCCAGGGGCGGCGCCGGGCGGCACGTCAGCCTGCGCTCGCCCTCCCACGCGCCCGTGGCCCAGGCGCCCTCGCCCCGGACCGCGTGGTACGTCTCGCCGCGCATCGGCGCCGCGACCACTCCCACGACGGTCTCGCCGCCCTGCTCGGCCGCGATGGAGACGGACCAGGTCGGCAGCCCGTAGAGGTAGTTGACCGTACCGTCGAGGGGGTCGATCACCCAGCGGATACCGCTCGTGCCCTCGGTGGAGGCGCCCTCCTCGCCGAGGAAGCCGTCGTCCGGGCGGTGCTCGGAGATCAGGTCCGTGATCAGCTTCTCCGCCGCGATGTCCATCTCCGTCACCACGTCGATGGGGCTGGACTTGGTCCTGGCGACCGCGAGGTCGGCCGGACGGCCGTCCCGCAGCAGGGCGCCGGCGCGACGGGCCGCCTCCTGGGCGAGCCGAAGCAGTTCCGCGTGCAGGGGGTCGGTCACGTGGCTCCTCACGCGTACGGGCTGTCGACGCCCGCGGCTGCGGGCTTGGCGGCACGGGCCGGGCAGCAGCCGACCGGGCAGACGTTGTGGTCGGCCCCGAGTGCGCCGAGGGCGCAGGGCGTGACCTCCTGCCCGCGCTCCACCCCGGCCCGCTCAAGGACCAGGTCGCGGATCGCGGCGGCGAACCGCGGGTCGTCGCCGACGGTCGCCGAGCGGCGCATCGGCAGGCCCAGCTCCTCGGCCTTGGCCTTCGCCTCCGTGTCGAGGTCGTAGAGGACCTCCATGTGGTCGGAGACGAAGCCGATGGGGGCGATCACCACGGCCGGGACGCCGGATCCGTGGCGCTCCTCCAGGTGGTCGCAGATGTCGGGCTCCAGCCACGGGATGTGCGGGGCGCCGGAGCGCGACTGGTAGACGAGCTGCCAGGGGTGGTCGACGCCGGTGCGCTCACGGACGGCGTCCGCGATCAGCCGGGCGACCTCCAGGTGCTGCGCGACGTACGCGCCGCCCTCGCCATGGCCCTCGACCGGACCGGAGGTGTCCGCCGACGCGTTCGGGATCGAGTGGGTCGAGAAGGCGACGTGGGCGCCGTCGCGGACGCCCTCGGGGAGCTCGGCGAGGGACTCGATCACCCCGTCGACCATGGGTTCCACGAAACCCGGGTGGTTGAAGTAGTGCCGCAGCTTGTCGATCCTCGGCAGCTCCAGGCCCTCGGCCTGAAGGACCGCCAGCGCCTCGGCGAGGTTCTCGCGGTACTGGCGGCAGCCCGAGTAGGAGGCATAGGCACTGGTGGCGAGGACCAGGATGCGGCGGTGGCCGTCGGCGATCATCTCGCGCAGGGTGTCGGTGAGGTAGGGCGCCCAGTTGCGGTTGCCCCAGTAGATCGGCAGGCCCAGGCCGTGGTCCGCGAAGTCCTTGCGCAGGGCGTCCAGCAGGGCGCGGTTCTGGTCGTTGATGGGGCTGACCCCGCCGAACAGGAAGTAGTGCCGGCCGACTCCCTTCAGGCGTTCCTTGGGGATGCCGCGCCCGCGCGTCACGTTCTCCAGGAACGGGACCACGTCGTCGGGGCCCTCGGGGCCTCCGAACGAGAGCAGGAGCAGGGCGTCGTAGGGGGTGGCATCGAGCGCGTCTCGCATGGGTCGATCCTGTCATCCGGTGCTGACAGCCGGGAAACGGCGGGGTGACCACCCGGGTTCCCGGCCGACCGGGTGCGTTAGGGTCGCCTCACTCGTAAGCTGTATGAGGCGCATTCGCGCCTTACCACTGCCCGAGCCGCTGCTCACCGGCCGACCGGAGAACCCCTGTGCCCAGCCCCTACCGCGCCCTGTTCGGCGCCCCCGGCTCCAAGGGTTTCGCCGCCGCGGGCTTCGTCGGCCGGATGCCGCTGTCGATGATGGGCATCGGCGTGGTCACGATGATCTCCCAGCTCACCGGCAGGTACGGCCTCGCGGGCACCCTGTCGGCCACCATCGCGCTGGCCGCCGCGGCGATCGGCCCGCAGGTCTCCCGGCTGGTGGACCTGCACGGCCAGCGGCGGGTGCTGCGCCCGGCGACGCTCGTCGCGCTGGTGGCGTCCGCCGGGATGCTGCTCGCCGCGCACTTCCGCTGGCCGGACTGGGTGCTGTTCGTGTGCGCCGTCGGCATCGGCTCGGTGCCGAGTCTCGGCGCGATGATCCGCGCACGGTGGGCGGCCCTGTACCGCGGCACCCCGCAGCTGCACACCGCGTACTCCTTCGAGTCCGTCGTCGACGAGGTCTGCTTCATCTTCGGGCCGATCATCTCCATCGGGCTGTCCACGGCCTGGTTCCCGGAGGCGGGTCCGCTGCTCGCCGCCTGCTTCCTGGCGGTCGGCGTCTTCTGGCTGACCGCGCAGCGGGCCACCGAACCGGCCCCGCACCCGCGCGAGCACGACGGCGGCCGCACGGCACTGCGTGCACCGGGCCTGCAGGTCCTGGTGGCCACCTTCGTGGCGACCGGGGCGATCTTCGGGGCGGTGGACGTGGTCACCGTGGCCTTCGCCGACGAGCAGGGCCACAAGGGGGCCGCGAGCCTCGTGCTCGCCCTCTACGCGGCGGGGTCCTGCCTCGCGGGCCTCGTGTTCGGGCTGCTGCACTTCGGGGGACGGCCCGAACCTCGCTGGCTGCTGGGCATATGCGCCATGGCCGTGAGTATGATCCCCCTCCTACTGGTCGGAAACTTGCCGTTTCTGGCCGTGGCGCTGTTCGTTTCGGGCCTGTCCATCGCTCCCACGATGATCACGACGATGTCCCTGATCGAGCAGCACGTACCACGCGCGCAACTGACCGAGGGGATGACCTGGATCAGTACCGGGCTCGCGGTGGGGGTCGCGCTCGGCTCCTCCGTGGCCGGCTGGGTGATCGACGCGGCCGGTGCGCGCGCCGGGTACGGGGTTCCGGCGGTGTCCGGGGCCGTCGCGGTCGCGGTCGGTTTCCTGGGGTACCGCCGGCTCAGCAGGCCGGCTCCACGTCGGGGAGGCAGCGTTGAGCACGGCAGCGAGCGCGAAGAACGGCACGTGGCGTAACTGGGGCGGCAATGTGGCCGCGCGTCCCGCCCGGGAGGTCACGCCCGCCTCGGTCGACGAGCTGGCGGCTGCCGTGCGGAAGGCCGCCGAGGACGGTCTCAAGGTGAAGGCGGTCGGCACCGGGCACTCCTTCACGTCGATAGCCGCGACCGACGGTGTGTTGATCCGCCCTCAACTGTTGACCGGCATCCGCAACATTGACCGGGGCGCCATGACCGTCACGGTGGAGGCGGGTACGCCGCTCAAGAGGCTCAACATGGCTCTCGCGCGCGAGGGCCTGTCGCTGACCAACATGGGCGACATCATGGAGCAGACGGTCTCCGGGGCCACCAGCACCGGCACGCACGGCACGGGCCGCGAGTCGGGCTCGATAGCCGCCCAGATCAGGGGACTTGAGCTGGTCACGGCCGATGGTTCGGTCCTCAGCTGCTCCGAGAAGGAGAATCCCGAGGTCTTCGCGGCCGCCCGGATCGGCCTGGGCGCGCTCGGCATCGTCACCGCGATCACGTTCGCCGTCGAGCCCATTTTCCTGCTCACGGCCCGCGAGGAGCCCATGAGCTTCGACAAGGTCACCAGCGCCTTCGACGAACTCTGGGCCGAGAACGAGCATTTCGAGTTCTACTGGTTCCCGCACACCGGCAGCACCAACACCAAGCGCAACAACCGCAGCGCGGGGCCCGAGAAGCCGGTGCCGCAGCTCCAGGGCTGGATCGAGGACGAGTTCCTCTCCAACGGTGTGTTCCAGGTGGCCCAGTGGGTCGGCCGCGCGGTGCCGGGCACGATCCCCTCGATCGCACGGATCTCCAGCAAGGCGCTGTCCGCGCGGACCTACACCGACATCCCGTACAAGGTCTTCACATCGCCCCGCCGGGTGCGGTTCGTGGAGATGGAGTACGCCGTCCCGCGCGAGGCCGTCGTCGAAACGCTGCGCGAACTGAGGACGATGATCGAGCGCTCCGGACTGAAGGTCAGCTTCCCCGTGGAGGTGCGCACCGCGCCCGCCGACGACATCACGCTGTCCACCGCCTCGGGCCGGGACAGCGCGTACATCGCGGTCCACATGGTCAAGGGGACGCCGTACCAGGCGTACTTCACGACCGCCGAGCGGATCTTCACGGCGCACGAGGGGCGCCCGCACTGGGGCAAGGTGCACACGCGCGACGCGGAGTACTTCGCCGGGGTCTACCCGCGCTTCGGCGAGTTCACCGCGCTGCGGGACCGGCTCGACCCCGAACGGCGCTTTCAGAACGACTACCTGCGGCGGGTGTTGGGGCCGTAGCGGGACGATCGACGTACGTACGCGGGATGCCAATAGTTCCGTTTCTGGCGATTCCGTGAAGTACGCCACGTGCAAGATCCCGAAAACCGCTCAACGGACGGCCGGGCGCCGTTTCTTGAACGAAGTTGAGTGGCGCGCCAATCCACGCAGGTGGCCCAAATGGAGTACTGTTGCGAGCCCTGGGTACGGTCTCCCGCCAGGGCGTCCGTGAATCTCAAAGGGCGCCGGGAGGGGGCTAGTTGCACAGGGTGACGGAGTTGGTCACTCAGCGTTGCGAATAAGTAACCGTGCCATAACGGCGATACAGGGCCTGTGCCCGACACGCCGGGCAACTCGGCAAGGTTGTGGCAGGCTGCACCCGGGCAGGTCACACTCGACTAGCGGAAGCAGCGACGCACGTGACGTCGGCAGGCACCACCCGGGAGGTCCCCATGCCCGAACTGCGTGTCGTGGCCGTCTCGAATGACGGCACACGGCTGGTGCTGAAGGCTGCCGACTCAACGGAGTACACGCTTCCGATCGACGAGCGGCTGCGCGCAGCGGTGCGCGGCGACCGTCCGCGACTCGGTCAGATCGAGATCGAGGTCGAAAGCCATCTCCGTCCCCGCGACATCCAGGCGCGTATACGCGCCGGTGCCACCGCGGAAGAGGTAGCCCAGCTCGCAGGTATCCCCGTAGACCGTGTACGGCGCTTCGAGGGCCCTGTGCTCGCTGAGCGCGCCTTCATGGCCGAACGAGCCCGCAAGACTCCGGTCCGCCGGCCCGGCGAGAACGCCGGACCGCAGCTCGGCGAGGCCGTCCAGGAGCGGCTGTTGCTGCGCGGCGCCGAGAAGGACACCGTCCAGTGGGACTCGTGGCGCCGTGACGACGGCACCTGGGAGGTTCTGCTGGTCTACTGCGTCGCGGGCGAACCCCACTCGGCGAGCTGGACCTACGACCCGCCCCGGCGGCTCGTCCAGGCCGTCGACGAGGAGGCGCGCTCGCTGATCGGCGAGTCCGAGGACCTCGGCGCGCCGGAGCCCAGCTTTCCGTTCGTGCCGCGTATCGCACGGCTGCCGCGCGACCGTCCGCTGGACCGCGCCCTGGACCGGCCGAGCCTGCCCCCGGCCGAGCCCGTCGAGGAGGCCGTCGCTGAACGGGACTCGCTGACCAGCCTGTTGGAGGCGGTACCGAGCTTCCGGGGCGACATGGTCGTACCGGAGCGGCCGTCCGAGCCGGCGACCGCCGAGGAAACGCCCGATCCGGAGCCCGAGGTGGAGGAGCCGCCGGCTCCCGCGGCCTCGGCCGGTTCCGCCTACGCGGACGTCCTCATGCCGCGTTCGGTGGCCAGCCACCGCGACCGCCTCATCGGCGCGACCGACCGCCAGGCCGAGGCGGACGGCGTCCGTCCGGGCCGTAGAGCGGCGGTTCCGAGCTGGGACGAGATCGTGTTCGGGACGCGGCGGAAGAAGCAGGAGTAGTCGGTCGTACGAGGAAGAGGGCCGCGCTCACCGGGTGCGGCCCTTTCTCGCGGTCCGGACAGGGGCGGGCTACCGGGGATCCGGTCCCACGGCGACCGGGCGCTCCGGGTCCGAGGACCACTCCGACCAGGAACCGACGTACAGCGCCGCCGGGATGCCCGCGACCGCCAGGGCCAGGACCTCGTGGGCGCCGGAGACGCCGGAGCCGCAGTAGACGCCGACCTCGGTGTCGTCGCCGGCACCGAGGGCCTTGAAGCGGGCGTTCAGCTCCTCCGCGGGCAGGAAGCGGCCGTCCGGGCCGACGTTGTCCGTGGTGGGCGCGGACCGGGCGCCGGGGATGTGGCCGCCGACGCGGTCGATCGGCTCCACCTCACCGCGGTACCGCTCCCCCGCGCGCGCGTCCAGCAGCACCCCCGCGCGGGCCAGCGCAGCGGCCGCGTCGGCGTCGAGGAGACCGGCCGCCGCGGGCACCGGCTCGAAGTCGCCCTCGGCAAGTGCCGGACCCGGCACGGAGGACTGCAGCGACCCCTGCCAGGACGGCAACCCGCCGTCGAGGACTCGCACGTCCGGGTGACCCGTCCAGCGCAGCAGCCACCACGCGCGGGCGGCCGCCCAGCCCTGTCCGCCGTCGTACACGACCACCGGCCTGCCCGAGGAGACACCCGCCCGGCGCATCGCGGCGCCGAACTCGACGAGGTCGGGCAGCGGGTGCCGCCCGCCGGTGCCGGCCGGGCCGGCCAACTCCCGGTCCAGGTCAACGTAGACCGCGCCCGGGATGTGCCCGGCCGCGTACTCGGCCCGGCCGTCGAAGGGCGGCTCACCGGCCGCCTTGGCCACGCTCAGCTGCCAGCGGACATCGAGCAGGACGGGCGGGTTCGGGCCGGCCAGGCCGCTCGCGAGTTCGGATGCGGAGATGATGGCGTTCATGGCCACCATCCTTGCGCACGGGGTGGCCGCGTCGTCCATGTCCGGCTACTGTGCTCCGCCGGACAGGCCCGATCACGAGGCGTACGGGACCGGGCACATGCTGTACAGCCGATCGACACCCGTCGGCCATCGCGTGGCAACGGTCAGGCAGCCGCGCGGCAGGCACCCTCCTGGGACAGGAGGCCTCGCGGCGGCGTGCCCGGAGCGCGCGGCACCGCGGGTGGTGCGAGCATCGGCACGGAGGTCCGGACCGCGGACACGACACGGCCACCGCGAGGGGCCGAGGAGAGAGTGACGATGACCGAGGCAAGGGGGTCGGCCGCCCCGCCCGCTCGGCACACGCCCGGTACGCCCTGCTGGGTGAGTCTGATGGTGCACGGGATGGCCGCGACGCAGGAGTTCTACGGATCGCTGTTCGGCTGGGAGTTCGTGCCGGGCCCGCAGCAGCTCGGGCCCTATGTCCGGGCCCTCCTGGACGGCCAGGAGGTCGCCGGGATCGGCCAGCTGCCGCCCGACCGCCAGCTTCCGGTGGCCTGGACGCCCTACCTCGCCTCGGACGACATCGACCTGAGCGCCGAAACGGTACGCCTGTGCGGCGGCACGGTGGGAGTGGGACCGCTGGACGCCGGGGACGCCGGACGGCTGGTGATCGGCTCCGACCCTTCCGGCGCCGTCTTCGGGGTGTGGCAGGCGGCGGCGCACCTCGGCACGTCCGTCGCGGGCGTACCGGGCACTCCCGCCTGGCACGAGCTGCTCACCTTCGAGACGGTGGGCGTCGCCAAGTTCTACGAGACGGTCTTCGGCTACGAGGAGGAGCCGGTGGTCTCCGCCGGCTTCGACTACGTCACCCTCCACGCCGGCGGCCGTCCGGTCGCCGGCCTGCACGGCGTCGGTCACACCCTTCCCCGCGACCGGGGGCCGCACTGGATGACCTACTTCGAGGTGGCAGACGCGACCGCTTCCACCCGCCTCCTCACCGACCTGGGCGGCCACGTCCTGCGCCCCCCGCACGACAGCCCGCACGGCCGTGTGGCCACGGTGGCGGACCCGGA
The DNA here is from genome assembly GCF_029894425.1 of Streptomyces sp. SAI-127. Lineage (NCBI taxonomy): Bacteria > Bacillati > Actinomycetota > Actinomycetes > Kitasatosporales > Streptomycetaceae > Streptomyces > Streptomyces sp. SAI-127. Next base: position 3,018,758 of record NZ_JARXYJ010000001.1, read on the forward strand.
GGGGGCGCGGTTCGCGCTGATCGAGAACCCGCGCTGAGACCTCTCGGGCGGGCCGTGTGCCGGCGGCGCCGCACTTGCCCCGGCGAGGGCACCGCCCTCGCATGACGAGGGCAGAGCACGCCGAGCGGGTGGCGGAGCACCACGGCGGACGGGTCGTCCCGCACGAGGAGTTGCCGGCGGAGGGGCGTCCGCGCGGCTGTGGAATCACGGCACCGAGGACCGGTGCCGTCGGCAGGGACCCCGACCTGCGCAGACCGGCCCCGAGGACGTCAGGTCAGAAGCGTGCCCCGGCCGACGCGACCGGCAGCACGTCCGGGGACAGCGCGGCCGCGCGGGCCGTCCCCGCGGTCATACGGCGTCGGTGGTGCCGGCGGCACAGGACCTCGTAGCCGATGTCGTCGGCCTGGTTGACGTCCCCGACGACGACCTGGGCCCCCTCGACGACCATCTCGCCGTTGACCGTACGGGCGTTGTGCGTGGCCCGGGCGCCGCACCAGCACAGGGCCTCCACCTGGAGGACCTCGACCCGGTCGGCCAGCTCCACCAGGCGCTGGGACCCCGGGAACAGCTTGGAGCGGAAGTCGGTCGTGATGCCGAAGGCGTAGACGTCGAGGTCCAGGTCATCGACCACGCGGGCCAGTTGGTCGATCTGCTCCGGCGTGAGGAACTGCGCCTCGTCCGCGATCACGTAGTCCGCGCGACCGCCCTGGGAGAGGTGGTCGACGAGGTAGGCGTAGAGGTCCTGGCCGTCCTCGACCTCGACCGCGTCCGTGACCAGACCGAGCCGCGAGGACAGCTTGCCCTCGCCGGCCCGGTCGTCCCGGGTGAAGATGATGCCCGTCAGGCCACGCGCCGAACGGTTGTGCTCGATCTGGAGAGCCAGTGTGGACTTCCCGCAGTCCATGGTTCCGGAGAAGAACACCAGCTCGGGCATGGGAGGTCGAGCACCTTTCGGTTTCTGCGGCGGATAGGGCCGGGTCGGTCTCAGGAGCGTACTTCGAGCAGCGGGACAAGCTGCTCGGCGGGGGTCATCGAACCATGGTTCCCGACCATCGCCGACTCCTTCGGCTCCCGCTCGGAAGCGATGAGGAGCACGTCGTCGCGGGCGGCGGCGACCACGTCGCCGATCCGGTCGTACACCCGCTCGTCGCAGTGGTCCGGCGGCCCGAACCAGCCCGCGGCGATCGCCTCGTCGCGTGAAGCGACCCAGAACTGCTCGCCGAGGACCTCACGCCAGCAGGTCAGGACGTCACCAGCGGCGCCCGGCACCGCGTAGACATGGCGGGCGCGGCCCTCGCCGCCCAACAGGGCGACCCCCGCGCGCAGTTCCCAGTCCTCGTCGAAGTCGATGCGGTGCTGCTCGTCGAAGGGGATGTCGATCATCCCGTGGTCGGCGGTGACGTACAGCGTGCTGTTCGGCGGCAGTTGCTCCGCGAGCCGCTGGACCAGGCGGTCGACGTACATCAGCTGGCCGCGCCAGGTGTCGGAGTCGACGCCGAAGCGGTGGCCCGCGCCGTCGACCTCGGAGTAGTACGTGTAGACCAACGAGCGGTCGCCGACGGCGAGTTGCTCGGCCGCCAGGTCCATGCGGTCCTCGCCGGACAGCCGCCCGAGGAACGTGCCGCCGCTGAGCGCGACCTTGGTCAGCGGAGTGTTCTGGAAGGTCGGCGAGGTGACCTGGGCCACGTGCACGCCGGCCTGGTCGGCGAGTTGGAAGACGGTGGGGTACGGCTGCCAGACCTGCGGCTTGGTCCACGGCTGCCAGCGCAGCTGGTTCATCAGCTCGCCGGTGGCCGGGTTGCGCACGGTGTAGCCGGGCAGGCCGTGGGCGCCCGGCGGCCGGCCGGTGCCGACGGAGGCGAGGGAGGTCGCGGTGGTCGCCGGGTAACCGGAGGTCAGGGGGCGGCCGGTGCCGCCGCGCGAGTCGGCCAGCAGGGAGGTCATGAAGGGCGCCTCGTCCGGGTGCGCCTTCAGCTGCTCCCAGCCGAGGCCGTCGATCAGGAACACGCAGTTCCGGTCGGCGGGGGTGAGCTCGGAGATCGCGGCGGTCGTGTCCGGTACGGCCATGCCGGCGGCGAGGGTGGGCAGCAGGTCGGCCAGGGAGCCGGTGCCGTACTCGGGGACGGGCGCGGTGTCGAGGGCTAGGGGTTCCGAGTGGTCCCAGGCGGCGGGCTGCGCCATCAGCGGGTGACGTCCGCGGTCGCCTCGGAGATGGCCTGGGCGAAGGCGAGCGCCTGGCGCACGGTGTCCGGGCCGTCCCCCGCCTCGCTGACGCGCAGGCTGAGGTCGTCCGCCGTGGAGCTGCCGGTGTAACCGTGGTCCGCCTCGCAGTTGGGGTCGCCGCAGGCGGCGGGCTCCAGGTCGATGCGGGAGACGGCGCCCCAGCCGATGGTCAGCACGACCTCGCGGGGCAGGGTGCCCGGCTGGTACTGCTCCGGATTGGCGACGACCCGGCTGACCACGACCGACGAGATCCGGCCGAGCTTCACGGACTCCGTGGAGGTGGTGGCGTACGGCGTCGGGGACGTGCTGTCCGCGGCCTGCTCGTCGGTGTGGCTGACGATGAAGCGGTTGCCGGTGAGGACCAGCACGGTCACGTGCCGCCGCACCTCGTTCTGGTCGAACGTCGTCTCCTGGTGGACCAGGTACGACCGGATGGGCTCGCCGCCCAGCGCGGACTCCACCGCCTCGGCCACGAGGGCCGGGTAGTAGCCGCTGCGCTCGATCGCCGCTCGCAGCCCCTGGGTCGTCGTACTGGTCTTGGCCATGACGTCCATCCTACGGGGGCGCACTGACTACGAGGCACCGCTCGCCGCTGCTCAGTACGCGGGAAGTGTCCGCGGGCCGAGGTCGTCGCGGGCGGGCGGCGGCGCGAGCCGCACGGAGGCGCCGAGAACGCTCAGGCCGCGCGGGGCGACGACGACCGGCTCCAAGGTGACCGCGACGACCTCGGGATGGTCGTCGACCAGCCGGGACACCCGCAGCAGGAGCTCCTCCAGTGCCGGTGTGTCGACCGGGGTGGAACCCCGCCAGCCGAAGAGGAGCGGTGCGGTCCGGATCGAGCGGACGAGGGTCGCCGCCTCCCGGTCGGTGACCGGAACCAGCCGGTGCGCGGTGTCGCCGAGCAGCTGCGAGGCGGCCCCGGCGAGTCCGAAGGACAGCACGGCGCCGGCGGCCGGGTCGATGACGGCCCGGAGCACCGTGTCCACCCCGCGCGGGGCCATCCCCTGCACCACGGGCCGCAGTTCGTCGGGGGTGCCGAACAACTCGGTCAGCTCGGCGTACGCCCGCCGCAGCTGCTCCTCGTCCGCGAGATCGAGGCGTACGCCGCCGAGGTCGGCGCGGTGGCGCAGGTGCGGGGCGGTGGCCTTGAGGGCGACCGGGTAGCCGAGGGTCGCGGCGGCCTGGACGGCCGCGTCGGCGGTGGTGGCGGGCAGGGCCCGGTGGACCTGGATGCCGTAGGTGCCGAGCAGCTCGCAGGTCTCCTCGCTGCCGAGGGTGAGGCCCTGCCCGCGGGTGAGCAGGCCGTCGATCAGGGCGGCGGCACCCTTCTCGTCGATGGCCGCGTCGATGGACTCGGGCACCTTGCCGGGTTCGGCGGCCTCCCGGCGCCACTGGGCGTACTGCACGGCGTCGGCGAGGGCCCGCACCGCGCGCTCGGCGGCGGGGTAGGCGGGGATGAGGCGCTCGCGGGTCTCGGCGGCGGGCGGTTCCGCGGGGGCCGGCGTGGCACGCAGCCGGTCCAGGGCGCGGAAGGGATGGTCGGCGCGGATCGCCGGCGGGGCCGAGGCGGCCTGGGGCGCGGTGCTGGTCGCCGCGGACAGGGCCTCGGCGAGGCCGCCGAGCTCGACATGGACCACGAGGACCGGTTTGCCGGGGACCTGCTCCGCCGCGGACCTGAGCGCCTCGGCGAGCGCGGCGTCGCCGGCGGATCCCTCGCCGACCGCCGGGATGGCCGTCACGATCACCGCGTCGTAGGAGTCGTCCGCCAACGCGCGCGCGAGGGCCGCGTGGAAGTCCTCCGGTGCGGCGGCCGTGGTGAGGTCCAGCGGGGTCGACGGCCGGAGCCCTTCGGCCACGCACGCGTCGTAGGTGAGCAGACCGAGCGACTCGGAGTTGCCGAGGATCGCCACTTTGGGGCCGGTGGGCAGCGGCTGGCGGGCGAGCAGCAGGCCGGTGTCCACCAGTTCGGTGATGGTGTCGACCCGGATCACGCCGGCCTGCCTCAGCAGCGCGGAGACCGTGGCGTGCGGCAGGCGCGTCGCGCGGACGGCGTGGCCCTGCGGGGCGGTGCCCGCGCCCTGCACCACGACCAGGGGTTTCGCGGCCGCCGTACGCCTGGCGAGGCGGGTGAACTTGCGGGGGTTGCCGATGGACTCGAGGTACATGAGGACGACGTCGGTGTCCGGGTCGTCGTACCAGTACTGCAGGACGTCGTTGCCGGACACGTCCGCGCGGTTGCCGGAGGAGACGAAGGTGGAGACGCCGGTCACGCCGGTGACGCCGGCGCCGCGTCGGTGCAGCCGGGAGAGCAGGGCGATGCCGATGGCGCCGGACTGGGCGAACAGGCCGATCCGGCCGGGGCGAGGCGCCTCGGGGGCCAGCGAGGCGTTCAGCCGGACCCCCGGGGAGGTGTTGATGATCCCGAACGCGTTGGGGCCGATGATCCGCATGCCGTACGCGCGTGCGTGCCGCACGAGTTCACGCTGGCGATCCCGCCCCTCGGGGCCGCTTTCGGCGTACCCGGCGGAGAGCACGACGAGTCCCTGCACGCCGTGTGCCCCGCACTCGGCGACGACCTCGGGGACCTGCTCGGCCGGCACGGCGACGACCGCGAGGTCGACGGGACCGTCGATGTCGCGCACCGAGCGGAGCGCGGGGATGCCGTCGAGCTCCTTCTGCCCGTCGGGGAAGGCCTTGTTCACGGCGTACAGGCGGCCGGTGAACCCGTAGTCCCGGATGTTGCCGAGCACGCTGCGGCCCACGCCGCCGGGGCTGCGGCCGACACCGACGACAGCGACCGAGCCGGGGGTGAGCAGCCGCTGCACGGACCGCGACTCCGCGCGCTGTTCGCGCGCGTACTGCACGGCGAGCGAGCGGTCGGTGGGCTCCAGGTCGAACTCCAGGCGTACGACGCCGTCCTCGAAGCTGCGCTTCTGGGTGTACCCGGCGTCGGTGAACACCTTGATCATCTTGACGTTCGCCGGCAGCACCTCGGCGGCGAAGCGCCGGATGCCGCGCTCACGCGCGACGGCCCCGATGTGTTCGAGGAGGGCGGAGGCCACGCCGCGCCCCTGGTGGGCGTCCTGGACCAGGAAGGCGACCTCGGCCTCGTCGGCGGGGGCGGAGGCGGGCATGCCCTCGGGGCCGATGCGGTCGTAGCGTACGGTGGCGATGAACTCGCCGCCGACGGTGGCGGCGAGCCCCACCCGGTCCACAAAGTCGTGGTGCGTGAAGCGGTGGACGTCCTTGGCGGACAGGCGAGGGTAGGGCGCGAAGAAGCGGTAGTACTTCGACTCGTCCGAGACCTGCTCGTAGAAGCTGACCAGGCGATCGGCGTCGTCGACGGTGATGGGCCTGATGCGCGCGGTGCCGCCGTCGCGCAGCACCACGTCGGCCTCCCAGTGGGCGGGGTACTCGTGCCGGTCCGACGCGCTCTGCATGGGCCCCAGAGTACGGCTCGCGTACGACAACGGCGCGAGGCAGTCTGTGGAGAACGCGCGAGGACGCACAAGGACGGAAGTCGGGCCGAGGCCGCGGTCCGACCACTCCCCCCGGAGGGACTTCAGGTCCTGTCCGGGGGCGCTTCACGTGTGGGAAACTGGTCTAGACAACCCTGAACACCGAAGGGCAGCATCACATGGCTGAGCGCCGCGTCAACGTCGGCTGGGCCGAGGGCCTTCACGCCCGTCCCGCTTCCATCTTCGTCCGGGCCGCCACGGCCGCAGGCATCCCGGTGACGATCGCCAAGGCCGACGGCAACCCCGTCAACGCGGCCTCCATGCTGGCCGTTCTCGGCCTGGGCGCGCAGGGCGGCGAGGAGATCGTCCTCGCCTCCGACGCCGAGGGCGCGGACGCGGCCCTCGACCGCCTCGCGAAGCTGGTCGCCGAGGGGCTCGAGGAGCTTCCCGAGACCGTCTGAGGGAAAGTGCCGTAAAAAGCACCGAGGGGCTCGTCCGAATTACCGGGCGGGCCCTTCGCATTTCCCTTTTGCGGGCAGCAGAAATAATCCCCCTCGAATTACCCTCTCTTTGTATACGGCGCCCGTGTTAATGCCGCAGGCCTGTCACGTTTACAGGATGTTGCGAGGTCCTCACACGGTCCGCGCGATCCTGCCCGGAGGCGAACCGCAGCCGGTGCACCGCGCCCGAGCGCTCGGTGTGCAGCGCCGTGATCGCCCGCGCGCGCTCGCCGTCCCCGCGCGCCACCGCATCCACGATCGCGCCGTGCTCGGCCCAGGACTCCGCGGGGTTGGCCGGCGCGTCCACGACGTACATCCAGGCGATCTTGTGCCGCAGCTGGGTCAGCATCGAGGTCAGCGCGGGGCTGCCGGAGGCCTGGGCGAGCGTCTCGTGGAACCAGCCCCCCAGAGAGCGCAGATCCTCGCTGTTGCCCCTCCTGGCCCGCTCCTGGCCCAGCCGGACCAGGCCGCGCAGCACCTTCAGATGGGCCTCAGTGCGGCGCTGGGCGGCCCGGGAGGCGCCGAGCGGCTCGAGGAGCATCCGCATCTCCAGCAGGTCGGCACCCTCCTGCTCGGACGGTTCGGCAACGCACGCGCCCGCGTGCCGCCGCGTCACCACGAAGCCCTCGGCCTCCAGGGTGCGCAGGGCCTCCCGGACCGGGACACGGGAAACGCCGTAGCGGCGGGCGAGCAGTTCCTCGGTGAGCCGGCTGCCGCGCTCGTAGACACCAGCGACGATGTCGTCCCGGATCGCCGTGCATACCGAGTGCGCCGGAATACGCATGTCCGACCTCCGTCTTAATCCCCGTGAAACGTCGCCGATTGACGTGTGTTCAGTGACTCTATTGCAATGGACGGGAATTTCCGACGGCAGACCGGAATCCGAGGATATTTTTTGGACAACGGGGCGACGGAAACGACGAAACCCCGGCTCGGGGAGCCGGGGCCTCGCGGAGATCGCGCCGTGGGTCGTCAGACGTTCACGCCGTGCGAGCGCAGGTAGGCGACGGGGTCGATGTCCGAGCCGTACTCGGCGGTGGTGCGCGCCTCGAAGTGCAGGTGCGGGCCGGTGACGTTGCCGGTCGCGCCGGACACTCCTATCTGCTGGCCCGGGGTGACCGACTGGCCGACCGAGACGCCGATGGACGACAGGTGGCCGTACTGGGTGTACGTGCCGTCGGCCATCCTGATCACGATCTCGTTGCCGTACGACCCGCCCCAGCCGGCCTCCACGACCGTGCCGCGGCCGACCGCGTGCACGGAAGTGCCGCTCGCGGCGTGGAAGTCGACACCGGTGTGGCTGCCGGACGACCACAGGGAGCCGCCGGACTTGTAGCCGGTCGAGATGTAGGAGCCGGAGATCGGGACGACGAAGCTGTTGAGGCGCTTGCGCTCGGCCGCACGGGCGGCGCGCTCCTTGGCCTCGCGCTCCTCCTTGGCCCGGGCCTCGGCCTTCCTCTTGGCCTCCGCCGCCGCCTTCTTCTGCGCGGCGGCCTGGGCCTGGGCGGCGGCCTGGGCGTCGAGCTGATCGGCGAGGGAGTCGCCGGCGCTGACGACGGGCATGAGGCCGGTCTGCTCGACGGAGTTGTCGGCGGCGAGTGCGGGGGCGGCGATGGTGCCGATGACGCCGGTGGTGGCGAGGGCCGCGACGCCTGCCGCGCGGGCGGTGGTGCGCTTCATGCGGCTGGGACGACGGTGCTTCCCGGTGGCGCAGGTGAACGCCATGTGGTGGCTGGTCCTTTCCTTCCTTCTCGCCTACCGGGTTAGCTGACGGGTTCGGAGCAGGAAGGTCTCCTACGGACTCCCTCGCGGCTCGCGCGGGCGTCCGATTCACCCCAGGGACGTGTTGCGTGGGTCCCCGGCTCCCCTGGCTCGCGCCATGCGGGGACTCGGCGATGACTGTCCGGTGCCGCGGGCGCGGCGCAGTGCCTGACGGACAGCCCAGAGGACGCTAAGCGGGGCCACTTTCAATCCCCAAACGGATCACGGCTTTTGTAGCGCATCCCACAGGGCAGACAGGCAACCTCCTGCCCAATTCGGACATCCGAGGGCCCTGGTGGCGCTTGCGTCACCAGGGCCCCTGAGGTCGGGTGCCTCTACTCGGCCGTCACGACCTTGACTTCGCCGATGCCGAGGGCCTCGACGGGCTCCTTGATGGCGGCCGCGTCGCCGACCAGGACCGTCACCAGCCGGTCCACCGGGAAGGCGTTCACGACGGCCGCGGTGGCCTCGACGGTGCCCGTCGCGGCGAGCTGCTGGTACAGGGTCGCCTGGTAGTCGTCCGGCAGGTGCTGCTCGACCTGGTCGGCCAGCGTGCTCGCCACGGCCGCCGCGGTCTCGTACTTGAGCGGCGCCACCCCGACGAGATTCTGGACGGCGACATCGCGCTCGGCGTCGGTGAGGCCGCCTTCGGCGAGCGTGCGCAGCACCTTCCACAGGTCGTCCAGGGCGGGACCGGTGTTCGGGGTGTCGACGGAGCCGCTGATGGCGAGCATCGCGGCGCCCGAACCGTCCGGGGCGGACCTGAGGACCTGACCGAACGAGCGCACACCGTAGGTGTAGCCCTTCTCCTCGCGCAGGACACGGTCCAGGCGGGAGGTGAGGGTGCCGCCGAGGCAGTACGTGCCGAGCACCTGCGCGGGCCACACGCGTGCGTGCCGGTCGGCGCCGATGCGGCCGATCAGCAACTGCGTCTGGACGGCGCCGGGGCGGTCCACGATGACGACCCGGCCGGTGTCGTCGGCGGTCACCGGTGGCACCGGCCGCGGCCGGCCCGTGGAGCCGGTCCAGGAACCGAGGGTGTCGCCGAGCAGGGCGTCCAGGTCGATGCCGGTGAGGTCGCCGACCACCACGGCGGTCGCGGTGGCGGGGCGCACGTGCTTCTCGTAGAAGCCGCGCACGGCAGCGGAGTCGATGTTCTCGACCGTCTCCTCGGTGCCCTGGCGCGGGCGCGACATGCGCGAGTCGGCCGGGAACAGCTCCCTGGAGAGCTCCTTGGCTGCGCGGCGGGACGGGTTGGCCAGCTCGTGCGGGATCTCGTCCAGGCGGTTGCGGACGAGCCGCTCGACCTCGCTGTCCGCGAACGCGGGCGCCCTGAGGGCGTCGGCGAGCAGACCGAGCGCCTTGGCGAGGCGGGAGGCCGGCACTTCGAGGCTGAGGCGGACGCCCGGGTGGTCGGCGTGCGCGTCGAGGGTGGCGCCGCAGCGCTCCAGCTCGGCGGCGAACTCCTCGGCGGAGTGCTTGTCGGTGCCCTCGGAGAAGGCGCGCGCCATGATCGTGGCGACGCCGTCCAGGCCGGCCGGCTCGGCGTCCAGGGGTGCGTCCAGGAGCACCTCGACGGCGACGACCTGCTGGCCGGGGCGGTGGCAGCGCAGGAGGGTGAGGCCGTTGTCGAGCGTCCCGCGCTCGGGGGCAGGGAAGGCCCATACCTTGGGCTCGCCCGCCTGCGGCTGCGGGTGGAATTCCATCGCGGCGAGCTCGGTCACTTGGCCGCCTCCTCGTTCTCGTCGGTGGCTTCCACGGTGGCCGCGGACTCCGGGTCTTCGGCGCCCTCTGCGTCCTCGGCGCTCTGGGCGATCTCGGCCGGGGAGGTGGGCTCGTAGACGAGCACCGCGCGGTTGTCGGGGCGCAACTTGGCCTTGGCGACCGCCTGGACCTCCTCGGCGCTCACCTCCAGGACGCGCTGTACGGCGGTGAGGGCGAGCTGCGGGTCGCCGAACAGGACGGCGTAGCGGCACAGTTCGTCGGCGCGGCCCGCGACGGTGCCGAGCCGGTCCAGCCACTCGCGCTCCAACTGGGCCTGGGCGCGCTCCATTTCCTCGGCCGTGGGGCCCTCCTCGGCGAACCGGGCGAGCTCCTCGTCGATGGCGGCCTCGATGACCGGTACCTCGACGTCACCGGAGGTCTTCACGTCGAGCCAGCCCAGGGAGGGCGCACCGGCCAGGCGCAGCAGGCCGAAGCCGGCCGCGACGGCCGTACGGTCGCGCCGTACGAGCCGGTTGTAGAGGCGGGAGGACTCGCCGCCGCCCAGGACGGTGAGGGCGAGGTCGGCCGCGTCGCACGCGCGTGTGCCGTCGTGCGGAAGCCGGTAGGCCGCCATCAGCGCGCGGGCCGGGACCTCTTCCTCGACGACCTCGCGCAGCTGCTCGCCGATCGTCTCGGGCAGGGAGCCGTCGCGGGGCGCGGGCTTGCCGTCGTGCGACGGGATGGAGCCGAAGTACTTCTCGATCCAGGCGAGCGTCTGCTCCGGGTCGATGTCGCCGACGACCGACAGAACCGCGTTGCCCGGCGCGTAGTACGTGCGGAAGAACGCGCGCGCGTCCTCCAGCGTGGCCGCGTCCAGGTCGGCCATCGAGCCGATCGGGGTGTGGTGGTAGGGGTGGCCCTCCGGGTAGGCGAGGGCGGTGAGCTTCTCGAAGGCCGTGCCGTACGGCACGTTGTCGTAGCGCTGCCGTCGCTCGTTCTTGACGACGTCCCGCTGGTTCTCCATGGACTCGTCGTCGAGGGCGGCGAGCAGGGAGCCCATGCGGTCGGCCTCCAGCCAGAGGGCGAGCTCCAGCTGGTGGGTGGGCATGGTCTCGAAGTAGTTGGTCCGCTCGAAGCTGGTGGTGCCGTTGAGCGAGCCGCCCGCGCCCTGGACGAGCTCGAAGTGCCCGTTGCCCTGCACCTGCTTCGAGCCCTGGAACATCAAGTGCTCGAAAAGGTGAGCCAGACCGGTACGTCCCTTGACCTCATGGCGTGAGCCGACGTCGTACCAGAGGCACACCGCCGCGACCGGGGTCAGGTGGTCCTCGGAGAGCACCACGCGCAGGCCGTTGGCCAGGCGGTGCTCGGTCGCTGTCAGGCCCCCGGTGCCTGCCTGGTCTGTGGCCGTGTGACCCATGGGCATGTACGTCCCTTCGATCGCCGTCGCGGTCGTGGAAACCGCGGTTGTCCTGCCGGTCCTGCCACTGTATGCAAGCGTGCGGACCCTCGGCGAAGTTCCCGGAGCGCGTACGCCCACAGCGGATCGCGTAGCCTGCGGGCAATCGTGAGGGAGGCGCTGTGCCGGCGCCGGGCCGGGCGCCTCAACCGGGTCCTGGCCCGGACTGTCAGTGCCGCGGTCCACAATGGTCCGCGTCAGATCCCGTTCACGCTTCAGCAAGAGTGAGCCAAAGGGCCGTGAGCGACCCGTAGGCGAGCGACCAGAAAAGAGGAGCCGGCAGCGATGGCCCGCCGCAGCACGAAGACCCCGCCGCCCGACGACTCGTACGAGGAGCGGATCCTCGACATCGACGTCGTGGACGAGATGAAGGGCTCGTACCTCGAGTACGCGTACTCGGTCATCTACTCCCGCGCGCTCCCCGACGCCCGCGACGGCCTCAAGCCGGTGCACCGCCGCATCGTCTACCAGATGAACGAGATGGGCCTGCGCCCCGACCGCGGCTACGTGAAGTGTGCCCGCGTGGTCGGCGAGGTCATGGGTAAGTTGCACCCGCACGGCGACGCGTCGATCTACGACGCCCTCGTGCGCATGGCCCAGCCCTTCTCGATGAGCGTCCCGCTGGTCGACGGCCACGGCAACTTCGGTTCGCTGGGCAATGACGACCCGCCGGCCGCCATGCGGTACACCGAGTGCCGCGCCGCCGAGGCCGCGAGCCTGATGACGGAGTCCATCGACGAGGACACGGTCGACTTCGCGCCCAACTACGACGGCCAGGAGCAGGAGCCGGGCGCGCTGCCCGCCGCCTTCCCGAACCTGCTGGTGAACGGCTCCTCGGGCATCGCGGTCGGCATGGCCACCAACATGGCGCCGCACAACCTCGCCGAGGTCATCGCAGCCGCCCGCCACCTGATCCGCTACCCGAACGCGGACCTGGACGCCCTGATGCGGCACGTCCCGGGCCCCGACCTGCCCACCGGCGGCCGGATCGTCGGGCTCTCCGGCATCCGGGACGCCTACGAGACGGGTCGCGGCACCTTCAAGATCCGCGCGACGGTGTCGGTGGAGACGGTCACCGCCCGCCGCAAGGGCCTGGTCGTCACCGAGCTGCCCTTCACCGTCGGCCCGGAGAAGGTGATCGCCAAGATCAAGGACCTGGTCGGCTCGAAGAAGCTCCAGGGCATCGCCGACGTCAAGGACCTCACCGACCGCGCGCACGGCCTGCGTCTGGTCATCGAGATCAAGAACGGCTTCGTGCCGGAGGCGGTCCTCGAGCAGCTCTACAAGCTGACGCCGATGGAGGAGTCCTTCGGCGTCAACAACGTCGCGCTGGTGGACGGTCAGCCCCTCACCCTGGGCCTCAAGGAACTCCTCGAGGTCTATCTCGACCACCGCTTCGAAGTGGTGCGCCGCCGCAGCGAGTTCCGGCGCACCAAGCGGCGCGACCGGCTGCACCTGGTCGAGGGCCTGCTCACCGCACTCGTCGACATCGACGAGGTCATCCGCATCATCCGCTCCAGCGACAACTCCGCGCAGGCGAAGGAGCGCCTGATCGAGCGCTTCTCGCTGAGCGAGATCCAGACGCAGTACATCCTGGACACGCCCCTGCGGCGCCTGACCAGGTTCGACCGCATCGAGCTGGAGTCGGAGAAGGACCGGCTCAACGCCGAGATCGCGGAGCTGACCCGGATCCTGGAGTCGGACGCCGAGCTGCGCAAGCTGGTCTCCGCCGAACTGGCCGCGGTCGCCAAGAAGTACGGCACCGAGCGGCGTACGGTCCTGCTGGAGGCCGGAGCGACGGCCCCCGTGACCGCCGTACCGCTCCAGGTGGCGGACGACCCGTGCCGGGTTCTGCTGTCCTCGACGGGCCTGCTGGCCCGTACGTCGAACGGCGAGCCGTTCCCGCAGGACGCCGACGCCAGGCGCAGCAAGCACGACGTGATCGTCTCGGCGGTACCGGCCACCGCGCGCGGCGAGATCGGCGCGGTCACATCGTCCGGCCGCCTGCTGCGGCTGAACGTCATCGACCTTCCGCAGCTCCCGGACACCGCCGCGGCCCCCAACCTCGCGGGCGGGGCCCCGCTGTCGGAGTTCCTCTCGCTGGAGGACGACGAGACGCTGGTCTGCCTGACCACGCTCGACGAGTCCTCCCCCGGTCTGGCGCTCGGCACCGAGCAGGGCGTCGTCAAGCGCGTGGTCCCCGACTACCCGTCCAACAAGGGCGAGTTGGAGGTCATCACGCTCAAGGAGGGCGACCGGATCGTCGGCGCGATCGAACTGCGCACCGGCGAGGAGGACCTCGTGTTCATCACCGACGACGCCCAGCTCCTCCGCTATCAGGCCTCGCAGGTCCGTCCGCAGGGCCGCCCGGCGGGCGGTATGACGGGCATCAAGCTCACCGAGGGCGCCAAGGTCATCTCCTTCACCGCGGTGGATCCGGCGGTGGACGCGGTCGTCTTCACGGTCGCGGGCTCGCGCGGCACGCTCGACGACTCGGTCCAGACGACGGCCAAGCTGACCCCCTTCGACCAGTACCCGCGCAAGGGCCGCGCCACGGGCGGTGTGCGCTGCCAGCGGTTCCTGAAGGGCGAGGACTGCCTGTCCCTGGCCTGGGCGGGCGCCGTCCCGGCCCGCGCCGCGCAGAAGAACGGCACACCGGCCGACCTCCCGGAGATCGACCCGCGCCGCGACGGCTCGGGCGTGTCGCTGGCGAAGACGGTGTCGGTGGTGGCTGGACCGGTCTAGAAGTCGAGGACCTGCTCGTCGAGGACCTGCTCGTCGAGGACCCGCCCGTCGGGATCCTGCTCGTCGGGATCCTGTACGTAGCGAAGGACGCCCCACATGCCGGCCTCGTCGGCGTGCGGGGCGTCCGCGTCCGCCCTGCACGCCTCCAGCTCCTTGCGCAGGGCGGGAGTGTCGATGCCGGAACCGATGAGGACGAGCTGGGTGAGGCGGGCGTCACCGGGCGCCCAGGCTTCCGGGTAGAAGCGCAGGAAGCGCCCGACGGCATGGACGGCGTAGCGATTGCGGACGTCGTAGGGCCCGAAGTCGACGTACCCTTTGATCCGGTAGAGGCCCTCGGGCCTGATGTCGAGGAACGCCATCAGCCGGCGAGGGTCGAGGGGTTCGTCGCAGACATAGGAGAGGCTGTCGTAGCCGGAGTGCAGATGTCCGGCGTGATCGTCACCGTGGTCGTGGTCGTCATGCAGGTCGTCGAAGGAGAGCTGGCCGATGCGCTCCTCGGCGGGCCGGCAGTCGAAGAGGAACTCGGGGTCGATGCGACCGTAGGTGGCGGGAACGACAGCCGCACGGTCGACAAGTCGATGCACCAGAGCGAGGACGTGTCCGGCGTCGGCCGCCCGGTCGAGCTTGTTGACGACGACGAGGTCGGCGAGGGCGAGATGCCGGTCGATCTCGGGATGCCGGGCGCGGGTGTCGTCGAACTCGGCGGCGTCGACGACCTCGACGAGGCCGCCGTAGACGATTCCGGGTTGTTCGCTGGCGAGCACCATGCGGACGAGTTCCTGCGGCTCGGCGAGCCCGCTGGCCTCCACCACGATCACATCGATACCGGTGTCGGGATGGGCGAGCCGGGACAGGTACTGGTCGAGTTCGCCGACGTCGACGGCGCAGCACAGGCAGCCGTTCCCGAGGGAGACGGTGGAGTCACCGAGCGCGCCGGCGACGGCCATGGCGTCGATCTCGATGGCACCGAAGTCGTTGACGATGGCTCCGATACGGCTGCCGCCGCTGCGGTGGAGGAGATGATTGAGGAGGGTGGTCTTGCCGGAACCCAGGAATCCGGCAAGGACGACGACCGGGATCTGCCGGTGGCTCCCGCTCGGCTGACTCAACGTGCGACCTCTTTCGCGCTGCCGCGTGCACCGGATCGCAGGCCCGGCGCACGTACGAGGTTTGAATGCCGGACCAGGATACGAGCCGGAATAATCACCGCGAAGTGAACGATTGTTAGCAGCACTTGCGGGGCAGACGTTGGGGAAGGCGCCGGTTCGTGCGACCCTCGCTTCCCTCCGTGCGCCTCCTCTCCGCCTCCCCCGCCGATCAGAGCCGCTCGGCACCCTGGGAGACGGCAAGCGCCGCCCACCGCTCGCCGGTCCCCATCAGTCGACCCGCACCCCGACGACCGGCGGACGGCCGCCTGAATCGGGGGTTGACATGGCCACACTGAATGCAGGTGTACGGAGGATCGTTTCGGCTGCCAAGGCGACTGTGACGGCCGTCACCGACTCCATCGGCACACGGAGTACACGCCACCGCAAAAGGGCCGTTCTCGCCCAACAGCACCGGCTCCACTTCGACCTGATCTGCAAGGCCATGGAGGATCCCGCTCTGGCCGCCGTTCTCGACACCTACGAGACCCAGATCCCGCTCGAGAAACAGCGCCAGTTCCTCTTCGCCAACGCGCTCTACATCAACGCCATGTACTTCCACCGCATCGGAGCCATGAACCGCGCGGAGCTGTACGGCCACCTGCGGGTGATGTGTCAGAACGAGGTCTTCCGTGAGTACTGGGAGGCGACCCGTCATCACCGGAAGAGCCTGCCCGAGAACTCGGAGGAGGCCATCCTCGGCCTGATGTTGGACGATCTGATCCAGGAGCTCGCGGATTCCGACACGGACGAGTGGTGGGTCGTGGGCCAGCCGCCCGAGGAGTCCCCTTGACTCTCGGACGGCACGGCCGTCGCGCAACCGTCAAGCGTCAGGAATGTCCTGTTTGGCACGGACGAGCGTTTCCCGAGAGATGATCACAATGCGCTCATAGTCGGCTCGTGCGGCGTCCGACGGGAGCTCGGGGTCGAGTTCCGCCGTCGCTTCGCGCCCGATCACAGCGAAGTCACCGCTGCTGAGCTCGAAAATGTCGGGGCATGTCTGCCCGGTGGCACTGCCGCGCTCTCGAGGAGAGGCCCCGACACGTCGCACGATCTTCACGGAGGTGTACCGCCTTGTGACTCAGAGGGATAAATGTGCCCTCCGAAGTCGTCCGCGGTGGTTCGTCGGCAGTGCGTCGGAGTGCGCTCTCCGCGCGCGAGGTGTTCGCCGGAGCCGCCCTGGCCAGGGCCAGGCAAAGATATCGACTCCGGTGCACACGATGCGCCTGTTCTCACTCTGCGAGTGAGTGAAAATTCGACGAGGGCCTTGACCGGGGCACGATCAGGCGAAGAGTGCTCCCCACCCAGCAGCGCTGCGACAGAGGCCGCCCGCCCAGGTCAGGCCATCTTCATGCACCCCTGAAGCATCGTCGGGGAGCCGGACCGGCGTTCGGCGTCGCAGGCGATCGCTCATGCCATGACGGGCACCGCCACGGGGGGTTGCGGACCCACATACCGCGCCACCGGCCGGATGATCTTCGAGTCCGCCGCCTGCTCCAGGATGTTGGCACTCCATCCCACCGCCCGCGCCGCCGCGAACGTCGGCGTGAACATCTCGCGGGGCAGGCCGCACAGTTCCATGACCACGCCCGCGTAGAACTCGACGTTGGTGTGCAGCTCCCGCCCCGGCTTGAGCTCGGCCAGGATCGCCTCGACATGGCGTTCCACCTCGACAGCGAAGTCCACACGTGGACCGCCGAATCGCTGGGCGACCTCCCGGAGCATCCGGGAACGCGGATCCTCCGTGCGGTAGATCGCATGACCGAAGCCCATGATCCGCTCACCGGAGAGCACACGCTCACGGATCCAGGCGTCGATGCGGTCGGGCGTGCCGATCGCGTCCAGGGTGTCCAGCGCCCGACTGGGCGCACCCCCGTGCAGCGGCCCGGACAACGCCCCTACGGCCCCCACGAGACACGCCGCGACGTCCGCTCCCGTCGACGCGATGACCCGCGCCGTGAAGGTTGATGCATTGAAGCCGTGATCAATGGTTGAGATCAAGTACTGCTCGACCGCCCGCGCCCGTTGAGGCTCCGGCTCCGCACCCGTCAACATGTAGAGGTAGTTCGCCGCGTACGAGAGATCCTCACGCGGCTCCACCGGCGCCAGCCCCTTGCCCAGCCGGTGCAACGCAGTGAGCAGCGTCGGCACGGCCGCAGCGGCCACGAGCGTGTCCCGTCGCCGCTCGTCCGGGCCGATGTCGTACACCGGGCGGAACCCTTTCGCCGCTCCGAGCAGCGACAACGCGGTGCGCATGCCCGCCAGCGGCCC
Organism: Streptomyces sp. SAI-127; assembly: GCF_029894425.1. Taxonomy (NCBI): domain Bacteria; kingdom Bacillati; phylum Actinomycetota; class Actinomycetes; order Kitasatosporales; family Streptomycetaceae; genus Streptomyces; species Streptomyces sp. SAI-127. The sequence continues at coordinate 3,036,021 of NZ_JARXYJ010000001.1, forward strand.
GGATCGCCCGCTCGCCGCCGCGATGGCCGGCAGCGCCGCCCGCACCTCGTCGGGCAGCCGCCGCAATGCCGCGGTCTCGGCGCGGAAAGCCACGGCCCGTTCGGCGTCCGGCAGTTCGCCGTGGACCAGGAGATGCCAGACGTCCTCGAAGCCGCGGGTCTGTGCGAGTTCAACAGCCGAGTACTGGCGGTAGTGATAGAACCCCTCGCGCCCCCGGACATCTCCGACCTCTGTGTCGGTGACGACGACACCGGCGAGTCCTCGCGGTACGTCGACGAGCGTGGTTGCGGACCTGTTGACCGACATGATTCCTCCCTGGACTTGATTCGACTGTCCATGGTTGACTCAGTGGCTGTCAATGTTGATTGAATCAATACACACCAATCAACCCACCCGGTTGCGGATACGGTGACCTCTTATGCGCGATCAAGACCCCCTCCCCGGCCAAGCCGAACGACGGCTCAGCACCAAGGAAGCGGCCGAACTGCTGGGCGTGAAGCCCGAAACCGTCTACGCCTACGTGAGCCGAGGCCAGCTCAGCAGCCGACGCGTTCCCGGCGGCCGGGGCAGCACCTTCGACGCCAAGGAGGTGGAGACCCTCTCCCGGCGCAACCGCCGGGAGAGCGGCGGGAGTCCGGGCTCCGGCGGCGAACTGTCCGTGCGCACCCGCATCACGTTCATCGACCGGGACCGCTACTACTTCCGTGGCGTCGACGCCACCGGACTGGCCGCGCACCACTCCTACGAAGAGATCGCGGAATGGCTGTGGACCGGCCGTCTACGCCCCGGAGTCACCTTCACCGCGCCCGACGCCGCCGTCGAGGTGGCCCGCCGCGCGGTCGACGCGCTGCCCGAACACGCAGGCCCCACCGATCGGTTGCGGGTGGCGGCGATCGCCGCCGCGGTCTCGGATCCACTGCGTTTCGACCTGTCCGAAGAAGCCGTGCTCGGCACCGCGCGGACCCTCATCCCGACCCTCGTCGCCGCCCTCCCGCCCGTGCTGCGCGACGACCGCCGCCGGGACGACGGCCCGCTGGCCCACCGGCTGTGGACGCGCCTCAGCGGACGCAAGCCCGACGAGGCGTCCCTGCGCGTCCTGGACACCGCACTGGGGCTGCTCGTCGACCACGACCTCGCCGCCTCGACCCTCGCGGTACGCGTCGCCGCATCGGCCCACGCGCACGCGTACGCGGCCGTCTCCGCCGGACTCGGTGTCCTGGAGGGCCCCTTGCACGGCGCTGCCAGCGGGCTCGCCCACAAACTGCTGCTCGATGTGCTCGACCGGGGCGACGCGGCCCCCGTCATCGCGGAGGAACTGCGGGCCGGTCGCCGGATCCCGGGCCTGGGTCACCGGCTCTACGCCGGCGAGGACCCACGCGCGCGAGCCCTGTTCGCCCTCCTGGAGGAGATCCCGCGCGCGGAACCCGCACTCCTCGCGGCCCGCGACATCGTGGCCACCACCGCCCGCCACGCCCCCCTGCACGCCAACGTGGACCTGGCCCTCGCCGCGCTCACCGCCTCCTCCGGGATGCCCTCCACGGCGGGCGAGACGATCTTCGCCGTCGCCCGCACGGCGGGCTGGATCGCCCACGCGCTGGAGGAGTACGGGGAACGCCCTCTGCGCATGCGCCCGAGCGGCACTTATGTGGGCCCGAAGCCGCCGCAACCACTGCCGGAGCTCTGACACCGGCACGGCCGGAAGTTCGCCGCGTCACAAGTCAGGTTAGGCTCACCTCTGTGAGTACCTGCTCAACGGTCTCGCACGACCTCGACGAGCCCGTTTCCGGAACCGCGGCCACCGCGCGGACCTGGTTGCTGCTGGAACAGCCCGGTCCCTGGGGCGCCAAGGCTCTCACTTCGAGCCACCTGGACCCGGCCCTGGGCCGCGCCCTGGAGGCCGCGGCGCAGGACACGCGCGTGCGGATCGCGCTGATCCGCCGCCCCGGACGGCACGCCGACAGCGGAAAACCCACCACCCGGCAGGTGTATGCCGCCCACACCGTGCCGGGCAACGTGTGGCTGCGCAGTGCGACGACCCGCGATCCGCGGGACCTGCTCGACCTGGACTTCGCCGCGCTCGGCAGGGGCGAGCACGCCGGCTTCGACGCCGTGCTCGGCGGGCGTCCCCACACCGGCGATCCCCTCGCGCTCGTCTGCACCAACGGCAAGCGGGACCGCTGCTGTGCGCTCCTCGGCCGCCCACTCGCCGCGGAACTGGCCGCCTCGGGCGTCGAGGGCGCCTGGGAGGTCACCCATCTGGGTGGTCACCGGTTCTCCCCGACACTGCTCGTTCTGCCGTACGGCTATGCCTACGGCCGCGCCGAGGCCCATGCCGTCAAGGAAGTCCTCCACAGCGTCCAGGAGGGCCGCATCGTGGTCGAGGGGTGCCGCGGCAGCTCCGCCTGGGAGCGTCCCGGCCAGGCGGCCGAGCTGGCCGTGCGCACGGCGGTGCGCGAGTACGCGGCGGAGGCGCTGACAGTCGTACGAACGGACGGCGCCGCCCCGCACTGGGAGGTGACCGTCGCACACGCCGACGGCCGCCATTGGCGTGTCCTCGTGGCCCAGACCGCGTCCCTGCCGCCCCGTCCGGAGAGCTGCGGTGCGTCGGTGCTCGGCTCACCCGCGCGGATGGACGTCGTGGCGGTGCACGAGCTGAGGACATCGGCAGCACTGGCGAGCTGACCGGACCAGCGGGCCCGTCCATGCATTGATCAAGAAATCCATGTCACACCCCCTGCGGCGGATCGGGCACCTCCACGTACCGTCTTGGGTATGAGCCGCACTCCCCCCGCCCGCCGCCTGCGCCTCGGGCTGCCCCGCCGGGTGTTCTCGCAGGTGCTCCTGATGCAGCTGGCGATCGCCGCGGGAGTCGCGGTGCTCGCGACCGGTCTGTTCCTCGCCCCTCTGAGCAACCAGCTCGACGACCAGGCGATGCGCCGGGCGCTGGCCATCGCCCAGACCACCGCCGCCGAGTCGCAGATCGCCGAGCAGGTCACGGACACGCCCCCGCTGCCCACCGGCCCCGTCCAGCGGGAGGCCGAGAGGATCCGCAGGGCGACCGGGGCCGAGTACGTCGTGGTGATGGACTGGCGTGGCGTCCGCTGGTCGCACCCCACTCGCAGCGAGGTCGGCAGGATCGTCTCGACCGACCCGGGCCAGGCCCTGGCCGGCGAGGAGATCATGCAGATCGACAGCGGCACCCTGGGCCGCACCGCCCGCGGCAAGGTGCCCCTGTACGACAGCGAACACAAGATCGTCGGGGCGGTCTCCGTCGGCATCGCCTACGACAGCGTGCGTGCCCGGCTGATCCACGCGATCCCGGGCCTGTTCGCCTACGCCGGCGGGGCCCTTGCCGTCGGCGCGCTGGCAGCCTGGCTCATCTCCCGGAGAGTCCAGCGACAGACTCGTGACCTGGCCTTCTCCGATATCTCCGCCCTCCTTTCCGAGCGCGAGGCCATGCTGCACGGCATCCGGGAAGGCGTCGTCGCCCTGGATCGCACCGGGCGCATCCGGCTGCTCAACGACGAGGCCCGCCGACTGCTGGGCATCGGGGACGAGGCCGTCGGCCGGCCCCCCGACGAGGCCCTGGGGGACGGCCGTACCGCCGACGTCCTGGCCGGACGGGTGACGGGAACCGATCTCATCACCGTCCGCGGCCAGCGGGTGCTGGTCGCCAACCGCATGCCCACCGACGACGGCGGTGCCGTCGCCACCCTGCGCGACCGCACCGAACTGGAACAGCTCGGCCGGGAGCTCGACTCGACCCACGGTCTGATCGACGCCCTGCGCGCCCAGGACCACGAACACGCCAACCGGATGCACACGCTCCTGGGGCTCCTGGAGCTGGAGATGTACGACGACGCCGTGGAGTTCGTCGGAGAGGTCGTCGGCGACCACCGGGCCACCGCGGAGCAGGTCACCGAGAAGATCGAGGATCCGCTGATCGCCGCACTGCTGGTGGGCAAGGCGACCGTCGCGGCGGAGCGCGGTGTCGCCCTGTGGGTCTCCGACCGGACCCGGCTGCCGGACCGGCTGGTCGATCCGAGCGGGCTGGTCACGATCGTCGGCAACCTCGTGGACAACGCCCTGGACGCCGTCGCCGGCGCCCCGCACGCGCGCGTGGAGGTCGAGCTGCGCGCAGAGGGCCGTACCGCCGTCCTCAGAGTGCGGGACACCGGACCCGGAATCCCGGTGGAACAACGGGAACTGGTCTTCACCGAGGGATGGTCGACCAAGGAGCCCCCTGCGCACCGGGGGCGCGGCCTCGGGCTCTCCCTCGTACGCAAGCTCGCCGAACGTCAGGGCGGCAGCGCGGCCGTCGCGGAGGCCGACGGCGGAGGCGCGGAGTTCACCGTCGTACTGCCCGAGGCACTGGCCGAGCCGCAACCGGCGCTCACCGCGCCGCCCGCCCAGCAGACCGCCATCGAGGAGGAGTCGTGATGATCGAGGTCCTGGTCGTGGACGACGACACCCGCGTGGCACGCGTCAACGCCGCCTACGTCGAGAAGGTGCCCGGCTTCCACGTCGCCGGCGAGGCGCACAACGCGGCGGACGCGCTGCGCCAGCTGGAGGCGCTGCCCCACGTCGACCTGGTCCTCATGGACCACTACCTGCCCGACGAGACGGGTCTGGCGGTCGTCCAGGAGATGCGCCGACGCGGCCACCAGACCGACGTGATCATGGTGACGGCGGCGCGGGACGTGACGACCGTACAGGCGGCGATGCGCCACGGCGCGCTGCAGTACCTGGTCAAGCCGTTCGCCTTCGCGGGCCTCAGGGCCAGGCTGGAGGCGTACGCCGAGCTGCGCCGCACCCTCGACGGCGGAGGCGAGGCGGAACAGGCGGAGGTCGACCGCATCTTCGGCGCGCTGTCCACGCCCGGGGAGCCCGAGCTGCCCAAGGGGCACTCCCCCACCACGGTGGAACTCGTCCGCAGATCCCTGATGAACGCCGAGGGGCCGCTGTCCGCCCAGGAGATCGCCGACCGGACAGGCGTGAGCCGGCAGACCGCCCAGCGCTATCTGAAGCTCCTGGAGCGCACGGGACGGGCCAGGCTCACCCTCAAGTACGGTGACGCGGGCCGCCCGGAACACCGTTACGTGTGGGCGACCCGCGCGTGAGGAGGCTCAGCCGGCGTTCTGCGCGGCCTTCTCGACAAACTCCGTCGTGTACGTCTTGTCGAGGTCGACGTCGGCGTTCTGGATGTTGGGGTTGAACGCCTTGAGGACCTTCTCGACGGTCTCGGGACCGCCCTGGGGCATCACGCCGTCGTCGGTGAACATCGGCAGCGTGTTCTTGATGGCCACCGCGTACAGCAGCTTGTTGCCCTGTGAGTAGTCGGCGGGCATCTTGTCGGCGATCTGGGTCGCGCTGTGAGTGGACATCCACTTGAGCGTCTTGACGAATGCATTGGCCAACTTCTGGACGGTCTCCTTGTGACCGTTGACCCAGTCCGTCTGCATGTACAGGCTTGACGACGGATACGGTCCGCCGAGTGCCTCGTCCGAGCCCTGGGGCGTGCGCATGTCCAGAAGGATCTTTCCGGCCTTCTTGTCCAGGATCGTCGCGACGGTCGGGTCGGTCGTCATGCCTCCGTCGATCGAGCCCTGCTGGAGCGCCGAGATGAAGGTCGGCCCCGCGCCCGCGGCGACCGGTGTGAACTCGCTGATCTTCACGCCGTTCTTGACGGCGAGGTACTTGGTGAGGAAGTCGGTCGAGGACCCCAGGCCCGTGACGCCGAGCTTCTTGCCCTTGAAGTCCTTGGCCGAGGTGATGTCGCCCGCCGCCTTGTTGGAGACGATCTCCACCTCACCGGGCGCGTGCGAGAACTGCACGACCGACTCCACGTCCTTGCCCTTGACCTGCAGGTCGAGCGTGTGGTCGTAGAAGCCTACGGCCCCCTGGACCTGGCCGGAGACGAGCGCGGTCTCCGCCTGGACGCCGGCGGGCTCGCTCAGGAGCTCCACGTCGAGTCCCTCGGAGTCGAAGTAGCCGAGCCGCTGGGTGAGCATCGCGGGCAGGTAGATGACCTTGTCGAGGCCACCGACCATGATCTTGACCTTGGTCCCCTTGCCGTCGCCCTTGCTGCCGGAGTCGGCCGACGCCGTGCTGGCAGCGTCGTTGGCACAGGCGGTGAGCGAGGAGAGGGCGAGCAGGCCGGCGGCGGCCAGGGAGGTGTATCTGGCGGTCTTGCGCATGGGGTTCACGTCCTTGTGAGGGGCGGTGCGGGGAAGGGCTGAGCCGGGAATGGGCTGAGCTGGGGGGATGGGGAGACTGCTGTGGAAGGCCTCAGCTGTCGGAACTCGCCGGCTTCCAGCGGAAGATGCGGCGCTCGGCGAAGGTGAGCAGCCCTTCGGCGAGAAGTGCGACGACGGCGAGGATGACCATCGCGGCGTACACACCGGCCGCGTTGAAGGTGCCCTGGGACTGCGCGACGAGCAGGCCGATGCCCTTGGTCGCGCCGATGTACTCACCGACGATTGCGCCGATGAGGGCGAAGCCGAAGCTGACGTGCAGGCTGGTGAAGATCCACGAGGTCGCGGAGGGGATGACGACCTGAAGCGTCACTCTGCGATCGCTCGCGCCGAGGATGCGCGCGTTGGCGACCAGGTTGCGGTCGACCTCGCGGGCGCCCTGGAAGGCGTTGAAGAAGACCGGGAAGAAGACCAGGACGACGGCCGAGGCCACCTTGGAGGCCGGTCCGAGTCCGAACCAGATCACGAAGATGGGTGCAAGGACAATCCTCGGTATCGAGTTGAGCACCTTGATGTATGGACCAAGCACGTCGGCGAGCAAGGTGATACGCCCCAACGCAATACCGAACACCACACCGGCCACCACGCCGACGATCCAGCCCAGCAGCGCCTCGTACAGCGTGTACCAGATCTGTTCGCCCAACGAACCGAGCGCGGTTCCGTGCGTCACCCAGGTCCAGATCTGGTCCCAGATCTTCGAGGGCATGGAGAAGTTGAAGGGATCGATGACCTCGGCCCGGGAGAGCAGCTCCCACAGACCGAGAACGGCCACGAGGAGCAGCACGCGGGACACGGCGACGACGATCCGGCGTCTGCGGACGGCACGCGCGCGTGAGTGTGCGCGGTCCGTCTTGTTGCCGGGCTCGGCCATGGCCGGCGCGACCTGGGCCTCTGGCAGGACGTCAGGCGACATGGGCGGCGCCCCTCTCACGGGTGATGCGGACCTCTTCGCCGAGGGACTCCCAGATCTCGCGGTAGATCTCGATGAACCGCGGCTCCAGGCGCACCGACTCGACCTTGCGCGGGCGTGGCAGGTCGATGTCGAAGATCTGCTTGACGGTGGCGGGCCCGGCCGTCATCACGACGACCTTGTCGGCCAGTGCGATGGACTCCTCCAGGTCGTGGGTGACGAAGACGACGGAGGCGCCCGTGCCCTCCCACAGTTCGAGGAGTTCGTCGGACATCAGGGCCCGTGTCTGCACGTCGAGCGCGGAGAACGGCTCGTCCATGAGCAGGATCTCGGGGTCGTTGACGAAGGTCGCGGCGAGCGCCACTCGCTTGCGCTGGCCCCCGGAGAGCTGATGGGGGTAGCGGTCCTCGAAGGCCGCGAGCCCGACCCGGGCCAGCCACTCCCGGGCATTCCGCTTGGCCTCCGCCTTGGGCACACCGCGGAATCGGGGGCCTGCCATGACATTGGCCAGGACCGTGCGCCAGGGGAAGGTGGCGTCCTGCTGGAAGACGAAACCGACCTTGTCCCCGACTCCGCGGACCGGCTCCCCGACGACCAGTACCTCGCCCTCGGAGGGCTCCTCCAACCCGCTGACCAGGGTCAACGTGGTCGACTTGCCACAACCCGTGGGCCCGACGACCGCCACGAACTCCCCACGCCCCACGGTGAGATCGAGTCCCCTGACGGCCGTGTGCAGACCCCCCGACGGGGTCCGGAATATCTTGCTCGCGCCCCGCAGCTCGATGGCGGGGCTGGTGTCTGCGCTCATGGCCGGGGACGGTAGATGTGGCCTGCGCCACGGCATCAGTCTTCTGGGCACATGCCGTTCTTTTGCTTGCAACGGCCTGTTGTGCTCGTTTTGCGCGCGCTACAACAGCGAAGCCGAAACACGGGCGTGCCGCCCGCCAGGCCTTGAGGGAAAGAGGCCCGATGATTGACGTCCTGGTAGTGGACGACGACTTCCGTGTCGCCGAGATCAACGCCAAGTACGTGGGAAAGGTGCCCGGTTTCCGGGTGGCCGCTCGGGCCCACAGCGCTGCGCAGGCGCTGGCCAGCGTGCAGCGCGGGACCATCGATCTGATCCTGCTCGACCACTACCTGCCCGACCAGACGGGCCTCGAACTCGTCCACCGCATGCGGGAACAGGGCCACGGCACCGACGTCATCATGATCACAGCAGCCGGGGACGTGACGACCGTCCAGGCCGCCATGCGCCTGGGCGCCCTCCACTACCTGGTCAAGCCTTTCACCTTCGCGGCCCTGCGCACCCGGCTGGACTCCTACGCGGCCCTGCGCCGCACCGTCGACCGGGTGGGCGGCCGCGGCATCGCCGGTCAGGAACAGGTCGACAGGATCTTCAGCGCCCTGCGCACCACCCCGGCTCCGCCGTCCCCCGGCCTGCCCAGCGGCCACTCGGAGCCGACGACGGACCTCATCTGCCGCGTCCTGCACCACGCCGACCAACCGTTGTCGGCCCATGAGGTCGCCGCCGAGACGGGCCTGAGCCGCTCCACCGCCCAGCGCTACCTCCGCCACCTCGAACAGGCCGGCCGCCTCCGCCTGTCCCTCAGATACGGCGACACGGGGCGGCCGGAGCACCGGTACGCATGGGTGGCGCCATAGCCGTACGCCCCGAAAGGCCTCGCCAGGAGAAGTCGTACGACGAAGACCGATGCCGTACGACGACGAGGTCACCGCCCGATCACGGGCGCCGCCCCTACACGGCCCCCGCTCCCGTGAGCGACCGCACCTCGGTCTCCGCGTGCCTGGCCTCGTCGGCGACCTCCGCCGAGGTGACCGTGCCGAGCCAGCCCGCGACGAAGCCCAGCGGGATGGAGACCAGACCGGGGTTCTGCAGCGGGAAGTACTGGAAGTCGACGCCGGGGAAGAGCGATTCGGGGCTGCCGGACACCACGGGCGACAGCAGCACCAGGGCCACAGCCGGCAGGAGTCCGCCGTAGACGGACCAGACGGCGCCCCGGGTGGTGAACCCGCGCCAGAACAGCGAGTAGAGCAGCACCGGCAGATTCGCGGACGCCGCGACGGCGAAGGCGAGGCCCACCAGGAAGGCGACGTTGAGGTCGCGGGCCAGCAGGCCTAGAGCGATCGCGATCACGCCGATCCCGACGGCGGCGGTCCTGGCCACGGCCACCTCGCTGCGCGGCTTGGCCCGCCGGCGCCGCAATGAGGCGTACAGGTCATGGGCGACGGAGGCCGAGGAGGCGAGCGTGATGCCGGCGACGACGGCGAGGATCGTGGCGAAGGCGATGGCGGCGACGATCGCGAACAGAACCGTTCCTCCGGTGGAACCGGCGCCACCCCCCAGGTCGAGGGCCAGGAGGGGAACCGCGGTGTTCCCCGCGGCGTTCGATCCCCGTACCGCCTCGGGCCCCACGATCGCCGCGGCACCGAACCCGAGGACGATCGTCATCAGGTAGAAGCCGCCGATGAGGCCGATCGACCAGACCACCGAGCGCCGTGCGGCGCGTGCCGTGGGGACGGTGTAGAAGCGGGACAGGATGTGCGGCAGACCTGCCGTACCGAGCACGAGGGCGAGTCCCAGGCTGATGAAGTCGAGGCGGGCGGTCCAGTCCCCGCCGTACTTCAGACCTGGAGCCAGGAACGACTTACCGTGGCCGCTGCGCTCCGCCGCCGTGAGCAGGAGTTGGTCGAAGTCGCCGTGGAACCGCACCAGCACGAGCACGGTCAGCGCGATGGTCCCGCAGAGCAACAGGACCGCCTTGACGATCTGGATCCAGGTGGTCGCCCGCATCCCTCCCAGGGACACGTAGATCACCATGAGCGCCCCGACGGCGATGACGGTCCAGGACTGGGCCGCCTCGCTGGTGCCTCCGAGCAGCAGGGCGACAAGGCTGCCCGCGCCCACCATCTGCGCCACCAGATACAGAACGGACACGGTGACCGAGGAGGTTCCCGCCGCGATCCGCACCGGCCGCTCGCTCATCCGCGCGGCGACCACGTCGGCGAGCGTGAACCGCCCGCAGTTGCGCACCAGTTCGGCGACGAGGAACAGCACCACCAGCCAGGCCACGAGGAAGCCCACCGAGTAGAGCATCCCGTCATACCCGAAGAGCGCGATGAGCCCGGAGATACCGAGGAAGGACGCGGCCGACATGTAGTCGCCCGCGATGGCAAAACCATTCTCCATCGGCGAGAACAGCCGCCCGCCCGCGTAGAACTCCTCCGCCGAGCCATGCCGGTGGCGGCTCACCCATGTCGTGATCCCCAGCGTGACCGCGACGAACGCGCTGAAGAGCAGCAACGCCAGGGTCTGGTGGTCTCCCGTCACGACGACGCACCGCCCCGTGCCGTGCGCGTCAGTTCCTGGGTGTCCCACCGCAGTTCGAGCGCGGCCCGGTCCCGGCGCAGCCTCGCATGCCGGGCGTAGGCCCAGGTCAGCAGGAAGGTGGTGAGGAACTGCCCGAGTCCCGCGAGCATCGCCACGTTCACCGCGCCGGCGACCGGCCGCGCCATCAGTCCCGGCGCGCTCGTCGCTGTCACGACATAGGCCACGTACCACGCGAAGAACCCGATGCCAGCGGGCACCACGAACCTTAGGTACCGGCTGCGCACTTCCTGAAAGGCCGCGCTGCGCTGCACCTCCAGGTAGACGTCGGCCGCCGCTGCGGCCCGGTCCTCGCGCTCCGCGCGTGCCGTCGCAACCGGGCCCACGGATGTACCGTCACCGCCCGTCTCGCCCCAGCCGGAGGCGAGCGCGTCATACCAGGGATCGTCGTACCGCACACCGGCGGACGCCTCAGCGCGGGTCACATCCTGGCCGTGGTGGTTCTCGGCCGAACTCTCGGCATCACCCCCGCTTCCGCGGGGACGAGCGTTGCTTGACTGCATGCCCAAGGATGGACAGAACGGGAAGATCCCCGACTCTTCTTCCCCGCGCTCTTCACCCCATCAGGTGATTCCTCCTATCGGTGGCCGTACGAGCCCCTTCGCATAGGCGTAACGCACCGCCTGCGCGCGGTCCTTGATTCCCGTCTTGGCGAAGAGGTTGTTGATGTGGGTCTTCACCGTGGCGGTGGAGACATGCAGTTTTCGGGCGATCTCCTGGTTGCTCAGTCCCTCTGCGATCAGCGCCAGCACTTCGACCTCCCGGGCGGTGAGCCCGTCGGGCGCCTCCGCGGCCACCGGCTGCGGCGGCTCGGGATCCGACAGCCGCTCCAGCAGCCGACGCTGGATGCTCGGCGACAGTCCGGCGTCCCCGGAGAGCACGCTCCGCACGGCCCGCACGATCTCGTCACCCCCCGCGTCCTTGGTGAGATAACCGCGCGCCCCCGCCTTGAGCGCGGGAAACAGCGACTCGTCGTCCGCGAAGGTCGTCAGCACCACGACCTGCGTCCCGGGGTGCTCGGCGCGGATCCTCCGGGTCGCCTCCACCCCGTCACAGCGAGGCATGCGCAGGTCCATCAGCACCACGTCCGGGGCGAGTTCCGCGACGAGTTCCACCGCCTCCTCACCGTCCCCCGCCGCGCCCACCACTTCAATCCCCGGCAGCAGGCCGAGCAGCATCACGATGCCTTCGCGCACCACGGTCTGGTCGTCCGCGACCACCACCCGCGCGGGCTTCGGCTCCGCCCCCTCCGTCATACCGGCACCTTCAACGTCACCACGAACCCTTCGTCGTCCGGCCCGGCGTCCAGCGAACCGCCCAGCAGTTCGGCGCGCTCCCGCATCCCCAGCAGACCGTACCCGCCTCCGGTGGCGCCGAGTTCACCCGGCGAACCGCCCGAGTCCCGCACGACCAGCGTCACCCGGTCCTCGCCGTACTCCAGCCACACGCGGATCTTGGCCCCCGGCGCGTGCTTGCGGACGTTGGTCAGGGCCTCCTGCGCGACCCTGCGCACGGCCTGCGACGCCTCGGCCGGCAACGGTCTGCGCTCACCCGAAATGGTGGTCTCGGCTCCGTCGGCCGTCCCGACGAGCTGGGTCAGGAATTCCTCCAGCGGAGTCATGTCCCCCCGCAGAGCCGACAGCGCCTGCCGGGTCTCCGCGAGACCGTCGCGGGCCATGCCCCGGGCCGCCACCACCCTTTCGAGGATCTGGTCCCGGTCCGCGCCGCCCTCGATCAGCAACCGGGCCGCCTCCAGGTGCACTAGCTGGGCCGAGAGGCTGTGGGCCAGCACGTCGTGGATCTCCCGGGCGATACGGGCCCGCTCCGCGAGTGCCGCCGACTCCGCCTCGGCCGCTCGCGCGGCCCGCTCCTGGTTGAGCAGCCGCTGCGCGTTGCCGCGGGCCTCGGCGTCCAACCGCAGGACGTAGCCGGCGAGGGCCAGCCCCGCCGTCGTGGCCAGGGTGGTCAGCCACGCGTCGTCGTTGACGGCGGCGTAGAGAGCGAGGGCGATCACGGTCACGGGCAGAGCGGCGGCGATGGGCAGCCGTTCCAGAGCGGTGATGGCGCAGCCGCACCACAGGACGAGGGCGACGACTCTGAAGTCGGCGGCCTGGGCGGCGGCCGCGATCGCCAGGAGAAGGCCGTAGAGGGCCAGTGAGGGCCAGAGCCGGTGCTCCAGGGTGGTGCGGAAGAGTGCCCAGGCGACGACTGCGGACAGGAGGATTCCCGCCACTGCGCCGAGCACACCCCAGCCCCGTACAGGACTGCTGTTGAAAGCGCCCCAGAGGAGCAAGGCGAGTACCAGCGACCGCGTGACCCAGCCGAGCAGGCGCCGAGGACGCGTGGCCCCCTTACGCCCGAGCGCCTCCCGGGAGGGCCAGCGGGTCCAGGCGTTGTCCGTCACACGCCTTCCTTCCCCGGGGACCGGAACATGGGCTCACCGTACGCCGGGGCGGGTGCGGCGGCCGGGCGCAGGGAATGCGCTCGCCCGACGAGGATCCCGGAGCGCACGAGCAGGGTGGCCGCCAGGGCGAGCAGCAGTGCGGAAGAGTCCTGATGGACACCGAGCGTCGCGCCGAGCGCGAAGAGGCCGACGCGCAGCCCGATTCCGAGGGCCCAGACGGCCCCGCTCGCCTTGGTGCTCCTGCTCCACACCGCGCCGTCCGGCTCCGTCCATATCCGGCTCGTCCAGGCCCAGCCGGCCCCGATGGCGAGGCCGGTGAACAGCTCGGCGGTGAGCAGGGCCACCGATGCCGTGCGGTGATGGGCGTCCACCAGCCCCGGCTCGCGAAGTGCCACGACGGCGAGGACGGCGGGCAACAGCCACCAGCGCCGCCCGGTGTCGATCCGGCTCGCCCGGAACTGCCGGGCGATCACCACGACCACCGCGACCACGATCAGCAACGCGTCGACGAGCCCGGACATCACAGCCTCCGTGAGCGAGGAAGGGACTGCCGGCAGCGGACGCCGCCGACACCTTCGAAGCTACGGAAATCCGCAGGCCGGGAGATCGGAGCAGGGGTGGATCACAGGTGGATTCCCAGCCACCGTGACCGTCCACCCACGGGTGGAGAGGCCGGCCCACAGCCCTGAGCGCAACCACCCGGCCTCACCACTCGCCCCGGGCTGCCGCCGGCGGCAGCGTGCGCAGCCGCCAACCTCAAGCGGCGGACCCTGCCCGAGGGTGCAGCCGAGGCCGGTTGCAAACCCGGCCCCGGCCACCTGGTCCAATACAGGGACTACGCGTCGATACGCGACCGATCAAGGGTCGCCGCCGACCCGGAGATGAACTCCTTCCGCGGCGCCACGTCATTGCCCATCAGCAGATCGAAGACCTGTTCAGCGGCCTCCAGGTCGGCGAGGTTGATCCGCCGCAGAGTCCGGTGCCGCGGATCCATCGTCGTCTCGGCCAGCTGGTCGGCGTCCATCTCGCCCAGACCCTTGTACCGCTGGATGGAGTCCTTGTACCGGACCCCCTTGCTCTGGTACTCCAGCAGCTTCTCGCGCAGCTCACGGTCCGAGTACGTGTAGACGTACTTGTCCTGCCCCTTCTTCGGCTGGACGAGCTCGATGCGGTGCAGCGGCGGCACCGCGGCGAACACCCGGCCCGCCTCGACCATGGGCCGCATGTAGCGCTGGAACAGCGTCAGCAGCAGGCACCTGATGTGAGAGCCGTCGACGTCGGCGTCGGTCATCATGATGATCTTGCCGTAGCGGGCGGCGTCGATGTCGAAGGTCCTGCCGGAGCCCGCTCCTATGACCTGGATGATCGCACCGCACTCGACGTTCTTGAGCATGTCCGTGACGGACGACTTCTGGACGTTGAGGATCTTGCCGCGGATGGGCAGCAGCGCCTGGAACTCGGAGTTCCGGGCGAGCTTCGCCGTGCCGAGCGCGGAGTCACCCTCGACGATGAACAGTTCGCTGCGGTCGACGTCGTCGCTTCGGCAGTCGGCGAGCTTGGCAGGCAGTGAGGAGGACTCCAGGGCCGTCTTCCGGCGCTGTGCGTCCTTGTGCTGCCGGGCCGCGATACGCGTGCGCGCTGCGGCGACCGCCTTCTCCATGACGACCCGGGCCTGGGCCGCGGCGTCCCGCTTCGTGGAGGTCAGGAACGCCTTGAGCTCCTTGGAGATCACGGTGCTCACGATGCGGCGGGCCGCCGAGGTACCGAGGACCTCCTTGGTCTGGCCCTCGAACTGCGGCTCGGCGAGTCGGACGGTGACCACCGCCGTCAGGCCCTCGAGGGCGTCGTCCTTGACGATGTCGTCCTCGGCGACGCGCAGCAGCTTCTTGGCGCGCAGCACCTCGTTCATGGTCTTGGCGACGGCCTGTTCGAAGCCGGCGACATGGGTGCCGCCCTTGGGGGTGGCGATGATGTTGACGAACGACTTCAGAGTCGTGTCGTAGCCGGTCCCCCAACGCATCGCGACATCCACACCGAGCTCTCGGGTGACCTCGGTGGGCGTCATCTGACCGTGGTCGTCGAGGACCGGGACGGTCTCCTTGAACGTGCCCTGGCCGGAGAAGCGGAGGACGTCGTTGACCGGCTTGTCGGTGGCCAGGTACTCGCAGAACTCGCTGATGCCGCCGTCGAAGCGGAAGGACTCCTCACCCTTGCTGCCGCCCTCGCCCAGGCCGTACTCGTCGCGGACGACGATGGTCAGGCCCGGCACCAGGAACGCGGTCTGACGAGCGCGCTGGTGGAGGTTCTCCAGGGAGAGCTTGGCGTCCTTGAGGAAGATCTGCCGGTCGGCCCAGTACCGCACGCGCGTGCCGGTCCGGGTCTTGGGGATCCTCTTGGCCTTGCGCAGACCGCTCGCGGCCTCGAACTTGGCTTCGGCGCCGTTCGCCGCGAAGGCACCCGGCACGCCGCGCCGGAAGCTGATCGCGTGGGTGTGGCCGCTACGGTCCACCTCGACGTCCAGCCGCGCGGACAGGGCGTTCACCACGGAGGCGCCCACGCCGTGCAGACCGCCGGAGGCGGCGTACGAGCCGCCGCCGAACTTGCCGCCGGCGTGCAGCTTGGTCATGACGACCTCTACACCGGACAGGCCGGTCTTGGGCTCGACGTCGACCGGGATGCCCCGGCCGTTGTCCCGGACCTCCACGGAGGCGTCGTCGTGGAGGATCACCTCGATGTGGTCGCAGTACCCGCCCAGGGCTTCGTCGACGGAGTTGTCGATGATCTCCCACAGACAGTGCATCAGGCCACGGCTGTCGGTCGAGCCGATGTACATACCCGGGCGCTTGCGTACGGCCTCGAGCCCCTCGAGGACGAGCAGGTGCCGCGCGGTGTAGTTGGAACCGTCCCGGTCTGCTCCTGCCAGCAGAGCTGTGGACGGCACGGACGTTTCGGCGGTCACGCGGTTCGCTCCTCGCTGAATTTCAGTTGGGGCCCTTCTGGGTAAGGGCGCGGCATCGGTCGCCGCCATGAGGGTACCGAGGCCTGGTAGAGCCGTTGTAACGCCACCCTCGTGCGGAAACACAGAGTAGTCCAGGGTCGCATACCTGTTCGATCCCTCGATGGGGTGAAGTACATATCACGTTCCCTTACAGGCATGAACCATTTAGGCTCCGGGCACGTCCTCATGAACAACCGGCAACCCAGCCGGGAGGACCGACCTTGACCGCCAGTGCGAAACCGTAAGACACACAGACACGCAATACGGCACATTCGCCGCCAAACCGGCAGCAGCCGGCCGCCCGGAAAATTTCTCTCTGGGTGAAGCCCCGAGCGGGAACGTTTTGGGGCTGGTTGGATGTTGACCCTGGTACGACAGCTCGTCGAGCTAGAGAAGAGGCGACGTGACTACTGTTCTGACCCCCGCGAGCCCGCTGACGGCCGCTGACCGCTGCGACCGCTGCGGCGCCCAGGCGTACGTGCGCGTCGTCCTGCTCAGCGGCGGAGAACTGCTCTTCTGCGCCCACCACGGTCGCAAGTTCGAGCCGGAACTCAAGAAGATCGCCGCTGAGATACAGGACGAGACGGAGCGACTCACGTCTGTTCCGGCATCGGTCTCAGAAGAAGAGCGCTGACACTTCGCGTCCACGACGAGCCAGCTCCGGCACAGGCCGGCATGAGGGCGGCTGCCCCTGTTCTCAGGGACAGCCGCCCTTGCTCATGGTTTCGCGGGGGGCGCTCAGCGCCCCCCGCGGCATTGTCACGCGGTGCCGCGTCCGTCGGTCGCGTTGCGACCGTCCCGGTCCAGCGTCCGCATGACTTCGGACACACGGGTATAGACACCGGGCTGGCCCGCTCGCCCGCAGCCGCTGCCCCAGGAGACCAGCCCGACCAGCTTGCCCTCGGCGACCAGCGGTCCCCCGCTGTCCCCCTGGCAGGAGTCACGACCACCCCGCTCCTCCCCGGCGCACAGCATGCTGTCGGCGAGGTAGGTGCCGTCGCCACCACCCGGATAAGCCTCCCCACAGCGCGCATCGGACATCACGTGCACGTGTGCCGCCCGCAGACGGCGCGCATAGTCACCCCCGCCCGTGACGTCCCCCCAGCCGTAGACCGTGGCACGGGTTCCCGGCTCGTACGCGGGATCACCGGCGGCCGACATGGCGATGACCGTGTCCTGCGGCAGGGGATCGGCGAGTGTGAGGACGGCGAAGTCCCCCGCGTTGCTCTGGGGGTCGTAGCCCGGATTCACCCAGGCCTCACGCACGGCGATCTCCACCCCCTGGTCCGAGAGCAGGTCCGTACGGCCCGCGATGACACGGAGGTCACTCACCTGCTCAGGCGGCGCCCCCAGGACGTCCTCGCCCATACAGTGGGCCGCTGTGAGCACCGTGGTCGGGCCGACGGCGACACCGCCGCAGAACTGCCCGGCGCGCGTACCTCCGAATCGGTCACGGCTGGACAGGGCGACCGTCCAGGGCGCCTCGGACACCTCGATCGGGAATCCCCCGACGACGATGCTGTCAGCGGCCACGGGGGCGGCCGACGCCAGCGGTATGGCCGCCGCCACGGCCGCCAGAATCAGCGGCCGGGCCAACGCCCGGGCAATGGGGTGACGCATGCATGCTCCTCACTCCGGGGTGGTGATCGGAAACCCAGAGTCATGCAGAGCGCCTGCGCGCGCAGCACGAAGGCCCGGCCCCTGACGAGGGACCGGGCCTTCGGTGTCGTACGGCTGCGACCTAGTCGAGGTAGTCGCGCAGCACCTGCGAACGCGACGGGTGACGCAGCTTCGACATGGTCTTCGACTCGATCTGGCGGATGCGCTCGCGCGTGACGCCGTACACCTTGCCGATCTCGTCGAGGGTCTTCGGCTGACCGTCGGTGAGACCGAAGCGCATCGAGACGACGCCCGCCTCGCGCTCGGACAGGGTGTCGAGGACCGAGTGCAGCTGCTCCTGGAGGAGCGTGAAGCTGACCGCGTCGGCCGGGACGACGGCCTCGGAGTCCTCGATGAGGTCACCGAACTCGCTGTCTCCGTCCTCGCCCAGCGGGGTGTGCAGCGAGATGGGCTCACGGCCGTACTTCTGGACCTCGATGACCTTCTCGGGGGTCATGTCGAGTTCCTTGGCCAGCTCCTCCGGGGTGGGCTCGCGGCCCAGGTCCTGGAGCATCTGGCGCTGCACGCGCGCGAGCTTGTTGATGACCTCGACCATGTGCACCGGAATACGGATGGTGCGGGCCTGGTCGGCCATCGCGCGGGTGATCGCCTGACGGATCCACCAGGTGGCGTACGTGGAGAACTTGTAGCCCTTGGTGTAGTCGAACTTCTCGACCGCGCGGATCAGACCGAGGTTGCCCTCCTGGATGAGGTCCAGGAACAGCATGCCGCGGCCGGTGTAGCGCTTGGCCAGCGAGACCACCAGGCGGAGGTTGGCCTCCAGGAGGTGGTTCTTGGCGCGGCGACCGTCCTCGGCGATGATCTCCAGCTCGCGCTTGAGCTTCGGGGCGAGCTTGTCGGCGTTGGCCAGCTTGTCCTCGGCGAACAGACCGGCCTCGATGCGCTTGGCGAGTTCGACCTCCTGCTCGGCGTTGAGCAGCGGGACCTTGCCGATCTGCTTGAGGTAGTCCTTGACCGGGTCTGCGGTGGCACCGGCCACGGCGACCTGCTGGGCCGGCGCGTCGTCCTCGTCGTCGTCGGAGAGGACGAAGCCCTTGTTCTCGGCCCCCTCCTCTTCCTCTTCACCGGGCTTGATCTCTTCGAGGACCTCGTCCTCGGCGACCTCGGCGTCGTCCTTGCCGGCGGTCGTCTTCTTGGTCGCCGTCTTCTTGGCGACCGTCTTCTTCGCGACCGCCTTCTTCGCGGTCGTCGTCTTCTTGGCTACGGCCTTCTTCACGGACGCCTCGTCCTCGACGGAGGCTTCGGCGGCAGGAGCCGCCGGGGTGGCGGTGGCGGTGGCCTTCTTCGTGGTCACCGTCTTCGCCGCGACCGTCTTGGTGGCGGTGCGCTTGGCCGGACTCTTCGCTGCGACGCTCTTTCGGGTGCGCTTGGGCTCCGCGGCACTGACCATCAGCGTCACACCCTCTTCCTCGAGGATCTGGTTGAGGCTGCGCAGTACGTTCTTCCACTGAGTGGCCGGAATCTGGTCAGCTTCGAAGGCCCGACGCACGTCGTCGCCGGCGATCTGCCCCTCAGCCTTTCCCCGCTCAATGAGAGCCATGACAGAGACGGACTCGGCGATCTCCGGCGGGAGCGTACGGGATGTGCTGGCCGACACGAACAACCTCTCGGAACGTTGGAAAACGGCTTCCGGCCCCGTCCACGGCGGACAGGAGCCGACCACCGGCCTGGGAGTGGCCGACGGCGCGGGCGTGGGGCCGGGAGGATGCACAGCGCCTGAAACGGCGTCCGTATTCCCTCCGCGGCTGTCACCTCTTAGGTCATCGCGCTGCTCCCGCGAGCGTTACGCCCAATCTGCGTGGCCCGAGTCACACCCCGTAAGCAACCAAAAACGGTCAGACATGGACAGACGAGGTCACCGGCTCGTCCCGACCAGCAGCGCCCGGGGTGCCGTCACCGCGCCGCGCCGGTCGGACCCCGCAGGGTCCACTGGGGGACCTGCGGGGTCCGACGGAGACGGTTCGGCGGCCGAACGACGCCGCTGAGGGGAGGACATCCTCGGCCGCACTGCCCGCAGTGTGCGGTCAGTGCTCGCGCGGTGCGGGCACCACGCGCTCCACCTCGGGGTGGACGGCGAGCAGTTGCCGCATGGCTGTTTCGGCCGCCGTACCGTCGCCGGCGGCGAGGGCGTCGGCGATCCGGCCGTGGTGGGCGAGCGACGGCTCGTTCGGTCGGTCACAGCCCGTGACCGGGCCGCCGGAGACCTGAAGGGCAGCGGAGACGATCCCGGAAAGATGCTCCAGCATGCGGTTGCCCGCGAGCTGGATGAGCAGGGAGTGGAACTCGGCGTCGGCACGGGAGAAGGTGAGCACATCACCCTGGCTCATGGCGTGCCCCATGATCTCGACCATGTCGCCGAGGCGCTGCTGGACGTCCGCACGGCCGTGTCCCGCGGCCAGGCGCGCGGCGAGCGGCTCGATCGTCCAGCGCAGTTCGCTCAGCTCACGGCGCTGGTCGTCGCGCTGCGGCCCGAAGGCCCGCCACTCGATGATGTCCGGGTCCAGGAGGTTCCAGTCGCTGACGGGACGCACGCGCGTGCCGACGTTCGGGCGGGCGCTGACCAGGCCCTTGGCCTCGAGGACGCGGAGCGACTCACGGACGACGGTACGGGAGACCTCGAAACGCTGGCCGATCTCCTCGGGGACCAGCGGCCGGTCGGCCCCCAGGTCACCGGAGACGATCATCTGGCCCAGCTGTTGGACGAGTTGGCCGTGCAGTCCGCGCCCGCGGCTGCCTGCGGCCCGTCGGCCCACGCGGCCCAGTTCCGGGTCCGAGCCGTCCCAGACGGAGGCTCCGACGCGGCCTGCGGCCGGGGCCTCGGCGTAGGGGTAGCGGTCAAGTTCGCCCGGGCCGGCCAGACCGGAATCGGCGGAGCGGGCGGCGGTCATCATGGTGTGCGCAAGGGTACTCACGGATCCTTTGTCGGCGCCGCCTCCAACTCCCTTGAGGTCTTTGGTGAAAAGCACACGAAAGGGTGATCGCTCACGCCGTCGCAATTGACGCCTTATCGGAAAGAAATGCGCTTTCGCCGGGAAATTGTGCGCAGGTCGGGATCGGAAGCGCCCGGACGGTGGTCATCGGACCCTGCTCCGCAGGGCCGTGAGCAGGTATGCGCACAGCAGGGCGGTCAGCGACAACGCCAGTGCGCCGCCGACGGGTTGGGCGACCACACGCACCACTCCGGCCAGATAGCGCTCTCCACCGAAGGGCCACTGCAGCAGGAGGACCTCGCGCAGCCGCGCGGGAAGTCCGGCCGCCGCCCGCACGGACCCACCGTCCAGCGCTTTCCGCATAAGAGGCACAACGAGAATGGGCACGGCGACCACCGCGGCGAGCCCGGCCGTGGTGGACCGGAAGATGCCGGCCGCCAGAACACCTGCCCAGGCGCACCCGACCACGAGCCCGAACCAACTAGCGCTCAGCGACAACCAGTCGGCGGGAACGTCCGTGAGCTCCCGTCCGTAGACGAGATAGAGCACTTCCGCGTCGCAGCCCACCGCAAGAAAGGCAAGAGCCAGCGCGGTGACGGCGGCGACGACGAGTTTCGCGGTGAGCAGCCCCAGTCGGCGGGGGACGGTGCCGCGGTCCGCGGCGAGGGCGGGGTGGCGGAACTCGTCACCGAACGCGAGCGCGCCGAGCAGCCCGGCCCCGAGCGCCGCCGGGGGCAGCGGCAGCTCCCTCGGCCATGCGGCCAGCAGGCGCGCCTGTGGAGTGTGACCGACCCGTGCCAGGAGTACGGCGGTGAGCGCGGACGTGACGAGTACCGCGGCGCCGGTGAGGAACCCGGTGCCGATCCCAGCCGCGCGGCGCAGTTCGTAGCGCAGGGGGCGCAAGGGGCTGGGGGCGGACCTGACGGAGATCGGCGGCGGGAGGGGGGACAGGGGGGCGGAGGCTGTGGCGGGACTCGGAGCGGCGTGACCGCTTCCCTCAGTCGGGACGCCAGGGGTGTCCCGACTGCTGCGGGGGGCCTGGTCGCCGTGGCCTTTCTGGCCTGCGGGCACCACCCGGGCACCGCGCATGGGTGAGCCGCCCTGTGATGCGAAGTCGTCGCGCACAGCTGGGCCGCCTCGCATTTCCGGCCCGGCCAATCCGACAGCCCCGTCACCGAGGAGCTCGCCGGTCTCCGGCCCCGTGGCCCCCGCCCGCGGGTCCTGGTCCTCTTGCGGGGCCTCGCCGGGAAGCGGACCCGCACCGGGGCCCATGTCCCCGATCTCGTTTGCGAGTTGGTGGACCAGAACGCCGTGACGGAAAGCCGTCTCGCCGACGTCGGCACATGTACTGCCGTACACGGACAGACGGTTGCCGCCTTCCCGGACGACTTCGACGGAGCGGTGCGCCGTGCGTGCCTCCTTGGCGACCAGGGCGGCGAGGCGGGCGGCGTGAGGGGTACGGACGGCGACACGGGGGCGGAGTCTGGTGCGGGCGAACTCCGTGGCCTCCTGGTCCGCGACGAGTCGGCCTTGTTCGAGGGTGATGACGTGATCTGCGGCGCGCGCGGCCTCTTTGGGCTCGGACGTGGTGAACAGGACCGAGCCTCCCTGGGCGGCGTGCGCTCGCAGCATGCCGTGCAGCCAGTGACTCTCGCGCGTGGAGAGCCCGTCGGCGGGGTCGTCCAGGACGAGCGTGTGGGGGTCCGGCAACAGGGCGCAGGCCAGGCCCAGGCGGCGGTCCATGCCGCGTGAGAGGGCGCCGAGCCGCTCGTCGCGCAGGCTGACGAGGCCCACGGCTTCGAGCACTTCGTCGGCGCGCCGGACCGGGACGCCGGCCGCGGCGCACAGCATGCGCAGATGGCCGCGGACCGTGCGCGCGGGATGGCCGGGCACATCGCCCATGAGGACGCCGACCTCGCGCGAGGGATGCGCGATGCGATGCAGCGGGCGGCCCCTGAAGTAGGTGAGGCCACGGCCTTGTTGGAGTTCGAGCATCAGTCTGAGTACCGTCGTCTTGCCCGCACCCGTCGCTCCGAGAAGCGCGGTGACGCGGCCCGCACGGGCTTCGAAGGACACATCGTCGACCGCGGGCGGGAGGTCCTTGCGGGAGTTGCTGGTCAGTCCGAAGGCCTGGATCACCCGTAGCAAGATAGCGCGTTATGTCCCGTTTTCGGTGCCGTCACACTTCGGGGCGCAGCATCGGAGGGTTGAGAAGCGTGGCACCGCCGGCCCGGAAGAGCTGGGCAGGGCGGCCGCCCTGTCGCGTGGTGGTGCCACCGGTGGGGACCAGGAAGCCCGGTGTGCCCGTCACCTTGCGGTGGAAGTTGCGCGGGTCCAGAGCCACGCCCCACACCGCCTCGTAGACGCGGCGTAGCTCGCCCACGGTGAATTCGGGCGGGCAGAAGGCGGTGGCCAGCGACGAGTACTCGATCTTCGAGCGGGCGCGCTCCACTCCGTCCGACAGGATCTGCGCATGGTCGAAGGCGAGCGGTGCGACCGGTTCGCCGTCCCGACCGTAACCGCCTCGCTGCAACAGCTCCTCGACAGGCGCCCACCGCGCGTTGCTGGCGTCACCGCCGGCCCGTGGGGCGGGCAGGTCGGGGGCGAGGGCGAGGTGGGCCACGCTCACCACGCGCATCCGGGGATCGCGCTTGGGATCGCCGTAGGTCGCGAGCTGTTCCAGGTGTGCTCCGTTGTCCTGGACGGGGACGTCCGGGTCATGGGCGCGCAGCCCGGTCTCCTCGGCGAGCTCACGGGCCGCGGCCTGCGCCAGATCCTCGTCGGCCCGTACGAAACCGCCGGGAAGCGCCCAGCGCCCCTGGAACGGCGGCTCACCCCTGCGCACCGCGAGCGCGCACAGGGCGTGGCGGCGCACGGTGAGCACGACCAGGTCCACGGTGACGGCGAAGGGCGGAAAGGCTGACGGGTCGTAGGGCATGCGGCGATCATAGTCGTCTGCCTGACGATAAACACTCCCTTCGCCGACCGCATCAGTGGCTGATCCACTCATGCTCCGAACTGGTCCGCCCCCCTGCGCCCGGCCCTTGCCGGCGCGCGTGTCGTCCGAGGTCACGACCTCAGTTGCAGCCTCCCCGCGGCCTCCTCGACCATGGCGAGCCCGAGTCTGCTGACCCGTACCGAGAACGGGGCCCCCGCGAGCCTCAGTCCGGTCAGACTGATCTCGCCGAGCGGCGCACTGCGCACGGGGCGCAGTGTGACCGTCCCCGCCGGGGCGTCGGGACGGATTCCCGCGAGGGCGCTCAGCAGCAGGACTCCCGCGGCCGCTGCCGTGGCCGCCGGCCGGCAGGCCGCCGGGTGGGGAAGGGGAGCGCTCCCGTCGGTGCGCTGCTCACCCGCGTACATCTCGGGGAGCCGGTGGCCGAAGGTCTCAGCCGCCGCCAGCAGACCGTGCAGGAGCGAGCCGGCCTCCTTTTCGTACCCGGCGGCGGCCAGGCCCGCGACGGCGATGGCCGTCTCGTGGACGCGTACCGCACCGGTGCGATGGCCGAACGGGTTGTATCCCGCCTCTTTCGTGCCCAGTCCGCGCAACCCCCAGCCCGAGTCCATGACCGGGCTTCCGAGCAGCCTGGCGAGCTGCTCGATCTGCGCCCTGTCGAGCAGGCCGGGTGCCTGTTCACCACCGCCCAGCAGGCCGGTGTCCAGGAGATGGACGGCCGCGGCACCGAGCTGCGGCACGAGACGTCCGTCGGGGGCACGCGCGGTGGCCGGCCGGCCACCGCCGCGGTCCTCGACCCAGAACTCCTCGCGGAAGGCCGAGCGCAACTCGCGGGCCCAATCCCGCAGCGCCGACCCGCCGGGTCTGTCGAACGCGTCGAGCAGATCGGCACCGAGGACGGCCGCGCGATGCGCGTGCGCTTGAGTCTCGCAGCGGACGGGGCCGCCGGGCTGTGGATCACACAGATACGTCCCCTCCCCCACGGCCGCCCGCAGCCAGCCCAGACAACGCTCGGCTGTCGGGAGCAGTTCTTCTGTCTCCTGTCGGGAGAGCCCCCACCGGGAGGCCTCCGCGAGAAGGGCGGGAAAGAGCAGGGTGGCCTCGGTGCCCGTGCAACCCGCTGGAATATGTGCGCCCGCGTCCCGGCGCGGCCCGGGAATCATGCCGGACTGCGCTGTGTGCCCCCGGAGTTGGGTGCGCGCGAGGGTGCGCAGGGTCCCGGCGGCGAGCCGGGTGCCGAGCGGCAGTGTCATACGGGCTGCGACGAGCGCGTCGGCCGGGGCCAGGCCGCAGCGCCAGGGGGCTCCGGCCGCGAGGTGGATGTCGGTGGGGTGTGCCGGGTCGCGTAGGAGCAAGGACTGCAGATCGTCGATGCTCGTGTCCAAAAGCGGCTGGATCGCTGGGTGGTCTCCCGTCGCGCGGGCGGAAGCCAGGGGGCTGGTCGCCGCGCGCCCCACGGCCCGGACAGGGCTCGCCCCGTCCAGGCGTACGCGCAACTCAAGGCCGGCCGTGCCGCCGGGGGGCAGCTCGAACTCCCAGCGCAAAAGGCCCGCCGACGCCAGTGCGTCGGAGGGCGGTGGGTCGGCCGTGACCGACGCCCCGCCGGCGGCGCAGGACCAGCGCAGGCCGGAGTCGTGGACGCTCGCGGGCAGTTCGGGTCCCGCTCGGCCGGACGCGATCGCGCCCAGGTCCGCCAGATCCGTACCGAGTGCCACCTCCACCGGCAGTCGCAGTGGGCGGACGGCAGCGCTGTGCAGCGTGATGCGCTCCGTGCCGTCCGCGTGGCGTGTGCGTTCGACGACGACGTCCGGGTCCGGGCCTCCGCCCTGGGAGACACGAGCGGTGGCCATGAAACGTGCGCGATCCGCCGCGGTCGTCCGTGCCTGGACCGCGAGAGGCTCCCGGCCGGCGATACGGATCTGGCACCGGGAGAGCACGCGTCGGCCCGCGCGGTAGAAGCCTTCCAGCCCGTGCCCGTTCAACTGCCCTTGGTCCGTGGAGATGGCCAGGCCCGGAAGCGCCACGCAGATGATGACCGAGTGCGCCGGGGGAAGTTCAGCTGGGCCTCGGGGCCCCGAAGGGTGGTTCTGCGGCGGTCCGGACGGGGCGAGTGAGGGCGGGCGAGGGCGACGGCTCGGGTTCGGAGGCGGAGCCCAGTCCTGCCCCGCCGGCGTCGACGAGCGCCGCGCAGCCGCCACCGACGGAGACCGCTCCCGGTCCCGTGACAGCGAGGAACCGGTGTCCTCCTGGCCGTGGTCCGGAGCCGTGTTCCAGCGGTGCTCAACCGGCACCGAGGTGGGCTGGGTGCCGCTCGGGAACCTCGGCTCAGCCATGCCGGTGGCTGCGGCCGACGGCGGCGGACCGGCGCTTGCTTTCCCTACCGTCGTCGGCGTGACAAGGGGGGAACGGACGTCGTCGTTGGAGGGCGGAGTCGGCTGATGCAAGGGGCGCTTCCTCTGCACTCTGCGCGGCTCGGGCGTGTTCGGCGCCCGGTGCGGGGCTCCTGCAGGACATGGGTGCTGCGGCGGTACGGCCCGATCGGGCGTTCCGCCACTCAGGTGAACGGGGCGGGCCTGTTCAGGGTCACGCCCCCGAGCACGTAAGCCGACCGAATGGGGGCGGCCCGGAGCCGCCACCCGGCGGCGCAGGCGGGACCACCCGCGTGCGACACACTTCCAGCGGTCGCTCATCCCTCCTCCTCGGTGGCACCCCCGGGCCGTGTGCCCTGGGGCCGGCGCACGTCGTCCTTGCCCGTGGTGCGGCGGGCGGCACCGGGGCGCGTACCGCGGGCCGGTCGAGAGCGCGGGCGGGATTCCTCCGCGCAGGGCTGCCTGCTTTCGGCTTCAGCGGTGTTCGGACGGGCGTCGGGGCGAGTGCCGGGACGCACACGCTTACGTCGGCGGGCGGTCGTGGCGGGCGGTGGCCCCGGCAGAGAGCGGTCCGAACCGGGCGGGCATGGCGGCAGCGCGTCTGCGGCACGGGACGGACACTCCGACTGCGTGTCGTTGCGCTTGCCGGGCA
Source organism: Streptomyces sp. SAI-127 (assembly GCF_029894425.1). Lineage (NCBI taxonomy): Bacteria > Bacillati > Actinomycetota > Actinomycetes > Kitasatosporales > Streptomycetaceae > Streptomyces > Streptomyces sp. SAI-127. The sequence continues at coordinate 3,062,580 of NZ_JARXYJ010000001.1, forward strand.
CAGGCTTGGCACCCATGAACCCGTCGTAACCGGGCGGGGTTGCCACCCGCCCAGGAACGGGCGTGTTCGGCCGCACCAGCTCGTCGGTCGTCTCCACATCGTCCACATCGGCGGACTGAGCGATCTCCGCCCGCGCGCGTGCCTCGCGCCCCTCGCGTTCCGCGCGCAGGCAGCGGCGAATGGATTCCGGGTCCAGTCCTTCGTTGCAGGCTTGGTGCAGGAGCCGGGCGAAGAGGTAGCCGGGATCCGCACCCAGGGCCATGGCCAGCGCTTCCCTGGCCTCGATCTCGTCGCCCGTGGCCCACGCCACCCATCCGGCGAGGGTGAGCGGCGCCGCCGCATGCTCGCCGTAGGGTCCGACGCACCGGCGGGCCAATGCACGCCACAGGCGCAGTGCCGGTCCGGCCTCCTCGGCCTCCATCCACTCGGCCGCGCGGTCCCGGGTCGTGCGGTCCTGCAGGCCGAGGATGAGTTCCGCCGCGTCTTGGTGCCCCAGCAGTTCGTCGTCTCGCAGGTCGGCCTGGAGCGCCCCCGACACGGGCGCTGCCTCGGCGAAGCGTGCCATGGTGCGCCTGGCCAGGCGCACCGTCTCCTCGGCCACCTCCGCCCGGCTCGTCAGTTCGAGCATCCTGGGGACCAGGGCCATGCCTGCGGTGTCCAGAGCGACTTCCTGTTCCAGCGCGGCCGCGGTCTCCCAGGGCTGCAGCCGGGCCCGCAACTCGCGCAGTGTGCCGCGCACCTGCAGTCCGGCGTACGTGGCCGCCGCGGCGAGCACCGAGGTGCCGGGCAGACCCATCGGAAGTCCCTCCACGGGACAGCATTCCTGGCTCGGGCAACAGTACGACCAGTAGCGGCCGCCGGAGATGCACAATGCCTCGATCACAGGAACGTCGAGCCTGCCGCACTCCGTGCGCAGCAGGGCGGCGAGCGGGGCCAGCCGCTCCGTGATCTGCCTGCCGGTTTCACCGGCCGCGGGTTCCTGGCAGAGGTAGGCGACCATCTGCTCGGGGCGGGCACCGCGGCGCTCGCTACCGGTGATCAGTCCGTGGGCCAGCTGCCGGGCCACGGCCGCCCAGTCGTCCTTGTTGGCGGGGATGCCGAGCCGGGCTCGCCCACCGAACCGGCCGCGGCCGCCCCGGTCGTGCAGGGCGACCAGAACGATGCTGTCCTCGGGCCGGTACCCGAGCAGGTAGGGCAGGGCGTCGGCCAGCTCGCCCGGAGTCCGCAGGGTGACCTGATGTTCGGCGCCATGCGCGTCGAATCCGACGCGGTCGCTGATCCCCGAGCCGTCGTTGTTGCGTCCGTCGTTGTTCCGTCCGCCGTTATCGCCGTTTGCAGCAGGTCCGGTCGTTTCGCTGTGATTCGTCATGCGCAGACGATCTCGCGGATCGTGACGTTCCGTTTGAGCCTGTGGATAAGTCCGATCAGGGCCACGACAAGGCATCCCGTCATCCACAGCTCGGCCGCCGAGAGGCGCCGCTGTCGGAGGCGTCCTGTTGTATGGAGGCATGACGCACACGAGCAAGACGGAGCTGCGCGAGGCTGCCGACGGGATCCTCGTCCGGCTCGTCGGGGACAGCACCGGATCGGCGCGACTGCGCGAGGACCAGTGGCGGGCGATCGAGGCGCTGGTCGCCGACAAGCGCCGGGCCCTGGTCGTTCAGCGCACGGGATGGGGCAAGTCCGCGGTGTATTTCGTGGCGACGGCCCTGCTGCGCGAGCGCGGTGCCGGGCCGACCGTGATCGTCTCTCCGCTGCTCGCGCTCATGCGCAACCAGGTCGAGGCCGCCGCCCGCGCCGGCATCCACGCCCGGACCATCAACTCCTCCAACCCCGAGGAGTGGGAGACCATCCGCGCCGAGATCGCCGCGGGCACCGTGGACGTGCTGCTCGTGAGCCCCGAGCGGCTCAACAACCCGGACTTCCGCGACAACGTCCTGCCGGAGCTGTCTGCCGCCACCGGCCTTCTCGTCGTCGACGAGGCGCACTGCATCTCCGACTGGGGCCATGACTTCCGCCCCGACTACCGCCGTCTGCGCACCATGCTCACTGATCTCCCTCCCGGGGTGCCTGTGCTGGCCACCACCGCCACGGCCAATGCCCGGGTCACCGCCGACGTGGCGGAGCAGTTGGGCACCGGCACCGGCTCGGACGCGCTGGTCCTGCGCGGCCCGCTCGACCGCGAGAGCCTCAGCCTCGGTGTTCTCCAGCTCCCCGACGCCGCCCACCGGCTGGCCTGGCTCGCCGATCACCTGGACGACCTGCCGGGCTCCGGGATCATCTACACGCTGACAGTCGCCGCCGCCGAGGAGATCACCGCCTTCCTGCGGCAGTGCGGGCACACCGTCGCCTCGTACACGGGAAAGACGGAGAACGCCGAACGCCAGCAGGCCGAGGAAGCCCTCCTCGCGAACAAGGTCAAGGCGCTGGTGGCCACCTCCGCGCTCGGCATGGGGTTCGACAAACCCGACCTCGGCTTCGTCGTCCACGTCGGTTCGCCGTCCTCCCCCATCGCCTACTACCAGCAGGTCGGCCGCGCCGGACGCGGCGTCGAGCACGCCGAGGTGCTGCTCCTGCCCGGCCGCGAGGACGAGGCGATCTGGTCGTACTTCGCCTCCGTCGCGTTCCCGCCCGAAGAATCCGTACGGCGCACCCTGGACGCCCTCGCCCGAGCGGACCGGCCGCTGTCACTGCCCGCGCTCGAACCGCTGGTGGAGCTCAACCGCACCCGCTTGGAGATCATGCTGAAGGTGCTGGACGTGGACGGTGCGGTCCATCGGGTCAAGGGCGGCTGGATCGCCACCGGAGCACCCTGGTCGTACGACTCCGAGCGCTACGCCTGGGTCGCCAAGCAGCGCGCCACCGAGCAGCAGGCCATGCGCGACTACGTCACCACCACGGGCTGCCGTATGGAGTTCCTGAGGCTGCAGCTGGACGACGAGCAGGCGGCCTCCTGCGGCCGCTGCGACAACTGCGCCGGACCCCGCTTCACCGCCGACATCTCCTCGGCCGCCCTGGACACGGCGGGCGGCTCGCTCGCCCGCGCCGGTGTCGTGGTGGAGCCCCGCCGAATGTGGCCCACCGGGCTCCCCTCCATCGGCGTCGACCTCAAGGGCCGTATCCCACCCGGCGAACAGGCCTTGCCGGGCCGGGCGCTCGGGCGGATGTCGGACATCGGCTGGGGCAACCGCCTTCGCCCGCTGCTCGCACCCCAGACTCCGGACGCTCCCGCCCCCGACGATGTGGCGAACGCAGTCGTGACCGTGCTGGCCGACTGGGCCAAGTCGCCCGACGGTTGGGCGTCCGGCGCCCCGGACGCACCGGCCCGGCCGGTGGGGGTGGTCACCGTTCCCTCGCACAGTCGGCCCCAGTTGGTCACATCCCTCGGAAGCCGGATCTCCACCGTCGGCCGCATCCCGTTCCTGGGGTCCCTCGCATACACGGACCACTCCGACGATCTTTCGCTGCCCCGCTCCAACAGCGCTCAGCGCCTGCGCGCCCTGCACGGAGCGCTCACCATCCCTCCGTCCCTGCGAGAGGCACTGCAGGCAGCCGGGGGCCCTGTCCTGCTTGTCGACGACATGACCGAGACCGGCTGGACCCTCGCGGTCGCCGCCCGGCTGCTGTTGCGGTCAGGTGCCCAGGGGGTGTTGCCTCTGGTTCTGGCCGTACGTGGCTGAGCAGACACCGGAAGCGACAGCGCGCCACGCGCGCCTACCGATGCGGGTCGTGAACGGCCGGGCTCGGAGGTCCCGGGCATCGCCGGTCAAACACTGGGTAGGGATATAAGCCACGAACCGTCAGATTCGTGTCGGTGGACCCAATTGCTCGTTGCCGCAACCAAGTTCGACAGGAAGAATTGAGGTCCGCTCCCCGCACGGCCCGTCCGTTGACCGGTAGGGCTCTGCTGCGGTGCGCGCTCCCCCGAATCCGACCCCGCCCGCCGTATGGGCGCGTAGCCGAAGGGAGGACCGTGACCTTCGGATTCGCTCCGTCCTCCGCGGCGTCCACGTCGTCAGCCGACCTGTCCGCCGCATCCGCCAACCCTCTGGCCCGTCTGCTCGAACCCGCCGAGTGGGCCGAGGCCGGCATCCCGCTGCTGCGCAATCCGCGCGAGGTCGTCAGCGGGCTGCACTCCCGGCACCGTCCCAAACCGGCGACCGCGATCGTGGCCGTCCTCGACCCGGACGAACGACTGCGGGCGAGCGCCTCGTTCACGCGCCGTCCGGCACCGGCCGACGGCTGGATGTTCCGGAACACGCTGCTTGCCCAGCTGCGCCGGGTGATCCCGCACGACCTGCGGCGCCGCACACCCGTGCGCACCGCTGTGCTGCTCTACTGCCGTGAGGGCGACGCGCGTTGGACGGAGGAGGACGGCGCGTGGATGTGGGGCCTGCGTGACGCCTGCACTTTGCACGGGCTGCGCTGCGGGGCGTACATCACGCTGACGCGCGACGGCTGGCAGGTGCTCGGCGAGGGACGCGGCGGACGCCGACCGAACGCGGACTCCGCGCCGGAGCCGTTCGCCACGTCCGAATCTCCGCCCCTGCTGCCACGCACCGGCGGCGCCGCCTCGGAGGTCCTGCGCCGCGTGGCGGCTCGCTGAGAGCCGAGCGCCGAGACCGGCCCGGTCGCCGTTCTTCGGCCGTACGTCTCGGACGTACGGCCCACGACGTCATGGCGCACCGCGCGCACGCGTTCCTGGCACCGGCATGGCGCGCTTCCTGAGGGGACACCCGCTCGGACGCGTGCATGCCGAAGGACTCACTGTGCAGGTGCCGCGCGGGCGGCACCTTTCGTCACCCCGGCGCCCCTCCGGACGTACCGGAAACGGCTCAGACGCCGGCGCCCAGTACCGAGTTGATCTGCTGCGGATCGCCGCAGACGATCAGCAGGGCGCCGGCCCGGGCGTGGGCCAGAGGCAGGGCCTCGGCGACAGCGGCGGCGGAACCGCCGTTGACGGCGACCACGACCACCGGACGGGACGCGGCCCGCGAGACCGCCGTGGCGTCCGCGTAGAACACGTCGTCACCGGCGTCGTGCTGCGCCCAGTAGGCGGCTTCACCGAAGGACAGCTCATGGGCGGCCCACGGATGGTGTTCGCCAGTGGTGATCACCAGCACTTCACCGGGGGCACGGCCCGACTCCAGCAGGAGGTCCACGGCCTCCTCCGCAGCGTCGAGCGCACCGGCGGCCGAGGCCGGGATGAGCTGGATCTGCGGAGCCGCCGAAGCCGGGGCCGGAGTCGCGGCGGCGGTGGCAGGGACAGCGGGGCCCGGCGCTCCGGGCTTGGCCACGGCGACGTCGTGCGGCGTCCGCTGCACCGGCGGCGCGGGCCGCAGCGGGCCGGGACGCCCGGGGCGCGGCGGAGCCGCGGGGCGTGGACCTGGTACGGGACGAGGGGTCGGCGCGGTGCGGCCGCTGGCCGGAGTGGCGCGGGGACCCTGGGCACTCTCGTGAATCTGAGGCTCCTCGGGAATGAGAGGCATGGGCTGATGTTTATCAAACGTTGGTGCGGCTCGCGTCAGCGGGTGGCACATCAGTGCGAGCGGAATCGTCAGAAGTCGAAGCCGAGCTGGCCCTCGATTTCCGGAACGCTTCCATCCGCCCAGCTGCGTGCCTTCTTGAGGTGCCGCCACTGTGGCAGCGCATCAAGATACGCCCACGACAACCGGTGGTACGGGGTGGGGCCCCGAACCTCCAGCGCGGCCTTGTGCACGGGCGACGGATACCCGGCGTTGGCCGCGAAACCGAAGTCTGCATGGTCGATACCCAGTTCGGCCATCATTTTGTCGCGCTGAACCTTGGCGATCACCGAGGCCGCCGCGACCGCCACACAGGATTGGTCGCCCTTGATCACGGTCCGGACTTTCCAGGGCGTTCCGAGATAGTCGTGCTTCCCGTCGAGGATCACCGCGTCCGGCCGGACCGGGAGTGCCTCCAGGGCGCGCACGGCGGCGATCCGCAGGGCCGCCGTCATCCCCAGGTCGTCGATCTCTTCGTGGCTCGCGTGTCCGAGGGCGTACGACGTCACCCACGTCCGCAGTACCTCTGCGAGTTCGGTACGGCGTTTGACGCTGAGCAGCTTGGAGTCGGTGAGGCCTTGGGGCGGTCGACGCAGTCCGGTGACGGCCGCGCAGACGGTGACGGGGCCGGCCCAGGCTCCTCGCCCCACCTCGTCGACACCGGCAATGATCTTCGCTCCGGTCGTGGCGCGAAGGGAGCGCTCGACGGTGTGAGTAGGTGGTTCGTACGGCATGGCGCCCTTAGCCTACGCCGCCGGGATCACCCTGCGACACCCGGTTTCCCCTGACGGCGTCCCGACGTCCACGATCAGCGCTCACAGTTTGGTCGACCGCAGCAGCGGCAGCAGGAATTGGTCGATCATCTCTTCGACATCCCGGTCACTCCATTCGCTACCGCGCATCTTGGAGCGATACATCATCATGGCGGGGATGGCATCGAAGACATAGTCGTTCGCCGCGTCAGGACGCACCTCACCCCGCTCAATTCCTCGGGTGATGATCTCGCGAAGCAGCCTCACACTCGGCTCCACGACCCCGTTGAAGATCACGGCATGGAAGCGTTCAGCCTGAGCCTGGTCGCATTCGTGAATGACGGAGCGCAGCGCGAAGCCGGGCCGTGAGAACATCGCTTCACGCGCCTGGCGGCACAGTTCGAGCAAGTCCTCGCGCACACCACCGAGGTCGGGCGCCTCCTCGAAACGCGGCAGTCCGGCCCGAAGGGCGTCTGCGACCAGGTCCTCCTTGGAGGGCCAGCGGCGATATACCGCGGCCTTGCCGGTCTGGGCTCCGGCGGCGACACCTTCCATCGTGAGGCCGTTCCAGCCGACCGTACTGAGCTGCTCCAGCGCGGCGTCGAGGATCGCACGCTCCAGCACGGCGCCGCGCCGACGGAGGGAGGCCGCCTGAGCGGGGGCGGCCGTCCAGCGCGAGGTAACCATCTGAGTGACTCCAGCGAACAGGGAAGCGGGGATTTCGGGGAGGGGCGGGGCACCGCGTGGCGACACGGGGGGACACGCCACGCGCCAACAAACTTAAGTGAACGCTTGCGTTCACTACTAGGGACTCACTACCGTTGACGCAACAGTGAACGCCACCGTTCACTAACGCGCTTGTGGGGGACCCATAGTGACGACCTCTCAGTTGATCAAAGATCAGAAACCAGGTGCGGCCCGCCGGGAAGGGCGACCCGGCATCGCGCTCGCCGTCATCGCGGCCTGCCAACTCATGGTGGTACTCGACGCGACGATTGTGAACATCGCGCTGCCGCACATTCAAGACGCTCTCAAGTTCAGCACCACCGACCTCACATGGGTCGTCAGCGCCTACACGCTCACCTTCGGTGGGCTGCTCCTTCTGGGCGGCCGCGCGGGTGACATCCTCGGGCGCCGCCGGGTCTTCATGACCGGCATCCTGCTGTTCACCTTCGCCTCGTTGCTCGGCGGACTCGCCCAGGAACCCTGGCAGCTGCTGGCCGCCCGCGTCCTGCAGGGCGTGGGTGGCGCGATCGCGTCGCCCACCTCGCTGGCGCTGATCACCACCACGTTCCCCGAAGGGCCCGAGCGCAACCGGGCCTTCGGCGTCTTCGCCGCCGTCTCCGCGGGCGGCGGCGCCATAGGCCTGCTGGCCGGAGGCATGCTCACCGAGTGGCTCGACTGGCGATGGGTGCTCTTCGTCAACGTGCCGATCGGCGTGCTGATCGCGGTACTCACCCCGCTGTACATCAGCGAGTCCGAGCGCCACAGCGGCCGCTTCGACATCGCGGGCGCCCTGACCTCCACGGGGGGCATGGCCCTGCTCGTCTACGGTTTCATCCGCTCCGCCGACGAAGGCTGGCGGGACAGCCTGACCATCGGGTCCTTCGGCATCGCCGTGGTGCTTCTGCTCGCCTTCGCGTTCATCGAGTCGCGCGCCAAGGAGCCGATCACCCCCCTGCGGATGTTCGCCGATCGCAACCGCTCGGGCACGTACGTGATCATGCTGAGTCTCGCCGCCGCGATGTTCGGCATGTTCTTCTACATCGTGCTCTTCGTCCAGAACGTGCTGGACTACAGCCCGATCCAGGCCGGTCTCGCCTTCCTGCCCGTGACGGTCGTGATCGCGCTGGGGGCAGGCCTGTCGCAGCGATTCCTGCCGGTGCTCGGCCCCAAGCCGTTCATGCTCACGGGGTCGGCGCTCGCGGTGACCGGGCTTGCCTGGCAGGCCCTCATCAGCTCCGACAGCTCTTACGTCGGTGGAGTTCTCGGACCCATGCTGATCTTCGGCTTCGGCATGGGCCTGAACTTCGTGACGCTGACGATCACCGCGGTCTCCGGCGTCGCCCAGCATGAGGCCGGCGCGGCCTCCGGGCTGCTCAACGCCACGCAGCAGGTGGGCGGTTCGCTCGGTCTGTCCATCCTGACGACCGTGTTCGGGTCGGCCAGCAAGGACGAGGCCGAGAAGCAGTTGCCGCAATTCATGGCCGACGGTTCGGCGGAGCAGAAGGCGGAGTTCGCCAAGACGCACCAGCTGCCCGCCCCCTGGGGGCACGAAGTGCTCGCCCAGGGCATCTCGTCGGGCTTCGTGGCGGCTGCCTCGATGGCCGTACTCGCCCTGGTCAGCGCCTGGTTGGTGATCAAGGTCCGCAAGAGCGACCTGGAGGCACTCGCCGGCACGGCCGGTCCGGGCCTCGGCTGATGGAGCCGGGCTCACGATGAGCAGCGGATGGCCGGGCCGGGTCCGGAGGATCGACAAGGACGAGAGTCCGGTCATCCGCACGACAAGCACCGCCCACAGCAGGGCGAACACCGCCAACCACCCCATGGCCACACCCCCGCGCCTCTCACGTGTCTTCTGCGTGCACCGGCCCATCCGGCGCACACCAACTGTCACAACAACGAGCAGGCGATTACACAGAGTTCCCATCGCACACGGAGAGTTTTCGGCGATGCGGCCGGGCCAGGCGTGGGTCTCCTAGCCCGGCACCCGCAGCCACTCCGGAAACGCCTCGGTCCGTTGCACCCACTCGGCAGGCGGCGTCCCGGCCTTCCCCCCGGCGATCACACCACCCACGATGGCGCAGGTCGTGTCCACGTCACCGCCCACCTGGGCAGTTGTCCAGAATGCCTCCTCGTAGTCGCCCAGGGACCGGGCGGCGGACCAGAGTGCGAACGGCACGGTGTCGTGTGCCGTGGTCCGGCGCCCGCAGCCCAGCACGGCCGCAACGGTGGAGGCGTCGCCGTAGTCGAGCATGTCGCGTGCCCGCCGCAGCCCCGCGCCGACGGCACTCTTCGGGACGAGCGCAATGACGCCGTCGAGAAACGCCCCGGGGCTGGGCGGGCCACCGGGGGCGGCGGCCAGCGCGGCGGCCGCGGCGACAGCCATGGCGCCGACCACGGCCTCACGGTGCTGGTGCGTGGGATACGCCGAGATCTCGGCCTGGTGGGTCGCCTGCTCCGGGTCGTCGGCGTAGAAGGCCCCGAGGGGCGGGATGCGCATCGCGGCGCCGTTGCCCCAGGAACCCTGCCCGTTGAAGAGAGCCGCGGCGAGCTCGCGCCAGTCGCCGCCCTCGCGGACCAGCCGCAGCAGACGGTTGACGGCGGGGCCGTAGCCCCGGTCGAAATCGTGGTGTTCGGCGAAGGAGTGGGCCAGGGCGTCCTGGTCGATGCGGTGGTGGGCGGCCAGGACGGCCACCACCGAGCAGGCCATCTCGGTGTCGTCCGTCCACTGCCAGTGGCCGGGCGGCAGCTCGCGGTTCTTCAGCAGGGGGTAGTTCACCGGCACGAAGAACTGCGAGCCCAGCGCGTCTCCCACCGCCAGGCCACGCAGACTGGCCAGGGCGCGGCTCAGGCGCCCATCGGGTGTGGAGTCAGCGGTCATCGGTCTGCCACTCTAATCGGTGATCCCGTACGGTTCCGGCTCTCGCCAGCGCCCGAAGGGCCGGTCAAGGGCGTACTTGCCGTCGTCCCCGAGAACGAGCATCCGCATCTCCGCGTTCCCCGGGTTCGACAGTGACTCGAATTCCGCGACCGTCCAGTGGAACCAGCGCATGCAGAACAGCCGCATGGCGAGTCCGTGCGTCACGATCAGGACGTTCGGCGGATGGTCGGGCGCCTCGAAGCTGCGGAACAGGCTCTCCAGGAAGCCGCCCACCCGGTCGTACACGTCGGCCCCGGACTCACCCTGTGCGAACCGGTAGAAGAAGTGCCCGTAGGCGTCCCTGTACGTCTTCTGGAGGCGTACGTCGTCACGGTCCTGCCAGTTTCCCCAGTCCTGCTCCCGCAGCCGGGGTTCCTCACGCACCCGTATGAGCTCGGGGTCCAGGTGGAAGGCGCGGAGCGTCTCGTGCGTACGGCGGTACGGAGAGACGTACACGCTGACGCGTTCGCGGCCCAGCACCTCTCGCAGCCGTTTACCGGTCTCCTCCGCCTGCTGCCAGCCCCGTTCCGTCAGGGCCAGGGCGTGGTCGGGCTCGCGTTCATAAACGGTGTCATCAACATTGCCCGTTGACTCCCCGTGCCGGACAAGGACGATTCGCCGTGGTCGTGCCATGCCAAGACCCTAGATCGGGTGAGGGCGTATCGAGCACTCGTACGGGCTCCATACGGCGTAGGTCACACATTTCCCGCACCATCGGCCACGCAGAGGCGCACGTATGGTGAGTCCGAATTTCAAACCGTCCAGGCCGGTTCCAGATCCAGGATGTCGCCCGTGAGGGCGGCGACGTCGGCGTCGGTCTGGGCGCGCAGAGCGAGCCGTTCCACGCGTTCGGTGCGGTACTTGCCGTGCTCGGCGGCCGACCGCCACATCGAGAGCACCAGGAACTCGTGCCCCGGGGCCTCTCCGAACAGACCCCGGATCATGCCCGGCGAGCCGGCCATCGCCGGGTTCCAGACCTTTTCCTGCATGAGCGTGAAGTGCTCCGCGCGCTCCTCGTGGACGCGGCAGTGGGCGAACCGCACCAGGTCGGCGTCGGTGAAGCGCGGCTCGAAGCCCGTCTTCACGTCGAAGCGGTAGTCGAACAGCTTGACCTGGACGTCCTTGAACGTGCCTGACTGGGCCGCCGCGAGCCGGTCATGGGAACGGGCCATGAAGGAGTCGTAGAAGGAACGGCTCTCCCAGAAGGAGAAGATGTGCGCCACACCCTGTCGCCCCCTGCTCCAGCCTCCGCCCTGTCCCCGAAACCCCGGCTCTCCGAGAAGCCCCGCCCACTTTCGCTGCCCCCGCTCGAATCCGCGGCGGTCCACCACGGTGCAGCGAATCCACTTGACCAGCACGGCGCCATGGTAAGGCCACAGAGCGTGGCGCCGGTCACGCTCGGCGGCAGAGGCGACGCACGAGTGACACACGCGCGTGGCAGGATGGGCAACCGGTCTTACCTGACTGGCAGTTCGGGCCGTGGACACAGGGGGAAGGGGAAATTTGGTGAGCGGCATCAACAAGGGGATCCGCAAGGTCGAGGTCGCGCTCAAGTGGGATCCGAGTCCGGCGGGGCAGCCGGCCACCGACCTGGACATCGTCGCCGCGACCTACGTGGCGGGCGATCCGTACGGCGATCCCGCCTATGTGGTGCACTTCGACAGCCGCTCCCCCGACGGCACCATCTATCTCAACCGGGACAGCAAGGACGGCAAGGGCTTCGGCTGGGACGAGGTCATGACCCTCGAACTCGACCGCCTGGACGCCCGGTACACGCGCGTGGTGGTCGGCGCCGTCATCCAGCAGCGTTCCACACCCCGCACCTTCGTCGGCGTGATCAACCCGGCTCTGCGGATCCGTGAGGGCTACACGGTTCTGGCCGAGGACGACTTCGGCGGCGTCCTCGGCGCCACGGCCGCGAAGGTCGCGGAGTTCGTACGGCAGGAATCCGGCACCTGGGACTTCCACCCCGGGATCAACGGCTTCGAGGAAGACCCCGCGACGTTCACCCGGAGCATGGGCCGGGCGTGACGTGTCAGCCGGCGGTCCAGTCCGGGACCGTCGGCAGCACCGTCTCGGCGACGCGGAGCAACGCGAGGTCATCGGGCAGGACGTCGCCCTGACGCCATATGGAGATCTCGTAGAAGCCGCCGCCGTCCTTGGTGTCCTTGGCGACCAGCAGGCTGCGGGCGATGCCGCCGGGGCCGGTGTCGACCTTGCCGCCGCCGAGGTTGAAGTTGAGGGCGATGGTCCGGTCCGAGTAGAGGACCGCCGGGTGCCCGCCTATCGTCCTGTTCTGCGTCGAACTCCCCAGGAAACCGGCCATCTCGGACACCGGGATGTCGTCGTCGGACGTCGAGAGCTTCACGGAGTAGGTGGACAGCTGCACCTCCGCCTCGGGTGTGACGGTCTTGGTGCCGTCGGCCCAGGTACCCACACTCTCGTTGCCGCTGGCGTTCATCGCGTACTCCGCCGGCGTGCCGAGCAGCGTGGGCAGGTCCGCACGGTTCAGCGCCGTGCACAACCGCACCCCGGAGACCGGCTTCGACGGCCGTGCGCCATCCGACGTGTGGCATTCGGCAGGTTCGGGGTCGCCGGCCTTTTGATGAAAGGTCCCTGACAACACGACGGCCGCGAGGCCCCCGACCACCACCAGTGCCGCGACAGCCTGGCCCCACTCGCTCGGGCCGTTCTCGGGCTGCCTCACGCTCTCCGCGACATCGGCAATCTGCTGCTCAGCCATGTTCCCCGTGTCCCCCACCCTGCCGTTCGCGCCGGTCGTGCGCTGGGGGAGCCTAACGTGTGATCGTCTCGTGGAGAAACGGAAAAGCCGAAGGCGGTGCAGCCGAAGTCCGGCTGCACCGCCCTGGGTTGACTCACATCAGCTGCAGCCGCTGGTCGACCCGCAGCCCTCGCAGATGTAGCAGGAACCGGCCCGCTGCATCTTCGTACCGCAGGAGAAGCACAGCGGGGCATCGGCCTGGATGCCCAGCTGCATCTCCACCAGCTCGGCGCTGGTGTGCGCCTCCTGAGGCGCGGGCTTGGCCGCCTCGACCTCGGCCTTCGGCGTGACGACCGCCTTCAGCTCCTGGGCGCGCGGCGCCGACTGGGCCAGACCCTCGACGTCGACCTCCTCCTCGGTCGGCTCGTAGGAGCCGGTCTCGAGGTGGCGCTGACGCTCCTCGGCGGAGTGGATGCCGAGCGCGGAACGGGTCTCGAAGGGCAGGAAGTCGAGCGCCAGGCGACGGAAGATGTAGTCGACGATCGACTGCGCCATCCGCACGTCCGGGTCGTCCGTCATGCCGGCCGGCTCGAAGCGCATGTTCGTGAACTTCGAGACGTACGTCTCCAGCGGCACGCCGTACTGCAGGCCCACCGAGACAGCGATGGAGAAGGCGTCCATCATGCCCGCGAGGGTCGAGCCCTGCTTCGACATCTTCAGGAAGACCTCGCCGAGACCGTCGTCCGGGTAGGAGTTGGCGGTCATGTAGCCCTCGGCGCCGCCGACGGTGAAGGACGTCGTGATGCCGGGACGGCCCTTCGGGAGGCGCTTGCGGACCGGACGGTACTCGATGACCTTCTCGACCGCCGCGCGGATGGTCTCCTCGGCCTTCTCCGTGACCTCGGCCTTCTCCTTCTCCTTGGTCTTGGCGGAGAGGGGCTGGCCGACCTTGCAGTTGTCGCGGTAGATGGCGAGCGCCTTGACGCCCATCTTCCAGGCCTCGAAGTAGACCTCTTCGACGTCCTCGACGGTCGCCGTCTCCGGCAGGTTGACCGTCTTGGAGAGCGCGCCGGAGATCCAGGGCTGGATCGCGGCCATCATGCGGACGTGGCCCATCGCGGAGATGGAGCGCTCGCCCATGGCGCAGTCGAAGACCTCGTAGTGCTCGTGCTTGAGGCCGGGAGCGTCGATCACATTGCCGTTCTCGGCGATGTGGGCGACGATCGCCTCGATCTGCTCCTCCTGGTAGCCCAGGCGACGCAGGGCCTGCGGAACGGTGCCGTTGACGATCTGCATCGAGCCGCCGCCGACCAGCTTCTTGAACTTGACCAGCGCGAGGTCGGGCTCAAGACCGGTGGTGTCGCAGGACATCGCGAGACCGATGGTGCCGGTCGGAGCGATGACGGACGCCTGGGCGTTACGGAAACCGTTCTTCTCACCGAGACGCAGCACGTCCTGCCAGGCCTCCGTGGCGGCGGCCCAGATCGGCGTGTCCAGGTCGTCCATGCGGACGGCCTTGGTGTTCTCGTCGGAGTGCTGCTTCATGACACGCAGGTGCGGCTGCGCGTTGCGGGCGTAGCCGTCGTACGGGCCGACGACCGCGGCGAGTTCGGCGGAACGCTTGTACGACGTGCCGGTCATCAGGGAGGTGATGGACCCGGCGAGAGCCCGGCCGCCGTCGGAGTCGTACGCGTGGCCGGTTGCCATCAGCAGGGCACCGAGGTTGGCGTAGCCGATGCCGAGCTGGCGGAACGCGCGCGTGTTCTCACCGATCTTCTGCGTCGGGAAGTCCGCGAAGCAGATGGAGATGTCCATCGCGGTGATGACGAGTTCGACGACCTTGGCGAAGCGCTCCACGTCGAAGGACTGGTTGCCCTTGCTGTCGTCCTTGAGGAACTTCATGAGGTTCAGCGAGGCGAGGTTGCAGGACGTGTTGTCCAGGTGCATGTACTCGCTGCAGGGGTTCGAGCCGTTGATGCGGCCGGACTCCGGGCAGGTGTGCCAGTGGTTGATGGTGTCGTCGTACTGGATGCCCGGGTCGGCGCAGGCCCAGGCGGCCTCGGCCATCTTGCGGAACAGCGCCTTGGCCTCGACCTCCTCGATGACCTCGCCGGTCATGCGGGACGTCAGGCCGAACTTGCCACCCGTCTCGACGGCCTTCATGAACGTGTCGTTCACGCGGACCGAGTTGTTGGCGTTCTGGTACTGCACCGACGTGATGTCGTCGCCGCCCAGGTCCATGTCGAAGCCCGCGTCGCGAAGGGCGCGGATCTTCTCCTCCTCCTTCACCTTGGTCTCGATGAAGTCCTCGATGTCGGGGTGGTCGACGTCGAGGATGACCATCTTGGCGGCGCGGCGCGTGGCGCCACCCGACTTGATCGTTCCTGCGGAGGCGTCGGCGCCACGCATGAAGGAGACCGGACCGGAGGCGTTGCCGCCCGAGGACAGCAGCTCCTTGGAGGAGCGGATACGCGAGAGGTTCAGGCCGGCACCGGAGCCGCCCTTGAAGATCATGCCCTCTTCCTTGTACCAGTCGAGGATCGACTCCATGGAGTCGTCGACGGCCAGGATGAAGCAGGCCGAGACCTGCTGCGGCTGGGGCGTACCGACGTTGAACCACACCGGGCTGTTGAAGCTGAAGATCTGGTGCAGGAGGGCGTACGCCAGCTCGTGCTCGAAGATCTCCGCGTCGGCGGGCGAGGCGAAGTACTTGTAGTCCTCGCCGGCCTTCCGATACGTCTTCACGATGCGGTCGATGAGCTGCCTGAGGCTCACCTCGCGCTGGGGGGTGCCGACGGCACCGCGGAAGTACTTGCTGGTGACGATGTTGACCGCGTTCACCGACCAGAAGTCGGGGAACTCGACGCCACGCTGCTCGAAGTTGACCGAGCCGTCGCGCCAGTTGGTCATGACGACGTCACGGCGCTCCCAGGCCACCTCGTCGTACGGGTGCACGCCGGGGGTGGTGTGGATGCGCTCGATACGCAGGCCCTTGTTCGCTGCCGCCTTGGTGCCCTTGGCGCGGGAACTCCGTGCCGGACCGCTCGCCGTCTCTGTCATGCCGCCTCCCTGTACGGGCGAAAACGCCCTGAAGTGCCCCGATGTTCCCGTGGCACGGTGTTCTGTCTGGTATTGCGGGCACCCACTCGCTACCGCCCGCAACAGGTCTTCGGTCGCCGCCGTCCGGCCGGTCCGGGGTCCTGGCCCGGTCCGGCCCGCCGATCAGTCGGCGGCGCGGGCGGGCTCGGGGAGTTGAGCAGTCCCTCCGGGCCCGCGATCGTCTTCCTGGCTCCCCGCGACGGCCTCTTCGCCGTCCACAGCCCCTCCGCGGTCCTCGTCGTCCGCGGCGGGGGGTCCCGTCTCCCTCAGTTCCGCGATCGCCGCATCGAAGTCCTCGAGCGAGTCGAACGCCCGGTAGACGGAGGCGAATCGCAGATACGCGACGAGATCGAGCTCTTGCAACGGGCCGAGTATGGCCAGCCCCACGTCATGGGTGGTCAGTTCGGCGCTCCCGGTGGCCCGCACCGCCTCCTCGACCCGTTGGCCGAGCTGGGCGAGCGCGTCCTCGGTGACAGGCCGCCCCTGGCATGCCTTGCGCACACCATTGATGACCTTGGTACGACTGAAAGGCTCGGTGACTCCGGACCGCTTGACCACCATCAGCGAGCACGTCTCCACGGTCGTGAAGCGACGGGAGCAGTCAGGACACTGGCGGCGCCTGCGGATCGACGTGCCGTCGTCGGTCGTACGACTGTCGACGACGCGGCTGTCGGGGTGCCTGCAGAAGGGGCAGTGCATGAACTCCAACCCTCCTCACAGCAGACTCAATAGCCTCGCTGAGCCCCATGGGCCCCTCGAAGCAGCCCCAAGCATAGGCGATCGCGGCGGGCCTGGAGACCCGGGGGACCACAACTTCTGGGCTGCTGTAGCAATCCAAGCACTACATGTAGGGATTGGCACGGCATACACGCCGTACACGCATGTCGCGCCTGTATGGGCATGTGCCATACGACTGCCCCGCCCCCCGGCGAACACGACGCACAGCCGTATCGCTGCGGCGCATGCGGAGATACCGTGGGCGCCACAAGGAGGGGACGTGGGATTCCCGCAGAGATGGGAGCCGGTACCCGGCCGACTGGGCACTGGATGGCAGACTGGGGCAACAACCCGCGAGGTCGCCATCCGGCGGTGAAGAGTACAGCAATGGGCCCTTTTGTTCGGCAGGCGGCGCGTTAGCCATACACCCAGACACATGATCGCGTCAGGTGATTCGCGATTTTTCACTCGAACGTGTGTTTGGCGCAACCTTTCGAAAGCAACTACCGTTGTCCAGCAGGGAGACCATCGAGAGGGGCCGACGTGACCACGACCGCAGACAGTGCCACCATCACTGCCCAGGACCGTTCCCAGGGCCGACTCGAGCCGGTGCATGCGATGAACGAAGCCGTGAATCCCGAGGGACACAAGCGGTCCCTCCCGGGCCGACCTCCAGGCATCCGGGCGGACAGCTCGGGGCTCACCGACCGGCAGCGCCGGGTGATCGAGGTCATCAGGGACTCCGTCCAGCGGCGCGGCTACCCGCCGTCCATGCGGGAGATCGGCCAGGCAGTCGGCCTGTCCAGCACCTCATCCGTCGCGCATCAGTTGATGGCGCTGGAGCGCAAGGGCTTCCTGCGCCGCGACCCGCACCGCCCGCGCGCGTACGAGGTGCGCGGCTCCGACCAGGGCGCCTCGGTGCAGCCCACCGACACCGCGGGCAAGCCCGCCGCGTCGTACGTCCCGCTCGTCGGCCGGATCGCCGCCGGTGGCCCGATCCTCGCCGAGGAGTCGGTCGAGGACGTGTTCCCCCTCCCTCGCCAACTCGTCGGCGATGGTGAGCTGTTTGTGCTGAAGGTCGTCGGTGACTCGATGATCGAGGCCGCGATCTGCGACGGCGACTGGGTCACCGTCCGCCGGCAGCCCGTCGCCGAGAACGGCGACATCGTGGCCGCGATGCTGGAAGGTGAGGCCACCGTCAAGCGCTTCAAGCGCGAGGACGGCCACGTCTGGCTCCTCCCCCACAACTCCGCGTACGAGCCGATCCCCGGCGACGACGCGACCATCCTCGGCAAGGTAGTGGCAGTACTGCGGCGCGTCTGAGCAGCGTCGCAGGCCTCGCCGATCCGACCGGGCCCCGGAACCCCTGCGCCGGTTCCGGGGCCCTGCGCTGTCCGTCCCCGGGGACGGGTCGCTCCGCATCGTGGGTTGGTCCGACCCGTCCCCGTGTCGGGCCAACCCACGATCATCCGACTTCCGCCTGCGCCTTCTCGGCCTCTGCCGCAAGCGCCGCCGCTTCCGTCGCCCTCGCCGCGGCGTCGATCGCCGTCAGCGATTTCCGCACCTGGTTACGGTCCGTGGTGTACCAGAAGCCGGGCAGTGACGCCTTCAGGTAGCTGCCGTACCGCGCCGTCGCCAGCCTCTGATCCAGTACCGCGACCACACCACGGTCCCCCGAGGCCCGGACGAGGCGGCCGGCGCCCTGGGCCATGAGCAGCGCGGCATGCGTGGCGGCGACCGCCATGAACCCGTTGCCCCCCGCGTCCTCCACCGCCTTCTGGCGGGCGCTCATCAGAGGGTCGTCGGGGCGCGGGAACGGGATTTTGTCCATGACGACCAGCTGGCAGCTGGGGCCGGGGACGTCGACGCCCTGCCAGAGCGACAGCGTGCCGAAGAGGCAGGTCTGCGGGTCTGCCGCGAAGTTCTTGATCAGTTCGCCCAGGGTTTCCTCCCCCTGGAGGAGGATCGGGAACTCCGGGATGCGGGAGCGCAGCTCCTCTGCGGCCAGCTGGGCAGCCCTCATGGAGGAGAAGAGCCCCAGGGTGCGGCCGCCTGCCGCCTGGATGAGCTCGGTCAGCTCGTCGAGCATGTCCACTCGGTCACCGTCACGCGCGGGCCGCGAGAGGTGCTTGGCGACGTAGAGGATGCCCTGCCGGGGGTAGTCGAAGGGCGAACCGACGTCGAGGCCCTTCCACTTCGGCAGATCCTCGCCCTCGGTTCCTTCCGGGGCGAGCCCCAGGGACGCTCCTACACCGTTGAAGTCGCCACCCAGCTTCAGCGTCGCCGAGGTCAGGACCACGGAACGGTCCGCGAACAGCTTCTCCCGCAGCAGGCCGGACACCGACATGGGGGCCACGCGCAAGGAGGCGCCGAAGCGGTCATGACGCTCGTACCAGACGACGTCCCACTCCGAGCCGTTCGTGATCCGCTCCGCCACATCGTGAACCGACTCCACGGAGGCCAGCGCCTGTTTGCGGACCGCGTCCTCGTCCTGCACCGACTTGTCGCGGGTCGCACCGATCGCGGAGATGACCGTACGGGCGGCGTCGCGCAGAGCCATGAGCGCGTACCCGAGGTCCTCCGGGATCTCCTCCAGCCTGCCGGGCAGAGCGAGCTCCATCACCCGCTCGAAGCCCTCCGCCGCGGTCTGGAGCTGATCGGCCGCCTTTTCGTTGACAAGCTTCGCGGCGCGGCGAACCGCCCGGTTGACCTGGCCGGGGGTGAGCTCGCCGGTGGCGACACCGGTGACCCGGGAGACCAGCTCGTGCGCCTCGTCGACGATCAGCACTTCGTGCTGAGGAAGGACGGGGGCGCCTTCGATGGCGTCGATCGCGAGCAGAGCGTGGTTGGTGACGACGACCTCGGCCAGCTTGGCACGCTCGCGGGCCATCTCGGCGAAGCACTCGGCGCCATAGGCGCACTTCGTCGCTCCCAGGCACTCACGGGAGGACACGGAGATCTGCGCCCAGGCGCGGTCGGAGACACCCGGCGTGAGGTCGTCGCGGTCACCGGTCTCGGTGTCCTGCGACCAGTCCCGCAGCCGCAGTAGATCCTGGCCCAGCTTGCTGGTGGGCGCGGCGGCCTCGAACTGGTCGAAGAGCCCCTCCTCCTCGTCCTGCGGAACACCCTCGTGGAGGCGGTGCAGACACATGTAGTTCGACCGGCCCTTGAGCATCGCGAACTCCGGGCGGCGGCGCAGCAGCGGGTGCAGCGCCTCGACCGTGCGCGGCAGGTCGCGCTCGACGAGCTGTCTCTGCAGTGCGAGGGTGGCCGTCGCGACGACGACCCGCTCCCCGTGCGCGAGCGCGGGCACGAGATAGCCGAGCGACTTTCCGGTACCGGTGCCGGCCTGCACCAGCAGGTGGGAGCCGTCGTCGATCGCGTCCGCGACGGATTCGGCCATGGTCACCTGGCCGGGGCGCTCCGTACCGCCGACGGCAGTGACGGCAGCATGCAGGAGTTCGGGGAGTGAGGGCTTCGTCATAGCGCGACCACCCTACGGCCCGGCACTGACAAAGGGGTGATCAAGGCGGGGACGAGGGGTGGGATCAAGACCGGGAACTCCTCGGAGAGGTAGCGGGGCGGGGTCGGATGTGCTCGGCTCGGTTCGACATCGGCCGAGCTTGATCCGGTCGGAGGCGACTTTGGTCGGGTGGCGGCCGGAATTGACCGGGGCCTTGTGGGCGGGACGGGTGTGGCGGGACGGGTGTGGCGGAACCCGTGTTTCCGAGGTCGTGTGTCCGGGGTCGTTGTCCGAGGCCGTGTGTCCGAGGCCGGGTTTCCGAGGTCATGTGTCCGGGGTCGTCGAAAAAGTCTCGCGATGGGTGGGAACCGGTTCGGCGCGAGCGGTGTACCAAAAGTGATTGCGTGATGACGCGTTGCTACAGCAGATCGCGCAGGGACCGGTCTCGGATCATGAGGGCCGCCCGCTTGGCGGGCAGGTCGACCTCGGCTGAGAAGCGGAAACCTGCGCTCAGAAAGGCGGTGACGGACGGGATGTTGCGAAGGTCGGGTTCCGCGATGACACGAGCACAGGCGGGTCGCTTGTCGAGTACGAGATCAGCGACGGCTCTGAGAAGAGTGCTGCCTAGACCGCGCCCTCGATCGGTGACGGCGCCGATGAGGAGATGGATACCGGTGTCGTGCGGTCTGACCGGACAGTGGCGAGCCAGCGGATCCAGGTCTGCCCGGTAGATCTCCCAGTAGCTCATCGGAGTGCCCTCCAGCACGCCGAGGCAGGGAACGCTGCGCCCGTCACCGGCCAGCTGGGGGCGCAGGTGGTCCTCCGTCACGTTCTGAGGCCCGGCCAGCTCCCAGAACGCGGCGACGGCGGGGTCGTTCATCCAGCGGCAGACGAGGGCAAGGTCACGCTCGACGCGTACGGGCACGAGTTGGAACACGCCTGCCGCGGTCGCGATCGGCCCCCAGTCCGCGAGCCCGTCGAGGAGGCCGTCGCCGCCCGGGGTGCGTAAGGCGCGCTGGGCGGTGCTGTCGCTCCAGCTCCATCGCCCCTGCCCCTGCCCGTGCCCGTGCCCGTGCCCGTGCCCGACTGCAGCATCGGCCGTGGCTGCATCTGCGCCTGACCGCCCCTCCTTGAAGAGCGCGACGAGTTCGTCGGGCAGGCGCAGGTCCAGCGTGTCCTCGTTGTCGGTGCTCCGGCCGATCCCCCGGGCTGCGCTGTCCTCACCCGCGTCGGGACAGGCGCCGGTGCCGATGTCGGTCGAGGCGGCGGAAACGGCATCGGCACTCGCGTCGGTGGGAGACACAGGGCGCTCCTCTCAGGAGGTGGGTGGGTCATGTTCCTCAGGAGTGAAGGGGGTTGGCGATGGTGACGTAGACGGACTGGGTGTCGACCGGGCCGACGAGTTCGTCCAGACCGTGCACGCGGGTCAGCAGATTGGCCTTGCAGCGCAGGACGGGTGAGTCGAGCAGACGGCCGGGGAGGGTGGTGCGCAGTCGGGTGGGTCCGCAGGCCACGTCGTCGAGGAAGCGGCGGAAGGCGGCGAGCAGCAGCCGTTCGTCGGCCAGTCGCTGCGAGCCGAACGCACCGATGAGACCGAAGACGTTGTTGATCGCCAGGTAATAGGCGAAACGCTCGTCGGTGACCTCATCGGAGACGAAAGTGTCGCTGTGTGCACCGATGCCGGGCAGACGTGCGTCGAGCTCCGCGCGTCGGGACTCGCGGAAGTAATAGCCCTGGTTGTCGCGGTACCGGCCGCCGGCGGGCCAGCCGCCGGCGTCCAACAGGACCAGGGTGTTCTGCTGATGTGCCTCCAGAGCGATGCCCGCCTCTGCGTCGAGCCACAGCGCCGGGCGGACGACGTGTTCCAGGTAGCGCAGGAACCACTCGGCGGCGACGGCTCCTCGATGGCGGCCGGTGCGGGCGGTGAGACGGGTGACGACCTCGGCCAGACGGGACCGCCAGACAGGGGGGTCCGTCTCCGGTCGGTCTCCGTCCGACCTGTCACTGCCCGGGCGGTCATCGGTGCCGGCGGCCCGGGCGCGGGGAGCGGGACGGGGTGAGACGAGTCCGGCGATGCAGGAGACGTCGTGAGAGGGGCTGAACGGGTTGTGCCGGATCATCACGTCGATTCCGGGGACGGGACTGCCGTCGGGCCCGTCGACGGCGAGCCAGGCAGGGTCCCGGACGATGTCGAAGGCCGGGTGGACCGCCTGCCACTGCTTGGAGAGGCCGCTGCGCAGGAGCCGGTGCACCTCGACACCACGGTGGAGTTCCTTGCGGAGGTTCTCGCGGCGGGAGTTGGTGATGCGCAGGCCCAGCGAGAGCTTGAGCATGGCAGGGGCGCCGGAGCGATGAACGGTGCGTACGGAGGAGGTGGGATGCCAGGGGGAGCCGTGGGCGCCCAGGTCCTGAAGCAGTCCGGCATCGAACAGCGGGGCGGTCTCGGTGCGATGCCGTACCTCGCGGAGTTGCCAGGGGTGCAGCGGCAGGGCCGTGCGGCCGTCGGGCAGCGGGAGGTCTGGGCCGGCCAGGCGTTGGGTGAGCTGGGCGGCGGTGACGGGACGGCCGCGTTCGGTCCAGGCCGAGTCGGTGGCGAGGAGAGAGGGGTCGACAGCCAGCCAGTGCAGGAGGAAGGAGCCGCGCAGCTCTGGTGAGTACGAGGCGGCTTCGGCTTCGGAGAGACCTTCGCGGCTCTTCGGGGCCGGGTGCAAAGGGTGGCCGAGGACGAGTGCCTGTTCGGCGGTGAGGAAGAGGTCGGGGCCGTCATCGGGGTGCTTGCGGCGCTCGCTGACGAAGGTGGCGGTCCGGTGCACGGAGTCGGCTACACGGGCCACGACTTCGGCACCGGCTGCAGAGGCGGGGGACTCTGTCGTCAGCGACTCCCGGGTGAGTAGCGCCGCAACGGTGACCGCATCGGCGGGCGGGGCCTGCACGGGGGCGTCGGCGAGACGGGGGAGGCCGAAGCGGTGCCACCCCGTCGCCGACCAGTAGTGGACGGGGACGAGAAGGGAAGTGCCGCTGGCGGGGAGGGGAATGCGGAGGGTGCCGCCGGTGGGGGCGGGCAGGTCCGTCTCGCGGGCCCAACAGCGCAGCAGATTTTCCACGGTGGCGGCCTCGGCCGCGGCGTGCGGGTCTGGGTGATTCAGCGGGTCGTCGGCGGCGCCGCGCAGTCGTTCCCGTTCGGGCGGGCTGCCCTGGGGCGGGGTGTGGTCGGGGCGGGAGTGGCGCTGCGGAGAGGGGGATGTCTCGGAATGGTTGAGCGGGTGCGTGGGGGTGCGGTCTTGGGGGGTGGGGGTGGTTTCCAAGTTCGGTGTTCCTCGGGGGTGGTGCTGCGTGGGAGGGGCTGCTGTCTTGTGGGGGTGGGGTGGGTGGGGCTTGTTGTGCCTGTACCAAGGGCGACTGGTTGACCGGGGATCTGGGGGATCTGGTGGCAGATGGGCGGTCGAATGGCGTGGAGGTGAGTGGTGTTCGGGAGGGATGCGGTGAGCAATCGGCGTGATGACGGCGGCTGTTCGGAGGCGTCGGTTAGCGGCTCGCTGCTCGGCCTGTGGCGCGAGGGGTGGCGGCCGCTTGGGGCCCGGCCCGGACTCCAGCTTCGGGCCTGGTCCCGATTCCCACTCCCGTGCCGACTCCGACTCCGACTCCGGTCCCGGTACCAGTACCAACCCCGGCCCCGACTCTGGCTCTGGCTCTGGCTCTGGCTCCAGCTCCGAGTGCACCCGACCCGCCGGCTTCGGGAGGAGTTGTCGCTCTGGTTGAGGGCGTGGCTGCGGCCCCAGTTCCCGGTGTGGCTCCATCCGACATGCCAGTCCCTGCCGTTCTTGCCGTACCTGCCGCTCCTTCGGTTCCCGCCGCAACCCCGGCAGCTACCCCGCCCCCTCGCTCCGGCGACGACGCTGCTGTGGCCTTCCGGCACCACGGTCTTGACCGCGGGCCACAGCGGCCACGGCGTCGGCGAGTCGGTCGAGGACGGCGGTCGCCTGTTCGTCGGTGATCGTCAGAGGCGGGAGCAGGCGCACGACGCTCGAGTGACGACCACCGAGTTCGACGATCAGGCCACGCCGGAGGCACTCCCGCTGCACGGCGACGGCAAGCTCCGGAGAGGCAGGGCGAGGGGAGGGGACGGAACCCGGCGTCACCACGGCCCCCGCACCATCGGCGCTACTCAGCCCGACCGAGCCCAGCAGCCCAGCAGCCCCATGACCCTCATCGGACCCACCGGATCCACCGGCTCCACCGGACCTGCGGGATCCACCAGCCTCATCAGGCCCCACAGATCCCCCGGATCCAGCAACACCCCACCCCTCCCCTTCACCTTCCTCCTCCACCATCTCCACCCCGATCATCAACCCCCGCCCGCGCACATCACCGATCGCAGAAAACTCCCGGCTCAGCCCGCGGAGCTGATCCAGCATCCGCGCGCCGAGCGTTGCGGCGCGTTCTGTGAGGCCGTTCTCGCGTACGTAGGCCATCGTGGCCGTGCCCGCGGCCATGGCGAGTTGGTTGCCGCGGAAGGTGCCGGCGTGGGCGCCGGGTTCCCAGACGTCGAGCTCGTCGCGGTAGACCACCACGGCGAGGGGCAGGCTTCCGCCGATGGCCTTGGACAGGACCATGACGTCGGGGGTGATGCCGCTGTGCTCAACGGCCCAGAAAGCCCCGGTACGGCCGACCCCCGTCTGGACCTCGTCGGCGATGAGCGGGATCGAGCGGTCGGCCGTGATCTGTCGCATGCGTCGCATCCACGCGTCAGGGGCTGGAAGAACGCCGCCCTCGCCCTGGACGGGTTCGAGGATCAACCCTGCGGGCAGCGGTACCCCGGACTTGGGGTCGTCGAGGACGGACTCCGTCCAGCGGGCGGCGAGTTCGGCACCGTGCGGGCCGCCGACCCCGAAGGGACAGCGGTAGTCCTGAGGGTAGGGCAGTCGGGCGACCCGTACGTCGAAGGCGTCGCCGGACGCTTCGAGAGCGCCGGAGGTCATGCCGTGATAGGCGCCGGCGAAGGCGAGCATGCCGTTGCGGCCGGTCGCAGCGCGCACGAGCTTGAAGGCGGCCTCCACCGCATCGGTGCCGGCCGGGCCACAGAACTGCACGCGTGGGTGGTCGGCAAGACCGGGGGGCAGGGTGCGGAACAGTTCGGTGATGAAGGCGTCCTTGACGGGCGTCGCGAGGTCGAGGACGTGGAGGGGTGCGCCCGAGTCGAGGACCTTGCGGATGGCCTCCAGGACGACGGGGTGGTTGTGTCCGAGGGCAAGGGTGCCGGCGCCCGAGAGGCAGTCGAGGTAGCGGCGGCCGTCGGCGCCCTCGATGGTCAGACCGCGTGCACGTACCGGCACGATCGGGAGGGCACGGGCATAGGTGCGTGCCGCCGACTCGCGGGCCGACTGGCGACGCAGGATTCCCTCGTGCGCGGAGCGGGCTGCCGACGGTTCCTCGAGGGCGGTGTGGCCCGCCATGGCCTCCCCGGGTGCGGTCTCGGTCACGGCCATGGTTCTCCCGTCGTCGCGCTGTGCAGGGGCAAGCGTTCCCTCGCGGACTCACCCGCCCCGACATACGAAACCCCGGGACCCTTTGCTCGACATCTCGGCACATCTATGCCCCGACTGTCGGGAAATCTCCGGGGATTGGGGCGCCGGGAGCGAACCGTCCGCCGGCAGCAAGCCCCCATCGCTACAACCTCGGACCGTCCAGCGGGTTACGGGTTGCCGGAAGATCTTTGGCGTGACGGAACTGTTGCGGTTCCATCGGAAGTCCCCCATAACGGGCGCATAGTGTGTGATGCCGTTCCAAGGCGCGATGCCGGAGGGTGAACTCGCGGGATGCCTGCGAGACGTCTGCGGAAAGTCCCCGGTTGCGCACCTGGGTTCGTCCACACAGGGGGAGGCAGAGCATGCGATCCGCACCGCTGTCATTGACCGCTCGCGGCGAAGGCGAAAAGGGCGCGCGCCGCAGAACCTCTCCTGCGCTCGCCGCAGTGGCCCTCGCCTCCGTGCTGGCGCTGACCGCCACCGGCTGTGGTTCGGGCGACAAGGACGCGAACGCGCAGGCCTCCGCCTCGGCCGCGTCCGAGAGCGACGGCAAGATCACGATTCCGGACGACATCAGGGACAGGCTCAAGGAGCACGGGATCGATGTCGACAAGTGGAAGAACGGCGCCTGGAAGAACTGGGACAGGGACGACTGGCTGCGCGAGGCCCAGGACTACATCAACCCGATCATCGAGGGCCTGTGGGACCCGGATCGGATGCGGGAGGCCGAGGATCCCGACCGCGGTGTCCAGGAGAGCGACCTCTCGGGTGACCAGGGTGTGACCGACCCGGAGCCGGCGCCGGTGGACGCGAAGCCCGTATCACCTACGTACCACGACAACGTTCCCGAGGCGGGCAAGGTGTTCTTCGACTCCCCCGAGGGCACGATGGTCTGCTCGGCGACGGTCGTGGAGGACCCGGCCCACCCGGGCAAGTCCAACATGGTCTGGACGGCGGGGCATTGTGTGCACGCGGGCAGGAGCGGTGGCTGGTACCGCAACACCGCGTTCGTGCCGTCGTACAACGACCAGGCCTTGTCGGCCGCGGAGTTGGAGAGCGCGACCGAGAAGGCTGTCGCTCCGTACGGCGTGTGGTGGGCCGACTGGGCGCAGACCTCGGACCAGTGGATCGCCCAGGGGGGTCCGACCGGCGGGGACGGTGCCCCGTACGACTTCGCCGTCCTCCATGTGACGCCGGAGGAGGGTGGCACCGGCAAGTCGCTGGAGGAGAGCGTCGGTTCGGCCCTGCCGGTGAACTTCGCCGCTCCGGCGGTGCCGCGGGTGGAGAGCATCACGGCCGGTGGGTATCCGGCGGCGGCGCCGTTCGACGGGGAGACGTTGTACAAGTGCCAGGACAGGCCGGGACGGCTGTCGATCAACGCCTCGGATCCGACGATGTACCGCATCGGCTGCACGATGACCGGTGGTTCGTCCGGCGGCGGCTGGGTCGCGACCGGTGCGGATGGCCGGCCGGCCCTGGTGTCCAACACCTCGATCGGGCCAGTGAATGCGGGCTGGCTGGCCGGGCCCCGGCTGGGTGAGGTGGCCAAGGGCGTGTACGACTCGGTCAGCGAGAAGTTCGCGGGCCAGTGAGCCCCGCGGCCTCCCCGAACACGCTGAGAGGCCCGCCCTTCTGGAAAAGGGCGGGCCTCTCAGAGAGGTACGGCTCAGAGCTACGGCGCTCAGGCCACAACCGGTGCCGGCACGTACGGCGCCAGTTCCGCGGCCAGCTCCTCGTGCACCCTCACCTTGAGCAGGGTGCCCTCCGCCGTGTGCTCCTCGGAGATCACCTCGCCCTCGTCATGGGCACGGGCGACCAGCTTGCCGTGGGTGTACGGCACGAGCGCCTCGATCTCGACGGACGGCCTGGGCAGTTCGTTGTCGATCAGGGCGAGCAGTTCGGCGATGCCCCGGCCGGTACGGGCGGAGACCGCGAGGGAGCGCTTCTCGTTCCGCATCAGCCGCTGGAGCGTCAGTGGGTCGGCCGCGTCGGCCTTGTTGATCACGACGATCTCGGGCACGTCGATGGCACCGACGTCCCTGATCACCTCGCGCACGGCGGCCAGCTGCTCCTCCGGGTTCGGATGCGAGCCGTCCACCACGTGCAGGATCAGGTCGGACTCGCCGACCTCCTCCATGGTGGAACGGAACGCCTCGACCAGGTGGTGCGGCAGGTGTCGTACAAAACCGACGGTGTCGGCCAGCGTGTACAGGCGGCCGCTCGGGGTCTCCGCGCGGCGGACGGTCGGGTCGAGGGTCGCGAACAGGGCGTTCTCGACCAGGACGCCCGCGCCCGTGAGGCGGTTGAGCAGGGACGACTTGCCGGCGTTGGTGTAGCCCGCGATGGCGACCGAAGGCACCTTGTGGCGCTTGCGCTCCTGCCGCTTGATCTCGCGGCCGGTCTTCATGTCCGCGATCTCCCGGCGCATCTTCGCCATCTTCTCGCGGATCCGACGCCGGTCCGTCTCGATCTTGGTCTCACCGGGACCACGGGTGGCGAGGCCGCCGCCCTTGCCGCCGCCCATCTGACGGGACAGCGACTGACCCCAGCCTCGCAGCCTCGGCAGCATGTACTGCATCTGCGCGAGCGCGACCTGCGCCTTGCCCTCTCGGGACTTGGCGTGCTGGGCGAAGATGTCGAGGATCAGGGCCGTACGGTCGATGACCTTGACCTTGACGACGTCCTCGAGGTGGATGAGCTGGCCCGGGCTGAGCTCACCGTCGCAGATGACGGTGTCCGCGCCGGTCTCCAGGACGATGTCCCGCAGCTCGTCGGCCTTGCCGGAACCGATGTAGGTGGCCGCGTCGGGCTTGTCGCGGCGCTGGATCACGCCGTCGAGCACGAGTGCGCCGGCGGTCTCCGCGAGGGCGGCGAGCTCCGCGAGGGAGTTGTCCGCGTCCTGCGCGGTCCCCGTGGTCCAGACGCCGACGAGGACGACCCGCTCCAGACGGAGCTGGCGGTACTCGACCTCGGTGACGTCCTCGAGTTCGGTGGAGAGGCCCGCCACGCGGCGCAGAGCCGCGCGCTCGGAGCGGTCGAACTGCTCACCGTCCCGCTCTCCGTCGATCTCGTGGCTCCAGGCGACGTCCTCTTCCATCAGGGCATCGGCCCGAAGACCTTCGGCGTATGTGTGCGCGAGTCGCTGCGTGTCCTGGGAAGGGGATGAAGAGGAGGTCATTTGATCCTTACGTCGATGGGGATTCCGATTCGCCGGTCATATGTCACAACGCACGAGTACCACGGGAGATTCCCGCGCCCCGTGCCGCGCCGACCTGAAGATGGTCGCACGGTACGGGGCGTCTCGTCACCGCCTTATTTCACCGGTGCCACGGCCTTCCAGCTCGGGTGGCCGGGCATCCGCGGGGTCTTCGCGCCGTAGAGCCAGCCCTGGAGGAAGCCGCCGAGGTCGCGCCCGGCGATCTCGGAGGCGAGGTGCACGAAGTCGGCGGTCGACGCCGTGCCGTCCCGGTGCTCCTGCACCCAGGCGCGTTCCAGTTTCTCGAAGGACTTGCGGCCGATCTCCTGGCGCAGGGCGTAGAGGACCAGGGCGGCGCCGTCGTAGACGTTCGGCCGGAAGATGCTGATCTTCTGGCCGGGCTCGGGCGGCTTGGGTGCGGCCGGCGGTCCGCCTTCGGCCCGCCAGCGGTTGGAGGCGCCGTACGCGGCCTTCATGCGGGCCTCAAGGGTGCGGCCCGCCTTCTCCTCCGCGTACAGGGCCTCGTACCAGGTGGCATGTCCTTCGTTGAGCCACAGGTCCGACCAGGTGCGGGGGCTGACGCTGTCACCGAACCACTGGTGGGCGAGCTCATGCACCATGATCGACTCGACGTACCACTTGGGGTAGGCGGGCTCGGTGAAGAGATCTTTCTCAAAGAGGGACAGGGTTTGTGTTTCCAACTCGAAGCCGGTGTCGGCGGCGGCCATGAGGATGCCGTACGTCTCGAAGGGGTACGGCCCGACCTTGCCCTCCATCCAGGCGAGCTGGCCGGGGGTCTTCTTGAGCCAGGGTTCGAGCTTGGCACGGTCCTTTGTGCGCACGACGTCCCGGACGGGCAGTCCGTGCGGTCCGCTGCGGCGCAGCACGGTGGAGCGGCCGATGGACACCTGAGCGAGTTCGGTGGCCATGGGGTGCTGGGTGCGGTACGTCCAGGTGGTCGCCCGGCCGCCGCGGTCCACGTCCGTCGGCAGGCCGTTGGCGACGGCCGTGTAGCCGTCGGGGGCGGTGACCCGGATGGTGAACATCGCCTTGTCGGAGGGGTGGTCGTTGCAGGGGAACACCAGGTGCGCGGCGTCGGCCTGGTTGGCCATGGCGAGCCCGTCCGCGGTGCGCACCCAGCCGCCGTCCCGGTCGTCGGCGGAGACGGGATCACTGGTGTGCCGGACGGTGATCCGCATCCAGCTGCCACCGGGCAGCGGTCCTTCGGGCGTGACGACGAGGTCCTCGCCGGCGCTGGTGAAAGCCGCGGACAGACCGTCGACCTCCACCGACTGGACCTCGCCGTGGGCGAAGTCCAGGTTGATGCGGTCTAGTTCGGTCGTCGTCCAGGCGTCGATCGTGGTGACGGCCGTGAGGGGCTTGCTGTTGTCTCCGGGATAGGTGAAGGAGAGGTCGTACGACGCCACGTCGTAACCGGGGTTGCCGAGGTGCGGGAAGAGGCGGTCACCGACCCCGAGCGGTGTGGCCGGGGCGCTCGCGGCCAGCAGGCAGACGGAGACGGCGGAGGCGAGCAGCGCGGCCGCCTTGTGCCGTCGGGCGTTTCCGGTACGGCGACGGGAGGCGTCGGGGCCGAGCCGGTCGGCGTGGGTGGGACCGGCGTGGGTGTGGGGGTTGAGCGGCATGCACCACCGCTACCAGCGCGCGCGTGCGCCACGGCGACGACGCGCGACCAGCCCACTCGAACGGGGTGCTCCGGCTCCGTTGAGGAGACGCGTGAGGTCCTGAGGCCGGCCACATGCGGTCAGGTCCCGCGGCCCGCCGCCACAAGCGCTGACGTCCTGTGGCCCGCCACGCAAGCGTGAGCTCCTGAGGCCCTCCACGCGCGCGTGAGCTCCTGAGGCCTTCCACGCGCGCGTGAGGGCCTGTCGACCGACACTGCACCCGCTCACCAGGACCTGCGGACCGGCCCCTCACGCACGTGCAGACCCGTGGACCGGCCGGCCGCTTTCGCGCATGCAGACCCGCGGGCCGGTCCCCCACGCCCATCCAGACCAGCGGACCGGCCACCCACGCCCATCCAGACCCGCAGACCGGCCACCCACGCCCATGCAGACCTATGGCCCCGCCCCAGTCGTGCGCGCCCCCTGAGGCGGTCCTTCAGGCCCCAGGCGTCTGCGCCCTGCTCACGTCGTACACCCCGGCCACGTTCCGCATCGCCCGCATCAGCGACGGCAGCCGGGCCGCATCCGGCAGCTGGACGGTGTAGGTGTGGCGTACCCGCTGCTGGCTGGGGGGTTCGACGGTCGCGGAGACGATCTCGGCGCCCTCGCCGGCCATGGCCTCGGTGAGGTCGGCGAGGAGGTGCGGGCGGCCGAACGATTCCGCGAACAGCGTGACCCGGCACCCGGCGGTGTCGCCCCAGCGCACGCCGACCTCCGTGCGCCCCACGCTCTTCATCCGCGCCACCGCGGCGCACTCCACGCGGTGCACGGTGACCACTCCCCCGCGCACGGCGAAGCCGGTGATCTCGTCGGGCGGTACGGGCGTGCAGCAGCCGGCGAGCCGTACGGTCGCGCCGGGCTGGTCGACGAGGGCGACGGCGGCGCCGGGGCGGTCGACGGCCGGGTTGTCGGAGGTCTGCGACTCGGCGATGATCCGGCCCACGCTGTCGGGAGTGTCGGCAACCGGCGGCTCCGCGGCGGAGGCCCGGAAGGGGTTCGAATCCCCCCGCCCGGCCTGCACGTCCTCAGCCGTGGCATCGGCCGTCCCGCCCCGCTCCACGATCTCGTCCGGCGTCTCGTGCGACGGATGGGTCGCGATCCACCGCTGGATGGCGATCCGCGCCGCGGGCGTGTGCGCGTGCTCCAGCCACTCCTTGGAGGGCTCGGCGGCGGGGTCCTGCCCCATGAGGAGCTGGACGGTGTCGCCGTCCTTCAGAACGGTGCTCAGCGTCGCCAGACGGCCGTTGACGCGGGCGCCGAGGCACGCGTGCGCGTCCTCGCCGTACTGCGCGTACGCGGCGTCCACACAGGTCGCGCCCTCGGGCAGGCCCAGGGTGCCGCCATCGGGCCGGAAGACGGTGATCTCGCGGTCCTGGGCGAGGTCCTCACGGAGGGTCGACCAGAAGGTGTCGGCGTCGGGCGCGGCCGCCTGCCAGTCGAGGAGGCGGGAGAGCCAGCCGGGCCGGGTGGGGTCCACCCGCTCCTCGTCGGCGCCCGCGCCGGTGGACGCGCTCGGCGCCTCCGAGGGGTCGGTAGGCGAGGCGTACGGATTGCCGAGCGCGACCACGCCGGCCTCGGCGACCTTGTGCATCTGGTGGGTGCGGATGAGGACTTCGACGACCTGGCCGTCGCCGCGGGCCACAGCGGTGTGCAGCGACTGGTACAGGTTGAACTTCGGTACGGCGATGAAGTCCTTGAACTCCGAGACGACTGGCGTCATACAGGTGTGCAGTTCGCCCAGGACGCCGTAGCAGTCCGCGTCCTCGCCGACCAGGACCAGCAGGCGGCCGAAGTCCGCGCCGCGCAGCCTGCCGCGCTTGCGGGCCACCCGGTGCACGGAGACGAAGTGCCGTGGCCTGATGACGACTTCGGCCGGGATGCCGGCCTCGCGCAGCACCGAGCGCACTTCGTCGGCGATCTCGGCGAGCGGGTCGTCCGCGCGGGAGGCGTTGTCGACGATCAGCTCGCGCGTGTGCTCGTACTCCTCGGGGTGGAGGATCGCGAAGACCAGGTCTTCCAGCTCGGTCTTGAGTGCCTGGACGCCGAGGCGTTCGGCGAGCGGGATGAGAACGTCCCGGGTGACCTTGGCGATGCGGGCCTGCTTCTCGGGGCGCATCACGCCGAGGGTGCGCATGTTGTGCAGCCGGTCGGCGAGTTTGATCGACATCACGCGGACGTCGTTGCCGGTGGCGACGAGCATCTTGCGGAAGGTCTCGGGCTCGGCGGCGGCGCCGTAGTCGACCTTCTCCAGCTTGGTGACGCCGTCGACGAGGAAGCGGACCTCCGCGCCGAACTCCTTGCCGACCTGATCCAGCGTCACCTCGGTGTCCTCGACGGTGTCGTGGAGCAGAGAGGCCGTCAAGGTGGTGGTCTCGGCGCCGAGTTCGGCGAGGATCAGGGTCACGGCGAGCGGATGTGTGATGTACGGCTCACCGCTCTTGCGCATCTGGCCGCGGTGCGAGGACTCGGCCAGGACCCAGGCGCGGCGCAGGGGTTCGAGGTCGGCGTCGGGGTGGTGGGCGCGGTGGGCCTCCGCGACATGGCCGATGGCGTCGGGCAGCCGGTCTCGGGCGGCGGGGCCGAGCAGCGCGGCGCGGCCCAGGCGGCGCAGGTCGATCCGCGCCCGCCAACGGGCGGCCGCACCTGTTACCGGACCTGGGGTCGCGGGGTTCGTGGCCTCCGCACTCATGGGCACCTCCGGCTGTGGACCGGCGGACGGGGTGCCCCATGGCGGACACGGCTCAGGGGATGGCATCTGTCCCCCGTCCGGGCCGGTGCTTGATGCTACCGAGCCCATCACGCCCGGCTGACCGCCTCTCGGCGAGCGTGAAACGGATCACCCATTCGAGCGAAGGCTTTCAGGTTTACGATTTCGCGCCGCCTGACCTGCGGCCGACCGTGGTTTTGAATCGCACAGAGGGCCGGAGGCTGCGGTTCCACGCCTTGGGCCGTTCGGGTGCCGCGATTCATATGGTCAACCAACCGCGTTTTCCAGCCAGTCGGCGTCGATCTCGCCCTCGGCGACGATCACCGCGGGGCCGGTCATCTCGATCTCACCGTCGCTCCGCTCGGTGATCAGCAGGGTGCCGCCGGGCACGTCGACGGTGTAGGTCGCCGGGGTGCCGGTGGCCACCGGGTCGGCGCCGTCCCTGCGGGCCGTGGCGACGGCGACGGCGCACGCGCCCGTGCCGCAGGACCGGGTCTCGCCCGCCCCGCGCTCGTGCACACGCATGGCGACATGGCGGGGGCCGCGGTCGACCACGAACTCGACGTTGACCCCGCTCGGGTAGGCGGCGGCCGGGCTGAAGGGCGGCGGGGAGTACAGGTCGCCGGCGTGCGCGAGGTCGTCCACGAAGGCGACGGCGTGCGGATTGCCCATGTCCACGTTGCGGGCGGGCCAGCTGCGGTCGCCGACACTCACCGTGACGTCCCCCTCGGGGAGCAGCGCCTTGCCCATGCCGACGGTGACGTCACCGCCTTTCGCGATGTGCACGGCCTTCACGCCCCCGCGCGTGGCCACCGCGAGGTCGCCCTCGGTGACGTGACCGGCGCGCTGGAGGTAGCGGGCGAAGACGCGGACGCCGTTGCCACACATCTCGGCGATGGACCCGTCACCGTTGCGGTAGTCCATGAACCACTCGGCCTCCCCGGCCATGTGGGTGGCCTCGGGGTGCTCGGCGGACCGTACGACGTGGAGCAGGCCGTCACCGCCGATGCCTGCCCGGCGGTCGCACAGGGCGGCGACGGCGGCGGGGGGCAGGTCGAGGGTGTTCTCGGGGTCCGGGACGATCACGAAGTCGTTCTCGGTGCCGTGGCCCTTGAGAAAGGGGATCCGGGTGCTCATGTCTCGATCGTACGTGCAGGCCGGTGGGGGCTGGTCGCGCCCGCACGGCGATAGCCGCAGATCAACACGGCCCCGCGCCCCTGAAAGCCTCTAGCGGAGCCGCGCCACGCGCCACACCGCGAGAACGACCACGACCGCTACCAGCAACACGTACCCGAGCACGACCCGCCAGTCCGCGCGGCGGCCGGACCCCCGCTGGGGCAGTCCCGGCCACGTGTAACCAACCCGGCGTGCGGCCATCATGCCCCAGCCCGCCGCACAGGAGCAGATCAGCAGGCCCAGCATCGCGATCACCGCTCCGCTGTCGCCGAAGTCGAAGGCCAGGGGGAAGGCGAACATCAGGGAGCCGACCGCGGCCAGCGAGACGATGGGAGCGAGCTGCCAGATCCGCAGACGGCGCTGCGGGCGCAGCTCGACCTCGACCTCTTCCCCGCCCGGGAACATCTCCTCGGGCTCGGGACCGTCGGCGGTCACACCGCCCTGGGTGTCATCGGGCCCGTCGGGGCTCAGACGGTCTGCGTCCTGCCCCGGTTCACCGCTCTCGGCGGTGAGGGGCTCGGTGCCTTGTGCGGTGTCGCGAGGGCCGGCCTCCATCGCCACGCGCCCTCCCAACTCGGACTCCACTTGGTCGATCGAAGCTCGATGATGGCACGGCGCCGGAGGCCGGGATGGCGGCCGGAGCGTCCCGATGCCAGGACGTGATCAGGCTGTGACCGGTCGTTCGAGCAACGCCAGTGCGAGCTGCGGAAGTTCTGTGAGATGCGCCGCAGCCCCACTCAACCAGTGCACCCGCGGATCGCGCCTGAACCATGAATCCTGACGGCGCGCGAAGCGTTTCGTGGCACGGATGGTCTCGGTCCGCGCGTCCTCCATCGCGCACTCCCCCGAGAGCGCCGCGAGCACCTGCTGGTATCCGAGCGCACGCGAGGCCGTGCGCCCCTCGCGCAACCCGCGCGCCTCCAGCTCCCGCACCTCGTCCACGAGCCCCGCCTCCCACATCCGGTCGACGCGGCGCGCGATGCGCTCGTCGAGCTCGGGCCGCGCGACGTCGACGCCGATCTGGACGGTGTCGTAGACCGAGTCGTGGCCGGGGAGGTTGGCGGTGAAGGGCTTGCCGGTGATCTCGATCACTTCGAGGGCCCGGACGATACGGCGGCCGTTGCTGGGCAGGATCGCCTGCGCGGCCCCGGGGTCGGCGGCGGAGAGACGGGCGTGCAGCGCGCCGGAGCCGCGCAGCACGAGTTCCTCCTCCAGACGGGCCCTGACCTCGGGGTCGGTGCCGGGGAACTCCAGGTTGTCGACGGCCCCGCGGACGTACAGCCCGGAACCGCCTACGAGGATCGGCCAGCGGCCCTCGGTGAGCAGGGCGTCGATCCGGGCGCGGGCCAGCCTCTGGTACTCGGCGACGGACGCCGTGACGGTCACGTCCCAGATGTCCAGGAGGTGGTGCGGGACGCCGTCGCGTTCCTCGGGCGTCAGCTTGGCGGTGCCGATGTCCATCCCTCGGTAGAGCTGCATGGAGTCGGCGTTGACGACCTCGCCTCCCAGTCGCTGGGCCAGGAAGACGCCCAGATCGGACTTTCCGGCCGCAGTGGGTCCGACGACGGCGATGACGCGGGGGGAGGGGGGTGCGCTGCTCACCGCCCCAGTCTCGCAAACCCAGGAGCACCACCTCGAACGAGTTACGTGACGACGCGGGTCCGGGGTCGTTGCCAGTTGCGTGGATTCCGCCGCCCTGTCCGCGGAGGCGGCGATCCGGGTGGCGCAATCGGGCGCTCCGGACGACGCGGGGTTTCCCCCGCACGAGTAGCGTATGGAGTGGATATGGGCGTTTTCGCACGACTTCTCCGGAGGTCGAAGGCCACGGAGGAGGCGTCAACCGCCGAGACGCAGGCCGACATCCGGACGGCCGAGCCCGCGGCGGAGGAGGCGGGAGAGGCGAAGGGATCGACCGACGCCAAGGCCGAGGTCGAGACCGAGACCGAGAGCCAGGCCGAGGGCAAGACCGGGGCCGGGGTCGCCGAGACGGCCGGAGCCGAGGACGCGGACGGAGCGACGGCGACGGAGGCCGTCGAGGACGCCGCAGCCGAGGGCGTCGAGATCCCCAAGCAGCAGTCCGCCGACGAGGCGGCCGACCGTGAGGCCGGTGAGGGCGCCCGCACGTAACTGCCCCGCGCGGGAAGGTGAACGATGGGTTTCCTGGACAATGTGAAGGCCAAGCTCAGCCCGGCCAAGGACAAGGTCTCCGGCCTCGCGCACAAGCACGGGGACAAGGTCCAGCACGGCCTCGACAAGGCCGCGAAGGTCGTGGACGAGAAGACCAAGGGAAAGTACAGCGACAGAATCCGGACGGGCACGGGCAAGGCCAAGGGCGCCATGGACCGACTCGCGCACAAGGACGGCACGGAGGGACCTGGTGGCGGCAGCACGCCTCCGCCGGCCTCACCGCCGCCGGCTTCCTGAACGGCAGCACGGCACACCGACGGACGGCCGCGGGGCAGGACGCCCCCGGCCGGCCGCCGTTTCCCGCCCCGGACTCCTCTACGGCTGCTGCGGCTCCTCCAGCCGTCAGGACCAGGTGGCGACCATGTACCCCACGCCGTACGGCGCGTCCTCGTACAGCAGCGAGCCGCCGAGGTCCGCGCTCTCCGCCGCGCCCGCGAGGACCTGCCAGCAGGCCCGGCCGGAGGCCTTCAGTTCGTACGCCAGCTCGGCGTCCAGCGCTTGCAGGGCCGCCACGTCGACCGCGCCCAGCGCACGCGCGACCTCCGCGTCGAACGGTGCCGCGCGCTCGTCGAGGTAGCCGGGTGCCTTGAGCGTGCGGCAGGCGCTGGCGTCGCCCATCACCAGCAGCGCCACCCGCTCGGCCCGGGCGGCGATTTCCCTCCCGGTCTGAATACACCGCTCGGGCTCGAGAGGTTCCCCCACGCCGAGTCCCTCGATCGGGGCGTCGGACCAGCCGATGCGGTCCAGCAGCCAGGCGGCGACGGCGAGGGAGGTCGGCAGCGGACGCTGCGGGACCGGCTCCCGCTCCGGTCCGAGCCGCACCTCCACATCCACGCCGAAGCCGCGGAACGAGCCGTGGGCGCCCTGCGGGTGCGGGCCGCGGCCGCTCTGCTCGGCGGGCCCCACGACGACGAGGCGGTCGGGCCGGGCCGCCGCGAGCACGCCCAGCGCGTCCGTGCAGGCGGCGCGTGCCCCGTCGAGCTCGGGCGCCGCCCCAGCGGCGACCGGCGGCACGAGAAGGGGCGGACACGGACAGACAGCGGCTGCTACAAGCATGATCGGCAGCCTACTTCCAGGCCCAGGGCCAGGACTCGGGATGGGTGCTCCACTCCAGTTCACCGAGCCGGTACACCACGCGAAACGTGGCCATCATGCCCTCGATGTTCGCGTAGTAGGCGTCCCCTTCACCGATCCGGTAGACCTGCCGGCGCTTCTGGCGCAGACCGACGCCCGGACGGTGGGTGCAGGCGATCTCGTACAGGCGGGCGCGGGCCTCTTCCCGGGTGCCCTCGAAGTGCGCCACCTCGTCGAGGTCGTGATGGTCCCCGAAACTGCGGTCGACCAAGACCACCCAGCGCCCCATGCCCCGCCCAGCCTCTCCTTGGTGACCGGCGGCGGGCGCTCAGTGCGCCGCGCAGCCGCCCGTGGCCGCCGGCAGCGGCTCGGGAACCCCGATCTTCGGGAGGCCCAGCATGACACCCGCGGGTTCGGCGGCCTCGACCGCGTTCCGCTTCTCCCACGCGTCCCCCGCGCGCGTACGGCGCACATCGAGGACGGCGCCCTCGGCGAGGAGGTGGTGGGGGGCGGCGTAGGTGATCTCGACCGTGACCACGTCGCCGGGGCGGACCTCCTGGTCGGGCTTGGTGAAGTGGACCAGGCGGTTGTCGGGGGCGCGGCCGGAGAGGCGGTGGGTGGCGCCGTCCTTGCGGCCCTCCCCCTCGGCGACCATCAGCTCCAGGGTGCGGCCGACCTGCTTCTTGTTCTCCTCCCAGGAGATCTCCTCCTGGAGGGCGACAAGACGCTCGTAGCGTGCCTGGACGACCTCCTTGGGGATCTGGTTGTCCATGGTCGCGGCGGGGGTCCCGGGACGCTTGGAGTACTGGAAGGTGAAGGCCTGTGTGAAGCGGGCCTCGCGGACCACGTGCAGGGTCTGCTCGAAGTCCTCCTCGGTCTCGCCGGGGAAGCCCACGATGATGTCGGTGGTGATCGCCGCGTGCGGGATGGCGGCGCGGACCTTCTCGATGATGCCCAGGTAGCGCTCCTGGCGGTACGAGCGGCGCATCGCCTTCAGGACCGTGTCCGAACCGGACTGCAGGGGCATGTGCAGCTGCGGCATGACGTTCGGCGTCTCGGCCATCGCCGCGATCACGTCGTCGGTGAAGTCGCGCGGATGCGGGGAGGTGAAGCGGACGCGCTCCAGGCCCTCGATCGCGCCACACGCGCGCAGCAGCTTGCTGAACGCCTCGCGGTCGCCGATGTCGGAGCCGTACGCGTTGACGTTCTGGCCGAGCAGCGTGATCTCGGAGACGCCCTCGCCGACCAGGGTCTCGATCTCGGCGAGGATGTCGCCGGTACGGCGGTCCTTCTCCTTGCCGCGCAGCGCCGGGACGATGCAGAAGGTGCAGGTGTTGTTGCAGCCGACGGAGATCGACACCCAGGCCGCGTAGGCGCTCTCACGCCGGGTCGGCAGCGTGGACGGGAACGCCTCGAGGGACTCGGCGATCTCGACCTGCGCCTCTTCCTGCACGCGCGCGCGTTCCAGCAGGACCGGCAGCTTGCCGATGTTGTGGGTGCCGAAGACGACGTCCACCCAGGGCGCCTTCTTCACGATGGTGTCGCGGTCCTTCTGCGCGAGGCAGCCGCCGACCGCGATCTGCATGCCGGGCCGCGAGGCCTTGCGCGGCGCGAGCCGGCCGAGGTTGCCGTAGAGCCGGTTGTCGGCGTTCTCCCGCACCGCGCAGGTGTTGAAGACGACGACGTCCGCGTCCCCGTCGGAGCCCTCGGGGGCGGGCACGTATCCCGCCTCCTCCAGCAGGCCGGACAACCGCTCGGAGTCGTGGACGTTCATCTGGCACCCGTAGGTACGGACTTCGTATGTCTTGGATGATCGAACGTCCACTGCCGGGCTCCGGTCGCTGCTGCTGGTCATGGGTCAAGGGTAGGCGTTCCGCGGAGATCGTCGTCCCGGTGCCCAGCCGTGGCCGTTCAGCGGCGCACCAGTCGCTCCAGGGCGCTCGCGCTGACCGTGGCAGGGCTCAGACGGACCGCTCCGGCGAGCGGGCGGTCGGCCACGACCACGAAGCGGACTCCGGCGACCTTGCCCTTGGCCAGGCGGGAGGCCACAGCGGAGCCGGCCTCTTTGCCGGTGGTGACGACGGTGGAGCAGCGGAGCTGGACGAGGGTGTCGACGTAGGCGACGGGATCCGCGGCGGCGGGCAGCCGGTAGCGGACCACCAGGTGCGCGTCGGCGGTCTGCCGCAGCGCCGCCCACGTGCCGCCGGGGTCGGTGTCCGTCGACGTCAGCACACACGCCCGGGCGGAGGTGTCGACATGCGAGACCGGTACCGGGGGCACCCGGCGCCGTCCTGGTCGGGGCGCAGCAGGAGCACGGCGATTCCGGCCACGGTGGCCGCGCCGAGCAGGACACTGCGTCGGCGCCGCGAAGAACGCGAAAAGAAGGCTCGCCGCGAGAAGGTCCGGGGAAGGAGGCGAGCCTGGGTGGTTCAGAAGCCTTCAAGGTCGCCGTCCTCGTCGAGCAGAAACTCTTCTTCCTCACGCCATGACGTGAACGTGGCCGGCAGGGCAAGCTCGGCACCGAGCGGCGGACGGATCTCTCCCCGCACCAGACGCAGCAGGAACTCGGCCGTTCCCATGTCGTACGAGTGGTTCTGGCGGCGGTTCCGGGGCCGGAAGACCACCCGCCACTGGTCCCGGTCCGGCCTGCGCGACCCGCACGTCGTGCGCCGAGCCGGTCTTCGAGCTCAGGCCCGGACCGTCCGAACCCGACAGCCACTTCCACAAGTGCCCGGCGAGGGCGACGGTTTCGTCGCCGCGTAGGCCGCCGCCCCCTCCTGGGCCCAGAAGGACAGCACCAACGGAATCACGGCCAGCCACACACGCCGGCGCGACAGCGGACGCACAGGCTGCGGGCACGTTGTAAGCGCTGCGTGAAGGCGGGAGCAAGATCTCTTGTGGAGTCCTGAGGCATCCCTTTGCGAAGCCTGCAGAGAAGCCGCAGGGCGGGTGCCTCTTGTTCACCGACAGGACATTCCGACGCCATGGGCGAGCCACCGGCCGCCGAACGAATGACGTGAATCACGTAGGGGGCGGCACCAGGGGGCTTTGCATGACCATGCGCGGTGATGCATAATCTTCCTATGTCCAAGGTCCTCACGTCCCTCCCCGCCGGCGAGCGCGTCGGCATCGCCTTCTCCGGCGGTCTCGACACCTCCGTCGCGGTCGCGTGGATGCGCGACAAGGGCGCCATCCCCTGCACCTACACCGCGAACATCGGCCAGTACGACGAGCCCGACATCGACTCGGTGCCCGGCCGCGCGCAGGCCTACGGTGCCGAGATCGCGCGCCTGGTCGACTGCCGTGCCGCGCTGGTCGAGGAGGGACTGGCCGCGCTCACCTGCGGGGCGTTCCACATCCGCTCGGGCGGGCGGGCGTACTTCAACACCACGCCCCTGGGCCGCGCCGTCACCGGCACGCTCCTGGTCCGGGCGATGCTGGAGGACAACGTCCAGATCTGGGGCGACGGCTCGACCTTCAAGGGCAACGACATCGAGCGGTTCTACCGCTACGGCCTGCTCGCCAACCCGAACCTGCGGATCTACAAGCCCTGGCTGGACGCGGACTTCGTGACCGAGCTCGGCGGCCGCAAGGAGATGTCCGAGTGGCTGGTCGCGCACCAACTGCCGTACCGGGACTCGACCGAGAAGGCGTACTCCACCGACGCCAACATCTGGGGCGCCACGCACGAGGCCAAGACGCTGGAGCACCTCAACACCGGCATCGAGACCGTCGAGCCGATCATGGGCGTCAAGTTCTGGGACCCGTCGGTCGAGATCGCACCCGAGGACGTCACGGTCGGCTTCGACCAGGGCCGCCCGGTGACCATCAACGGCAAGGAGTTCGGCTCCGCCGTCGACCTGGTCATGGAGGCCAACGCGATCGGCGGCCGGCACGGCCTCGGCATGTCCGACCAGATCGAGAACCGGATCATCGAGGCGAAGAGCCGCGGCATCTACGAGGCGCCCGGCATGGCCCTGCTGCACGCGGCCTACGAGCGGCTCGTCAACGCGATCCACAACGAGGACACCGTCGCCCAGTACCACAACGAGGGCCGTCGCCTGGGCCGTCTCATGTACGAGGGCCGCTGGCTGGACCCGCAGGCCCTGATGATCCGCGAGTCGCTCCAGCGCTGGGTCGGCGCGGCGATCACCGGCGAGGTCACCCTGCGTCTGCGGCGCGGCGAGGACTACTCGATCCTCGACACCACGGGCCCGGCGTTCTCGTACCACCCGGACAAGCTGTCGATGGAGCGGACCGAGGACTCGGCCTTCGGACCGGTGGACCGGATCGGCCAGCTCACCATGCGCAACCTCGACATCGCCGACTCGCGCGCCAAGCTGGAGCAGTACGCCGGCCTCGGCCTGATCGGCACCGGCAGCCCCACGATCGGCGCCTCCCAGGCGGCGGCCACGGGCCTGATCGGCACCATGCCGGAACTCCCCGAAGGCGGCGCCGAGGCGATCGCGTCGCGCGGCGAGGTCTCGGAGGACGAGGCCCTGCTGGACCGGGCGGCGATGGAGTTCGGCACGGACTGAGGCACCTCTGGATGAACCCGGAGGACTGGTTCACCTCGTGAGCGAGGCCGGTGCGACCGCGCACCGGCCTCTTCTCATGTCCGCCCGTGCCGCGACCGCATCAACGGCTGGATCCGGGTCCCGAACCGCTCGATGCCCTCGAGGAAGTCGTCGAAGACCAGCATGATCCCCTTGGTCCCCTCGACCCCGGCGATCTCGTCGAGCATGCGCGCGACACTCTCGTACGACCCGACGAGCGTCCCCATGTTGAAGTTCACGGCGCCCTCCGGCAGCACGATGGTGCGGGCCGTGGAGGAGTCGTCGGCGGTGGTGTCCGTGGCCGACTCCCCCGCCATGTAGGCGAGCGCCGCGTGGTCGGCGCCGTCGTGGTAGTCCTGCCACTTCGCGCGCGCGGCCTCGTCGGTCTCGTCGGCGATGACCATGAACAGGGACAGGGCACCGACGTCACGGCCGGTCTCCCGCGCCGCCTGAACCAGCGTGGCCGCGCTGTCCGAGAAGGCCAGCGGTGTGTTCACCCCGCTGCCCAGGATGAAGTTGTAGTCGGCGTGCCCGGCGGCGAACCGCATGCCCGTGCCGCTCTGCCCGGCGGCCACGATGTCGATGTGCCCGTCCGTGGGCCGCGGCGAGAGCACGCAGTCGTCCATCTCGTAGAACTCGCCCTTGAAGTTGCTGACGCCCTCGCTCCACAGCTCCTTCATCACCGTCACGTACTCCACGGCCCGTGCGTACCGGTTGCCGAAGTGTTCGTCGCCGGGCCACACGCCCATCTGCGCGTACTCGCCGGGCGCCCAGCCGGTGACGATGTTGACGCCGAACCGCCCGGGGGCGATGGAGTCGACCGTGACCGCCATGCGCGCGACGATCGCCGGCGGCAGGGCGAGGATCGGCGTGGAGGCGTACAGCTTGATCCGCTCGGTGACCGCGGCCAGGCCCGCCATCAGCGTGAACGACTCCAGGCAGTGGTCCCAGAACTCGGTCTCGCCGCCGAAGCCCTTGAGTTTGATCATGGACAGGGCGAAGTCGAAGCCGTGCTCCTCGGCCTTCTGCACGACCGCCTTGTTGAGCTCGAAGGTCGGCATGTACTGCGGGGAACTCTTGGAGATGAGCCAGCCGTTGTTGCCGATGGGGATGAAGACACCGATGTCCATGCCGCTCCTCATGATCGGAGACTGCCCGGTCCGACGGCACGGTACACGGCCGGGATTTCGGCAACTTCCTGTGAAGTAT
This sequence comes from Streptomyces sp. SAI-127, assembly GCF_029894425.1. NCBI lineage: Bacteria > Bacillati > Actinomycetota > Actinomycetes > Kitasatosporales > Streptomycetaceae > Streptomyces > Streptomyces sp. SAI-127. Next base: position 3,105,813 of record NZ_JARXYJ010000001.1, read on the forward strand.
GGGGAGTTGAGGTAAGGAAGAGGCGGGGGACCGCTCGTCGGAAACGGTGAAGCAGGTTTCGAACGGAAACGGGAACGATAAGTTCCCTCCATGAACGCGCGGCTCGCTCTACTCGGCACGGTCACCCCTGGTGCGACGGAGAGCGAGGTCTTCCGGCTGGCGCTCGGCCACGCGGTCGGCGAGCTGAGCGCGCTCGGCGGGACCATGCATCTGCGCGGCCCGATGTCCGCGCTGCGCCTGGTGTCGTCCGTCGGTCTGCCGCCCGCCCTCACCCGCTCCTGGGAGATCGTCGACCAGGAGGGCCCCCTGGCCCCGGCCCGCGCGCTCCAGCAGGGCGAGGGCGTCTGGGTGCCGCTGTCCCAGGACGCGCCTGACGAGGTCCCCTGGCCCGGCACCGGCCTCGCCGCCCTCCCGGTGTTCAGCGGCCGGCGCAGCGTCGGCGCGCTGACCGTCCTGGCCGGCGAGGGGGGCGAACCCACCCCGCGGCACTGGGACTTCCTGCGGGACGTCGTCGCCTGGACCGAGGACCGCATGGCCCAGGCACCACCGCCGTCCGGACCCTCCCAGGCGGAACTGGGCGGCGAACGGCTCCGGCAGGCCCTGAAGGAGGTCCAGGTCGGCTCGTGGGACTGGGACATCCGCAACGGTGACCTGATCTGGGACGAGGCCGCCCTGGCGCTGTACGGCACCCGCCCGACCGACTTCACCGGCCGGATCGACAACTGGATGCGGATCGTCCACCCCGACGACCTGGCACCCACCCTGGCGGCGGCGCAGCGGGCCATCCTCGACCACAGCGTCTACGAGGCCGAGTACCGCGTACGGCGCCTGGACGGCACCTGGGGCTGGACGCAGGCCCGCGGCCGGGCCACCTACGACGAGCAGGGCGAGCCCCTCCGGATGATCGGGGTGGGCTGGGAGAGCAACGAGTCCCGCACCGCGCGCGACGCCCTCAGCAGGGCCCTGAGACACATGAGCGACGGCTTCCTCGCGGTCGACGACGAGTGGCGGATCACCTTCGCCAACCTGGAGGCGGAACGCTTCCTCGGCTTCTCCGAGGAGGAACTGTTCGGGCGCCTGCTGTGGGACCTGCCGGCCACGCGGCAGGTCCCGGGCCTGAAGGAGGGCTGTCTGGAGGCCGGGGCACAGGAGAAGCCCGCCGGGTTCGACGTGCACCTCGCGGAGTGCCGGCGGCGGGTGCACGTACGGCTGGTGCCGGGGCCCGACGGCCGCACCCTCTACTTCCAGGACGTCACGGAGAAGCGCCGGCTGGCGGAGGAGCGGCAGGCGACGGAACGGGCCGCGGCCGAGCGGGCGGTGCGGATCGCCGAGCTGACCACGGAGCTCGCCAAGGCGACGACGTCACGGGACGTGGTCGACGCGGTCGCCCGGCGGGTGCTGCCGCCGTTCGCCGCCTCCGGGCTGATCGTCCAGGTCAGCGAGGGCGACCGGCTCCACCACGTCGGTGCGGTCGGCTACCCCCAGGACTTCATGGCCCTCCTCGACAGCCGCTCCCGGGCGGCGACCGGCGACCCGGCCTGGGACACCATCGCGTCCGGCCTCCCGCTGTTCGTGTCCTCGGCCCACGAGTACGCCGCCCGCTATCCCGAGCTGGCCGGCTTCCCCTCCCGGGGCGAGAAGGAGTCCTGGGCCTTCCTGCCGCTGACGGCGTCCGGGCACACCTTCGGGGTGTGCGTGGTCTCCTTCGACCGGCCGCGGCTGCTCGACGACGAGGAACGCGCCCTGCTCACCACGATCACCGCCCTGGTCGCCCAGTCCCTGGAGCGGGCCCGCCTCTACGACGCCGAGCACACCCGGTCCCGGGAACTCCAGCGCAGTCTGCTCCCCCAGGCGCTGCCCGACCTGCCCGCGTGCACGGCGGCCGCGCGCTATCTGCCGGCCGGACCGGGCGCGGACGTGGGCGGCGACTGGTACGACCTCATCCCGCTGTCCGGCGGCCAGGTCGCGCTGGTCGTCGGCGACGTGATGGGCCACGGTCTGCCGGAGGCGGCCACCATGGGCCGGCTGCGCACCGCGGTGCACACGCTGGCCGACCTGGAACTGCCGCCCGGCGAGATCCTCGGCCACCTCAACGACATCGTCGGCGGCATGGGCGAGGCCTCGTACGCCACCTGTCTGTACGCGCTGTACGACCCGACGACCCGGGTCTGCTCCATCACCCGGGCCGGCCATCCACCGCCGGCTCTCGTACGGCCCGACGGAACCGTGCACTTCCCCGAGCCGGACGCCGATCCCCCGCTGGGAGCCGCCAAGCCGCCGTTCGAGACGGCCGAGCTGGAGGTGCCCGAGGGCAGTCTGCTCGTGCTGTACACCGACGGGCTGGTGGAATCGGCGAAGCGGGAGATCGACGAGGGCATGGCGGAGCTGGCGCGGCTGCTCGGGGCCGCCCACGCCGACGGGACCGCCGTGGACCTTGAGCGCCTGTGCGACACGTTGACGGCCGGTCTCCTGCCGACGGGCCAGCAGGCGGCCGACGACGCGGCGTTCCTGGTGGCCCGCCTGCACGCGCTGCCGGCCGACCGGATGGCCGGCTGGTCCCTGCCCGAGGACCCGAAGGCGGCGAGCCAGGCCCGTCGCCACATCCGCGAACAGCTCGCGGCCTGGGACCTGGACGACCTGTCCCCCACCACGGAGCTCCTGGTCAGCGAACTGGTCGGCAACGTCGTCCGGCACGCCCGCGGTCCCGTCCGGCTGCGCCTTCTGCACACCACCGAGCTGATCTGCGAGGTGTACGACGGCAGTCAGACCATGCCCCGTATCCGCCGGGCCACGGAGACCGACGAGGGCGGCCGGGGCCTGCAGCTCATCTCGGCTCTCTCGACCCGCTGGGGCGCCCGCTACACCCCCACGGGCAAGTGCATCTGGACGGAACAGTCCCTGCGGGGCCCTGACCGGCCGTCGGATGTGCTCTTCCTGAACCCCGCGGACTTCGACGAGGACTGGGACGCACTCCTGTGACGACGCGCGCCCGTTCGGCCCAGCACAACGGGCCGGACGCCGGGGCGCGTCCCTAGGGTCGCGGTGACGGCTGTTCAGGCCCCACCCGAAAGGCACGACCCATGGGAATACGCACCACGCTCACCGGCGCCGCGGTGGCAGTCCTGGCCACCGCAGGACCGCTGTCCGGCGTCGCACACGCTCAAGGCGACCGGGACTGCGCCGACTTCGTCTACCAGGAGGACGCGCAGGCGGTGTTCGACCTCGACCCCACCGACCCCGACCGGCTCGACGAGGACCGGGGACGGGACGACGGCATCGCCTGTGAGGTGCTGCCCCAAAGGGACACCGAGGCCGTGAGCGTGGCCACGCCTCTTCCGACGGCGACCGTGACCGTGGCCACGCCTCTCCCGACGCTCGGTGTCCAGGGCGGGTCCGGGGGCAGCGTGGGCCCGGCCGGCTTCGAGCAGGCGATCGGCGTGGCACTGGCACTCGGCGGGGTCGGGCTCGCGGGTGCGTACGTGGTGCGGCGGCGTCGGGCCACCCAGCCGCAGTCCCGCCTCAAGGGTCGATGAGCCCCGCCCGTATCGCATACCGGGTCAGCTCCAGCCGGTCCCGCATGCCCAGCTTGTGCAGCAGATTCGCCCGATGACGCTCGACCGTCTTCGCGCTGATGAACAGCAGCTCGCCGATCTCCTTCGTGGTGTGTCCCTCGGCGACGAGCTTGAGGATCTCCTCCTCGCGCTCTGTGACGGCCCGCGCGGGCAGGTCGTCGCCGCGGTGCAGCCGGTCGAGGTAGGAGCGGACGAGGGCCCGCTCGGCCCCGGGGTAGACGAAGGACTCGTCGCGTACGGCGGCCCGGCACGCCTCGACGAGATCGCGGTCGGCGACGGACTTGAGGACGTAGCCGCTGGCCCCGGCCTTGAGGGCCTCGAAGAAGTACTGCTCGTTGTCGTACATCGTCAGGATCAGGATCCGCAGGTCCGGCAGCCGCCGGGACAGCTCGCGAGCCGCCTGGAGCCCGGTCATCCGTGGCATGGCGATGTCCAGTACGGCGAGATCGACCTCACGCGCGCGTGCCAGCTCCACCGCCTCGGCGCCGTCGCCCGCCTCGGCCACGACTGTGAGGTCCGGCTCCCCCTCGAGAATCAGCCGCACCCCCCGCCGTACGAGGGTGTGGTCGTCGGCGAGCAGCACCCGGGTCGGCCGGGACATCAGCGCACCCCCGCCACGACCGGTATCCGCAAGCGCACATCCGTTCCCCGCCCGGGCCCCGGCGCCACCGAGAACACCGCCCCCACCAGCAGCGCCCGCTCCCGCATGCCCTGTATCCCGGCCCCCTCGACCGCCCCGCCCAGCCCACTGCCGTTGTCGCGCACGAGGAGTTCGACACCCCCGGCGACCGGCTGGAGCCGCACCTCGGCCCGGTCGGCGGCGGAGTGCCGCGCGGTGTTGGTCAGGCCCTCCTGGGCCACCCGGTAGACGACCAGTTCCGACTCCTCGGTCAGCCGGGGCAGATCGCCCCCGACGTGATGGCGCACGGTCAGCCCGTGCGTGGTGAACTCGGCCGCCAGGGACCGCAGCGCACTCGGCAGCCCCAGCTCCTCCAGCACCCCGGGCCGCAGTCGGCGCGCGATCCGGCGGATCTCGTCCAGACCGGCCCGAGTGGCCTCCTGCGCCTGTCCCACTTCCTCCCGCAGCTCCTCCGGCGCCCGGTCGGCGACTCGCTTCAGCTGGAGCAGGACGGCGGTCAGCGTCTGCCCGACCTCGTCGTGAAGCTCCCGCGCGATGCGATGCCGCTCCCTCTCCTGCGCGGAGAGCGCGTGGGCAGCGCCGGTCGCCCGCTCGGCCTCCAGCCGGTCGAGCATGGTGTTGTACGTCGTGATCAGCGCGGCCGTCTCGGAAGGACCGGAGACGGGCGCACGCACCCCGGGACGCAGCAGATCGGCGGCTGCCATGGCCCGCCCCAGCCGCTGGAGCGGGATGAGCCCGACCCGCAGCACGACAGCGTTGGCGGCCAGCAGCAGAGCGAGCCCCCCGAGGACGACCACGGCCTCCCCCTGCCGGACGGGCGTCGACACGGTGACCGGCCCCAGCAGCAGCGCGGCGGCGACGACGAGGCCCACGGCGTTGAGCGAGAAGATCCGCCAGAACAGCGACACGGTCCTGCCCTCGCTCCTCTCGTACGACGCCCGAGAAGCCACTCTCGCCGGGCCCCGCCGCTCGCGTATATCCGTCACGTCACCCATATCGCCACCGTACGGGGACCTGGCAGCATGCGAACCCGGCACCCGTGATCACACCAACCACAAGGGGAAGAAACGTGTCTGCACCACGCCTGAGGGCGACGCCGCTGCCGGGGATCGGGGTCCAGTACGACCTCATGACCCGCGAGGACCGCCATCTCTCCGTGGTGGCGCACCGCGACGGTGCCCGGACCGTGAGCGTGTACCGGGCCGACGACCCCGACTCCTGCGCCCAGTCGCTGCGCCTGACCGGCTCCGAGGCGGGCGCCCTGATCGACGCGCTGAAGCCCTCCCACCACAGCGCGAGCCTCCTCTACACCTCGGACCTGGGTCTGGTGGCGGAGCGCGTCGAGGTGGCGGCCGGCTCCCGCTGGAACGGCCGGGTCCTGGGCGACACGAAGATGCGCACGGACACCGGCGCGTCCGTCGTGGCGGCCCTGCGCCGGGCCGAGGCGATCCCGTCCCCCGCGCCGGACTTCCGCCTGGCGGGCGGGGACATCCTCATCGTGGTGGGCACCCGCGAGGGCGTGGACGCCGCCGCGGCGATCCTCGGGCGGGAGTGAACGCGTGCACTCCGCGGTCCTGCTGATCGAGTTCGGCTCGATCATCCTCGGCCTGGGTCTCCTCGGCCGTTTCGCCGCCCGTTTCCGCCTCTCCCCCATCCCCCTCTACCTCCTGGCCGGCCTGGCCTTCGGTGAGGGCGGCCTGCTCCCGCTGGGCGCGAGCGAGGAGTTCGTGTCGATAGGCGCCGAGATAGGCGTCATCCTCCTGCTCCTGATGCTCGGCCTGGAGTACACGGCCGGCGATCTGGTCACCAACCTCAAGGCCCACTACCCCTCCGGCCTGGTCGACGGCGCCCTCAACGCCCTCCCGGGAGCGGCGGCCGCTCTCCTGCTGGGCTGGGGCCCGGTGGCGGCGGTGGTCCTGGCCGGCGTCACGTGGATCTCCTCCTCCGGCGTCATAGCGAAGGTCCTGGGCGACCTGGGCAGGGTCGGCAACAGGGAGACCCCGGTCATCCTGAGCGTCCTGGTCCTGGAGGACCTGGCGATGGCGGTGTACCTGCCCATCGTCACCGCCCTCGTCGCCGGAGCGGGCCTGCTGGCCGGCAGCCTGACCCTGGCCATCGCACTCGGAGCCGCGGGTCTGGTCCTGTTCGTGGCGGTCCGCTACGGCCGCCTGATCTCCCGCTTCGTCTCGAGCGACGACCCCGAGAAGCTGCTGCTGGTGGTCCTGGGCCTGACGATCCTGGTGGCGGGCGTGGCACAGCAACTCCAGGTATCGGCAGCGGTGGGCGCGTTCCTCGTGGGCATCGCCCTCTCGGGCGAGGTGGCCGAGGGCGCCCACACCCTCCTGAGCCCCCTGCGGGACCTCTTCGCCGCGGTCTTCTTCGTCTTCTTCGGCCTCCACACGGACCCGGCGAGCATCCCCCCGGTCCTGCTCCCCGCCCTGGCCCTGGCCCTGGTCACCGCGGCAACCAAGATCACCACCGGCTACTGGGCGGCCCGCCGAGCCGGAATCTCCCCCAAGGGCCGCTGGCGCACGGGCGGCGCCCTGGTGGCCCGCGGCGAGTTCTCGATCGTCATCGCGGGCCTGGCGGTCTCGGCCGGCATGGAGCCCTCCCTGGGCCCCCTGGCCACGGCCTACGTCCTCATCCTGGTCATCCTCGGCCCCCTCACGGCCCGCTACACGGAGCCCGTGGCGACACGACTGACGGCCCGCCGCGCCAACGCCTCGACGGCAGCGGGGAGCACTTCCCAGGTGGCCGAGGCGTCGGTGGGCCGGGACGGCGCCTAAGGGGGTGCCGGGCCAGGTTGCCAGCGGGTGCGGGCCGGTGGGGGCTGGTCGCGCAGTTCCCCGCGCCCCTGGGGAGTTGCAGTCACCCGCACCACGACGGACCGATCCCCACCTCACGCGCCACGACGGGCCGATCACCGCACCCCACGCCACGGCGGACCGTTCGTCACCTCGCGCACCACGACCGACCGATCACCGCACCCCACGCCACGGCGGACCGTTCGTCACCTCGCGCGCCGCGGCGGACCGGTCGCCGCACCGCGCGCCCCGCCGGGCCGTTGGCCGCGTACGGCGCGCAGGGGACGGGGTGGGGGGTGTCCGCCCGCAGCGGCCGGCGTCCGTCACCGAGCCCTGCTCAAGGGACCGAGCCGCCGGACCGAGGACGGACACCCCCCACCCCGGCCCCGACCCACAACGCACCCGCTCGCGCTACCTCCGCCCCCACCGAACCGGCACGGGCCGCCGCAGGCACTCAGGGGCGCGGGGAACTGCGCACAACGCCCGCCCCCACCGAACCCGCAGCCACCCGCACCCGCTCAACCGCCGGACGCACCCCCACCGAACCCGCGCAGGCCGCCGCAGGCACCCCGCCCAACCGCCGGACGCACTGGTCAGCCCCCCGTCCCCCTGGCAGGATCACCGGCATGCCCAAGCCGTTCCCCCGCCTCAGCCGCCGCCAGGCGCTCCAGACCGCGGCCGCCACGATCGTGGTCCTCGGCCTGCTCCTGTGGTGGCTGCTCCCGCTGGGCGAGGCCCCCCCGGCCGGCACGATCACCTTCAGCACGGGCACGAAGCAAGGCGTCTACCAGAAGTACGGCGGACTCCTCCAGAAGGAGATCCACAAGGACATGCCGGACCTGAAGGTGAAACTGGAGACCAGCGCGGGCTCCCAGGAGAACGTCAGGCTCGTGGCGACCGGGCAGTCCGACTTCGCCATCGCCGCGGCCGACGCGGTGGAGACCTACCAGCAGAACAACGGCCCCGGCGCCGACCAGCTCCGCGGCGTGGCCCGCCTCTACGACGACTACGTACAGCTCGTCGTCCCGGCCGACTCGGACATCCGCACCGTGGCCGACCTGAAGGGCAAGCGCGTCTCCATCGGCGTCCCCAACTCCGGCGTACGACTGATAGCGGACCGCGTGCTCAACGCCGCCGGCATCGACCCGGACCAGGACATCCAGCCGAGGGCAGAGGGCATCGACACCGGCCCCAAACTTCTCGGCCACGGCCTGGACGCGTTCTTCTGGTCCGGCGGCCTGCCAACCGACGGCCTGAAGCAGCTGGCCGAACGCTCCGCGTTCCGCTTCGTCCCGATCGAACCCTCCCTCGTGGCGAAGCTGCACGCCGAGGGCGAGCCCACCCGCTACTACCGCGCCACCAACATGCCGGCGTCGGCGTACCCGTCCGTCCAGAACAACAGGACCGTCCCGACGATGGCCGTCTCCAACCTGCTGATCACCCGCAAGGACATGGACCCCGAGCTCACCGAGTGGCTCACCCGGACCGTGATCAAGAGCAGGGACGGCATCGGCCACGACGTCCACTCCGCCCAGCTGGTCGACGTACGCACGGCGATCTACACCGACCCGGTCCCCCTCCACGACGGAGCCCGCCGCTACTACCGCTCGGTCAAACCGTAGGGCGAGTACGGGGCACGGAGACGGTCACCACCAGCCCGTGCGGCTCATGGTGACCGTACGAGATCGATCCACCCCCGGCAGCGAGCAGCGCCCGCGAGATGGACAGCCCGAGACCGGACCCCTTGATGTTCTGATGGCGCCCGCTGCGCCAGAACCGGTCGCCGACACGCACGAGTTCCTCATCGGTGAGTCCGGGGCCGCGATCGGCGACCACGACCGTCGAGGTGTCCCCGTCCGCGGCGACCGTGACCTCGACGGTCTCCTCCTTGGGCGTGAACTTGATCGCGTTGTCGATGACCGCGTCGAGGGCGCTGGAGAGCGTGACGGGGTCGGCCCAGGCGGTGGTGGGTGGACAACTGCCCACCAGCCGCACTCCCTTGGCCTCGGCGGTGGGTGTCCAGGCGGCGACCCGTTCGGCGGTCAGCTCCCCGATGTCGGTGATCCTGAGGTCCGCCTCGGTGTGCTCGGCGAGCGCGAGGTCGAGGAGGTCGTCGAGGACCTGGGCCAGCCTCTTGCCCTCCGTCTGCACGGAGGCGATCTCGGTGTTCCCCTCGGGAAGTTCGAAGGCGAGCAGCTCGATACGCAGCAGCAGGGCGGCGAGCGGATTCCTCAACTGGTGGGACGCGTCGGCGACGAAGGCCCGCTGCTGCTCCAACACGTCCTCGACGTTGTCCGCCATTTCATTGAACGACCGTGCCAGCCGCCTGAGTTCGGGCGGCCCCCCGGCCACCGCGACCCGCGATTTGAGTCGCCCGGTGGCGATGTCGTGGGTGGTGGCGTCGAGGACCCGCACGGGCCTGAGCACCCAGCCGGTCAGCCGCAGCGCGGCGCCGACGGCCAGCAGCATGGCGGCGAGTTCGCCCGCGAAGATGACGAGCCAGCCGTGCAGGATCCGCGAACGCATCGGCCCGGTGGGCGAGTCGGTGACGACGACCGCGATGACGTCACCGTCCCGGATCACCGGCGAGGCGACGACCAGCCGGCCCCGCTGCCAGGGCCAGACCTGCTTGGGGTCCTGGCTTCGGCGGCTGAGCAGCGCCTCGCCGAACGCGTCGCGCACCTCACCCTCCCGGGGGAGGAACCATCCGCGTGGCGCGGTGGCCATGGGCACATCACCGTCGTAGAAGACACCGACACGAATGCCGTAGACCTTGTAGTAGCTGGCGAGTTCACTCTCCAGCGTCTCCAGGCGCTCGTCGGAGGCATCGGTGACGAACTGGGCGAGGGCGGCGAAGTGCGCGGTGTCGTCGATCCGGTCGACGACGACCTTCTGCTGCTGGGCGGAGGCGACACCGATGGCGAGCGGCACGCCCAGGGCCATCAGCACGGCGGCCATGAGGATGATGAGCAGCGGAAGCAGACGTGTACGCACGACCCCGCCTACGCCCCGCACCGAAGCCGCGAGCGCCCCGACACGGGGTCCCGCCGGCCGGCACCCCGGTCCCGGTTGCCATCCACGCCGGGCCTCTGCCGCACTACGACCACACGCCGCACGCAGACGGGGCCGGCACCTCGGTTCCGGATCCCACTCACGCCCCGCCGCTGCCGCACCACGACCACACGGCATACACAGACGGGCGCGGCGCCCTGATTCCGGATCCCACCTACATCCAGCCCCTGACGGCACACGCGGACTCGGCCGGCACCCCGGGTCCGGATCCCACTCACGCCCAGCCTCTGTCGTACCGCCCCCCGGCAGCGCCTGACACCCTCGCTCGAACCGCCCCAGGCCCCCGCGCCGAGCCGTCCCAGGCCGCCACCGAACACGCGGGCACCCTCGCCGCCGCACTCACCCGCGCCCACAGACACCGTCCCTCTCCTGCCCCGGATACCTCACCCCGAGCCTCGCACAGCTGCGCGCCCCGCACGTCCATCCCCAGCCTTCACGGCGGCCACTCAGTCACACCTTCACGCGGAACCTTCACCGCCGCCCCTCACCCCAGGCCGCTCCCACCTTCGACCGCCCCTCTCCCCAGGGCATGCCCAGACCCGCGACCCGGCCTTCACCCCAGACCGTCAGCCGAAGCCCTCACCCGGCCCCCACCACCCAGCCCTCAGCCCGGCCTCGCACCCCGCACCTTCACCCCGACGCCCCAGCCCAGACCCTCACAACGCACCCTCGACCCGGGCCTCACCCCACCCCGTCAGCCGAAGCTGTCCCTCCGCACCTCACCCCAACGCCCCAGCCCAGGCCCAGCCCGGCCCTCACAACGCACCCTCGCCCCAGCCCAGGCCCAGTCCGGCCCGGCCCTCACAACGCACCCTCGCCCCAGCCCCACCCAAGCCGCCGCCCCACCCAAGCCCTCGCACCGCACTCCCGACCCCCAAGCCTCCGCGCCCCGGAGTCACCGCCCTCAACCCCCGCCGCCAGCCCCCGGAGCCCAACCCCTCACACCCCCGGCGCCACCAACCGGTACCCCACACCCCGCACCGTCTCGATCAGCGCCGGCATCCGCAGCTTCGCGCGCAGGGACGCCACATGTACCTCCAGCGTGCGGCCGGTCCCCTCCCAGCTGGTGCGCCAGACCTCGCTGATGATCTGCTCGCGCCGGAAGACCACACCGGGCCGCTGGGCGAGCAGCGCCAAGAGGTCGAACTCCTTGCGGGTGAGCTGGACGACCGTGCCGTCGACGGTGACCTGACGGGTCGGCAGTTCGATGCGCACGGCACCGAGGACCAGCGCGGTGTCCCCGCCGCCCGGCGCGTCCTCATGGACGGTGCGCCGGCTGACGGCGTGGATGCGGGCGAGCAACTCCCCGGTGTCGTACGGCTTGACCACGTAGTCGTCGGCGCCGAGGTTCAGACCGTGGATGCGGGAGCGCACGTCGGAGCGGGCGGTGACCATGATCACCGGAGTGCTGGTGCGCTTGCGGATCTTGCCGCACACCTCGTAGCCGTCCTGGTCGGGCAGTCCGAGGTCCAGGAGCACGACGCCGAAGCCGTCCACCTCCGGCACGAGCGCCTGGAGGGCCTCCTCGCCGCTGCGGGCGTGCGTGACGTCGAAACCGTGCCGGGCGAGCACCGCGGACAGCGCGGCAGCCACGTGGTTGTCGTCCTCGACGAGGAGAAGTCTCACCCCGGCCCCCTTTGGTCCATCGGACGTACTATCTGAATATGCAGTGAACAGGTACAAATGTGCGTACGCACACGCGCGTGCGCACCGTGCAGTCATGCTGATGGATGAGGACGGCGTCAAGAGGGTTCCGGTTGCACCGCGGTTCCGTTACCCGGCCGGTATGCGCACTGGTCGCAAGTGCTACGACACGTGTCCGATTGCTATCGGATCGTGATGCTCAGATTCCCCTCAAGACTAATGACGCTGGTCGCATGGGGTTACTACTGTCCTCCGAAACCGAGGAGGACGGAGCCAGAGAGCGATGACCGAAGTATCGGCGGCCAAGGAAGATGCGGTCGCGACCGGCGAGCTGGTCGTCCTGAGGAGCGTCAACAAGCACTTCGGTGCGTTGCACGTACTGCAGGACATCGACCTGACGATCGCCCGCGGCGAGGTCGTCGTGGTCATCGGGCCCTCCGGGTCCGGGAAGTCCACCCTGTGCCGCACCATCAACCGCCTGGAGACGATCGACACGGGTTCGATCGCCATCGACGGCAAGCCGCTGCCCCAGGAGGGCAAGGAACTGGCCCGGCTGCGCGCCGACGTCGGAATGGTCTTCCAGTCCTTCAACCTCTTCGCGCACAAGACCGTGCTCGAGAACGTGATGCTGGGCCAGATCAAGGTCCGCAAGGCCGACAAGAAGAAGGCCGAGGAGAAGGCGCGCGCCCTGCTCGACCGGGTCGGCGTCACCACACAGGCGGACAAGTACCCCGCCCAGCTGTCCGGCGGTCAGCAGCAGCGTGTCGCCATCGCCCGCGCCCTGGCGATGGACCCCAAGGTCATGCTCTTCGACGAGCCCACGTCGGCGCTCGACCCCGAGATGATCAACGAGGTGCTGGAGGTCATGCAGCAGCTCGCCCGCGACGGCATGACAATGATCGTCGTCACGCACGAAATGGGTTTCGCACGATCGGCTGCAAACCGCGTGGTGTTCATGGCGGACGGACGGATCGTCGAGGAGGCTGCGCCCGACCAGTTCTTCAGCAATCCGCGCAGCGACCGTGCCAAGGATTTCCTGTCGAAGATCCTGCACCACTGACGTGCCACCCGGATCGACCACCGACGGCCCTCATCTCTTCACCACCCAAAGGATGTTCACCATGAAGCTCCGCAAGGTCACCGCCGCCTCGGCCGCCGTTCTCGCTCTCGCCCTGTCCGCGACCGCCTGCGGCGGCGACAGCAAGGACGACAGCTCCGGCTCGGGTTCCAGCGGCGGTGGCGGCAAGATCAAGATCGGTATCAAGTACGACCAGCCCGGTCTCGGCCTCAAGGAGCCCGACGGTTCCTTCTCCGGCTTCGACGTGGACGTGGCGACGTACGTGGCCAAGCAGCTCGGCTACGAGCCCAACCAGATCGAGTTCGTCGAGACCAAGAGCGCCGACCGTGAGAACGCGCTCTCCCGTGGTGACGTGAAGATCATCGCGGCCACCTACTCGATCAACGACGAGCGCAAGAAGAAGGTCGACTTCGCCGGCCCGTACCTGCTGGCCCACCAGGACCTGCTGATCAAGAAGGACTCCAAGATCAGCGAGGCCACGGACCTCAACGGCGAGAAGCTGTGTTCCGTGACCGGCTCCACCTCGGCGCAGAACGTCCACGACGACTTCGCCCCGAAGGCCCAGCTGCGCGAGTACTCCGGCTACTCGGAGTGCATCGCCGGCCTGCAGAGCGGCGCCGTCGACGCGGTGACCACGGACGACTCGATCCTCGCGGGCTTCGCGGCCCAGGACAAGTACAAGGGCCAGTTCAAGCTCGCCGGCCTCAAGCTGAGCAACGAGAACTACGGCATCGGTGTGAAGAAGGGCGACACCGCGACCCTGAACAAGGTCAACGCCGCCCTGGAGAAGATGGTCAGCGACGGCTCCTGGCAGAAGGCGGTCGACGACAACTTCGGCCCGGCCGGCTACAAGAACGAGCCCGCCCCGAAGGTCGGCGTCATCGTCAAGTAACGCGGGATCCACCGGCGCGCCGCCGCCCGCCGCGCTCAGGGCGGCGGCGCGCCGCGCCCGTCCACGTACGCCACACACCCGGAAGCGCGGGAGATCGTGTTCGACTTTCTAGAAGGTTATGACGTCCTCGGGGCGTTCTGGATGACGGTGAAACTCACCGCCCTGTCCGCCGTCGGCTCCCTGATCTGGGGCACCGTGCTGGCCGCGATGCGGGTCAGCCCGGTCCCACTGATGCGCGGATTCGGCACCGCCTACGTCAACATCGTCCGGAACATCCCCCTGACCGTCATCATCGTCTTCACCTCGCTCGGCCTCGCCGACATCTTCGGTGTGACGATGGGCGCGTCCGACGACTTCAAGGTCCAGGGCTTCCGGCTGGCGGTGCTCGGATTCGTCGCCTACACCGCGTCCTTCGTCTGCGAGGCGATCCGCTCCGGCATCAACACGGTGCCGCTCGGCCAGGCAGAGGCGGCCCGCGCGATCGGGCTGAACTTCAGCCAGACCCTGCGTCTCATCGTGCTGCCGCAGGCGTTCCGCTCGGTCATCGGGCCGCTGGCCAACGTGCTGATCGCGCTCACCAAGAACACCACCGTGGCGGCCGCGATCGGCGTGGCCGAGGCCGCGTATCTGATGAAGGAAATGATCGAGAACGAGGCCCAGACGCTGCTCATCGGCGCGGTGTTCGCCCTCGGTTTCGTGGTCCTGACCCTGCCGACCGGTCTGATCCTCGGCTGGCTCAGCAAGCGCCTGGCGGTGAAGCGATGAGCTCGGTCCTCTACGACACTCCCGGCCCCCGCGCCAAGCGGCGCAACGTCCTCCTGTCGATCCTCTTCACCGTTCTCCTCGCCCTCCTCCTGTGGTGGGTGTGGCAGACGATGGACGACAAGGGCCAGCTGAAGTGGAGCCTCTGGGAGCCCTTCACCACCAGCGAGGCCTGGACGACGTATCTGCTGCCCGGTCTCGGTGACACCCTCAAGGCCGCGGCGATCGCCATGGTGATCGCCCTCCCGCTGGGTGCGGTCTTCGGCATCGCCCGCATGTCCGACCACGCCTGGGTGCGGGGCGCGGCGGGCACGGTGGTCGAGTTCTTCCGGGCGATCCCGGTGCTGCTCCTGATGCTGTTCGCCAACGAGTTCTACGTCCGCTCCTCGGACATCTCCAGCGAACAGCGGCCCCTGTACGCCGTCGTCACCGGCCTGGTGCTCTACAACGCCTCGGTGCTCGCCGAGATCGTCCGCGCCGGCATCCTCTCCCTGCCCAAGGGACAGACGGAGGCGGCCTACGCGGTCGGCCTGCGCAAGGGCCAGACGATGACCAGTGTCCTGCTCCCGCAGGCGGTCACCGCGATGCTGCCGGCCATCGTCAGCCAGCTGGTCGTCATCGTGAAGGACACCGCGCTGGGCGGCGTGATGCTGGGCTTCACCGAGCTGCTCAACTCGCGCAGCACGCTGGCGGCCAACTACGCCAACGTCATCCCGAGCTTCATCGTCGTCGGCATCATCTACATCATCCTGAACTTCCTCCTCACCAGCTTCGCGGGCTGGCTGGAGCAGAGGCTGCGGCGCAGCAAGAAGAGCACGGGCGCGGTCCTCGGCGAGGACACGGTGGAGGTCAACCCCGCCGCGGTGCGTGGCGCCTACGGAACCGGCGAGAACACCGGCGGCGGATTCTGACAGTCAGTCAAGTGAGTTGAACCGTCCGCCCGGACGACACGGAGGCAGTGGCATGATCGCCACTGCCTCCGTCACTTGACGCAAGCACCGGCAATGGGTTGCATACGTTCTGTGATCGTGCACCCTGCCCCAACCTCCTGTTCAGATACATCTCCCGGCATTCCGCTGCGGGCAGGGGGCGCCGCGCCGTGGACCCGGTGATCATCGTCGGAGCGGGGCCCGTCGGGCTCACGCTCGCCCTGGCGCTGGCGCGTCAGGAGGTGCCCTCCGTGGTCCTCGACGAAGGCCCGGGCAAGGACGAACCCCGCCTGGCCCGGACCGCCGTACTGCACGAGGACACCGCCGCTCTCATCTCGCGGCTGACCGGAGTGCCGGTCAACGAGCTCGGTGTGCACTGGGCCGGATGGCGGTCGATGCGCCGCAAGCAGGTGATGCGCGAGGTCGACTTCGAGGAGGCCGGAGACGCCCCTCTGCACCTCGCGCAGCACGTCCTGACCGGCGCCCTGCGCGCCGCCCTGGCCGAGCAGCGACTGGTCAAGCTCACCACCGAAAGCCGTCTCGACACGATCGAGCAGGAGCCCTCGGGCGTCACCGCCCATACCCGCGGCCCCAAGGGCACCTGGTGGCGCGGCAGTTACCTGGTCGGCTGCGACGGCCCGCGTTCCACCGTGCGCAAGCTCCAGGACATCCGCTTCCCGGGCCGTACGGCGGTCGAGCGCCACGCGGTCGCCGCCCTGCGCGCGGAACTCCCCTGGGAGGACCGGGCGTTGCTCCACCGGATGCCACCGTGGCGGACGTCCGGCCCGTCGGCCGGGGAGATCACCGCGCGCCCGCTCCCCGACGGAGTGTGGCGCCTGGACTGGCTGCTGCCGCCGGGCAAGGACCTGGTCACCCCCGAGCTCCTGGTGGCCCGCGTCCGGGAGACCCTGGCCGGCTGGACGGGCGGCTCGACACCGCCGTACGAACTCCTCGACACCGGGGTCCACACCGTGCACCACCGGCTGGCCCGCCGCTGGCGCGCCGGCCGGGTCTTTGTCGCCGGGGACGCGGCGCACTGCCTCGGGGCGCTCGGCACGCAGGGCCTCGACGAGGGCCTCAAGGACGCCGACAACCTCGCCTGGAAGCTCGCCCTGGCCTGGCACCACGGGTCGCACGAGGCGCTTCTCGACAGCTACCAGACCGAGCGGCGCACGGTCGTCGCCGGTCGGCTGCGCGCCGCCGACCAGGCGCTGCCGCTGCTGCGTGGCGGCGGGGGGCTGCGCTCGGTCGTCCCCGGCTCGGCCCGCGGCCACGACGCCCTGCTCACCGACGGTCACCTGGGTCGCGGCCCGCTCGGCGCGCCGGGGACGTACGCCGACTCGCCCCTCGCGCCCCGGCATCTCGAAGGAGAGGTGCCCGTCGACACCCTGCCGGGGTCCGCGGTCGCGGATGTGCGGGTCACCGCCGAGGACGGCTCGTTCGTACGGCTGCGCGAGCGCCTCGGCCGCGGCGCGCTGCTGGTCGTACTGGTCGCGCCGGGCACCGGAGTGTGGGAGCGCAAGCACTGGGTGACCGCCGGGATCATGCCCCGTCTGGCCGCGTCGGTGACCGCGCTGCCGCACCACGCCGAGCTCCTGGTGGCCGAGGAGTACCCGGGTGCGGCCCCCCACACGGTCCTTCTCGTACGGCCCGACGGTCACCTCGTCACGGCGCTGAGCGGAGTCCGCCCGGCCGACCTGTACTCGGCGGCCGAGACGGCGCTCGGCGGACCGCCGGCGAAGGCCGAGGCCGGCGCGGGGGCCGGCTCCCGTTGACGTGCTCACCGTCACTGTGTGTCCACATAGTGACGGTGAGTTGAAACGCTCCGGGCCCTCATGGTGTACTCCGCATCGTGACCGACACCTGTGTGCGCCTGTGGCGGAGGGTCCATATGGACCTCGTCCGCTATGCGGGCTGCGTGTGTCGCCCGTCCTGCTGAATTCGCCTCTTCACTTTCCCGCGTGCTGTGTCCGTGCGACGGCACGCCTTCGCGAACTCTTCTCAGGACGGTGTCCGTGTCTGCCTCCCCCGCATTCCCCTCGGTGTCCTCCATCGCGCCGCCCACCCAGGCCGACCTCCTCGACTTCGTACGGCGCACCGCCGCCGACTCCGAGCTGATCGACTCGCTCCCCCTCGACCCGGAGGGCCGCACCTGGGTGCGCCTGGAGGGGCCCGGCGGCAGCGAGGCGTGGCTGATCGGCTGGCCGCCCGGCACCGGCACCGGCTGGCACGACCACGCCGAGTCGGTCGGCGCCTTCACCATCGCCGCCGGAGAGCTCAAGGAGAACTCCCTCGCCGCCCGGCTGCCCGCCGACGGCTGGAAGACCCTCGAACTCTCCGAGGACGTGGACCGCGAGCGACGACTGCCGGCCGGAAAGGGCCGCTCGTTCGGACAGCACCACGTCCACGAGGTCCTCAACGAGTCCACCGAGGTCCACGCGGTCTCGGTGCACGCCTACTACCCGCCCCTCCCCCAGATCCGCCGCTACAGCCGCACGGGCCAGATCCTCCGGCTGGAGCACGTGGAGCGTCCGGAGGACTGGCAGTGAGCGCCCCGCCTGCCGGTCGTACGGCCGAACAGGCGCCCGGCGTCGACGAGTTGCTGGAGCGGGTCCGCGCGGGTTACCAGCGGGTCGGAGCCCAGGAGGCGTACGACGCCGTCCAGGCCGGTGAGGCCCTGCTGGTGGACATCCGTTACGCGGCCCTGCGCGAGCACGACGGGCTGATCCCGGGTGCCCTGGTCGTCGAGCGCAACGAACTGGAGTGGCGCCTCGACCCGCGGGGCAGCCACCGTCTCCCCGAGGCCACGGACCACGATCTGCGGGTCGTGGTGGTGTGCGACGAGGGGTACGCCTCCAGCCTGGCGGCGGAGTCCCTGCACCGGCTGGGGCTGCGCCGGGCCACGGATCTGGTCGGCGGTTTCCAGGCCTGGCGGGCTGCGGGGCTGCCGGTCACCGCCCGGGCCGTCGGGACGGCGGCTCCTGGAGTGCCGGAACGTCAGCCGACGCCGGGCGGGCGGTAGAGCGGGGCCTGTCCGCGGTCAGCTTGGTGACCGGACGACGGTGCCGGTGACGGCCGGCTCTCCCTGCCCGTCGGGGAGACCCGGTCCTGCCGGCCGGTGATGCCTCCTGGAAACTCCCCCGCGTCAGAACCCCTCGTCGCCGAGGAACTCCGTCTCCTCGCCCTCCTCCTCCAGCGCCTGGCGGACCACCCGCAGGGCCATGCCCTCGGAGTAGCCCTTGCGGGCGAGCATGCCGGCGAGGCGGCGCAGTCGCTTGTCGCGGTCGAGGCCGCGAGTCGCGCGCAGCTTGCGGTCGACGAGCTCGCGGGCCGTGGCCTCCTCCTGCTCGGAGTCGAGCTGCGAGACCGCCGCGTCGATCAGCGTGGAGTCGACGCCCTTGGTCCGCAGCTCCTGGGCGAGCGCGCGCCGGGCGAGCCCCCGGCCGTGGTGCCGGGACTCCACCCAGGCGTCCGCGAACGCGCTGTCGTTGATCAGTCCGACCTCCTCGAACCGCGACAGCACCTCCTCGGCGGCGTCGTCCGGGATCTCCCGCTTGCGCAGGGCGTCGGCGAGCTGCTTCCGGGTACGCGGGGTCCCGGTGAGCAGGCGCAGACAGATCGCCCGCGCCCGCTCCACCGGGTCCGCCGGAGGCTCCCCCTTCTCGGCCCTCGACAAGGAGGGGCCGCCTCCGTCCTCGCCGGGCGACTCCCCGAAGCCGCGGCGACGCTCCCGGCGCCCACGGGGTCCGCCCGGGGCTTGGCCGCCTCGACGCGAGCTCCGGCCGAACGCCGCCCCGTCCCCGGACTCGTCGCCGCCCGGCCCACCATCGCCGTACGTCCCGCCGCGATAGGACCGACCGGCGCCGTACGCCAGGTCATCACCGGCCGCCCCCTCGACGGCGTATGACGTCGCGCGGCCGAATCCCCCGTCCGCGCCGCCCGTCGGCTCATGGCCGATCCGCCCCATGCCGTACGACACCGAGCGGCCGTGTCCCCCGTCCGCACCGTCCCCGTCACCGCCCGGCCCGGCAGAACCCCCGTCGCCCTTTCCGCCCCGTCCTCGCGGAGCGTCCTCGTACTCGGCCCAGTCGGTTCGCCGTGTCACGGGATCAGCTCTTGGCGGCCGGAGCCTTGGCCTTGGTCGCCTTCGCAGCCGCCGGAACCGGCGCCTTCGCGGCATCGTCCGCGGCAGTGGACACCGCGGCGTCCGCACTGGGCTCGGCGGCCGGCTCCTGGGGCCGCACGCCGACGCCCAGCTTCTCCTTGATCTTCTTCTCGATCTCGTTGGCCAGGTCGGGGTTGTCCTTCAGGAAGTTGCGCGCGTTCTCCTTGCCCTGGCCGAGCTGGTCGCCCTCGTACGTGTACCAGGCGCCTGCCTTGCGGACGAAGCCGTTCTCCACGCCCATGTCGATCAGACCGCCCTCGCGGCTGATGCCCTGCCCGTAGAGGATGTCGAACTCGGCCTGCTTGAAGGGCGGCGCGACCTTGTTCTTGACGACCTTGACGCGGGTGCGGTTGCCGACCGCGTCCGTGCCGTCCTTCAGGGTCTCGATACGACGGATGTCGAGCCGCACCGAGGCGTAGAACTTCAGCGCCCGGCCACCGGTCGTGGTCTCCGGGGAGCCGAACATCACGCCGATCTTCTCGCGGAGCTGGTTGATGAAGATCGCGGTGGTCTTGGACTGGTTGAGCGCGCTGGTGATCTTCCGCAGGGCCTGGCTCATCAGACGGGCCTGCAGACCGACGTGGCTGTCGCCCATCTCGCCCTCGATCTCCGCGCGCGGGACGAGCGCGGCGACGGAGTCGATGACGATGAGGTCGAGGGCGCCGGAGCGGACCAGCATGTCCACGATCTCCAGAGCCTGCTCGCCGTTGTCCGGCTGGGAGAGGATCAGGTTGTCGATGTCGACGCCGAGCTTCTTCGCGTACTCGGGGTCGAGGGCGTGCTCCGCGTCCACGAAGGCGACCTGGCCGCCGGCCTTCTGGGCGTTGGCCACCGCGTGCAGCGTCAGGGTCGTCTTACCGGAGGACTCCGGTCCGTACACCTCCACCACCCGGCCACGCGGCAGGCCGCCGACGCCGAGGGCGACGTCGAGTGCGGTCGACCCGGTGGGGATGACCTCGATGGGCTCGTTCGGCCGCTCGCCCAGGCGCATCACGGCACCCTTGCCGAACTGCCGTTCAATCTGTGCGAGCGCGGCGTCGAGCGCCTTCTCGCGGTCGGTTCCTGCCATGGGTTCCACCCGATTTGCTTGAGTCGATCGCTTCACGTCAAAGACGCTAACGCCTGCCACTGACAATGCGTCCCGACGCCCGTCCAGCCTGTGGATAACTAGGGCGCTTCTCCATGCAAACCATGCCGAAACGCCCGCCGTTGACTTCGCCGGAACTTCCATAAGAATGGATGTTCGATTTTTGTGTCAAGCGCACCACACGCCACCCGGGACACTTCCTGCGGCACCCTCCGACGGCTTCCTCCGCCGCGCTCCGGCTACTTCCCGCGGCGTACTTCAGGTGTCTTCGGCGGTACGACGACCGGGCGGGCCGTTCTCGCGAGTCTGGTGCCATGGAGACCACGACGAGCACCTCAGAGACCACCCGGAACGACACCGGCACGGCACGTTCCCCCGCCGTCGTCGCGACCCTGTCCGCACTGCTCCTGCTGGCCGCGTCCATAGCCGGCCAGATCGCCGCCGGAGCGGACTATCCCATTGTCCCGCCCGGACTCGTCATCCCGCTCGTGGTGGCAGGACTGGTGGCCTGGCGCACGAACCGATGGACGACCGGACTCGCCCTCGGAGTCGGCCTGTTCATCGGCACGGGCGCGATCCTGACCCCGAACACCGGCGACCACCTCTCCTCGGGGGACACCGCCCTCATCGCCTCGACTGCGGCCGAACTCGTCGCGCTCGCCACCCTGGTGATCGCCGGGGCCGCGGCCACCTTGCCCCGGAAGGGAACACGGCGCTGATGGACCCGGTCCCGACGGAAGCGCCCGCGGTGCCGACACGGACGTCGGCGCCGCGGGCCCGCGCCGCACGCCGCGTGGAGCGTCTCTGCCACGCCACCGGTGTCCTCCTGGTCCTCTCCGGGCTCGCGCACCTGGTGGTGTTCGCCGTGGACGGCGGCCCCTGGGACGGGCCGGTCTCCTGGCGCAAGCCGGTGACGTTCGGGGTGTCCTTCGGGGTGACCCTGATCGCGGTCGCCTGGGTCACGTCGTATCTGCGCGTCGGCCTCCGGCTGCGCGCCCTGCTGCTCGCGGTCTTCGCGGCCGACTGTGTGGTGGAGGTCGGCGGCATCACCCTCCAGGTGTGGCGCGGGGTGCCCTCGCATCTCGACATGGAGACGCCCTTCGACACGGCGGTGTCCATGACGCTCGCGGTGGGCGGCGGCGTCCTGGTGGTACTGCTGACGGTGTTCGCGCTCGCCTCCTTCCGCCACCGGCCCTCGGGCCCGGCGGGGATGGACTTCGCGGCGCGTTCCGGATTCGCGATCCTGCTCGTCGCGCTCGCTTCGGGTGCCGCGATGATCGCGCGCGGTGTCGTCCTCACCCGCACAGGCCACCAGGAGGCGGCCTACCACTCGACCGCCCCGCTCAAGCCGCTGCACGGCGTGAGTCTGCACGCGGTCCTGGTCCTGCCCGCACTGGCCTGGCTGCTGTCCCGCACGCCCTGGAGCGAACCGCTGCGGCGACGGATCCTGTACGCGGCGATCGGCTCCTACGTCACCGCCGTCGTCGGCGCCGGGGTCTGGGCCGCCCTCGCGTACTGAACCCGGCACCCTCAGGACGAGTCGTCACCGTCGCCGGATTCCTGCGTTCCCGGCCGCCGCCGCTCCCACAGCGCACGCGCGCGCGTGACCGGCGAGGGACCTTCACCCCGCTTCCGGTGCCCGTGGACGCGGGGGTCGTCGGTGACGGCGTACCGCTTCACGTACGCCCCCAGGAACGCCTGCAGTGTGGCGACCGCCGGAATGGCGATCAGGGCGCCGACCGCGCCGAGGAGGGCGGTGCCCGCGATGACCGAGCCGAAGGCGACCGCGGGGTGGATGTCGACGGTCTTCGAGGTCAGCTTGGGCTGCAGCACGTAGTTCTCGAACTGCTGGTAGATCACTACGAAGACCAGCACCCACAGCGCGTACCAGGGATTGACCGTGAAGGCGATCAGCATGGGCAGGGCGCCCGCGAGATAGGTGCCGATGGTCGGGATGAACTGCGAGACCAGGCCGACCCAGACGGCGAGCACGGGCGCGTACGGCACGTCCAGGGCCTGGAGCAGGACGAAGTGCGCGACTCCGGAGACGAGGGCCATCAGACCGCGCGAGTAGATGTAGCCGCCGGTCTTGTCCACGGCGATCTCCCACGCGCGCAGCACCTCGGTCTGGCGGGCGGGCGGCAGGACGGAGCAGATCGCGCGGCGCAGCCGCGGGCCGTCCGCGGCGAAGTAGAACGAGAACAGCGCGACCGTCAGAAGCTGGAAGAGCCCGCCGAGGACCTGGGCGGAAACGTCCAGGACGCCGGTGGCGCTGTTCTGCACGTAGTTGCGCAGCCAGTCGGAGCGCAGCAGCCCCTCCTGGACGTCCACCCGCTTCAGATCGGTGTGGAAGTGCCCGTTGATCCAGGCGATGACGGAGTCGAGGTAGTTCGGGAAGTCCTCGACGATCTTGATGATCTGGCCCGCGAGCATGGAACCGAGCAGCGTGACGAAGCCGGCGGCCACGATCAGCACCGCGAAGAAGACGAAGAAGGCCGCGAGCCCCCTGCGCATGCCGCGCGCCGCCATCTTGCTCACCGCGGGCTCGATGGCCAGGGCCAGGAAGAAGGCGATGAGAATGTTGGTCAGCAGGCCGATCAGCTGGTGGAAGGCCCAACTGCCGAGCTGGAACACGGCGATGAGGGCGAGCGCGAGCACCATGGCGCGCGGCAGCCAGCGCGGCATGCGGGCGTTCGGCCCGGCGCCGTCGGCCGGGGGCCGGGTGGGCGGCGTCGTACCGAGCGGAGATGCGTGCTGGGCTGCCTGCCCGGACTCGTCAGTGGGTGCCACGGAGCAAGTCTCGCCCACGCGACTGACAATCGGCTGCCGTCCTGCGATCTTCGTGACCGGTCAGTGCCTCTTTCGTGAGATGTTCACGCCCGGTCGGCACTTCTCCTCGGAACGTCCACGCCGTCTCAGTGCCTCTCGGCCGGAACGTTCATGACGGTGCAGACCACGCGCCACACCTCCTTGGCGTCCCAGCCGGCGTCCAGCGCCTCGTGCACCGTGCGCCCGCCGAGCTCCGTCATCACGTGATCGCGCGCGAAGGTGTCGGCGTACCCCGGACCGAAGTGTTCCGCCATCCGCTGCCAGAAGACCGTCAACCGCATGACTCCAGTATCCCGCCCCTGAGGGTGGGCCTCGGCCGGGACCGCCTGCGGAGACCGCTTTCCGCCCTACGGTCTGACGCATGCCCGAAACAGGAGCTTCCCCACTCCCCCAGACGCCACCGGCGCACTCCCCGCTCTTCCGCGCCGAGCACCTCGTCTGGCTCACCGCGCGTGTGCTGGAACAGCGTCTGTTCGCGTACCACTTCCTGAACGCCGGCCCAGACCCGGTGGAGACGGCCCTGGAGGCCTACCGCAACGCGGACGGCGGATACGGTCACGCGCTGGAGCCCGATCTGCGTGGCCCGGTCAGCCAGCCCCTGCACACCGGTCACGCCCTGCGGGTCCTGGACGCCGTCGGACGCTGCGGCGGACAGCGCGTGGAGCGCGTGTGCCGCTATCTCACCTCCGTGTCCACCCCGGACGGCGCCCTCCCGGCGGTCACTCCCGCCCAGCGCGGCTATCCGACGGCCCCCTTCATACCGGTCGTGGACGGCCCGCCGAGCGATCTGCTCACCACCGGTCCCGTGGTCGGTCTGCTGCACCACAACGAGGTGTGGCACGCCTGGCTGTTCCGGGCCACGGACTTCTGCTGGCAGGCGGTGGAGTCCCTTCAGGTGTCCCACCCGTACGAGATCCAGGCCGCCGTGACCTTCCTGGACTCCGTCCCCGACCGCCCGCGCGCGGAGGCGACCGCCGACCGGCTCGGCCGACTGGTGCGCGAGCAACGACTGGCCGCGCTGGACCCCTCGAACCTCGACGCGTTCCCCGTCTCCCCCGGCTACGCCCCGGGCGAGCACCACTTCCCGCACGACTACGCGAAGACGCCGGGCTCGCTCGCGCGCGCGTGGTTCACGGACGCCGAGATGTCCCGTTCACTGGACCACCTCGCGGCCGAGCAGCAGGAGGACGGCGGCTGGCCGACCCGCCGGCGCCAGTGGGCACCGTCCACGGCCCTCGAAGCACGCCCCATGGTGACGATCGAGGCCCTGCGCACACTGCGGGCATACGGCCGCGACGTGGGCTGAGCCGGTACGACGGCCACACGGGGGTGCGGGCCGGGTGTGAGGGTGCCACCAGGGGCCCGACCATTGCCGTCACACGCCTACGGCCCGACCGCCGTCGTCCCGGAGAGCGAGCCGGTGCTGCCCCGCCCGGCGGCTCCACGGCGAGCCCGAGGGCTCGATGTGCGAGCACGCCGAGCACGGCCGCCATCCAGCCCCGGACGCCGTGGCCGCCGTACAGGGCGAGCGGCGGTGGACGTACGCCGAGCCCAACTCCCAGGCACCGAGTGGCGCGAACGTGACGCCCGGGCGCGACTGCACGCTCGGCGCACCATCACGCCCCCACAGCCCGCACCCCCGCCGTCACGACCACCGCGGCCGCGACCACGAGCAGGAACGGCGCCCGCAGGAGCAGCGCCACGGCGGCCGCGGCGAGCCCCGCGGCCCGTGCGTCGAGCACCGGCACCCGCCCGTCGGCGAAGGTCTGCTGGGCGGTGAGCGCGGCCAGAAGCGCCACCGGCAGCAACGCCGCAAGACGCTTCACCAGGGGCCGATCGAGAACACCGGCAGGCACGAGAAGCCCGAGGAGCTTGACGGCGTAACAACCGAGGGCGGTGGCACCGATGGCGATCCAGACGTTCACCGTCCCTCCCCTCGCTCCCGCTCACGACGTCCTCGCACCCACAGGACAAGAGGCGCGGCGAGGGCGGCCGCAAGCACCGGCACCCCGGCGGGCAGCACAGGAAGCAGCCCGAGTCCCAGCAGCACGGCGAGCCCGGCCACAACCCGCTCGGTGCCGCTCTTCACCATGGGCGCCAGAAGTGCCAGGAAGACGGCGGGCCCGGCCGCGTCCAGCCCCCACGCGCGCGTGTCCCCGATCGCGTCGGCTCCCAGGGCTCCCAGCAAGGTCGTCAGATTCCACAACACATACAGACTCAGCCCCGTGACGGCGAACCCGATGCGCGCACTGCGCCGCGTGGGCTGAGCCAGCGAGACGGCCGCCGTCTCGTCGATGACCCACTGGGCGGCCAAGGGACGCAGCACGCGCGGGAGGGCGAGCAACTGCGACAGCCGCAGCCCGTAGAAGGCGTTGCGCGCCCCCAGGAAGAAGGCCCCGGCGGCCGCTGCAAGAGCGCTTCCACCGGCCGCGAGCGCTCCTACGAGCGCGAACTGGGACGCACCGGTGAACACCAGGAGGCTGAGCGCACACGTCTGCGTCAGTGTGAGCCCGCTGCCGGCCGAGGTCACCCCGAAGGCGAACCCGGACAGTCCGACGGCCACCCCGACCCCGAGGGCGTCCCGTACGACGGCGGCGTCCGGCCTGTCTCCCCCGTCGGCGTGCGTATCCGCTAGCGCTGTCTGTTCTTCTGCCACGCCTCGGACGCTAGGAGCAGCCGCCCGGGCGAGTCTTGTACGTTCTTGCGCTCCCGCTGATAGGCCCCGGGAGGCACACCGACGATCCGCGTGAAATGCCGGTTCAGATGAGACTGGTCCGTGAACCCCACTTCGACGGCGGCCGAGGCCGGGCCGGCCCCCGCATCCAGCAACCGCCGAGCCCGCCGCACCCGAGCGTCGGTCAGCCACGTGTGGGGCGGCATCCCATAGACACCCCGAAAAGCTCGCAGCAACGCGAAGGGACCGACCCCGAGATCAGCGGCCAACTGCTCCAGAGTCGGCGGCGCGGCCATCCGTTCCTCCAGCACGGCACGCGCACGTACGGCGATCCGAGCACCCGCGCTCCGCACATCCCGTTGCGGCAACGTCCCGCCGTTCACCCGCAGCAACCGCGTCACGGCGACCCGCAACAACGTGTCGGCGGCCAGCGCGTTCCCCTCGTCCGCGGCCCGCAGAACCTGGTGCACCAATCCCACCGCGTACGGATCGTCGAGCACCGGCCGCACAAAGCCGGGCGTACCCCGCAGCGAAGTGGTCTCGGCCGCGATCCCGGCCACCACCTCGGGTGACGGATACACCGCCCCGTACCGCCATCCCTCGGGCACCCCGGCGCGCCCCGTATGAGCCGTATCGGGATTGACCAGCGCAAGCGCACCGGCCCCCGCGTACCGATCGGCGCCCCGGTGGTGAAAGACCTCCACCCCGTCCGCGATGGCGGCGATCACAAAGTGCTCATGCGTATGCCGCACGAACGTCTTCCGCACATACCTGGCCCGCAGCAGATCGACCCCGGGCAACTCGGCATACCGCCAGTGCCGCGCCCGCTCCCCGGAATCCGCCATGCACCCATTGTCACGCGGTTCCGCGCACCCCTGAGTGGGCCAAAGTCAGCGAGTACGGACACCCCCACGGCGCCGCAGGCATCCCTGCTCAACAGCCGCAGACATCTCCCGCTCAACCGCCGGAGGCAACCCGCAGGTCAGGGGCATTGTCAGTCCCCGGGTGCAGGATGGACGCATGGTCAGCCCAGCACACCGAGCCCTGAACGGCTTCTCACCCGCCACCCACGGCTGGTTCACGGGTGCGTTCGACGCGCCCACCACCGCCCAGGCCGGAGCATGGCAGGCCATCGCAGAGGGCTCGGACGTACTTGTCGTCGCCCCCACCGGCTCCGGAAAGACCCTGGCCGCATTCCTCGCCGCCCTGGACCAGCTGGCCTCCACGCCCCCGCCCGCAGACCCCAAGAAGCGCTGCCGAGTCCTGTACGTCTCCCCCCTCAAGGCGCTCGCCGTCGACGTGGAGCGCAACCTCCGCAGCCCCCTCACCGGCATCCGCCAGGAATCCGTCCGCCTCGGCCTCCCCGAGCCCGAGGTCAAGGTGGGCATCCGCTCCGGCGACACCCCCGCGGCCGAGCGCCGAGCCCTCTCCACCCGCCCTCCGGACATCCTGATCACCACCCCGGAATCCCTGTTCCTGATGCTGACGTCGGCGACCCGCGAGGCGCTCACCGGCATCGAGACAGTGATCCTCGACGAGGTCCACGCCGTGGCCGGCACCAAGCGCGGGGCACATCTGGCCCTCTCCCTGGAGCGCCTTGACGAACTCCTCCCGAAGCCGGCCCGCCGCATCGGCCTCTCCGCCACGGTCCGCCCGGTGGACGAGATCGCCCGCTATCTCTCCCCCCAGCGCAAGGCGGAGATCGTTCAGCCGAAGTCCGGCAAGGAGTTCGACCTCTCGGTCGTGGTCCCGGTGGAAGACCTCGGTGAACTCGGTGGCTCGCCGGTGGCCGAGGGCAACGAAGGCGCGGAACGCCCCTCCATCTGGCCCCACGTGGAGGAGCGCATCGCCGACCTCGTCCAGTCCCACCGTTCCACGATCGTCTTCGCGAACTCCCGCCGCCTCGCGGAACGCCTCTGCAACCGCCTCAACGAGATCGCCTACGAACGCGCCACCGGCGAGCCCCTGGACGAGCACCACGCCCCGGCCGAACTCATGGGCGGTTCAGGCGCGGCCCAGGGCGCCCCCCAGGTCATCGCCCGCGCCCATCACGGCTCGGTCTCCAAGGAACAGCGCGCCCTGGTCGAGGAGGACCTCAAAGCGGGCCGCCTCCCCGCCGTGGTGGCCACCTCCAGCCTCGAACTCGGCATCGACATGGGCGCGGTGGACCTCGTCATCCAGGTCGAGTCGCCCCCGTCCGTGGCCTCCGGCCTGCAACGCGTCGGCCGCGCCGGCCACCAGGTCGGCGCGGTCTCCACCGGCGTGGTCTTCCCGAAGTACCGAGGCGACCTGGTCCAGGCGGCGGTCGTCACGGAACGCATGCGCACCGGCTCCATCGAGTCCCTCAAGGTCCCCGCCAACCCCTTGGACGTCCTCGCCCAGCAACTCGTCGCGATGACCGCGATGGACACCTGGCAGCTCGACGACCTCCTGGCCATGGTCCGAAGGGCGGCTCCGTTCGCCTCCCTCCCCGAGTCCGCCTTCACCGCGGTCCTCGACATGCTCGCCGGCCGCTACCCCTCCGATGCCTTCGCCGAACTGCGTCCGCGCGTGGTCTGGGACCGCATCGCCGGCACCATCACCGGCCGTCCGGGCGCCCAGCGCCTCGCCGTCACCTCCGGCGGCACCATTCCCGACCGCGGCCTCTTCGGCGTCTTCCTGGCCGGCTCCGACCCCAAGAAGGGCGGCGGAAGGGTCGGCGAACTCGACGAGGAGATGGTCTACGAGTCGCGCGTCGGTGACGTCTTCACGCTCGGCACCAGCTCCTGGCGCATCGAGGACATCACCCGCGACCGCGTCCTGGTCTCCCCGGCTCCCGGCGTTCCCGGCAGGCTCCCGTTCTGGAAGGGCGACCAACTGGGCCGCCCCCTCGAACTGGGCCGCGCGGTGGGCGCGTTCCTCCGCGAGGTCGGCTCCCTGTCCAAGGAGGACGCCCGTCTGCGCCTCCTCGCCGCGGGCCTGGACGCGTGGGCGGCGGACAACGTCCTGTCCTACCTGGACGAGCAGCGCGAGGCCTGCGGCCACGTCCCGGACGACCGCACCATCGTCGTGGAGCGCTTCCGCGACGAACTCGGTGACTGGCGGGTCGTCGTCCACTCCCCCTTCGGCGCCCAGGTCCACGCACCCTGGGCACTCGCCCTCGGCGCCAAGCTCTCCGAGCGCTACGGCATGGACGCCCAGGTCATGCACGCCGACGACGGCATCGTCCTACGGCTGCCCGACGCCGACCTGATGAGCCTGGACCTCCTCGACGGCGAGCCGAACAGGATCGGCACGGAGTACGACGCCGAACAGGCTCCGGTGGGCGCCGCGGACGTCGTCTTCGACAAGGGCGAGGTCGACCAGGTCGTCACCGACCAGGTCGGTGGCTCGGCCCTGTTCGCCTCCCGATTCCGCGAGTGCGCCGCCCGCGCGCTCCTGCTGCCGCGCCGCAACCCCGGTAAGCGCACCCCCTTGTGGCAACAACGCCAGCGGGCCTCTCAACTGCTCCAGGTGGCGAGCGAGTTCGGTTCGTTCCCCATCGTCCTGGAGGCGGTCCGAGAATGCCTCCAGGACGTCTTCGACGTCCCCGGACTCGTCGAGCTGATGGGCGACCTGGAGTCCCGCAGGGTCCGCCTGGTCGAGGTCACCACTCCCGAGCCCTCCCCCTTCGCCCGCTCCCTCCTTTTCGGCTACGTCGCCCAGTTCCTCTACGAAGGGGACTCGCCGCTCGCCGAGCGCCGCGCGGCGGCCCTGTCGCTGGACTCCCGTCTGCTGGCCGAGCTGCTCGGCCAGGCGGAGCTGCGCGAGCTGCTCGACGCCGAGGTGCTGACCGAGCTGGAGCGGGAGCTCCAGTGGCTCGCCGAGGACCGCCGGGTGAAGGACGCCGAGGGCGTCGCGGACATCCTCCGCGTCCTCGGCCCGCTCACGGACGCCGAGCTGGCCGAGCGGGGTGCCGAGCCGCAGTGGGCGCACGACCTCGCCGGATCCCGCCGCGCGATCAAGGTCCGTGTCGCAGGCGCCGACCACTGGGCGGCGATCGAGGACGCGGGCCGCCTGCGCGACGCCCTCGGCACAGCGCTGCCGGTCGGCGTCCCGGAGGCCTTCACCGAGCCGGTCAAGGACCCCCTCGGTGACCTCCTCGCGCGCTACGCCCGCACCCACGGCCCCTTCACCTCGGCGACGGTCGCCGCCCGCTTCGGGCTGGGCACGGCGGTCACCGAGGGAGCGTTGCAGCGCCTGGCCGCGAGCGGACGGGTCGTACAGGGCGAGTTCCACCCGGCGGGCATCGGCCAGGAATGGTGCGACGCCACGGTGCTCCGCCGTCTGCGCCGCCGCTCCCTGGCGGCCCTGCGGCACGAACTCGAACCGGTGCCGCCACCGGCCCTCGCCCAGTTCCTGCCGCAGTGGCAGCACATCGGCAAGGGCCATTCCCTGCGCGGCATCGACGGACTGGTGCGTGCCGTCGAGCAGTTGCAGGGCGCGTCCGTGCCCGCGTCCGCCCTGGAGAAGCTCGTCCTGCCGTCACGCGTCACGAACTACACCCCCGCCATGCTCGACGAGCTCACCGCCGCCGGAGAGATCGTGTGGTCCGGAGCGGGCGCCCTGCCCGGCAAGGACGGCTGGGTCTCCCTGTACCTGGCGGACGCGGCCCCCCTCCTGTTGCCACCGCCCCACCCCCTGGAGCTGACGGCCCTGCACCAGTCCGTCCTGGACGCCCTCACCGGCGGCTACGGCCTGTTCTTCCGCCAGATCGCCGACCAGGTGCGCGCCACCACCCACCCCGACGCCACCGATCCCCAACTGGCCGACGCCGTATGGGACCTGGCCTGGTCCGGGCGGCTCACCAACGACACCCTCACCCCCATGCGCTCCCTCCTGGGCTCCGGCCGCACCGCCGGCTCCACCGCCCACCGGGCCAAACGCACGATCCCCCGCGGCCGCTACGGCTCCCTCACGGCCGCGGCCCGCACCGCCTCCCGCACCGGCCCGCCGACCGTCGCCGGCCGCTGGTCCCTGCTCCCGCCACGCGAGGCCGATCCGACCGTGCGCGCCCACGCCCTGGCCCGCACTCTCCTCGACCGGCATGGAGTGGTCACCCGGGGGGCCGTCTCGGCGGAGGGCGTGGAGGGCGGCTTCTCGGCGACGTACCGCATCCTCTCCGCCTTCGAGGACAGCGGTCAGGCCCGCCGCGGTTACGTCGTGGAGGGCCTCGGCGCCGCCCAGTTCGCCATGGACGGCGCGGTCGACCGTCTCCGCGCGGTGTCGAACGCCCGCGACCGCGGGGAGCCGGTGCCGGACAGCGGCACTCCCGACATCTGGGGTTCCGGCTCGGCACCCGAGGCACCCCACAGCCCCGCACAAGGCGACCCCACGACCGAGGACTGGGACTGGACCCGCGCCTTCGACAACCCCGACGGCCCCGGACCTGAGGCAGACCCCGACTTCACTTCCGGTTCCCCGTCCCCCGCTTCCCGCGACGAGTACATCTCCCCGCGCGACTACCCACCCCAGCCCACCCCCCAGCACTGGCAAGCCGCCCCCGGATACGGGTCCGGATTCGGCAGTCGCAGGCACAACGCCTCCGATGCCTCCCGAGCCGTGGTCCTCGCCGCCGCAGACCCCGCCAACGCCTACGGCGCCGCCCTGCCCTGGCCAGACCCCCCGACCGAGGCCGGCCACAAGCCGGGCCGCAAGGCGGGCTCCCTCGTGGTTCTCGTGGACGGCGAGCTCACGCTCTACATGGAGCGCGGCGGCAAGACCCTCCTGGCCTGGCCCTCCGCACCCGACACCGCCGCCACCGACGATCCCCGCCTGCACACAGCGGCGGAGTCCCTCGCCGCGGCAGCCAAGGCCGGTTCCCTCGGCACGGTCACGGTGGAACGCATCAACGGCACCTCGGCCCTGACCTCCCCCCTGGGCGCCCTCCTGGAGACAGCGGGCTTCATCGCCACCCCTCGCGGCCTACGCCTACGCGCATGACCGCCCTCTCCACGCCCGGCCGCCAAGCCCAGGCCACCCGCCCCGACCCCCGCGGCCGCCGACAGCAAGCACGCCCACAGGAGCCGCCCGCACTCGACGACGAACCCCGCACACAAGGTGCGGGTGGAACCGGCCGAAGACGAAGACCACCACGTCGCACCCCCCACGCCCGCTCGCCCCTCCCCTGCCACGCGCGGCCTACGCCTATGCGCATGACCGCCCTCTCCGCCCCCGGCCGCCAAGCCCAGGCCACCCGCCCCGCCCTCGCAGCCGCCGACAGCAAGCACGCCCCACAGGAGCCGCCCGCACCCTCCCCATGACAGCGCCCCCTTCACCGCCCCTCCCCCCATGCCACCCTTGACCCATGCCCGAAGGAGACACGGTCTGGCAGTCCGCGAGACGCCTGCACAGCGCCCTCGCGGACAAGGTGCTGACCCGCAGCGACCTGAGGGTGCCGAAGTACGCCACAGCCGACCTCACAGGCCGCCGGGTCCTCGACGTCACCCCACGCGGCAAGCACCTCCTCACCCGCATCGAGGGCGGCCTGACCCTCCACTCCCACCTCCGCATGGACGGCTCCTGGAAGGTGTACGCAGAAAACCAGCGATGGACCGGAGGCCCCACCCACCAGATCCGCGCGATCCTGGCCAACGCCGATCGCACAGCCGTCGGCTACCGCCTCCCCGTCCTGGAACTCCTGCGCACCACGGACGAGCACAAAGCCGTCGGCCACCTGGGTCCCGACCTCCTGGGCCCTGACTGGAACCCCGAGTCGGCCCTGGCGAACCTTCTCCAGGACCCCGCCCGCCCCCTCGGCGAGGCCCTTCTCGACCAGCGCAATCTCGCCGGCATCGGCAACGTCTACAAGAGCGAACTCTGCTTCCTGCTCGGCGCCACCCCCTGGCTCCCCATCGGCGCCCTCCCCGCGGACCGCGCCGCTCAGCTCCCCGCGCTCGCCAAGAAGCTCCTGGAGGTCAATCGCGACCGCCCGGTCCGCAGCACGACCGGCCGCCGCGGCCAGGACCTGTTCGTCTACGGCCGCGCACCCCGCCCCTGCCTCCGCTGCCACACCTCCATCCGCGTCGCCGACCAGGGCGACGGCTCCCGCGAACGTCCCACGTACTGGTGCCCGAACTGCCAAACCGGCCCCGCCCCGAGCCCCCACCGCAGGGCACCGAGCGGAACACACCCCAGAACCTCACGCCGTACGACCAATTGACGACCCGTCAGAAACGCTCGTACCGTCGCTCCATGGCCGTCAGCGCGTACGACCTCACCGGACGCACCGCATTCGTCACCGGCGCCGCGAGTGGCATCGGCCGCGCAACCGCCGTCCTGCTCGCCGAGGCGGGTGCCACCGTGCACTGCGCCGACCTCGACGCGTCGGGACTGCACGAGACGGCGACCCTGATCAAGGACGCGGGCGGCACCACCCACACCCATCCCCTCGACGTCACCGACCGCGAACAGCTCCACCAGGCCATCACCTCCTGCGAGCGCCTCGACGTGCTGGCCGCGGTCGCCGGAATCATGCACAGCAGCCCGGTCCTGGAGACGAGGGACGAAGACCTCGACCGCGTCCTGAACGTCAACTTCAAGGGCGTACTCCACGCCTGCCAGGAGGCGGCCCGCCTGATGCTCGACCGGGAGACGAGAGGCAGCATCGTCACGATGGCCTCCGGCGCCGTGGACACGGGCGGACCCGGGCTGCTCTGCTACGGCGCGGCCAAAGCAGCCGTGGTGCAGCTCACGAAGACCCTGGCCACCGAGGTCGGCCGGTACGGCATCCGGGTCAACGCCATCGCGCCCGGCTGGATCCGCACTCCCATGACCGACCGCCACGACGAGGAGGCACAGGCGCACACCGAGGCACTCATGTCCCGCATGTCACCGCTCAGGCGCGTCGGCGAACCGGAGGACATCGCCCACGCCGTGCTCTACCTGGCCTCCGACGCCTCGTCCTTCATGACGGGCCAGATCATCCGCCCGAACGGCGGGGTGGCGATGCCGTGGTAGCCGCACCCGCAGGCCTCCCCGCCCGCCACGCCTGACGCCATCGCCCGGCGCCCACGGCTCCCG